>JBDTOO010000006.1:0-79906 GCA_039933215.1 Acidobacteriota bacterium
TTACATTCTCAGTAAGAGTCGTCCTGTTTTTTCGATACAGGAAACTCTGGTTTTTCTTGGGGGTTCGGGGGACTGCAAAGTCCCCTGACTTACCAAAAAAACCAGGAAAAAGACGTCTGGCACGCTCTACTCAGTTTTCAAGGAACCGAATCCCCTGGGCTCTTCTCCCCGGGATGACGCCGTACTTCCGGCGTAGCTCAATCGAAACGGCCGTCCGAAGACGGAAATTTCAGTCTCTTCGATTTTTCGTGGTCCGTCAACCGTTTTTCCCGCCGCCACCCTCCCGCGAGGACGGCTAGCGCAGCGAAGGAACCCTTGTAAAGATCTTGGAACCCTTGCGGGGAGACGGAATATAGGTGTCCCTCCCGGATGTGTCAAGGGTTTTCGAAACAATTCGCAACAGTCTGACCCGGAACGGGTTACGACACACCCGTTGCACAGTCCCCTGTGCAGTTTTCAACAGCCTGGCGCAAGCTCCTCGAGAACCCTGGCGATCGCCTCGGGATAAAGCCGGTGCTCGGCCTCGAGAATACGGGCGGAGAGGGTCTCCGGGGTGTCATCCGGCAGGACGGGGACCCGCGCCTGCAGGACGACCGGCCCCGAGTCCGTGCCCTCGTCCACGAAATGAACCGTGCAGCCGGCGAAAGGATCCCCCGCCTCCAGGGCCCTTCTCTGCGGTTCGAGCCCGGGATGGGCGGGCAGGAGCGATGGGTGGATGTTCAGGATCCGGCTCCGGTAGCGGCGCACGAAATCGGGCGACAGGATCCTCATATATCCCGCCAGGCAGAGCAGATCGGGCCGGAGTGGCTCGAGCTCCCTCAGGAGCGAGGCTTCGTGCTCGCGCCGCGTCGCGTGCGCGTCGCGCGCGATCACCCGCGCGGGGAGACCCCGGCGGCGGGCGAGGTCGAGCCCGGGCGCGGTCGGCGCGTCGGACAGGACGGCCACGATCTCGGCACGCGGGATGGCGCCGCTTTCGACGGCGTCCGCGATCGCGCTGAAGTTCGAGCCCCGGCCCGAGAGAAGGATGGCGAGCCGGCGGCGGGGCGGCTCCCGCCCGGTTTCGGTCACGGGCGGAGAAGGACGGCGCGGGCCGGCGCGCGGCCGGAACGCTTCACGCCGGCGGCGGGTCGATGACGACCGTCCGGTTGCCGCCCGCCCGCACGTTGCCGATCGCGAACCACTTCACTCCCGCCTGCGACCAGATCGACGCGACGCGGGGAAGATCCGACGGCGCGATGAAGACGACCATGCCGATCCCCATATTGAACACGCGATGCATTTCCTCGAAGGAGACGCGGCCCTCCCGCCCGATGATCTCGAAAACGTCGAGAACCGGCCAGGCGCCCGCGCGGATCACCACGTCGAGTCCTTCCGGCAGCACCCGCGGGATGTTGTCGTAGAAGCCGCCGCCGGTGATGTGAGCCATGCCGTGGACGAGGTCGTCCGCGAGAAGCGGCTCCATGGCCCCCAGGTACGAAAGGTGCGGCGCGAGCAGCGCGTCGGCGATCGTGGCCGAGCCGCCGGGCTGGAGGCGATCGGACGGCTTCCTACGCATCTCCTCGAAGAAGACTTTCCGCGCGAGCGAATACCCGTTCGTGTGCAGGCCGGCCGAGGGAAGCCCGAGGGCGAGGTCGCCCCCGGCGATGCGGGAGCCGTCCAGAATTCGGTCCCGGTCGACGACCCCGACGATCGTCCCCGCCACGTCGTACTCGCCCTCCGAATAGAAGCCGGGCATCTCCGCCGTTTCGCCTCCCAGGAGCGCCGTCCCGTTCTCGCGGCATCCCTGCGCGACGCCGGCGATCACCTGCCCGAGCACCTCGGGAGAGATCTTCCCGGTGGCGATGTAGTCGAGGAAGAAAAGCGGCCGGGCGCCCTGCACGAGGATGTCGTTGACGCAGTGCCGGACGAGGTCCGCGCCACAGGTGTCGTGCCGTCCCGCGGCGATCGCGACTTTCAGCTTGGTGCCGACTCCGTCGGTCGACGCCACGAGGACGGGCTCACGCAGACCGGAGAAATCGGGCCTGAAGAGACCTCCGAACCCTCCGACGTCGCCGAGGACGCCCGGCGTGAACGTCGACCGGATCGCGTCGCGGGCCCGCGCGAGGGCGGCCGCCTTCGCATCGATGTCGACGCCGGCGGCGGAATAACGGGAGGGGGCCAAACGCAGCGGATTATATTCAGAATCGCGGCGACTCTCCGACCGGACGCGTCGTCTTCAGGCGGAGGATCCTGACGCCCGGAGTGGCCGCGACGGCCGCGTAATGCTGCTCGCACCACGCCGCGAGCTCGCGGCCGTACCCCCGCCCGAACGGCTCGATTCCGTATTCCGGCATCGGCCGGTCGAACCAGACGATGGCGGAGGGCATTTCTCGCTCGAATCGGGCCATGAGCGCGCGCTCGACGCCCGGTTCGACCCATCCCGGCATGACGTCGATCAACGGCGAGACGTCCCGGACGTCCCAGAGCACGTCCACGCCGTTCGACTCGGGAACGAGGAACACGCGCTCACCGGGAACGAGCGCCCTGGACAGCAGGGAGAGGACGCCGGCTTCGCGGCCCGTCACGTAGACGTTCCCGCGGGGCGTCGCCACCTCGGTCCGGTCGGGAAATCGAAGGCTCCGGATGCCGTCCCAGGCGGGCGAAACGGTGGCGAGGATGGCGGCCGCCGCCAGGATCGGCCTCGCGATGGCCCGGGCGCGGGAGTCGGGAAGAAAAATCGCCGGCAGGAGCACGCAGAGAAAGACGATCCACGTCAGGCTCGCGGCGAGCCGTGCCGGGCCGTCGTAGGCGCCGGTGGTGAAGGGCGAGAACGCGGTGCGCACGCCCGCGAGCCCCGCGAAGATTCCGAGGCCGACCAGGAACGGCCGCTGCGGCGTCTCCCGCCGGAAGAAGGCGATTCCCGCGACGGCAAACGAAACGAGCATGGAGAGGCAGACGAACGGCGAGGGGTTGCCGAGCGACTCGCCCTCGTAGAGCCACCACGCCGCGAGCACCGCGAAGAGCGCCCCGACGGGGATCCACGCGCGGCGCGCCCGCGGCCGCACCACGAGCAGTGCGACGATGAGGAGGAGCCCGATTCGGAGCAGGAGAAGAAACGCCGAGGATCGCATCGCGAGAGGCCAGTTGGGATACCGCACTCCCGCGACGGAGCGAAAGAGCGGCTGGAGATCCGGAGAGACTTTGAGGGCGAGAGGCCAGAAATGGCTGTCGAGCCGAAGCGCGTCGATCGACGGCGCGGACAGGAGAAAGACGACGGTCGCCGCCAGTCCGGCGAGGCCTCCCGCCGCAGCGCCCGCGAGCCACCGCGGGGCGGCGCGCGGACTCGTGACGACCGCGCTCGCGACCGCCGCGAACGCGGCGACACCGAGCTCCTGCTTGCAGCCGAACGCGAGCCCGGCGAGCAGCGCGGCGAAGAACGCCCGCCGCATCGGTGGAAGGTCCGAGTCTCTGAGAAAGCAGAGCGCGGCGAGGGATAGGAGAAGAGCGTGGGCGACGCCGGGGTAGTACGGATAGACGAGCCGTCCGTTGCCGCTCACGAAGAGCGAGAGCGCCATCGCCGCCGTAGCCACCGCGGCCCGCTCCAGAGGCGCCAGGATCCCCCGCGACGCGGCGAGGAGGAGGAATCCCGCGGCGACGGCCGGGATCCAGTTCACGAACGTCCACAGCACGCTCGATTCGCCGAACACGCGCGCCACGAGCGCGAGAGATTCGATCGAGAGCGGTGTGTAGCTCAGGAAGATGTCCCGATAGAGCCGCTCTCCGTGAGCGACGCGATGGACGGCGGACCAGGAGAAGCCTGGATCTCCGAACGGGTTCGTCCATCGTCCGGCTCCCCAGACTCCGGCGGCCGTCGTGACGAGGAGGAACGCCGCTTCGGGCCACCCGATCCACCGGCGGATCGCGGATCCGGCACCCGTCGCGCGCGGCGCCGGATCGCGGCGGGCTCCCGCGGCGGATGCCTTCCCGGAATCGGATCTCCCGCCGGGTGAGCTCATCGGATCGGCGCGATTCTAGTCGATCGAATCGCGGGTCGCCCGTGTAGAATCGAGCTCTCGACTTGTCGAACACACGATTGATTTCCGTCGTAGTCCCGGTCTACAACAGCCAGGGCTCCCTTCCGCCGCTCGTCCGCCGCCTGCGGACCGCCCTCGAGAACGTGCCGTCGGAAATCGTCCTCGTCAACGACGGGAGCCGCGACGGGTCGTGGGACGTCGTCTCGGAGCTCTCGCGATCGCACGACAACGTTCGCGGCATCGATCTGATGCGCAACTACGGGCAGCACAACGCGCTGCTCGCCGGGATCCGGGCGGCGCGCGGCGCGGTCATCGTCACGATCGACGACGACCTCCAGCATCAGCCGGAGGACATCTCGAGCCTGCTCGCGGAGATCGACCGCGGCGCCGACGTCGTGTACGGCACCACGGCGACTCGTCCCCACACGCTCTTTCGCAATGTCGCGTCGTGGATCACGAAGATCGCGCTCCAGAAGACGATGGGCGCCGCGACCGCGCGCAAGGTCTCCGCGTTCCGCGCGTTCCGCACCCCGCTGCGCAACGCCTTCGAGACCTACCAGAGCCCCTACGTGTCGATCGACGTCCTCCTGACGTGGGGGACTACGAAGTTCTCGTCGGTGAACGTCCAGCACAGGCCCCGCGAGATCGGCCGGTCGAACTACACCATGCGGACGCTTCTCGTCCACGGGCTCACGATGATGACCGGATTCTCGACCCTTCCGCTGCGTTTCGCGACCCTGGTCGGCTTCTGTGTGACCCTCTTCGGATTCTCGATCCTCGCCTTCGTGCTCGTGACGTACTTCATCAACCACGGGAGCGCCCCGGGATTTCCGTTTCTCGCGTCGATCATCGCGATCTTCTCCGGCGCGCAGCTCTTCGCGCTCGGGATCATCGGCGAGTACCTCGCTCGCGTCCACGTCCGGCTCATGGAGCGCCCGCCGTACACGGTCGGCCGCGTCTCCGGCGAGGCCGCCCGGCCTTCGGCGCTCGACGCCTCGGCGCGATGAGGGTCGTCCACGAGGGCGAGGGCTCCGCGCCGTCAGGCGACCTGGACGCCGCCTGGGAAGATCCTCAGACCTTCGCCTATCTGCCCAGGAAGAGCGGCGGCCAGGGCGACTGGGTCGCACGCACGCTGGAGCTCGTTCCGGAGCCCTTGCGGCGCGACCACTTCGCGCTCCTCTCCTCGGGCTCGACGGGCGAGCCGAAGCTCGTCTTCGGATCCCGGGACCGCGCCCGGCGGCTCGCGCGCGTCCTGCACGACGCGCAGGAGAGCGAGCCCGTCCGGCGGACCGTCGGGCTTCTTCCTCTCACCTACTCCTATGCCTTCGTCAACCAGTGGCTCTGGGCGAAGGAGCACGGCCGGGAGTTCCTCCAGACCGCGGGCTTCTCAGATCCCGAAGCGGTCGGGCAGGTCCTGGAGCACGCGGACGACGCGATGATCTGCCTCGTCGCGGGACACGTTCCCCTGTTGGAGCGCCAGCTCGCCGGGCGCGTTTTTCCGGGAATCCTCCGCGTGCATTTCGCGGGAGGCCGTTTCCCCCAGGAACGGCTTTCCGCCGTGTCGCGGACGTTTCCGAACGCCGCGATCTTCAACAACTACGGCTGCGTCGAAGCCATGCCCCGGCTCACGCTCCGGAGGGCCGAGGCCGCCGAATCCGCGGCCGACGTCGGCCGTCCGCTCCCCGGCGTCGAGCTGCGCCGCTCGCCCGGCGGAGCGCTCCTCTTCCGCAGCCCCTACGCCGCGGCGGGATTCTGCGACTCCGCCGGATTTCACGCGATCGGGGAGGAGGACTGGGTCCCGACCGGGGACTGCGGGCATTCGGGCGAGGACGGCCGGTGGATCCTGGAGGGACGCGCAGGCGAGGTCTTCAAGCGATACGGCGTCAAGATCTCCCCACCGCTCGTCCTCGACTCGGTGAGCTCCGCCTGGTCCGGCGAGGGTGCCTTCTATTACGAGACGGACTCCCTCGGAGAAATGGGGCACGTCCTGCTTCTGGCACCTCACCCCGGGAAAGAGGAGCTGCAGGCGATCCTCTCCGTCCTCCGCCGCGAACACCCGCGGACCCACTGGCCTCTGCGCATCGAGAGCGCCCCGGCCCTGCCGTCACTTCCGAACGGGAAGTTCGACGCGGCCGCCGCTTCCGCCCTGGAAGGCCGGAAGATCGAGTGGAGCCAGAGAATCTGATGTCGAACCGCGACCGCCTCCGCGAGCTGCTGCTCGACGTGTTCCTCCTCGACCCGGGGCAGTTCCGGTTCGACCTGACCCGCGACGAGGTCGACTCGTGGGACTCGCTCGGCACTGTCTCCCTCGCCGTCGGCATCCAGGAAGTCTTCGGGCATCACCTCTCGCCCCAGGAGGCGACCCGGCTCGCGAGCGTGGAGGACATCATGGCCGCGCTGCGCGCGAAGGGAGTCGACTTTGGAGACGCCTAGGCCGGACGTCTGGTCTCTCTCGCGGCTGCTCGCCGAAGACCTCGGGCCCACCGTCGTGTGGGCGAGCCCGAGCGTCCGGTCCCGCACGCAGGCGGCGCTGCCCTTTCCGCACCACGACCCCGGAGAGGGAATCGGCGGCGATACGCAGACCCTGATCGCCGTCGGCGGCGGAACGCTGCTGGACCTCGCGAAGCGCTACCGCGCCGAGAGCGCGCCTGGCCTGCGGCTCGTGGCCGTAGCGAGCATCTGGGGAAGCGGCGCGGAGGCGTCGCCGATCGCCGTCATGAACGAGGAGGGGCGCAAGGTGATCCGGATGGGCTCCGCCTATCTTCCGGACGTGCGCGTGCCCTGGACCGCTCTCGCGGACTCGGTATCGCGAGAAGCGGCCGAGGCCGCGTGCGGCGATGCCTGGTCGCACGCTCTCGAGGGTTTCCTCTCGCCTCTCGCCGACGCCGCCGTTCAGGAGGAGCTCGCCTCCGTGATCTCCGAAATGCTCGCGCTGCCGATCGGCCGCGACGACCGCTGGTTCGAGGCGAGCGCGTCGGCGTGCCGTCTCCAGTCGCGCGCGAGCGTCGGACTCGTGCACGGGATCGCCCACACGCTCGAGGGCCCGCTCCGCGCCGTTCAGCCGGATTTCGGCTGGGGCCACGCGCGGCTCTGCTCGACCTTCCTCTGGCCCGTGCTGTCGCTCGATCTCTCGCTCTCGGCCGGCGCCGCGTCGCGGCTCGAAGCGTCGGGCCTGGAGGTGGCGGCGATCCTCGACGCGGCCCGGCGCGTGTATCTCGAAGAGGCGTACGAGCGCGCCATCCCCCTGCTGGAAGTCCACTGGCCCGCGGTCCTCCGCGACCCGAGCACCCGGACCAACGGCGCGCTCGTCCGCGCCCCGCAGATCGAGCACTTCCGCCGCCGGGCTTTCGCGGCGTGAGCGCGCTCCTGGAACGGCCCCCCTTCGGGCCGCGGGACGACGCGCGGTTCATCGAGGAGATGAACGCGCTGACGGCCCACCATCTCGCGTGGTGTCCCCCCTTCGCCCGGGTGTGGCCGGGCTGGACGCCGGGCGCCGACGCGGCCTCCCTCCCTTATCTCCACGCGGGCGTCTTCAAGCGCGGAGACCTGACGACGGAATTTCCCGGCGTCCGGAGGGGGCGGTTCCTGCGCTCGTCCGGATCGGGCGGCGCCGTCAGCCGCATCGCGCTCGACGAGGAGAGCTCCGCTCTGCAGGCCAGGAGCGCCGCGGCGATCCTCGCGGACGCGCTCGGCGGGGGGACCCGGCCCCTGCTCGTCATCGACCGCGCCGCTTCCCTGCGCGAGCGGGGAACGCTCTCGGCTCGCACCGCGGCTGCGTTGAGCCTCGCGCCTCTCGCTTCGGAAATCCGCTTCCTCCTGGACGACCCCGGTCCCGTCGGGGGCATCGCCTGGAGCCGCATCGCCGACCTCCTCGAACGCGAAGAGGAAATCCTGGTCTACGGATTCACGTCGATCCTCTGGCAGGAATGGGCGGAGCGTCGCCGGCCCGCGGACGTCGCCGGCCGCCTGGCGCGCCGGAAGATCGTCTTCGTCCACAGCGGCGGCTGGAAGCGCCTCGAGGCGCAGGGCATCGACCCGAAGACCCTCGAGAGTCGGCTGCTCGCCACCGCGGGCCCCGGGTCGCGCGTCGTCGACTTCTACGGTCTCGTCGAGCAGATCGGCGTCCCCTACCCGCTCTGCGTCAGCGGATATCGCCACGTGCCGGTCTGGGCGGACGTCGTCGTGCGCGACGCGACGACCCTCTCTTCCCTCGCGGAAGAAACGGGCATGCTGCAGCTCGTGAACGTGCTCGCGCGAGGGGCGCCGAACCACAGCGTGCTGACGGAGGATCTCGGGCGCATCGCGCCCGGGCCGTGCCCGTGCGGGCGAGAGGGGAAGCGGTTCGAGATGCTCGGGCGGGTGCCGCGGGCGGAGCTGCGCGGCTGCGCCAATGTTTGAGCACCGATTCGCGGCGGGCGCACGGAGGACGACAGTTCTCCTCCCCTTTCCTCTCGAGAGCGTGCTCTCGGACTGGTCGTCGCTGCGGAGCCGCATGGCGCGAGACAAGCCCGCGGCGTTCACGCGGGACGAATGGGCTTATCTCATCGGTTTCCTCGACCCCGGCTCGCTCCGCTCCGCTTTCTCGATGTCGTTCGGCGAGCCGGACCCGTCCGGGGCGCCGGCCGACGCCGTGGCCGTCCCTGGCGGAACGATCGCGGTGTGGCTGCCGAACAACGTGAGCCTTCTCGGCGCCTTGAGCCTCGTCCTCCTCACCCTGACGGGCAACGCGATCCGCATCAAGTCCGGCTCGCGGGGCGACGACCTGACACGGGCGTTCCTCGACTACGCCGTCGCGCACCTCGCCGCCGGGCCGCTCCGGGATCTCCTCGAGACGCGCGTCGACGCGCAGACGTTCGCACGGGACGATGCGCGCAACGCGGAGTGGGCCGCCGAAGCGAGAACGCGCATCGCGTTCGGCTCCGATGAGGCCGTCGCGGCGATTGACGCGCTGCCCCATCCGCCGGGGAGCGCCTCCTTCTCCTTCGGTCACCGCGAATCGGAAGCATGGATCGACCTCGCCGGGTCCGGCGACGATGCCGCGCTCGTCTCGCTCCTGAAGGTCTTCGACGTCTACGGCCTCGCGGCGTGCACGTCGCCCGCGCGCGTCATCCTGCTCGACGCCTCGCGCGAGGACGCGCTCGCCCTTCGCGACCGCCTCGTCGAGCGCTGGGCGTCGCTCTTTCCGCGAGCCCCCGAAATGGCGATCGCGTCCGCGGCGGTCCTCGACCACCAGTGGGCGGGCGCGCAGGGGTGGGACAGCCGGCTGACGGCGCGCCACGGAGCCGCGCTCGCGGTGGGAGCGCCGGGGATTCCGATGCCCGAGGGCCGACGGCTTCTGCGGATCCTGTCTCTCTCGCTGGAGGAGGCCCTGTCGAGCCTGCCCCGCAACATCCAGACCGTCGGCCAGGCCATCTCCCCCTCTTTTTCGAAGGATCTCCCGCGTCGGCTCGCCGCGGAGGGCGTCAAGCGGTTCGTCCCAATTCGGGACATGCACCAGTTCGGACCGGTCTGGGACGGCCAGTCCTTCTGGCAGTCCACGTTCGACCGGATGGAGGCCGCCGGATGATCCGCGACCACGATTTCAACTGCACCTGGTGGGGCGCCCGCGTCGGAATCCTGGAAGACGCGGCCTTCTTCTCGGAGCCAGCGGAGAAGCGGACCGCGGAGCTGGCGCCGTACAGCTGGGTCGAGTTCCGATGCGCGCTCGACGAGGCGCCGGATCCGTGGCGCCTCTCGGACGCGGGCTTCGCGCAGGTGGACACGCAGCTGAAATTCCGGATCGGGCTCGGCCGGATCGCGGCCTCGACCGAGCCGCTCACGGTTCGCTTCGCCAGCGAGGAGCCGTTCGCGCTCCCGGAAAAGGACTGGCCGGACTTCATCCACGAGCGGTTCCGCCACCTGCCGGACACGACCGCGAAGAAGGTCTCGGAGCGCTATTCGATCTGGGGCGCCGGTTTGCTCACGAGGTCGCCCGAGTGGTGTGTGGAGGTGGGCCGCGACGGCCAGGCGGAGGGCTGGTTCCTCGCGGAGCCGGAAGGCGGCCACCTGAACCTGGCCCTGGCGATGACCCGGCGGGGAGCGACGATCTCCGGCCTCGACTTCTACGCCGCCGCCCTGCGGGCGTTCGGGGAGCGGGGAGCGCGGCTCGGCGAGGCACGGTTCTCGATCGAGAACCGGCCGGTGCACAACATCTACGCCCGGCTCGGCGCCGTCTTCCTCGACGCGATCGGCTGCTGGATGTGGAGCGCGCGGTGACGCCCCGCGTGCCGGCCGGCCGCCGCTCCGGCCGCCGGCGCTAAGGCGCCGGCTCGTTTCGGCGGGGGATCGCGACGCAGAGCAGGTACTGGTGGTACACGGCGAATTCTTCCGCGACGACCACGCGAAAGTGCTCTCCAAGCGCGCGCAGGAGCGTCTCGCGGTCGCGGGGATGCCGCCCCCGGTCGTATTTCCAGAGCCACCGGGAGATCCCTCGCGCGTCGTTCTTCAGCGGGTCGAGAAACAGGAGGTGCCCGGACGTGATCCGCGAGAGCTCGGACACCACTCGGGAAAGCGTCGCATCGTCGACGTGATGAAAGACGGCGACGCAGACGGTCAGGTCGAAGGTGCCGCCGGGAAACGGCAGCGCGGAGGCGTCCGCGGCTACGGCCTTCGTTACGAGCTCCCGCCGGCGAAGTGCCGCGAGGGCCCGCGGATCGAGATCCAGGCAGACGGGGCCGACGCCGAGCCGCGCCGCGAAGCCCCCTTCGGAGCTTCCGACGTCGAGCACGCGGCGATGCGGGAGGGCCTCGAGCCTCGTCCGCAGCCGCGCCGCGACCTTCGCCTGCCCGGCGAGGTTCTGGACGAGATCGTAGATCCGGGGATGCGAGACGAGCGACGCGGCGACGCGCTGGAGGACTCCCATCACTTCCCGCTTTCCGGCGGACGGGAGGCGCGGATCCGGAGGACCCGGGGCGCGTTCCCGCCGGGCGCCCCCCCCGGGACGGCCTCGTAACGGCCGTCGATCCAGGCCTGCACGGTCCCTCCGTATCCGTTTCCGAAGAAGCCGGTACCGTACTCCCCCATCGGACGCGGCCAGAGCACGATCGCCGCGGGGTTCGCGCGCGCGAGCTCGTCCACGATGGCCGGCTCGTTCGCGGCGGTCACGTATCCGGGCAGGTACAGCTTGTGCCGGATGGGGTTGCCCCTGCGGGCGAGGTAGTTCAAGACTTCTCCCTCGGGAAACACGACGAGACCCGCTCCCGACGGCGTCCCATTCCGGATCCTTCCGGCGATCTCCGTGATCCGGGCGGCGACGGCCGGGCTCGCGGAGAGCATCCCCTGCGTGCCCGGCACCTCGACGCGGTCGTCGCTCCGGTAACCCGCGATGCGGCCGGCGAACGCCGCCGCGGCCGCGAGTCCGACGACGATCCGAAGGCCCTTCGAGAGCCGCTCCCGAACATCCGGCGGACGGCTCGCCACCGCGGCGGCGGCGCAGCCCGCCACGCACACGAGCGCGAACAGAAGGGCCGGCGCTACGTAGGGCCCGTCCGTCAGGAAGAAGAATCGCCGGTGAGAGGCGAGCAGGCCCATCGTCCCGAAGCCGGCGAGCGCCGCGCCCGTCGGACCGGGCCGCGCGAGCCCGAGAGCGACCGCCGCGCCGCAGAAGAGCGGAGCGCCCGAGAACATCCCACCGGCGGGAGATCCTCCGACGGCGACGCACACGGCGAGTGCGATCAGGATCGCGAAGAGCCGCGCGAGCCGGGCGCGGACGCGGTCGGGCTCCCGCCGCGCGGAAACGAGGAGCTCCACCGCCAGGAAAACGGACACGAGGGTGAGCGCGCCGTAGGCCATCTGGACGAGACCCGGGATCCACGGCACGGCACCCGGGTCTCCGAGTCTCCTTGAGGTCTCGGGAGGAAGGTGGAGGAGCAGCACGGGCGCGTCGCGAAGGACGGCGGCCGGACCGGCGAGGGCCACGAACAGGCCGATCCCCCCGGCTTCCACCGCCAGAAACCCAGCCGCGACGAGGGCCGCCGCCGCCGCGCGACTCCCCGCCCGGACGCCGCGTCCGGCGACGAGAACCGCGACGGCGGCGGCGATCGCCGCGGCGAGCCCCCATTCCGTCCGGCAGAGGCCCGCGAGGCCCGCGAAGGCGCCCGCCGCCAGGAGGGCGCGTCGTGGGACGGCTCGATCCGACCAGGGCGGCGACGCCCGGGCGACCGCGATGAGGGAGAACCCCGCCGCGTGCCACATCCGGTAGCCCATGCCGAGGATCGCGCCCCCCGCGTTCGGCATGAACACGAGAAGGGGAATCGCCGCGACGGTCCACGCCCACGCCTCGCGCCGCCCGGTGACGCGGCCGAGAGCGAACCGAAGACACGCGAGCGCCGCCGCCCCGCCGCACGCCCCGGCGATCGCCAGTGTCCGGAAGCTCGATCCGAACGCACGGAAGAAGAGCGCGTGGAGGTAGGGCGTGAAGGGCCCGAACCAGTACACGACATCCCGGTACAGGAGGTCTCCCCGGGAGAGAGCGTCCGGAACGATCCATTCCCGGCCCGAATCGATGAGGGCGTCGGACCACTTGCCGCGGGAGGCGAAAAAGAGAAGAAGTGTCGCTCCCGCGGCCGCGAGGGCGGCGATCGCCGCGCCGGAATTCGCGACGCGGCGTGTACTCGGACGCGCCGGCCCCCGCGGAGCGTTCACCTCGATATTGGCGGTGGCGATGATCGATGGTAACCGATCCCGGCGGCGCCGAATCTCCGGCGAGAGATCGGTGTCCGGTCACCGCTCGAGCCGCCGCGGCATCGCGCCGAGCGGGCTCGAGGACCGGCGCGTGGATCTCTCGAGAGTGAGAGCTCGCCCCGAAAACAGAGCGGACCGTTCTTCGACGTTCAGTCCCGCGGCGGCGGGACGGTCCCCGGGCCGACGGGCCGGCCCGCCTTGTAAATCGTCTCGATCGCGCGCACGTTCGTGGGATCCGCGAGCGGGTCGGAGGTCAGCACCAGAAAGTCGGCACGCTTCCCCGGGGAGAGCGTGCCGCGGTCGGCGTCGATCCCCATCGATCGCGCGGCCGTCTCCGTCGCCGCGCGAAGCGCTTCCAGGGGCGTCAGACCTGCTCGGACGTAGAGCTCCATCTCGATCGACACGGAGAGGCCGGGGAACGCCCACATGTCCGTTCCGAGGGCGATCGGGACTCCCGCACGATGGAGGGCGACGATGTTTGCGCGCAGGAGCGGCAGGTGCCGGCGCACGTTTTCGTAGGCCGGATATCGGGCGCGGTAGCCCGCCGCGTAGTCCGGCGCGCGCATCCGGGCCACCGTCGCGGCCGGCAGGCCTCCGGGGGCCGTGACGCGGGGATCCGAGAGGACGTGATCGACGAACGATCCCGTATCCGCCAGAAACTCGAAGATGTCCATCGTGGGCACGTAGTAGACGGGCCTCGCCTTCATCGTCGCCACGGTCGACTCGTCCAGAGGATCGAGCGCCCCGTGGGCGAGCGCCGTCGCTCCGTCGGAAACCGCCTCCCGGGCATCCGCCGCGCCGGGCGCATGGACGATCGCACGCATCCCCTGCCTCCGGGCCTCGTCCAGGAGAGCGGACGCGACGTCGGCCCGCACGCGGACGAGCGGGGCGAGCGGCGCGCGGCACCACGCCATGTCGTCCAGCATGAGCTTGATCTCCGTCGAGCCGAGAGCCTTCGCCTTCCGGACGGATGCGCGCGCCTCGTCCGGGGTGGCGGGGAATCGGTCGAGCCCGGCGTCCGGGGGCTGCGCGGACCACCAGCCTCCGGCGACGGTGAAGATCGGAGCGGCCGGAAACACCTCCGGAGCGTCCGAGCGCGCGCCCGAGGCCTTCGCGAGCGTTCGAGACGAGCCCACGTCTTCCGCCATCAAACGCGCGGATGTGACGCCCCAGCGGAGCATCGCCCGGAGATCCTCGTCGGATTCCGCGTGCACGTGCGCGTCGATCAGTCCCGGGACGATCCAGCGGCCGGTCACGTCGATCACCCGGACGTCCGCGGGGAGCGCCTTCAGAGCCTCCGGCGTCGCGGCGCCGGCGGAGACGACCCGGCCGTCGCGGACGACGAGAAGAGCGCGGGCGACGGGAGGACCGCCGTTGCCGTCGACGAGCGTGGCGCCGCGCAGCGCGAGGGTGGCGGCGAGCAGAGGAGTCAACACCCCGCTAAGACGAGATCGCGGATTCTTTCTCCCGCTCCGGCTCCTCGATCTCGACCGGGTAGATCCCCGTGAAACAGGCCGTGCAGGCGGCCTGCTGCGGGCGGCCGAAGGCCTCGAGCATCCCTTCGGGAGACAGGTATCCGAGACTGTCCGCCTCGATATAGCCGCGGATCCCGTCGATCGACTGATTTGCCGCGATGAGCTCGCTCTTCGTCGGGGTGTCGATCCCGTAATGGCAGGAGTTCATCGTGGGGGGCGAGGAGATCCGGACGTGGACCTCGCTCGCGCCGGCATCCCGGAGCATCCGCACGATCTTGCGCGACGTCGTCCCGCGGACGATCGAGTCGTCGACCATCACGACGCGCTTGCCGGAGACGACCTCACGGACCGGATTCAACTTCACCTTGACCCCGAAGTGGCGGATCGACTGCTTGGGCTCGATGAAAGTCCTTCCGACGTAGTGGTTCCGCACGAGCCCCATCGCGAACGGGATCCCACTCTCGCGGGCGTATCCCAGGGCCGCGTACATGCCCGAGTCGGGCACCGGAGTGACGACGTCTGCGTCCGCGGGATGCTCGCGAGCGAGCCGGGCTCCGAACGCCTCGCGGGTGGCGGCGACGTTGCGGCCGAAGACCAGGGAGTCCGGACGGGCGAAGTAGACGTGCTCGAAGACGCACGGCGTGGGGCGCGGGAAGGAGAATCGATGCGAGGTGAAGCCCTCGGCCGACAGGCGCACGATCTCGCCGGGCTCGACGTCCCGCTCGAAGCGCGCCTCGATCAGGTCGAACGCGCACGTCTCGGAGGCCACCACCGGGGAGCCTTCGCGGACGCCGAGCGAGAGCGGGCGGATGCCGTGGGGATCCCGGACCGCGAAGATGCCGTCGCGCGCGAGGATCAGGAGCGAATACGCCCCCCGCACTTCCGCGAGCGCGTCCGCGATGGCGCCGACGAGCGTCGGCGACTTCGACCTCGCGATCAGGTGAAGGATCACTTCGGAGTCGGACGTCGTGGTGAAAAGGGCGCCGGAGGCCTCGAGGGACGCCCGGATCTCCCGGGCGTTGACGAGGTTGCCGTTGTGCGCGAGCGCGAGAGGCCCGCGCCCCGTGGCGAAGACGATCGGCTGGGCGTTGACGAGAAGCGACGCGCCCGCGGTCGAATACCGGACGTGGCCGATGCCCGTACGGCCCGGAAGCCGGGAGAGCCGCGCCTCGCTGAAGACGTCGGCGACGTATCCCATCTCCCTCTCGAAGTGGACGTCGGCTCCGTCCAGGGTCGCGATTCCCGCCGACTCCTGTCCGCGGTGCTGCAGCGCGTAGAGGCCGAGGTAGGTGAGGCGGGCGGCATCCTCCGCGTCGAACACCCCGAAGACTCCGCATTCGTCGCGGAAACCCTGGCTCAGAGGCATCGCCGGGATTTTACCCCGGATCGCGGCGCAATTTTCGCCGTGCGCCCCGCTCGCGCGAGAAGGAGCGTCGCGCGAGAAGGCGGGTTCGCGCGAGATGAGCGAGGAAGACGGGAGCGGAGAGTCGGCCGCGCCGGATTCACACACGAGAAACGCGCGGGAGCGCTCCCTTCTTCCAACCGGGGCGGCGTCCGGGTAACCCCCACCCTCCCCCGCTCGTCCAATCGAGCGAGGTGCCCATGTTCCTTCGAATTCTTCGGTCGGGCCTCGGACTCGTCCTCTCGGCGTCCGCGCTCCTTCTCGCGTCCTCCGCGTGGGGCTCTCCGCCCGGAGCGCTGACCGAGCGCGAGAAGGCGCTGCACGTCTTGAACCGGCTCGCCTTCGGCCCCCGGCCCGGCGACGTCGACCGCGTGCTGCGGATCGGGATCCGTCCCTGGATCGAGGCCCAGCTCCGCCCGGAGAGCCTCCCGGATTCGCAGCTCCCGGCGCGTCTCGCGAGCCTCGAGACTCTGAGCATGGCCCAGAGCGAGATCTTCGATCGGTTCGAGAAGCCGCTCCGGGAGGCGAGGGAGCGCAGGAAGCTCGCGGCCGCGGCCGCGAGCCCCACCGTGAACGGCGAAGCGCAGGCGTCGGGCGCCGGGAACGACGCGCGGGAAGACATGGCCCGCCTGCCGCCGGAGCAGCGCCCGAGGCGGCTCGTTGCCGAGCTCGCGACCGCGAAGGTCCTCCGGGCGGCCTTCTCCGAGCGCCAGTTGAATGAAGTGATGGTCGATTTCTGGATGAACCACTTCAACGTCTACGCGGCGAAGGGGCTCGACCGCGTGCTCCTGACCTCGTTCGAGCGGGACACGATCCGGCCCCGCATCTGGGGGCGGTTCGAGGACCTGCTCCTCGCGACGGCGAAGTCCCCCGCGATGCTCTTCTATCTCGACAACGCCCGGTCCGTCGCGGACCCGGAGCACCGTCCGGCCGCCCGCCGTAGCTTCCGGCGGGAGCCCTCTCCGGCCTCCGCCGGCACGCCGGAAACTGCCCGCGCCGCGAAGGGCGGGTTGAACGAGAACTACGCGCGCGAGCTGATGGAGCTCCACACGCTCGGCGTCGACGGCGGGTACACGCAGAAGGACGTCACCGAGCTCGCGCGCGTGCTGACCGGATGGTCGATGGAGCGGGCCGCGAGCGGCGAGTTCACGTTCCGCCCGCGCGCGCACGACGCGGGATCGAAGACGGTCCTCGGCCATGTCTTCGCCGCGGGCGGCATGGATGAGGGCGAAGCGATGATCCGGATCCTCGCGCGGCATCCGGCGACTGCCCGGCACCTGGCCCGCAAGCTCTGCGAGCGGCTGGTATCGGACGATCCCCCGGATGCGCTCATCGCGCGGGTCGCCGCGCGATCCCTCGCGAGCGGCGGCGACCTGCGGGAGACGGTCCGGGCGGTCGTAGAGAGCTCCGAGTTCTTCGATCCCGCCTTCTTCCAGGCCAAGGTGAAGTCGCCCTTCGAGTACGTCGTCTCCGCGGTGCGCGCCTCCGGCAGCAGCACGGACGCGGGCCGGCCCCTGCTGAAGCAGATCGAGCAGATGGGCGAACCGCTCTACCTGTGCCAGCCGCCGACCGGCTACTCGGATGCGGCCGCGGCCTGGGTGAACAGCGGGGCGATCGTGGCAAGGCTGAACTTCGCCCTCGCCCTCGCCTCGAACCGGATCCCGGGAACCGACGTGGACCTCAGCCGGCTCCTGTCGCCGGCGGAGTCGGAGGACCCCGCGCGGGCCGCCGACGCGCTCGCGCGCGGACTCCTGGGGCGCGACCTCTCGCCGGAGACCCGGAGCACGATCGCCCGGCGCCTCCAGGAGCGCGCAGCCGCCGGCGAAGGGGCCGAGGCGTCTCCGCTGTCGCTCGTCGCCGCCCTCGTCATCGGAAGTCCCGAGTTCCAGAGACAGTAAACAGCCGACCAGGGATAAAGACGATGCTCGATCGAAGGATGCTTCTGAAGTCGGGGGGGCTCGCGCTCGTCGCGGGCGGTTTCCTTCCGAGGGTGTTCGTGCGGATGGCCGGCGCCGCGAGGCCGGCGAGCCGCCGGGTCCTCGTCGCCGTTTTCCAGCGCGGCGCGGTCGACGGCTTAAACGTCGTCGTCCCGCACGGCGAGAAGCTCTATTACGACGCCCGCCCGTCGATCGCCGTTCCCCGGCCCGGAGCCGGCGCCGGCGCGGCGCTCGACCTCGACGGCTTCTTCGGCCTCCATCCGTCGCTCGCGCCCGTTCTCCCCCTCTTCCGGGACGGCTCCGCCGCGTTCATCCACGCCGCGGGAAGCCCGGACACCACGCGCTCCCACTTCGACGCTCAGGACTTCATGGAGTCGGGCACGCCCGGGGTGAAATCGACGCCGGACGGTTTCCTCGCGCGAGCCGTCGCGCAAAGGACGGTCGAGAAGCCGTCTCCGCTTCGCTCGGTCGCGATCGCGCCGACGATGCCTCGCATCCTCACAGGGCCGGCGGGGGCGATCTCGATGACGAGCGTCGCCGCCTTCGGAATCCGGGGAGGGACCGCGAGCGGGCCGGCGTCCGCGTCCTTCGAGTCGATGTACGGGGACGCGGTGTCGGGATCCCTGTCGGCAACCGCGCACGAGTCCTTCGAGGCCCTGCGGATCCTGAAGTCCGCCGGATCGGAAACGCGCGCGCCACAGAATGGAGCGGAATATCCGAAGACGCCCTTCGGCGCCTCGCTCCGGCAAATCGCCCTGTTGATCCAGTCCGACGTCGGTCTGGAGGTCGCTTTCACGGACGTCGGCGGGTGGGACACGCACGCCGGCGAGGGCGGGTCGCAGGGCCAGCTCGGTAACCGCCTTCGCGCCTACGGGCAGGCCATCGCCGCCTTCGCCCGCGACCTGGGATCCCGGATGGGCGACGTGACGCTCGTCACGATGTCGGAGTTCGGCCGGACCGTCCGCGAGAACGGCAACCGCGGGACCGACCACGGGCACGCGAACGTGATGCTGCTGCTCGGTGGCGGCGTGAAGGGCGGCAAGGTCTATGGCCGGTGGCCGGGGCTCGACGCGTCCCACCTCTACGAGAACCGAGACCTCGCGGTCACGACGGATTTCCGCGACGTGTTCGCGGAGCTTCTGACGAAACGCCTCGCGGTGACGAGCCTCGAGCGGGTCTTTCCCGGCTACACCGTCGATCCGCGAAAGAGCCTCGGCGCGATCGCCTGACGTCGGGTCGCGGCCGGCCGCGTCGCCATCCCGGAGCCTCGAAGAGGACTCAGAAAAGGATCGAGAGACAGGTCACACCGCCGTCGCGCTTCTCGAACTCGCCGATCGGCACCTCCTGCACGCGCCACCCTGCTTCCTCCATGCGCTCGGCCGTCTCCGGATAACCTGCGGGAGCGACGACATCTCTCCCGACGGTCAGGACGTTGGCCGAGCCTGCCTCCCCCGGGGCGACCGGCAGGACGCGGTATCCCCGCGCGCGGAAGAAGCCCTCCAGCTCGGACACGGCGAGCACCGTGCGCTCTCCGAGATAGGAGCAGCCGGTCAGAAGATGCAGGAGTCCTTCCGGCACCGGAACCCCTTCGACGGTTCGGGCGGAGCCGGCGAGGTTTCTGAGCTGCGCGAGGGCGGCGGCGTTGGTCCGGGCCGACAGGCCCGCGAAGAGCGCGCCGTCCGCCACCAGGACGTCTCCCCAATCGAGAGCCGCCGGAGCCTCGAGGCGGATCACGGGAAAGAGAGGCGCGAGCGCGCTCACGAGCGCCTCGGCTTCGCCGCCCCGAGCCGCCATCGCCGCACGGCCGACGATCGCCCGTCCGTCGAGGACGCACACGGGGTCCTGTACGAAGACTGCGTCGGGGAGCGCGTCGTCGGGCGGCAGCTCGAGGATCTGCACGCCGAGCCGCTCGAGCGCGGCAACGTATCCGGCATGCTGCGACCTCGCCAGATCGAGGTCGACTCCGGGGGGCGGCTCGATCCGCGTCAAAGCCAGCGGATAGGACTCTCCGGGCGGACGCACCAGCGCGCGCGTCGGCGCCGGGCTCACCGGAACAGGATCTTGCGCACGAGCGGGATCGGCAGGCCGCCTTCCGCGACGAACGCGTCGTGGAACGCCTTCAGTCCGACCCCCTTCTTCTTCATGTACTCGTCCCGCAGGGTCTGGATCTCGAGCTTGCCGTACGTGTAATAGAGATACGTCGGGTTGTAGGCGCCGCGCCGCGCCTCCTCGTAGCCGTTCGCCGGCTCCTGAAAGCCCATCTCGACGAAGACCTTCGCGCCGTCCTCGACCGTCATGCCCTGTGTGTGCAGCTTGATCCCGACCACGTAGCGGCAGTCCCGCAGGAGCGCCTCCTGGAGTTGCGCCAGCCGGATCTTCGGGTTCCCGCCCCCGAAGCCCTCGTCGACCATCATCTGCTCGGTGTAGTGCGCCCATCCCTCGGCGTTCGTTCCGCAGGCGATCAACTTGCGGGTCTTCGTGGGGAAGTGGGGCGCGTAGAGGAACTGGAGGTAGTGGCCGGGCCAGACCTCGTGCACGTTGATCATCGCGATCACGTAAGGGTTGTAGAGGCGCAGGTGCTCCTCGCTCCTCTTCGCATCCCAGTCTTTCTCGACGGGAGTGACGTAGTAGAAGGCTTCGGTCGCTTTCGTCTCGAACGCCCCGGGCGTGTCCATCGAGGCGAAGCTCCCGAACCGGGCGAAGGGCGGCGTCTCCGTCACCTTCGGGCGGACTTCGGACGGGATCGTCACGATCTGCTTCTCGACCAGGAATTTTCGGGCGTCTTCCAGGCTTCGCGCCGCCGAAGGGATGAGATCAGCGGCGCTCGGGTGCTCGTCGGAGAGTGATTTCATCACTTCGACGGGAGTCTTCGAGGGATCGATCTTCTTCGCGGTCTCGATGAACGCCGCGTGGTCCTTCGCGAGGTTCGCCTCGCCCCGGGCGAGGACCTCGGAGAGCGGCGCCTCGATCATGTCGTCGTATTTCAGCTTGCGGGAGAAGTTCTCCGCTCCGATCGCGTACCGGCCCGTCGAACGGGGCGCGAGATCCTTCTCGAGCCACGCGGCAAAATCCCTGAGGGCCGCGATCGCCTTCGCGTTCGCTTCTCCGAAGCTCTTCTCCACGGCCGGGTCCCCGGCACCGGCGTCCTTCGCCCAGCTCGCGAGGGAGCCCTCGAGGAATCCGGCCGATCCCTTCGCCATCCGGATGGCGAGCGTCGTGAATTCCTTCGGAGGATTCTTCAGGTTCGCCTTGCCCGCGGCGCAGATGGACGGGACGGCCCGGATGCGGGCGGTCACCGACCCGAGCCGCTCGGCGGCCGGGGCGAAGTCCCGCTTGATGAGGTCGTTCACCGCGAAGCCCGCCATCCCCGCGTACTGCATGGGGTTCGACTCCCAGGGGCGCAGGGTCTCCAGATCGAGGAGCTCCGAGCGGATCTCCCCCTCGAGCGCCTGCGCGTCGACCCCGTCGTCGAAGCTCAGTTTCGATTTGTCGAATCCCTGGAGGCGGGCGAGGAATTTCTTGAGCTCGGCGGTCCGGCGGTCGATCGCCGCGCGGGACCGGTCGGGCATCTTCATGTCGTACTGGTGGAGTCCCGCGGATGTCCCCTCGAGAGGCTGGTACGCGAACCGCGCGTCGAAATAGTCGTCGACGAACCGCGCGAAGGAGTCGCCTCCAGGAGCCGCCTTCGCCGGCGAGCTCTGCGCGGGCGCGAAGGTCGACAACAGGGCTCCGCAGACGAGGATCGAGAGAGCGGCTCGGATTTTCATGGCGCGAAGGCTAGCACGGCGGCTGCGCGGCGGACCGCCACCGCTACGGAAGCCGGCGGTCGACCTGCCGGTCGTGGAGCCTCCCGAGGGACAGCTGCGCCGCGAGGGCGCCCAGGAGCGCGACGAACATGTCCCACTGCGTGTCCCACGGATCTCCCTGCGTGCCCAGAAACGCGTCCGCCTTCGAGCCCGTCGCGACGGCGGTGCCCCATTCGAAGAGCTCGTAAGCCGCGGAGATCGCGAGGCAGACGCTCGTCGTCAGGAAGAAGATCCATCCGCGGGAGGAGATCGGCGTCTTCCGCCGGAGCACCTCCCGCGCCACGATCGCCGGGACGAAGCCCTGCGCGAAGTGTCCGACCCGGTCGTAGTGATTCCGGGCGAAGCCGAACGCGTCGCGCATCCAGAAACCGAGCGGGACCTCGGCGTAGGTGTAGTGGCCGCCCACCATCAGGACGATGGCGTGCAGGAAGAGGAGCCGGTACGCGAGCGGCGTGAGCGGGAACCGCCGGAACGTCGCGACGAGAATCGGTACGGCGATGAAGATGGGGACGACTTCCAGGAACCAGGTGAAGTGATCGTGCGGGCGGATCGCGGAGACGGCGAGGCCGACCGCCGTCGCGGCGAGAAGGAGCCGTGGTTCCCACCGCCCTGGTTCCGCTCCCGCGCGTCCGCCCCGCCGGGCCGAGCTCCTCACGGATCGCCTCCTTCCGGAAGGCCGCGCACGAACGCGGAGACTTCCCGCGAGAAGGCTCCGGGAGACTCCTCCTGAGGGAGGTGCCCCGCGCCGGGGATCGCCGCGAACCGCGCGCCGGGGATCGCCGAGGCGATGGAGAGGCCCTCGGAGACGTCGAGCAGCGGGTCGTCCTTCCCCCACAGCACGAAGGTCGGCACGCGGATCGACTCGAGGAGCCGGTCGGTGCCGGAGAGGCTCGTCCGCACCGACGCGATCGCGGCGCGGCGCGTGCCGGGAACCGGGACGGGGTCCCACCAGTCGTCGACGGTCTGCTCCGTCACGCGCGCGGGATTCGCGTAGAGCCGCCGCTTCAGCGCGAACGCCATGACGGGCCGGGTGAGAAGCTCGATCTGGAGATCCCCGAGAACGGGGGTGCGGAGCAGCCGGAATCCGATCGGTATGCGCATGCGCGGCGAGGCAGCGTCCACCAGGACGAGACCCGAGATCCGCTCGGGCCGCGCGGCGGCGACCACCTCGCAAACGGCGCCGCCCAGGGAATTGCCGACCAGGACCACGCGCGGCCATCCGCGCGCGTCGAGGTATCGGATCAAATGCTGCGCCTGGCCGAACACCGTGTAGTCGAAGGGCCAGGGCCGGTCCGAAAACCCCGCCCCCGGCAGGTCGACGGCGACCGCCTCCCGGCCCGCCGCCGCGGACGCGAGCACGCCTTTCCACGTCGCCGACGACGAAAGGAATCCGTGCACGTAGACGACCGGCGGCCGGGCCGCGCTCCCGGGGTCCGCGGCCGCTTCCCGCGAGCGCCACCGCACGCCGTCGACGATGGTCTCGCGCTCCAGCCCGCGCGGCGGCTCGGTCCGGGCGGGTGACTCGAGGAGCCGGCGCGCCCCGATGGCCAGGGCGAGGAGAAGGATCGCGCAGGCCACGACGCGCAACAGGCAGCCCACTCCGGTACCTCCTCCGGATCGACGGACCGAATCCGGATCGCGCGGATTGTAACCGCGCCCGAAGCAAGTCGTTTGGCACGCCGCGTGCTGTTGCCGCACACGTGAGGGCCATGGCGAGAACCCGGGCACAGCGCGCGCGGTCGCGCGGGACCTTTTCGGGTGCCATCGGGCCGGTTCCCATCGTTTCGCGGGGGGGTTTCTCTCGAGCCTCGGGATTCGCCCGGGCCAGTGGGACTCCAGGAATTGCCCGGGCCGCTTCGGTCCCGGATTCGAACGAAATAGGAGGAAGAATCATGGTGAAACGTTTTCGAGGTCTTGCCGGAATCGCCGCGCTGGTCGTGCTCGCTTCTTTCATCGCCGGCTGCAAAACGACGACGTCCGCGGGGACGCAGGTCGACGACGCCGCGATCAAGACGGCCGTCAAGGCCAAGCTCGCCGCCGACGTCAAGCTCTCGACGCTGACGAACATCGAAGTCAACTCCACCAACGGCGTGGTCACGCTCGCCGGCCAGGTCGACAATCCCGATCAGAAGCGGATGGCCGCGGAAGTGACGCGCACCGTCGACGGCGTCGTGAAGGTCAATAACAACCTTCAAGTCAAGGGCATGTAACCAGTCTCTCGGCGCGGCGGTCGCTCTGCGACCAGTGCCGAGAGGTCCTGAGGCGCGTCGAGAGACAATGTCTCGACGCGCCTTTTTTCTGTCTCGCGATTCCCGGCATAGTCTCCCCGCATGCCGACGTGGAAGCTGACGGTCGAATACGAGGGGACGCGGTACCACGGCTGGCAGTCCCAGAAGAACGCCGACCGCACCATCCAGGGCGTCCTCGGGCGCGCGGCGGTCGAGCTCCTCGGGGAAGACGCGAAGGTCGGCGGCGCCGGACGCACGGACGCAGGCGTCCACGCGCTCGCCCAGGTCGCACATGTGCGCGCCCGAAAGGCGCTTCCTGTCCTGCAGATCGAGCGCGGATTGAACGACCGCCTCCCCTTCGACGTCAACGTCCTCTCCGTCGAGCCGGCGGCGACGGACTTCCACGCCCGGCACGACGCGGTGTCCCGCCGCTATCTGTACCGGATCTCGCGCCGGCGCACCGCCTTCGACAAGCGCCTGGTCTGGTGGGTGAAGGACGACCTCGCTCTGCCGGCGATGGCGGCCGCGGCTTCGGCCGTCCGCGGCCGCCACGACTTCTTCGCGTTCTGCGAGAACGCCGCCGGACAGGAATCGACGTCGGTCGAAGTCGCCCGGAGCGAGATCTCCGATGCGGGACGCGAGCTCCATTACCGCGTCGAGGCGTCCCATTTCCTCTGGAAGATGGTGCGGCGGATCGTGGGCTCTCTCGTCGAGGTCGGCCGCGGAAACCTGACTCCCGACGGCTTCGCCGCGCTGCTTCGCGAAGGACGCCCGGCGGAGACCGCCGCCTGGACCGCCCCGCCGTCCGGGCTGTTCCTGGAGGAAGTCCGCTACCCGCCGGCGGCCGCGCGGCGGCCCGCGGGGGCGCGAGCGCCGCAGGCCCGAAGAAGCCTATAGGAGGTCGGCGGACTCGATCGCGCGGCGAAACGCGCCGCGCCAGAGCTCGGTGAGCGCCGGGAGATCGACGTCGAAGAGGTTCCGCCCGGCGGCGGCGACCGACAATCTCCCGCCGCCCGCGCGGCCCAGGAGCTCGAACGGAATGCCCACGGCCTCCGCCTCCCGGGCGACGGTTTCCTCGAGCTCCGGGGGGAACGAGACGAGGGCGCGCCCCGTGGTTTCGCCGAAGAGAAGCGACGACGGCCGCACATCGGTCCCGGCGTCGATCGACGCGCCGAGGCCGGAGGCCATCGCCGACTCGGCGAGCGCCACCGCGAGGCCTCCGTCGGAGAGGTCGTGGGCGGAAGAGAGCCGGCCCGCGTCGGCGAGATCCGCCAGCAGCGCGGCGAGCCGGCGCTCCTGGTCGAGGTCGACCTCCGGACAGGGGCCTTCGTCCCGTCCGCGCACGGAGCGCAGGTACTCGCTGCCTCCCAGCTCGTCTCGCGTCGTGCCGAGGAGGGCGATCGCGTCGCCTTCCTTCTTGAACGCCAGGGTCACGCGCTTCGCCGCGTCCTCCAGGAGTCCCACCATCCCGACGGTCGGCGTCGGCGGGATCGCCCGCCCGTCGGTCTCGTTGTAGAAGGAGACGTTCCCCGACACGACGGGGATCCCGAAGGCCCGGCAGGCGTCGGAGATCCCGCGGACGGCCGCTTCGAACTGCGCCATGACCTCGGGCTTCTCCGGGTTGCCGAAATTCAGGCAGTCGGTGATCGCCAGCGGCCGCGCTCCCACCGCCGCGATGGACCGGGCGGCCTCCGCGACGGCGATCGCAGCGCCCCGGTAGGGGTCGAGCGAGCAGAAGAACGGGTTCACGTCGGATTTCAGGGCGAGAGCCTTGCGGGTGCCCTTCACGCGAACGACGGCGGCGTCGCCGCCCGGGCCCTCGACCGTATTCGTACCGACCATGTGGTCGTACTGCCGCCAGATCCACGATTTCTCCGCGACGTTCGGCGAGGCGAGGATGGCGCGAAGGCATTCGGCGTAATCCGCCGGCTCCGCCTCGTCCGGCCAGAGCGGCGCAGGCGGCGCCGGCGCGGGGCGGCGCGGGCGGTCGTAAAGAGGCGCGTCGTCGGCGAGGGGCGCGGCGGGAAGATCCGCGACCTTTTCGCCGGCGAAGAACAGCACGACGCGCCCGGAGTCCGTCACGCGGCCGATCTCGACGGCGTCGAGCTCCCACTTTCGAAAGATCGCCGCGACCTCCGCGAGCCGGTCGCTGCGGCAGACGAGGAGCATGCGCTCCTGCGACTCGGAGAGCATGATCTCGTAAGGAGTCATGCCCGTCTCCCGGGCGGGCACCTTCGAGAGATCGATCTCGACGCCGCTCCCGGCGCGTCCCGCCATCTCGAACGCGGACGAAGTCAGGCCGGCGGCGCCCATGTCCTGGATGCCCACGACCGCGTCCGTCTCGAAGAGCTCCAGGCACGCTTCGAGAAGGAGCTTCTCCGTAAACGGGTCGCCCACCTGGACGTTCGGCCGCTTCTGCTTCGTCTCGTCGCCCGCGAACTCCTCCGAGGCCATCGTCGCGCCGTGGATTCCGTCGCGGCCCGTCTTCGAGCCGACGTACACGACGGGGTTGCCGGCTCCCGAGGCGATGCCCCGGAAGATGCGGTCGGACCGGACGATCCCCGCGTTGAAGACGTTGACGAGGATGTTGCCGTCGTAGGCGGAGTGAAAGCTCGTCTCGCCACCGACGGTGGGGATGCCCATGCAGTTGCCGTATCCGGCAATGCCCCGGACGACTCCGTCGACCAGGTGCTTCATGCGCGGCGCGGCGAGCGAGCCAAACCGCAGGGAGTCGAGGGAGGCGATCGGACGGGCTCCCATCGTGAAGATGTCCCGGAGGATGCCTCCGACCCCGGTCGCAGCCCCCTGGTAGGGCTCGATGAACGACGGGTGGTTGTGAGACTCCATCTTGAACGCGACGGCGAGGCCGTCGCCGATGTCGACGATCCCGGCGTTCTCCCCGGGCCCCTGCAGGACGCTGGGACCCCGCGTCGGGAAGGTCTTCAGGTGCACGCGGGAGGACTTGTAGGAGCAGTGCTCGCTCCACATGGCCGAAAAGATGCCGAGCTCGACGTAATTCGGCTCGCGTCCCAGGATCCGGAGGATGCGGTCGTACTCCTCCGGCGAGAGATTGTGCTCGGCGACGAGCTCCGGAGTGATCATCATGGGCAGGCTCGGCGCCGGAGTATACGGCCCCGATCGAGGCGCTTCGCCGGCCCCCGGAAACTCCCGGTGACCGCGAGCGCGATTTCCGACATAATCCGCCGAAACTGATGCAACTTTCGACGCGCGACGACGGGGCGATCACCGTTCTGATCGTGGAGGGCGACCTCGTGATCGGGGAGCCCGAGACGTTGTTCAAGAAGACCGTCGCCCGGCTTCTCGAGGCGGGCCGGGTGAACCTGCTCGTCGATCTGAGCGCCGTCGGCTTCCTCGACAGCTCGGGCCTCGGCGCCCTCGTGCGCGCGATGACGACGTCCCAGAGCGAGGGCGGCCAGACGAAGCTCCTGCGCGCCGGCCCCCAGATCCGAAAGCTCCTCGAGATGACGAAGCTCGACTCCGTCTTCGAGACCTACGAAGACCTCGAGACCGCCTTGACCAGCTTCTAGGGGATCCGATCCTGTCGGAACAGCCGGGAAGCGAAGTCGGCTCGGCTCTCTCGGAGCTTCCCGTCTGCGAAGGCGCATCCCAGGTCTCCGCCTGGCTGGCGCGATGGGCCGTACGCCAGACCGACGCGGACGGCGCGCTCGTCTTTACCCCGGATCCGGTGCAGCCCGTTCTGGTCTGCACGGGTACCGCGGGAGACGGGGTCCGCGGCTTCTCGCGCCGAACCGTCGCGCGGGACGACCCTTTCGCGCGGGATCTCTTCCGGGACAAGAGGCCCGTTCTCCTGGACCGAACGGAGTTCGCGGCGCGCGCGCGGGCCTGGATCGCCGACGCGCCTCCGGACGCCGCGGCCTGCCTCGCCGTGGCCCTCGCGGGCGAGGGAGCGCCGGCGCCGGCGGGCCTCCTCTTCCTCTTCTTCGCCGCGAAGCCGAAGACCGACGCGGTCGCGGACCGGCTCCAGTCGCTCGTGAAGCAGGCCGCCGCGGCTCTCGAGCGAGCGCTGCGAGCCGAGCGGCGCAGCGCCGGGATGCGGCAGGCGATCGAGCGCCTCACGGCGCTCTACGACCTGTCGAAGGCGTTCGGCTCCACGATCGAGTGGGCCGACCTGACGGGCATCGTCGTGCGCAAGGCGGTGGATTTCGCGGGCGCGGAAACGGGATCGCTCTGGCTGCTCGACCGGGCGGGCGAATCCGTGGAGCTCGCCGCGAGTGCGATCAACGAGAGCTACGAGATCGCCGATCCGCCGGAATCGGTCGGCGCATCCGTCATCGGCGACCTGCTCGCCGACCGTGCGGTCCTTCGGAGGAATCGAATTCCTTCCGACGACCCCGTCGCGGCCGCGGACCCGGCGTACCCGGTTCGCTCCCTGCTCGCCGTCCCGCTCGAAGAGGACGAAGCGTTGATCGGCGCCCTGGTGCTCGCCAACAAGCGGGGCCGGGTGCCGGAGTTCACCGGGGAGGACCAGGAGCTCCTGGAGGATCTCGCCCGCCAGGCCGTCCGCGCCCTCCGCAATGCGCGGCAGTACGAGGCCGAGAAGAAGGTCGCGGAGCTCGACGCGCTGCTCGCGGTGAGCCGCGAGATCACCGCGACCCTCGACCTCGACAAGGTCATGCAGACGATCGTCAACGCGACGGCCGCCCTCGTTCAGTACGACCTCTGCGCCATCTCCATCCTGGACCGCGGCCGCCTCCGCGTCGGCGCGGTCTCCGGCATGGCCGAGCTCGACCGGAAGAATCCCGAGGTGAAGAGGACGGAGGACCTGCTCCAGTGGGTGTTCTTCTCGGGAGCCGATGTCAACGTCACGCAGGGCGAGGACGGCAGCGTCTCCGCCGACCGTCCGGAGACGGAGGAAAAGTTCCGCGCTTATTTTCAGGAGAGCGGATCGAAGGCGTTCTTCGGCGTCATCCTGAAAGATGACGAGGGCAAGCTGGGGGTCCTGGGATTCGAGTCCCACGAGCCGATCGTCTACGACGCGGAGACCCGGGACCTCCTGCAGATCCTCGTCAACCAGGCGACCGTGGCCGTCCGCAACGCCCAGCTCTATCAGCAGGTGCCGCTCGCGGGATTCCTGAAGCCGATGATGGAGAAGCGCCGCAGGCTGGTCGAGATGCCGAAGCGCCGCCGAATCGCCTGGGCCATCGGGCTCGGCGTCGTCCTTCTACTCGCGCTCGTCCCCTGGCGCCTCCGCATCTCGGGCCCCGCCCGGGTCGTCCCCGGACGACGTTCCGCGGTCACGGCCGGCGTCGACGGCGTCGTGCGGACCGTGCGGCATCGCGAGGGAGACGTCGTGGCCGCGGGGGAGGTCCTGGGAACCCTGAACGACGAGGCGCATCAGGCCGCCCTGGCCGAGGCCCGCGCGGCGCGCCAGATCGCCGCCGGCGAGCTCGCCCGGGCGCGGGCGGCCGGAAATGCGGCGACGAGCTTTCAGGCGGAATCCCGGATTCGGGAGCTCGACGCCCGGGTGGCGATGGAAGAGGAGCAGCTCGCCGACACCGAGCTCAAGGCGCCGACGGCGGGAGTCATCATCACGCCCCGCCTCGAGGAGAGAGTCGGTCAGAACCTGGAACGCGGCGCCGAGTTCTGCGTGGTCGCCGACGTCGCGACCCTGACCGCCGAGATCGCCGTCGCCGAGGAAGACTCCTCCCTGATCCTTCCGGGACAGGCGGTGGCCATCAAGCTGAACCCCTATCCGACCCGAACCTTCCCGGGCGTGGTGTCGCGCATCGGCGCCCGCGTCCGCCAGGAGGAGAAGGAGCGATTCGTGATCGTCGAGGCCCGCCTGGACAACCGGCAGGCCTCGATCAAGACGGGAACCGTGGGGTCGGGAAAGATCCGGGCGGGCTCGCGGAGCATCGCCACGCTCGTCCTGAGGAAACCCGCCCGCTGGTTCTACGCGAAGATCTGGCCGCTCCTGCCGTGAGCGCCAGGGAGACCGGGCGCCTCGCCTCGGCGTCCCGTCACAGCGAAGAAGCCCGGACCGCTCTCGCCCGCCGCTACGGCGGTCCCGGAGAGCATCCCGCGCTGCGGCGCGACCTGGTCATAAGGCGCGTCGTGCAGATGGGTGAGGCGAAAATCGTCGTCAAGTCCCCCGATCCCCTCGAGTACTACAGCTTCGAAGAGGGCGCCTGGGGACTCCTCGAGCTCTTCGACGGGACCCGGACCCGCAGCGAGATTCAGGCGGAGTACGTCCGGCGTCACCCTGAGGATCCGATCGAGCTCTCGGTCGTCTTCGACTACGAGGGCCAGCTCACGGAGATGCACCTTCTCGAGCGGACCGCCGGAGAAAAGAGCCTCGCGCTCTTCTCTCTGACCCGGGAAGCGCGCCAGAAGGCCGCGGACGAGAAGGCGGAAGGATTCAACCCCTTCTTCATCCTGTTCCACGTCTTCGACCCCGATCCCCTGCTCAACCGCACCGTGCGATTCGTCCGCTGGTTCTGGTCGCCCCCGGTCGTCATCGCCTCCCTTTTCTTCTTCGCCTGGACGGTCGGCGTCTTCGTGCAGCACTGGCAGCCGCTCTGGGCGGGGACGATCGAGCTGTACGCCTTCCTGAAGAAGCCCTTTCTCGACGCGGTGCAATTTTTCCTGATCCTCTCGGTCATCGGCTTCGTCCACGAGATGTCGCACGCGTACGTAACCAAGATGTACGGCGGCGAGGTCCACGACATCGGAATCGCGCTTCTGTATTTCACCCCGGCCTTCTACTGCAACACGACCGACTCTCTGCTCTTCCAGAACAAATGGCACAGCATGTGGGTCACGACCGCGGGGATCTACGTCGAGGCCTGGATCGGGACGATCGCCACGTTTCTCTGGGTCGTCGCCTATCCCGACACGCTCCTCTCGGAGCTCGCCTTCAAGACCATGCTCTTCACGGGCGCGTCGACCGTCTTCTTCAACATCAACCCCCTGATCAAGATCGACGGCTACTACGCCCTGACGGCGCTGCTCGAGATCTCGGAGCTGCGGGAAGAATCGTTCGCCTACATCGGCGCGCGCGTCCAGCACGACATCTTCCGGCTGCCCGTGGAGGTCCCGCAGGCGTCGTCCCGGAAGCGGCGGATCTACTGGATCTACGGGCTCGCCGCGCTCGCCTGGGTGGGCGTGATCATGACGTTCATCGGCGGGCTCTTCTACAACTTCTACGCGCGGTATTTCGGCGAGTTCGCTCTCGTCCTCTGCGCCCTGACCCTCGCCCGGGTCTTCAAGAAGCGGCTCAAGCTCGTGACACGCACGGGACGGCTCTTCTACCTCGACAAGAAGGAGCTTCTGATGTCGCCCAGGAAACGCCGTCCCGTCCTCGTCGCGGCCGCCGTCGCGCTCGTCGTCCTCCTCGTCCCCTGGTCGCGCCGGCGCATCTCCGTCGAGTCCGTTCTCCGGCCGGAGACCTCCGTGCGTCTCGAGGCGCCGGAGGACGCCACCGTCGCGGAGGTCCACGCCCGCGAAGGCGAGGTCGTGCGCGCGGGCGCTCCCCTGTTCCGGCTCGAGAGCAAAGTCGTGGCGAACGACGAGGCGCGCGACGCTTCCGCCATGGAACGCATGCACCGTTCCGTGAACGTCGCGCGCGAGCGGGGCCGCGCCTCCGAGGCGTTCGAAGCCGGCCAGCGGGAGGCCTCCGCGGCCGTCGCCCTCGAGAGCGAGAGATCGCGCGAAGGCAAGCTCGAGGTCCGGTCGCCGATCGCCGGCCGGATGCTCACGTCCCGAACGGAGGATCTGCTCGGCCGCTACGTCACGAAGGGAACGCTGATCGCGGAAGTCGGTTCGGTCGGCCGTCTGCTCGCCGATCTGCCCGTGACGGAGCGGCTCGTCCAGGACATCGGCCCGGGCTCCCCTGTCCGAGCCTACATTCCGCAGCAGCCGCTCCGGGCGATCCAGGGCAGGGTCCTGCGGCTTTCGGCGGCGACGCTCGACGGCACCCGCACGGCGGGCCGGTCCGATCCCGCGGCTCCCCCGAGCTCGCCGGACAAGGTCGTGGCGGTCGCCGTCTTCGAAAACGCCGACGGGATCCTGAAGCCCGGAGCCCTCGTCCGCGCCAAGATCTACGGGGAGCGGACGTCCTACGGCGCCAGGAGCTGGCGCGTGCTTCGAGACTGGTTCCGACGCATCGCCTGGTAGGGGACCGGTAGAAAAAGAAACGCCCCGCGGCGCGGGGCGTTTCGAGGGGATTCCGAGTCGGTTACATCGAGCTCCTGGCGGAGTTCCGCGCCGAGTTCTTCGCGGAGTGCTTCGCGGAGAGTTTCGCGGAGTTCTTGGCGGAGAGTTTCGCGGAGTTCTTGGCGGAGAGCTTCGCGGACTGCTTCGCGGAAAGCTTGGCCGAGTTGCGAGCGCTGAACTTCGCGGCGTTCTTCGCGGAGAGCTTCGCCGAGTTCTTGGCGCTGAAACGGGCGGCCGCCTTCGCGGTCAGGCGCGACGCCGGCTTCGCCGTGTTGAAGCCCGGGGTCGTTCCGAGACTCGAGACCCGGATCTCCTTCATGTCCTGGCCGGTGCCTTCCTTGATTCTCGCCTTCTGCTCGTCGGTCAGCTTGACTCTCACATCGTTCGCCATTTTGTTGCCTCCTGTGCTCCCCTGTATCGCAAGGACGGGACCAGGGAACGTCATAGACCAAGTACTTCGGAATCTGATGTTTAGCATTTCAGCATCCGAATCGAAGCGATGAATTTTTCCACCCGCGGATGAATTTTTAATCTACGGCGCGTGCCCGAAGCCCTCCCGAGCGGTCGAGGCTGAGCCGAGCCGCGGCTGATGCGTGACAGCCGCTCGACAAACGGCACAACCTCAGAAGCGCCCCGGTCGCATCGCGAATAGTCTCCGCGCGATTCCGCGCGGAGGAGGTTCGCGATGCGGTCGGCCGACGGACGCGCAGCGACCCAAAGGCCGACGGTCTAGAGGCCGTACTTGCGGCAGAGGTACTTGATCTGGTTCCCGTCGAGCTTCAGGCGGCGGGCGGCCTCGGCCTTCACGCCCGCCGACTGCGCGATCGCGTCTGAGAGGAGCTTGCGCTCGAACTCCTCGACCGCCTTCGCAAAGGAGTCCGGAACGGATGCGCCCGGGGCCCCTCGAAGCTGACGGAGGGCGCGCGGCAGGTCTTCCTCGCCGATCTCCTCGCCGTCCGCGAAGAGAACGAGCATTTCGACGACGTGCTCGAGCTCGCGGACGTTTCCCCGCCAGGGGTGGGACTTCAACCGGTCGAGGACGGGACCGGAGAGTCTCTTCTCGGGAAGGCGATGGCGTGAGGCGAACTTCGCGAGGAAGTGTCCGGCGAGAAGCGGGATGTCGTCCGCGCGGTCGCGCAGCGGCGGGACGCGGATCGGCACGGCATGGATGCGGTAGAAGAGATCCTCCCGGAACGCTCCCGCGGAAACGCGCGCCTCGAGATCCTCGTTCGTCGCCGAGATGAGACGGAAGTCGACCGTGAGGGTCCGGTTGCCCCCGACGCGCTCCACCTCCCGCGATTCGAGGACCCGGAGCAATTTCGCCTGGATCGCCGGGGACAGCGTTCCGATCTCATCCAGAAAGAGCGTTCCGCCGTGCGCCTGCTCGAAGCGCCCCGCGCGGGACGCAACGGCTCCGGTGAAGGCTCCGCGTTCGTGTCCGAAGAGCTCCGATTCGGCCAGCCCCTCGGGAAGCGCCGACGCGTTCACTGCCACGAACGGCTTGCCGCGGCGGAGGCTGCGCTCGTGGATGGAGTGCGCGACGAGCTCCTTGCCCGTGCCGCTCTCCCCCTGGATCAGGATGGTCACATCCGACGGAGCGACCTTCTCGATGTCCCGGAAGACCTTCCGCATTCCAGCGCTCTCCCCGATGAGCCGGTCGAAGGAGACTTCTTCCCGGGCGCGCTCGCGCAGCGCACGGTTCTCGGCGAGAAGACTCCGCCGCTCGAGCGCCCGCTTCAGGATCAGCTGAAGCTCCGCGGCATCCACGGGTTTCCGAAAGAAGTCGAACGCCCCGAGCTCGATCGAGCGGAGCGCCGACTCCCGGTCCTTCTCGCCGGACATCATGACGACGGTCGCGTCCGGGTTGCGGCGCTTCGCCTCGGCGAGGAGGCCGAAGCCCTCCTCCACCTCGCCGCTCGGCGGCAGGCGGAGATCGAAGAGGTAGAGGTCGGGATCGGAGTCGAGAAGCGCGCGGCCCGCGTCCGCGTCCGTGACCCCGGTGACGTCGAACGTCCCCTTGAGAGCCCAGACGAGCTGGTCGAGGAGGACGGCGTCGTCCTCGACGATCAACACACGGCCGAGAACCGTCTTCCCGCTCAGGAAGCCGCCCGTGTGGAGGCGAACGAGAGCCGCACGACGGTCCCGGAGCCCCGCTCGCTCTTCACGCGGATCGTGCCCCCGTGGTGCCTCACGATCTGACTCGCCGTGAACACGCCGAGTCCGACGCCGTCCGCCTTCGTCGTCTGAAATGGCCGGAAAAGGCGCTCCCTCACGAACTCGGCGGACATCCCCCCTCCGTTGTCGATGACCTCCACCACCGCGCGGGATCGGGCGCCCGAGCCCGACGCGAAGCTCCGGACGAGGACCCTGCCCGACGGGCCCGCCGCCTCGAGCGCGTTCTCGATCAGGCTTTCGAGGGCGTCGCGGAGAAAGTAGGGATCGCCCCAGACGGCGGGGATCGCGCCGAGGGAGAGTGAGAGGACCGCCAGGCGGGAGGACTCCTCCGGCGTAAAACGCGCGCCGCGCCGGGTCGCCCCTCCGGCGATCGCGCGGATGATCCCGTTCAGGTCGAGCTCGACCTTGATCAGCACCGCGGTGTCTTCGCCTCCGAACCGCTCGACGATCCCGCCCAGGCGATCGATCGTCGAGGTCAAGAGCTCGCGGAGAGAGCGCTGGAAGTGCGGGTCGGCGTAGTGCTCCTCCAGGTTGGAGCGGAGCATCTGCAGCCGGAAGCCGACGTTCTTGATGTCGTGGAGCAGGACCCGGTCGAGGGCGGACTTCAGGCGCGGAGACGCCCTTCGCCGGCGGCCCGGGGTCACGACCGGTGAGGGTTGGTCAGCCGGACCTGGACGGCCACGCCGGGCCGGAGCATCGGCTGGGCGGGATCGCGGCGCACGCGGATGATGACCTCGAACGTTCCGCTTCCGGGATCGACGGTCGGTCCGATGTACTCCACGGAGCCGGTGGCGCGGGAGCCGGGAAAGCTCGTCGGCACCACCTCGACCGCGGCGCCCCGCCGGATGTTGAGCAGCTCCTTCTCGGGAACGTAGATCCGCGCGAGGAGCGGCTCGAACGCCGTCACCTTGAAGAGGGCGACGGCCTGGTCTTCGATGACTTTCTGCCCGATCCGGGCGAGCTTCTCGGTGACCACGCCCGCAAACGGAGCGCGGATGATCGTGTAGTCCCGAACGGTCTTCGCCTTCTCGAACGCCGCCGTCGCGACGCCAAAGCGCGCCTTCGCGGTGTCGAGGTCCGCGCGCGAAACCACGCTGCCCTCCGAGAGAGCCTTCGCGCGGTCGTACTCCGCCCGACGCAGCTCCATGTCTTCCTTCGCCTGCCGCACGTCCGCGTCGGCCGAGCGGGGGTCGAGTGTCGCGAGGGGCTGTCCCCTGGCGACGGCGGCTCCGCGGTCGACGGCGATCGTCTCGATGACCCCCGTGATGCGCGCGGACACGACGACTTCCTGGTCCACCATGAGGTGCGAGGAGTAGACGGCGGGAGCGGCGGGAGCGGATGCCGGCGCGCCCGGACCCGCAGGTCCGGTCGCGAGGAGGACGATCAGGCCGAGGACTCTGTTCACGATCAATGGGTTGGCCGGGAATGCTATCCCACGGGAAGGGCCGGGCGGACCCGGTCGGCGGGCGGCGGCCGGTCAGCGGGCGGCGGGACAGCCCCGGTGGATCAAAGGGATGCCCCGCTCAGGGCCTGGACCGCCGACCGAAACATAGATAGACCGGCGTCGTTGCCGAGCAGCTTCTCCGAGCAGCGGTCCGGGTGCGGCATGAGGCCGACGACGTTGCGATCCGCGTTCACGATGCCCGCGATCGCCCGGTCCGCGCCGTTCGGGTTGGCGGCGTCGACCACCGCGCCCCCCTCGTCGCAGTATCGGAACACGACGCGGTCCTCCGCCTCGAGCTCGTCCAGAACGGCCGGCGGCGCCGTGTAGTTGCCCTCCATGTGCCCGATGGGCATCCGGACGATCTCCCCGGGCGCGTAGAGGCGCGTGAACGCCGTGTCGGCGCTCTCGACCTTGAGGAACACGTCGCGGCAGACGTATCGCAGGCCCCGGTTCACCCGCATCGCTCCGGGCAGGAGGCCCGCCTCGAGGAGGACCTGGAACCCGTTACAGATCCCGAGGACCGGCCCGCCCTCCCTGGCGAACTTCGCGACGCTCTCCATCACCGGCGAGAACCGCGCGAGCGCTCCGGCGCGCAGGTAATCGCCGTAAGCGAACCCGCCCGGGATGATCACGGCGTCGGCGCCCTTCAGGTCGCGCTCGGCGTGCCAGACGTAGTCGGCCTCGCAGCCGAGCAGCTCGCGCACCACGTGATCGCAGTCCTGGTCGCAGTTGGATCCGGGGAAGACGACGATCGCGAACTTCACGCGCCTAGCCCACGACCCGCACGTCGAACCCCTCGATGACCGTGTTCGCGAGAAGCTCTTCGGCCATCTTCCGCGCCTCGGCTTCCACGACGCGGGCGTCCTGTCCGTTCACGTCCAGGAAGAACACCTTCCCGGCGCGGACGCTCTCGACCCCGGAGTGGCCGAGCCGGACCAGGGCGGCGGCGATTGCCTTGCCCTGGGGATCGAGGATTCCCTCGCGCGGATAAACCCGGACTTCGACCTTCACGCGTCGAACGGATCGTAACCGAGGATCTGATCCGCCACGTCGCAGGAGGCGGTGGACCCGGCGCGCTCGAGCGCTTCCGAGAGCGCGGCGAGGGCGAGGGCCGGAGCGTTGTTGGCGCGGGAGAGGTGCGTCGCGACGACGCGCTTCAAGCGTGGACCGGCGCAGGCGCGCACCGCGAAAGCGGATTGCCGATTGGAGAGGTGGCCCCATCCGCCCGAGATGCGTTTCTTCAGGTAATACGTGTAGGGGCCGTCGCGGAGCATGTCCTCGTCGTGGTTGAACTCGAGGAGGAGCGTCGTGGCGTCCCGCAGGAAATCCACGAACGAGAGCTCGACGCGCCCGAGGTCGGAGGCGATCACGAGACGCGCGTCGTCCCCTTCGAAGGCGTACGCAACCGACTCGTTGGCGTCGTGCGGCGTGGCGTACGCGCGGAATCCGAGCGCTCCGATCCTCCCCTCCCGGTGGGGGTCTACCGCGACGAAGGGTGAGAACAGATCCCCTTCGAGCCCCATGGCGGCGGCGGTGCCGGGCGTCGTGAAGACGGGGCAGCCCCAGCGCGTCGAGAACGTGAGGGCGCCGGAGGAGTGGTCATTGTGCTCGTGGGTGACGAAGATTCCCGCGATCGACTCGGGCTCCATGCCGCGGGAGCGCATGCGGCGCTCGATCTCGCGTCCGGAGAGCCCCGCGTCGACTAAGACCCGCGTGCTGCCGCTCTCGACCACGCACGCATTCCCGCCGGACCCCGATGCGAGGACGATGACGCGCATGGAAGACGAGATTAGCAGATGGGTGAGAGACGGGCGACGGGGGACGGGCGTGGGCGACGGGTGCAGGTGACGGGTGACGGGTGACGGGTGACAGCAGCCCGGACGTCATCGCGCGAGGTGCGTTCGCTCCGATCGAGAACGATTTTCGCTCAGCGTCCCGTGGAGCCGAAGCCGCCGGCGTCGCGCGCGCTCGGCGGCAGCTTCTCGACGGGCTCGAAGCGGGCGCGAACGACCGGCGCAAAGACGAGCTGCGCGACGCGGTCGCCGCGCTCGACGGCGACGGGCTCCGCGCCGAGATTCACGACGATGACCTTGATCTCTCCCCGGTAATCGCTGTCGATCGTGCCGGGCGCGTTCAGCACGGCGAGGCCGTGCCGGACCGAGAGCCCGCTCCGCATGCGGACCTGCCCCTCGAAACCCTCGGGGATCGCCACCGCGATGCCGGTCTCGACGAGGCCCCTCTCCCCGGGCGCGAGAACGCGCGTCGACGGGACGGCCGCCCGCAGGTCGCATCCGGCGGCGCCGGCCGTCGCATAGGCGGGCAGGTCCAACCCCTCCCCGTGAGGCAGGACAGAAATCGGAACGACGAGCTCTTTCACGAGGACGGAGCCTAATGCAGGTGAGCGCCCGGCGCGCCAAACGCCTCGGGACCAGCGACCCCGGGGACGGGACCGGGTGAGGGGGCAGGGCCAAAGCGCCACCCGGCCCGAGGAAGAGCCCTCAGCCATTCCCTCGCCCCCGGTTGCGCGGCGAATGCCGCGGCCGAAAACTGGCCCCGTCCGAAAAAGCTAGAGCGCGCCGGCGAGGTCGGGCGCGGTGATCGGCAGCTTTCCGACGTTTCCGACGACGGCGAGCGAGAGGACCCGGCCGTCGAAGAGCCGGTGGGCCTCCTCCCCGACGTCGTCCGCCGTGACGAGCTCGATCCTGGACGTGATCTCCTCCGGGGAGGCGATCCGGTGGAAATAGAACTCCTGGCGGGCCTGGGAGGACATCCGCGAGACCGTCGACTCGAGGGCGAGGATCATGTTGCCCTTGAGGTTCTCCTTGGCGCGCGAGAGCTCGAGCGGCCGGACCCCATCCCGCTTCAGCTTCTTCAGCTCCCGCAGGGTGACCTCGATGACGCGGCCCAGATTCTTCGGCGCGCAGGCGGAATAGATCGTCTCGTATCCGCCCAGGCGGTAGGAGTTCAGGGACGAGGCGACGGAGTACGCGAGGCCGCGCTTTTCCCGAACCTCCTGGAAGAGACGCGACGACATGCCGCCCCCGAGCACGATGTCCAAGAGGTTCGCCGCGAACCGGCGCTCGGAGGCCTGTCCCGGCCCCTCGACGCCCAGACACACGTGGACCTGTTCGAGGCCGCGCCGCGACTTCAGCTGGAGGTTCTGGTGGCCCCGGGGGCGTCCTCCCGTCCTCCCGCCCCGCCGCGTGGCGGCCGCGGAGCGGGCCCGCCGGCGACGGAAGAGCCGCTCGACGGCCGCGACGCAGTCCGCCGCCCTCACGTGGCCGGCGATCGAGATGATCACGTTGTCCGGTGTGTAGCGGGAGCGGTAGTAACGGTAGAGATCGGCGAGCCGGATGCTCTTGACGGTCTCGGCCGTCCCCAGGATGGGGGCTCCCAGAGGGTGGGTCCGCCAGAAGGAGCGGACGAACATCTCGTGGACGAGGTCGTCGGGGTCGTCGTTCGCCTCGCCGAGCTCCTCCAGGATGACCCCCCGCTCGACCTCGATGTCGACGGCCTCGAAGGCCGGGGAGAGCACCAGGTCGCCCAGGAGGTCCAGGGCCTCGGCAAAGTGGGTGTCGAGCGTGTGGGCGTAGAAGCCGGTGTACTCCTTGGTGGTGAAGGCGTCCACGTCGCCGCCCAGCCGGTCGATGGCGCGAGCGATCTGGACGGTCGAGCGGCGTTCCGTCCTCTTGAAGAGCACGTGCTCCAGGAAGTGCGAGATCCCCTGCTTCGACGGCTTTTCTTCGCCGGAGCCCGTGCCGACGAAAAATCCGAGGGCGAGGGACCGGACGTCCTGCATCTCGTCGACGAGGACCGTGACGCCGTTATCGAGGGTGAATTTCTGGACCATGAAAGGGCTCCCGGCAGGCGCGGATATTCTACCGCGCCACCCTTGCCGGGCGATTGGTATTTAAATGGCAGAAAACAATAGAGTTAGTTAGCTCCTGGCGGCGTGGGCTGGCCCGGCACTCCGCCGCCGGGCCGCCGGAGGCTGTTCGGATCGAACCCGGTGCCTCCGCTGTCCGTATCGGTGTCGCTCGCCCGGAAGACCCAGGCATCGTAAAAGCGCTGCCCGCGGAACTCCTGGAGGGATTCCTTGTGCACGTTCGAACGGACGCCGACGATCGGCCCGGCCATCTGGGCATTCGTCGGGCTTCCGAATCCCGGGGTAGGCACCGGGGTCGGGCGCTTGCCCTGCGGATCGGGAGACACGCCCGTTCCGAGACCGGTCAACTGCGGATTCGCCTCGGGAGTGTTCATGATCACCAGATGCCAGTTGTCGCAGTTGCACATGGGATCCTTCCAGAGCTTGCGGATCGTGCGCGGGTTGTTCTCGGCCATCTCCTTCAGGCTGTTCGGGTACCGCCCGTACCGGCGCTGGAAGAGGCGGATCCCGCGGGAGTACTGCTTGCCCCGGAAGATGAGCTCCAGTTCGCGGTCTCGCTTGCCGATGTTTCCGAGCGCGGGGCCGACCGCGGCGATCGCGATGGAAAGGATCAGCATCCCGATCACCACGGCGACCAGGGTGTAGCCGCCGTCGCGTGGGGACGGCCGAGCCGGCGCGCCGGGACCCCCGGACACCCTTTCAGGACCCTCCATCGACCGTGCGTCCTTTCTTCGAATGATCTACCCCTCTCCCCTCTCTTCCCCCTGACCTCTGACCTCTGACCTCTCCGCTCTCTCCTCTCCGCCCTACCAGTCCTTGTACAGAGTCCCGTCCAGCGCCTTGGCCGGGGATCCGCTGTGGATGTCGATGATCCCGGGCGTCGACTCCCCGGTGTCGCCTCCGGACGAGCTGTCCGTCGACGCCTCCTCGGAGGCCACCACCCACGTCTCGGCCGACTTGGTCATCGGATCGAGGGGGATCTTGCGCAGGTAGCCGTCGGTGACGAGCGTCTGGAGGTCGGGCGGATAGTTCCCCTTGTCCCCGTGGTACTGGTCGATGGTGCTGCGCATCGCGAAGAGGTCCTCGCGCAGGGCCGCCTCCCGGGCGCGCTGCGGCGAGTCCCGCAGAGCCGGCACGGCGATCGCCGCGAGGATCCCGATGATCGTCATGACGACCAGGAGCTCTAAGAGCGTGAAGCCGGCCTGTGAGGACCGAGGCCGGCGGGATCCCCGGCGGCCGATGCGAAGGGTTTTGTCCATCACCAGTCCTTGTAAGAGGTCCCGTCGATCGCGCGGCCGCTCGAGAGCGAGTAGACGTCGTAGACGTTCTGGCCGCCCCAGGCGAACGTCCTGGCGTCGTCCTGGTAGGAGCGCATCCCCCATTCGGGCTTCCTGGTCATCGGGTCGACCGGAATTCGCCGGAGAAACTTTGCCTTCTTGTCGATCTGGCCGACCACCTTGGCCCCGTCGACGAGCGTCTCGAGGTCGGGGGGATAGCCTTCGGAGCCGAGCTGCGGCGGGATGAGCCCGGAGTCCGACATCGACTTGTACTTGTCGATGGCGTCCCGCATCATCCGCAGCTGGAACTTGAGCTCGAGCTCGTTTTGCCGCTTGACCGTGTAGCGGACGACGGGGATCACCATGGTGGTCAGGATCGCCACCATCGCGGCAACGACCGCCAGCTCCACCACCGTGAAGCCGGACCCTCTCCCGGAGGCTCGCGCGTGGTCCGGAGGCCGCCCGAACGAAGCGCGGCCGAACGGACCGCTTGACCCCATCCCTCTCATCGAACGTCCACGGTCGCGGCGGCGAGCCGCGCTCCGTCCGAAGGCCGCCCGAGCGAAGCGCGGCCGAACGGACCGCCGGACATCCGCCTCATCGAACATCTACCGTCGCCTCGGCGAAGTCCGCGGAGGACCCGTTGCGCTCGAAGGCGAGCCGCGACTGGCCCGCCTTGACGCCCTGAATGACGACCTCGGCGATCGCGCGCGTCCCCGTGAGCGACATCGGACCCGGCATCTGCACGACGATACGGTCCGCCTGGACGCTCGCCTCCCCGACGCCCCCCTCGGGCAGGATCGTCCGCACGCCGACGACCCGCACGAACGCCGGGTCGAAGCGCACCGTCACCGACGCGTTGGCCGCTCCATCCTGCCCCGTGGCGCGGACGAGCACCGAGCGCTGCTCGCCCGGCGTCAGGGCGATCGTGCCCGGGGCGAAATCGAAGGCGAGCCCGCTCTGGGCGGCGGAGTCGGTGACGGCCAACGCGGCGGCGCTCTCGCGCGAAGCGACCTCGGCGGCGGCGCCCTGGCGCGACGCACCCTGCGGGACCGGAGCCGGCCCCGGAGTGGGCTGCGGCGGAATGCTCTGCCGGGGCGAGAACGGGTTGCTCGGAGCGCTCGAGGGAGCCAGGTTCTGCGGCGCGGGCAGAGCCCCCGCGGGATTCGGCACCGGCACCGAGCGGGGCGCCGGAGGCTCGCGCCGCAGGTCGAACGGCCCCGACCCCCCGGGCGACTCGATCCGCGGCGAGCCCTGGTACGAGATGTTGGAGTCCGTGCCGACGTAGACGGGCGTCAGGTCTTCCTCCGTCACGTCCGGGATGCGGACGATGTGCGGGGTCAGCGTCAGGACAAGGTCCGTCGTCTGCTGTCCCCGGGACTTGTTCGAGAAGAGCCGGCCCAGGATCGGAACGTCGCCGAAGAACGGAACCGTCGTGTTGCTGCGGCTCTTGTCGGTGCGGAAGAGGCCGGCGAGAAAATTCGTCTCCCCGTCCCGGAGGCGGATGTTGGACGAGATCGTCCGCGTGCCGATCGTCGGCTGCTTCTGGCCGCCGAAGTCGACCGGCGCTCCGAGCTGGGAGACCTCGAGCGTCAGCTTGAGGGTGACTTCCTTGTTGTGGTGGACGCGCGGCTCGACCTCGATCTTGATCCCGACGTCCTGATACTGGAACGACGTCACAGGGACGATGCTGCTCCCGACGACGTTCGCCGTGTTGAAGGTCGTCGTCGGAATCGGGATCTTGTCGCCGATGACGAGCTGGGCCTTCTGACCCTCGGAGATGCGGAGCTGGGGCTTGGCGAGAAGCTCGGACTCGCTGTTGTTCTTGATGAAGTTGTAGGTGACGGTGGGAATCGTGAAGCCGAAGGAGCGGATCGAGAGCTGGCGCAGCTGATCCCACGTGAACGCTCCCCCGCTCGTGCCGGATGCTCCGGGCAGGGTGACGCCGAGGTCCGTCGTCCCTCCCGGCGCCGGAATGCTGGCGCCCACGCTGTACGGCGAGAGGAGCAGGCCGATGTCCGTCGCCTTCGTCGTGTTGATCTGGAGGAGCTCGACGTCGATCACCACCTCGGCGAGCTGCTTGTCGTTCTGGTCGACGATCTTCTCCGCGATGGCGACTTTGTCGGCCGTGTCGCGCAGCGTGATCGAGTTCTCCGCCTTGTTGATCGAGATGCGCGTCGTCTGGAGAAGGGACCGCAGGGCGTTGCTGACCTCCGTGACGTCCCCGTTCGACAGGAAGAAGGTCCGGATGACGAGGTCCTCGTAGGTCTTGCGGTTCTGCGGGGTGTCGGCGGCGATCAGGAACGTCTTCTCGTCGATGACCTTGTAGAAGTGGTTCTCCTGCCGCATCAGCGTCTCGAGCGCCGTCAGGAACGGGATGTTGGTCAGGACGATTGAGACGTTCTCGTCCTTCAACTGGGGGTCGAAGATCACGTTGATGCCGGCGGCGAGCGCGAGCGACTGGTAGATCTGCTTGATCGGTTTCGGCTGCGGGAAGTTCAGGTTGATCGGGCGGTCGCTCGTCGGCTCGAGCTGCGGCGCGCGCGCCCGCGCTCCCCGCGTGTTGCGCTTGGCCGTCTGCATCCGGGTCTCGCTGGTCCGCTCGGCGATCGCCTTCGCCGCCTCGTCTCTCGCCTTCGCGAGCTCGTTCTCCGCGTAGTGGTTCGTGGGGTCGAGCGCGATTGTCTGCTCGAGCTCGACGACCGCGAGCTCCGGCTGACCCGAATTGCGGTAGATCTTGCCGCGCTCGAAGTGGACGTGCGAAGCCTTGCGCTTGACGTTCTGAAGGGAGATCTGGTACCGGGAGTTCGTCGGATCGAGCTCCAGGGCCTGCGCGTACTTCAGGACGGCCAGGTCCCAGTGCGACATGGTCTCTTCCTCCCTCGCTTCGCGAAACGCGCGCGAGCTCGTACAGGCGACCCCGACGAGCAGAAGGAGGAGGAGACAGGTTCTCTTGGCGAGGTTCATGCGGTCACCCTTTTTCCGGTTGGCCGGCGTTTTCGTCATGGCGCGATCCCGATCCGGCGGGTCTCGGTGGGCGCGAACCCGACGAAGCCCACGTCGATCGACTCGTAATTGACGCGGCGCAGAATGAAGCGGTCGAACACCACGTCGCCCGCGCGGGCGTTCAAGATCTGCTCCCCGAGGAGAAGCACCGCGATCGGCCGCTCTTTCGGACCGAACGTTCCGATGAACTTGAACGACACGTCGGGCGGCGCGGGCGTGGGCGTCGGGGGGGGCGGCGGGAGCGGTCCGACGAACTCGGCGCTTCCGGCCGAAGGGGGAGGCGGCGGTGCCCGGGTCGGGGGCGGCGGCGGAACGGGCGTCGGCGGTCGCAGATCGAACAGGTTTCGGCCGGTCGGACCCTCGACGCGGGAGCGCTGCGGGTCGAGATCCTTCGTCGTGACGATCGGGACCTCGTCGGGGTTCGTGGTCTTCTCGTCGGGCCGCGCCGCGGCGCGGGGGCCCGGACGCTCGTCTTCCGGAGAGCCCGCGGCGGCAGGACGCCGGGCCGCGGGGGGAGCGCCCGCGGCGGGCCCCGAGCGCCACTTCGCCACGAACAGAACGAGCAGGACCGCCGCGACGATGAAGGCGTAGAGCTGTCCGCGCGTCCCGATAGTCAGTTTCATCGCCGCACCCCGGCGGGTGCGACCGCGGCGCGCGGCGCGGCGTCCTCCCCGGCGAAATACGTCGCCAGGCTCATGCGCACCTGGACGGAGCCCGGAATGTCCTGGTCCCGCTGCAGGCCGACCTCGCGCACCACGAGCCAGCGGCGCCCGGACTCGATGGCCGCGAGAAGCTCCTTGAACTGCGCGTAGTCGTTGCGGAAGCTGAAGTTGATCCGCATCTCCATCAGGGGGAGGTCCGGGACCGCGCCGGTCGAGTAGCCGATCTGAGCGGGAGCGACTCCGTTCTTACGGAGCACCGCGTGCAGCTCCTCGACGACGGCAGCGAGGGTCTCGCGCCGAGAACCGATGCGACGGCCGTAGAACTCGTCGATCGCGGATGAGACCTGGGAGAGCCGGTCGCGCTGCGCGGCGAGCTTCGCGGCTTCCTGCTCGCGCGACTCGACCTCGCGGGTCAGGGCGACGCGCCGCTCCTCCATGCCGTCCTTGCGATCGCCCGCGGTCGAGCGATACCAGAGGTAGAAGCCCAGGTTGGCCGCGAGCAGGATGCCCGCGAGAAGGAGCCACCCCGCCCGCTTCCGCCAGGCGCTCATCGCGCCCTCCCGAGGGGCCGGGGGTCGACCGCCGCCGGGGCGTTCGACGCATCGGGGGTGCGGTAGCGCAGCTGCAGCTCGAAGGAGTACCCCTCGGGCGCTCCGCCTTCGGGCGTGCTCTCCGAGCGCAGGTCGACGGCGCCGAAGAGAGGGTCGCGCGAGAGCGCGGCGATGGTGCGGACGATGGCGTCGGGGGCGCGTCCGATCAACGAAATGTCGAGAGAGGTCGCGCCGTTCTCGTCGAATCGCGGCGAAAGTCGGATCACCCGCACGTCGGAGGGCAGCGTGCGCTCGAGCCGGGCGAGGAGGCCGCTCCAGGAGAAGCGTCTTTCGGCGACGAGCTTCAGGAGGCCGCGGCTCTCCTGGGCGAGCGTCGAGACCTTGTAGTTGTTCAGCGCGGCGCGCGATTCCTCGGCGCCGCGGGACGCCCGCTCCCGCCGGGCATCCAGGGACTCGATCTGCCGGGCCGTCCCCTCGATCTCCCGATGGAATCCGACCCACTGCCGGAGATTCGCCGCCAGAAGAAGGACCGCCAGCGCGAACGCCGCGGCGAGGGAGAAGAGCACGGGGCGCTCGTCCCGGAACGGCCGCCGCGAGAAATTGAACGTCCTCGCCACGGTCAGTTCCTTCCGAGCACCGCGGCGAACGCGGGGAGGAGCTCGGGCCTCTGCGCGATGCGTTCGTCGAACGTCCCGTCCGCCTCGAAGAAGCGGCCCCCGAGCGGCTCTAGGCGGGCGGGGAATGCGTCGGCGGAGAGCGGGTTGCCGTGGAGGCTGTCGTGGACGTAGACGGCCGAGAGGCCCGGGCCCCGCAGTTTCTCGGTGTAGTAGGAGAGCGAGAGGCGGACCTCCTGCTCGTGGTCGCCGTCGTCCTCGTCCGCGGGCCGCTGTCGGAAGAAGACGGGGGTGCCGTCTCGGGCGATCAGGAACACGAACGACTCGGCGCTCCTGTGGAGGAGGCCGTAGTCCCCCTTCGACCGCGCGCCGAGAAGGGGCGCCAGGCCCTCGTAGAGGGCGAGCGAGGCGGGCTCGAGGACCCCGACCCGGACTCCGGCCGCCTCGAAGGAATCCTCGATCGAGCGCAGCGTATCGGCCGGCGTCGCGGCGACCAACACGCGGCGCGCGCTGTCCGGGCCCGCGCCGGTCATCTCCCGGAATGCAACGGAGAGCTCCGCGGTGACGCCGGGCAGGAGCTTCTTCAGCTTCCACTGGACCATGTCGCGCGCGGCGTCGTCGGAATCGGGCAGCGCCTCCATCTCGAGCGGCAGGATGCGAGCCCACGAGTCGGGGAACAGGACGGACGCGCGGGTCAGGCGCCCCTCGGCCAGTCGGCGCCCGGCCTCGACGGCCTGGGCGATCGCCTCCCGGGTGAAGATCGGCGTCCCGGAGGAGCCCGCGCCCACCGTGTTCGGCGGGTACGCGAAGTTGCGCCACTGCGAGAACCCGCGCGGGGGATCGCGCCGGACGCCCGCGTAGGTGACACCGCCCGCGAGGAGGCAGAACACGTGCGGAGGCACGACGGGACGGAGGAAAGGGATCTTCATCAGTCGACGAAGGTGACCTTGTTGATTTCCTTGAGAGTCGTCCAGCCCTCGGCGACCTTCGCGAGCGCGGCGTCCCGGAGAAACGCCATCCCCTCTTCCTTCGCCGCCCGCTTGATCTCCGCGGCGGGGCGCCGCTCGAGGATCAGTCCGCGGATGCGGTCGGAGAGATCGAGGAGCTCGGCGATCGCCATCCGGCCGTGGAACCCCGTCCCGTCGCACTCGAGGCAGCCCTTCCCCTCGTAGAACACCTGGCCCTTCACGGCGGCGGGGTCGATCCCCGACGCCCGGATCTCCTCCGGCAAAACCTCTACGGCCTCGCGGCAGTGGACGCAGATCTTGCGGACCAGGCGCTGCGCGAGGATGCAGTTCAAGGCGGACACGAAGTTGTAGAGGTCGACCTTCATGTTCAGGAACCGTCCGAGGACGTCGACGACGTTGTTGGCGTGGACGGTCGTGAACACGAGGTGCCCCGTCAGGGCGGACTGGACCGCGATCTGCGCCGTCTCCTCGTCGCGGATCTCTCCCACCATGATCTTGTCTGGGTCGTGCCGCAGGATCGACCGCAGACCGCGGGCAAACGTCAGCCCCTTCTTCTCGTTGACGGGGATCTGCGTGATCCCGCGGAGCTGGTACTCGACGGGATCCTCGATCGTCACGATCTTGTCCTCGACGCTCTGGATCTCGGAAAGGCAGGCGTAGAGAGTCGTCGTCTTGCCCGAGCCGGTGGGCCCGGTGACGAGCACCATTCCGTAGGGCTCCCGAATGAACTTCCGCAGCTTCTTCTTCGTCTCCGCATCGAAACCCAGGACCTCGAGGTTCAGGCTCTTGAACTCGGCGTTGGCCGATTCCTTGTCCAGGATCCGGATGACGGCGTCCTCTCCGTGGACCGTGGGCATGATCGACACGCGGAAGTCGATCGTCCGCCCGCGGACCCGCAGCTTGAAGCGCCCGTCCTGCGGGATGCGTTTCTCCGCGATGTCGAGCTCGGACATGACCTTGATGCGCGAAATGATCGTGCCGTGGTGGCGCTTGTCGATGGGATCCATCGCCTGGTACAGCACCCCGTCGATGCGGTACTTGATGAGGACGACGTTCTCCTGCGTCTCGATATGGATGTCCGAGGCGCGCCGCTGGATGGCGTTGAAGAGGATGGAGTCCACGAGCTTGATGATCGGAGACGCGTCCTGCGTGATCCGGTCGATCGTCAGCGTCTCCTCGCCCTCCTCGTCCTCCGAGACCAGCTGCATCCGGAAGTCTTCCGTCGCCTCGTCTAAGACCCGCTGGGAGGACTCGCTCTTCTGCAGGATGTCGTTGATCGCGGTCCGGCTGCCGACCTTCAGCCGCAGGGGGACCCCGATCAAGAGCTCGAGCTCGTCCAACCGCACGACGTCCGTCGGATCGGCGCAGATGACCGTCATCGTCTTTTCGGTCCGTGACTCGGGAACGAACTGGTAGCGCAGCATCCACTCGACCGGGATCGACCGGAACAGGTCCGGATCGACGCGGAAGAGGGTGAGGTCCACGAACGGCAGGCCCAGCCTCTCGGCCATGGCGGCGGGCGCCTCGGCGTCGGCGACCAGCGTCGTGCTTCCGTTTCCATACTGTTTCGCCATGTTCACCCCTTGATCTGAGACATGATCCGGAAGATCGGCAGATACACCGACAGCAGGATCGTCATGATCACGCCACCCATGATGACCAGGATGGCGGGCTCCACGAAGGAGATTACCCTCGCGAGCAGCATGTCGATCTCTTCGTCGTAGAAGTCGGAGACCGACGAGAGCATTTCCTCGAGGGCTCCGGACATCTCGCCGACCTTGATCATCTCGATCGTCAGGTTCGTGAAGATCCCCGTCGCCTCGAGGGCGCGCCACAGCTCGCCGCCCTCCCGCACGCGCCCGACGACGCTCGCGACCCGGCGCGACACGAACCGGTTGCCGATCGCCTCCGAGGCGTTCTCGAGCGCGGGCACCAGAGGCGTTCCTCCGCCGAGAAGCGTCCCCAGGCTGCGCGTGAACTGGGTGATCGCGAAGCGGCGAAGGATGCCGCCGACGACGGGAACGCGGAGCAGCACCGCGTCGCGGACGTCGCGGCCCGACGCAGACTTGAGCCAGCGGGTCCCGAAAAACCCCACGATGGCGAGGGCCGCGGCGATCACGACCACGTTGCGGCGCAGGAACGTCGCGATCCCGATGACGACCTGGGTGAGCATCGGAAGGTCGGCGTTGAAGTCGGTGAAGAACTCGGAGAAGCGCGGGATGACGAACGTCATCAGGATCCCGATCAGGACCGCGGACAGGGCGATCAGGATCGCCGGGTAGACGAGGGTCGATCCGACCTTTCGCGAGAGGGCCATGACGGTCTTCTGGTACTTGAGATACCGGCGCAGCACGGCTTCGATCTCGCCGCTCTTCTCGCCCGCCTTGAGAGAGGTCCAGTAGAGCCGGGGAAACGCGTCGCCCTGCGCGGCGAAAGCGTCCGAGAGCGACGAGCCGGAATTGATCCGGTCGCGGATGTCCGCGAGGATCCGCCGCAGCGTCGGGCTCTCCTGGCGTTCGAGGAGGATCTCGAAAGAGTGCACGACCGGCAGTCCGGCCTTGAGCAGCGCGATCATTTCCTGATTGAAGATGAGGAAGTCGCGCATCTTGACGCGGCCGCGGGCCCGCCGGTGCGTGCGGCCGGCGAGCGTCATCCCGCCCTCGCGGCGGACGTCGAACACGTGGCCGCCGCGCCGCTCGATCTCGCGCCGCGCCCCCGCCGCGTCTCCGGCCGAGATCGCCTCCTCGGCGACGGAGCCGTCCGGCCATCCGATCTTGATCGAGAACTGCGGCATCGTCAGCGCTTCTCGACCGTCTTGCCGCCCGGCGACCCCGGGCGCGCGGTCTCCTGCACGAGAAGGATCAGGATCAGGGCGTTCTTCGACGCCTCGTCGCGGGACGCTCCGAGGACGAGCGTCTGGTTCAAGGCGACGGGAAGCGAAGCGCGGTAGAGCGGGACCGGGACCAGGCGGCCCTGCTCGTTCTTCTTCAGCCGGGAGAGCGCGATCGGCGAGAGGATCAGCTCGTCTCCGGCGCCCACGGGCCCGATGGCGAAGGTGAGGACGTACTCCTCACCGAGGCGGTAGGAGACCGGCTTGCCCTCGAGCCCCTGGATCACCGCGGAATCGATGAGCGCGTAGTCGTTGAACTGGAACATCGACTTCAACTTCGCCCCGAGGCCGCCGATCTCCTGGGCCATGGAGCCCGCGGAGACGTCCGCCCGCGCCCGCACCAGCTTGACGGCGAAGGTGAACCCCCGCGGCGGCGCGTCGAACTCCGCGATGATCTTCGCGATCGTCTTCAGGTTCGGCTCCCGGTCCGTGACGGTCATGGCGTTCAAGCGCTGAGTCAGTGTGATGGACGCGGCGTCGGAGAGATGCGGACGGATGAGCAGGGCCGCCTCCTCGACGCGCTTGTTCTTCAGCACGAAGACGCGGACGGACGCCTCCTCCGCCGCCATCAGCGGAAGCGCGACGAGCGCGAAGGCCACGAGGGCCGCGAGGGAGACGATCTTTTTTCTCACGCAAGAAAACCCGGCGACGCCGGGACCTCGAGAGGGCGGAGGGGCGACTGCGGCTCGCCGGTCACATCGGGTTGCCGATCGCTCCTCGCCTTCCCCTGTTCACCGCATCAAATGTCGAGCGACCGGTCCACGATCCAGACCACGCGCGGCTGACCGCCGCCCGGATTCCAGTCGTAGATCGTCGCGTCGGCAGGAAGTTTCCCTGTAGCCGGTCCGGCCGCCTCCGCGAACGGGGAGACGGGCGGTAGCGCGGAAGCGCCCGCGGCCGGCACGCTCGCCGCCCCGGGATCCGAAGCGTGGGACACCGAAGCCCGGGCCGAAAGCTCCCGGGGCGCCCGCGGCGGCGCCGGAGATCCGACCGTGATCGCCAGGAGCGCGGCCGCGGCCGCCGCGGCGGCCACTCCGGCGAACCGGCGGGCCGGCGAAGCGATCCGCCGCTCGGCGGTCTTCAACGCGATGCCTGCCCGGACCGCGTCGAGCACCCGGCCGGCGTCCTCCGCGGAGACCGGCTCGGAGCCCATCGAAGCGAAGAGCAGAGCGGGATCTTCCCCCGAAGCCTCCCCGCGGCACGCCGCACAGGAGGCGAGATGTGCGCGGATCGCGGAACGTTCCTCGCGCCCCAGACGGTCGTCCAGGTAGGCCGCGAAGCGCAGGCGCGTCTCGGGACAGGCGAGCGTCACGCCCGGCCTCCGCGCGTGGCGCCGCGGCCGGCGAAGAAGCCCGGGCAGATCTTCTCGATCTCCCGCTTCAGGATCCGGCGCGCGTTGAACAGGTGGTTGCGCACCGTCGACTCGCCGCATCCGAGGATCGCGGCGATCTCGCTCGTATCCTTGTCTTCCATCTCGCGCAGGACGAACGCCGCCTTCTGCTTGCCCGTGAGGCGCTCGCTCGCCTGGCGGAAGAGCCGGGCGACCTCGCCGTCCTCGGCGGCCCGCGACGTCTCGCCGCTCGTGGCTTCCTCGCGCTGGCGGACGACGTGAAGAGTGGCGCCGTGCGCCTTGTCCCGGCTCCGGGCGCTCCGCAGGAAGTCGATCGCGAGGTTCGTGGCGATGCGGTAGAGCCAGGTGTTGAACGAGAAGTGCTCGTCGTAGCGGTCGAGCTGCTCCCACACGCGCAGGAAAACCATCTGGGCGACGTCGTGGGAATCCTCGGAGTTCGGCACGATGCGCCGCGCGACCGAGAGGACGGCCGGCGTCTTGCGGACGACGAGCGCCTCGAACGCGACCATGTCCCCGCCCCGCGCCGCCAGGGCGAGTTCCCGGTCGGACAGCTCCTCGGACTCGCGCCGGACCCGTGCTTCGCTGTAAACGAGCTCCATTGCCGGTTTATACGGAGCCGGCGGCTCGGGCGTTGGCGGTTTTCTCCAGCTCATAAACCATTGGATTGTAAGGGAAAATGGGTCGCGCGCGCCATCCCGCCGGCGGATGGGCGCCCCGGACCCGACGAAGGTCCCTCCGGCCGGGAGCGTCCGGGGCGGCTGCGTTAATCTCGGGCCCTTGCTCGCCTACCGCCTGCTCTCGGTCCTGGCCCTCGCCCTCTACACTCCGTACGCCCTCTTCCGCTCGCTTTCCGGCCGCCGGAAAATCGGGGACATCGCGGGACGGATGGGCCGGAGGCCGTACCCGGATCTCGACGGCGGCGTCTGGATCCACGCGGTCTCGGTCGGAGAAGTCGGCGTCGCGAAGAACCTCCTGGGAGAGCTCTCGCGGCGCGCCGCCGGAGCCCGCCTGGGCCTCTCGGTGACGACCGCCGCGGGCACGGACGTCGCGCGGCGCTCGGCGGCCGGCTTCCCTCCCGGGGTCGCCGTCTTCTCCTTCCCTCTCGACCTCGCGGGTCCCGTGGAGCGGGCGCTGGACGGCGTGCGTCCCGGCCTGATCCTGCTGACCGAAACGGAGATCTGGCCGCTTTTTCTCGCGCGCGCCCGCCGGCGCTCGATCCCCGTCGCGCTCGTGAACGGCCGGCTGTCGGAACGGTCGTTCCGGCGCTATCGCCTGGCGGGAGCCTGGCTCGCCCGCGTCCTCGATGGCGTCGCCCTCTTCGCGATGCAGACGGAGGCCGACGCCTCGCGAATCCGGCGGCTCGGGGCGCCCTCCGACCGCGTCTTCGTCACCGGCAACGTCAAATACGACGTCGGCTCCCCGCCGCCCTTCGCCGACGCGGATCGTCTCCGGGAAGCGGCCCGAGGCCGACCGGTCGTCGCGGCGGCGTCCACCGGCGAGGGCGAGGAAGAGATGGTCCTCACCGCCTGGTCCGCGCTCCCTTCCGGCGCCCGCCCTCTCCTGGTGCTCGCGCCGCGGCGGCCGGAGCGCTTCGACGCCGTCGCGAGGATGGTCGAACGCCGCGGCCTCCCTCTGCTGCGGCGGTCGCGCTCCGACGCCCCGCTAGTCGGAGCCGGAACGGACGTGTACCTCCTGGACTCGATCGGAGAGCTCTCCTCCCTCTACCTCGAGACGCGGCTCGCCTTCATCGGCGGAAGCCTGATCGCCGCGGGCGGCCACAACCCGATCGAGGCGTGGGCCGCGGGAGTCCCCGCCGTCGCCGGGAGGCACATGGAAAACTTCCGCGAGATCGCGGAGGCCGGCGAGCGCGCGACGATACTCGAGCGCGTCGCCGACGCGGACGGGCTGGCTGCGGCCTTCGCGGCCGCGCTCGCGGATCCCGCGGGGACGGCGGCGCGCGGCGAGCGGGCCCGCGGCATCGTCGAAGAGAGCCGCGGCGCGGGGCGCCGCACCGTCGACCGGGTGCTTCTCCTTTGGGACGGCCGACGGGAGCGGACCGCGCCATGAACCTCGCCGAGCGGCTCTGGAGCCGCGTCCTCGAGACGCGCGCGCGGCGCTACGCCGCCGGGACGCTCCCGTCCGAGCGCCTGGACCGGCCGGTCGTCTCCGTCGGCAACCTGACGGTGGGAGGCACGGGAAAGACGCCGGTCGTCGAGCACCTCGCGCGGTGGCTGGCCGCGGCGGGTCTTCGGCCCGCGGTCCTCTCCCGGGGATACGGCCGGCGTTCGCGGGAAACGGTCGTCGTCTCTTCGGGCGACGGCCCGCTGGTTGCGCCCGATCGGGGCGGCGACGAGCCGGTCCTCCTCGCCCGGCGCCTGCCCGGCGTGATCGTCGCGGTCGCCCCCCGGCGGCGGGACGCGGCGCGCGCCGCCCTCGCCCACGCGCCGGACGTCTTCATCCTGGACGACGGCTTTCAGCATCTCTCCGTCCGGCGCGACGTCGACCTCCTCTTACTCGACGCCGTCGAGCCCTTCGGAGGGCTCCGCTATCCCCCCTTCGGCCGCCTTCGGGAGCCCCTCTCCGCCATGGGGCGCGCCGACGCGTTCGTCTTCACGCGGCCGCATCCCGGGTTTCCCGACGAGGCCGCGCTCGCCGCCGTCGCGCTCGAGAACCCCGAAGCCCCCGCGTTCGCGGCGGAGATCCGCGCCGCCGGGCTCGAGGCGGCCTCCGGCGCGGCGGCCGGCCTGGCCGCCGACGCGCGCTGCGTCGCGGTCGCCGGCGTCGCGCGGCCCGCGACCTTCGCCGCCGCGCTCGCCCGGATCGGGATCGCGCCGGCGGAGACTCTCCTGTTCCCCGACCACCACCGCTACACGCCCAGCGACGCCGCGCGCATCGCCGAGGCCGCGCGCCGGTCCGAGAGCGCCGCCGTCGTGACGACCGGCAAGGACGCCGTGAAGCTCGAGCCGCTGCTGTCTCTTCCCGTCCGGACGATCCGGCTGGAGGTCGAGCTTCCCGCCGCGCTGCTCGACTTCGTCCACCGCGGGCTCTTCCCCGAGACGCCGGCGGCGGGACGAGGGGGCGTCTCGTGACGGGCCCGGACGGGGGCAGCGGTGGCGGCTCCCCGCTCTCTCCGAAGATCCCCGCCGGGTCGTCCGCTGCGCCGCCGGCCGATCCACCGCGACGCCGCCGCGGGCGCTCCGCCGCGCGGGACCGGGTCGAGCACGCCGCGTTCGCGGCGGTCGCGTCCCTCCTCGCCCGGCTTCCAGCGGGCTCGGCGTCGAGGCTCGGCGCCGGCCTCGCCCGCGCCTACATCGCGGCGGCGTCCTCGCGCCGGCGCATCCTTCGCGGCAACATCGCCGCGGCGTTCCCGGACATGCTTCCGGGAGACGCCGCTTCGCTCGCCCGGGAGAGCGTCGCGCGGTTCGGCGCGGCATTCATCGAGTTTCTCGAGTCCCCGCGCTGGGCGCGCCCGGAGCTCGAGAGCCGCGTTTCGGTCGCGGGTGACGAGCACCTCCGCGCCGCCCGTGAGAGGGGCCGGGGCGTGTTCCTCCTCTCCGCGCACTTCGGAAGCTGGGAGCTCGGCGCGGTGCGCGCCGGAATGCTCGGCGAGCCGATTGCGTCCGTCGTCCGGCCGCTCGACAACGCGCTCCTGGAGGCGGAGCTCGCCCGCCGGCGGACCCGGTTCGGCAACCGGCTCATCCGCAAGAAGGAAGCGGCGCGGGAGATCCTGCGGGACCTGAGGCGCGGCGGGACGGTGGCGATCCTGATCGACCAGAACGTCCTCCCCGGCGAGGGCGTTTTCGTGCCCTTCTTCGGCCGGCTCGCGGCGACCTCCCCCTCCCTGGCGCTTCTGCAGCTGAAGACGGACGCCGCGGTCGTGCCCGTGTTCACGTGGCCTCTCGGCGGCGGGAAGTACCGCCTCGAGTTCGAGAAGCCCATCGTCGCTTCGGAGTTCGATCCCTCCCGGCCCCGCGACGAGCGGGTCCGGCTCGCGACCGCGCGCTACATGCAGGTCACCGAAGCGGCCGTTCGGAAGGACCCGGCCGCGTGGCTCTGGCTGCACAACCGGTGGCGCACGCGGCCGACCGAGCGGGCCGAGCCGTGACGGGAGGCGCGCCGGCGTCCCGGACTCTGGTCGTCGCCCCCAACTGGCTGGGAGACGCCGTGATGGCGATCCCCTTCTTCCGCGCCCTCTGCGCGGCGCGGCCGCCCCGGAGCGTCGCGGCGCTGGCGCCGCGGGGGCCGGCGGCCTTGCTGCGCGCAGTACCCGGCGTCGAGGTGATCCCCCGCGGCGGGAGCCTGGCGGCCGACGCCCTCGCCCTGCGCCGCCGCGGGTTCGACGAGGCGTGGCTTCTTCCGAACTCCTTCCGCGCAGCGGCGGTCGCCTGGCTGTCCGGAGCGCAGCGGCGGATCGGATACGCGACCGACCGCCGGAGCGCGCTTCTGACCGACGCCGTGCCCCGTCCCCTGCCGACCGGCCACCAGCTGCGGGACTACGACCGACTCCTTCTCTCCCGAGGCGTCGAGCCCGACCGCGATCCGCCGCGGCTGCCCGTGCCCGAGGCGGCGCAGGCCAGAGCCGACGCCGCGCTCGCCGTCGCGGGCCTCGCGGCGGGACCCACCTCCCGGCTCGTGCTCCTCGCGCCCGGAGCCGCGTTCGCCTGGACGAAGCGCTGGCCTCCGCAACGGTGGGGCGCCCTCGCCGCGCGCCTCGCGAAGAGCGGCGTTTCCCCCGCCCTCGTGATCGGCCCGGGCGAGGAGCCGCTCGCCGCGGAGGCCGTCGCGGCGTCGGGCCTGTCCGCCCTTCCGGTGCTCGGCGCCGATCTCGACCCGCTCGAGCTCGCGGGGTTGCTCGCGCGGGCGCGCGTCGTCGCGGCGAACGACTCGGGTCCGATGCACCTGGCCGCCGCGGCCGGCACGCCCGTCGTCGCGATCTTCGGGCCGACGGACCCGGGTCGCACCGCGCCCTCCGGCGCGCCGTTTCGGGCGCTCGACCGCTACGTGTTCTGCTCCCCCTGCTTCCTCAAGGATTGCCCGTACCGGCACGAATGCATGACCGGGATCCATCCCGAGACGGTGGCCGCGGCGATCGAGGAGCTCTTCTCCGCTTCGGCTTAGGCCTCCGCCCGGTTCGCGGCGTTTACGCGGGCTGGGCGCCTTCGAGCGCCGAGGCGTTCAATGGAGCTCCATGTTCCAGTAGGCGACGTCCAGGAAATTGCGCCACGCCGGGTGGAACTTGCTCGCACCGAAGTGCCCCACGGGATGCCATCGCGGCTTCTTCGGGTGCTGGATCAGGCGGATCGAGGCCTCTTGCGGCGTGCGATTGCCCTTGCGGACGTTACACGCGAGGCAGGCGCACACGACGTTCTCCCACGTCGACATGCCGCCGCGGGAGAGCGGGATGACGTGGTCGAGCGAGAGTTCCGCCGACGGGAACTTGTGGCCGCAGTACTGACAGCGGCTTCCGTCCCGCACGTAGATGTTGTGCCGAGAGAACTTCACGTCCTGCCGCGGCAGGCGGTCGAACTCCTTCAGCGCGACCACGCGCGGGATGCGGATCTTCGACGACGGCGTCATCACGACCTCGTCGTGCGGCTGGACCGGGATGTCGCACCAGTTGTCGAAGTCCCAGGTGCTGTAGTCGGGAAGGACGGCGCGGACGTGCCCCTTGTAGAAGAGCGTGAACGCCTTGCGGACGGACGTCACCTGGACCGCCTGGAACACGCGATTCAGCACGAGGACGTGTGAGTCGAGCATGGGCCTCCCCGGAACGCGTCATTATAATCCGAGCGAATTGAAGACTTTGCACATCGGCGGGACGGCATGACGCCCCGCGTCTCGCGCGCGCGCCTGCTTGCGTTGCTGCCCGCGCTCGAAGGCCGGCGCGTCGCGGTCGGGGGCGACTTCGTCCTCGACCGGTTCCTCTACGGGCATCCCAAGCGGGTCAGCCGGGAAGCGCCCGTCCTGATCCTCCGCTTCTCCCGCGAGGAAAATCTCCCCGGCGGCGCGGGCAACACGGCCGCGAACGTGCGATCGCTCGGCGGAATCCCGATTCCCGCCGGGGTCGTCGGAGACGATCCGGAGGGGCGGATCCTGACCGGGCTCCTGCAGGAGCGGGGAATCGAGACGTCCGGCCTCGCGCCGACGGCCGGCTACGCGACCCCGACGAAGACGCGGATCCTGGGCGGCGCACCCCACTCGATCAAGCAGCAGATCGTGCGTTACGACCGCGAAGATTCCCTCTCGCCCGACGGTTCCGAGGCGGCGGCCGTTCTGGACCGGCTGGCCGGCGCCGCGCGCGCCGCGGACGGGGCGATCCTCTCCGACTACGGCTACGGCGCGATCAGCCCGGCGGCGGTCGCGCCCTTGAAGGCCGCGCTCCGGTCCGGTGCGCCCGTCCTGCTCGACTCGCGGCACGCGCTCCTCCGCTACTCGGGGGTCGACGCGGTCACGCCGAACGAGGAGGAGGTCGAGGAGTGCGTCGGCTTTCCGCTCGGCGAGTCGGTCGAGACCCTCGAGCGGGCGGGAGCGGCGCTGCGCGAGCGGATCGCCTGCCCGAACGTGCTCGTGACGCGCGGCTCCCGCGGGATGGCCCTCTTTCCTCCTTCCGGTCCTCCCGTGATCATTCCCGTGCACGGCACCGATCAGGTCGCCGACGTCACGGGCGCCGGCGACACCGTCCTCGCCACGTTCTCCCTCGCGCTCGCGTCCGGAGCGTCGCCGCTCGAGGCGGCGCTCCTCGCGAATTTCGCCGGCGGCGTCGTGGTGATGAAGATGGGGACCGCGACGGTCACGCGGGACGAGCTCGCGCGGGCGATCGAGTCGGATCGGACGATCCTCGGGTGAAGACGGGCTCCGGCGACGCTCCCGCCTCTCACCCTCCGGCGCCCGCTCTCTCGAAGATCCTCGACCCCGGCGAGCTCGCGCGCCGCGCCGCAGAGGCGCGCGACGCCGGGCGGCGGATGGTGTTCGCCAACGGCGCCTTCGATCTTCTCCACGCGGGCCACGTCCGGTATCTCGAGGCCGCGCGCGAGCGCGGGGACTGGCTCGTCGTCGGCGTGAACAGCGACCGGTCGGTCCGCGGCGCCAAGGGCGAGGGGCGCCCGATCGTACCCGAGCGGGAACGCGCGGAGATCGTCGCGGCGCTCGCGTGCGTCGACGCCGTGACCATCTTCGACGAGGACTCCCCCGCCGCTCTCCTCCGGGAACTGCGTCCCGAGGTTCACGCCAAAGGGACGGACTACAGGGCCGAGGACGTTCCCGAGCGCGGCGTGGTCGCGGCGTACGGAGGCGCGACCGTTATCGTGGGAGATCCGAAGGATCACGCCACCACCGACCTGATCGAGCGGATTCGCAACGGCCGCCCCGGAGCTCCCGCGCGTTGAGGCGCCGGAGCTTCGCGGCCCCGAGGACGAGGACGATTGCCGCCGGCCGGTTCATCCTGGTCCGCAGAACCCTCCTGGGCACCGGGCTGCCGTCACCCGTCACCCGTCACCCGTCACCCGTTTCGTAGATGCGCCTCCTCATCGTCCGGCTCTCCGCGGTGGGCGACATCATCCACGCGCTCCCGCTCGCGGAGAACGCGGGGCGCGCCGGGGCGGAGGTCGGCTGGGTCGTCGAGCGAGCGTATGCGGGCCTCCTCGAGGGCAACCCGGCGATCGCGCGGATCTTTCCGGCGGACACGCGCCGCTGGCGCCGCACGCCCCTCTCCGCGCAGAGCCGTCTCGAGATCCGCCGGCTGCGCGCCTCTCTCCGGGAATTCCGCGCGGACGCGACGATCGACGCGCAGGGCCTCTGGAAGTCGGCGCTCCTCGCCCGCCTCGCGGGCGCGCCGGTCGTGAGCCTCGGCGCGCGCGACCGACGGGAACGGACGTCGTCCCTGCTGGTGGACCGGCCGGTGGCACTGGAGAGCGGAACGCCCCACGTCGTCGACCAGAACCTTGCGCTGCTGGGCCCGCTCTCGATCCCCGTGACGAGCCCGGCGCCGGACGCGCGGTACCTGCTCGCCGCCCCGCGCGCCGAGGCGGACCGTTTCGCCGCGGGGCTGCCGCATCCCTTCGCGCTGTTTCATCCCGGGGCGAGCCGCGCCGACAAGGCGTGGGGCGAGGAGTCGTACGCGGCGCTCGCGACCGGTCTCGAGGAGAGAGCCGGGCTCTTCCCCGCGGTCTCCTGGGGTCCGGGCGACGAAGCGCGCGCGGCGCGGCTCGTGGAGCTCATTCCCGGCGCAGCGCGCATTCCGCAACTGGATTTTGCCGGGCTCGCTCACGTTGCCGCGCGCGCCGCGCTCTTCGTCGGAGGCGACACCGGTCCCGTCCATCTCGCCGACGCGCTCGGCGTCCCGACTCTCGCTCTCTTCGCTCCGTCGGCGTCGAAGCGCAACGTCCCCGCCCGGAATCGGCCTTACGGCGGCGCGTGGTTGCGCTACGATCAGGCGACCGCCGTCGAGACGGTCCTGACGAAAGCGATCGAAGCCGCGCGGCGTTCCGCTTCGCGCTGATCGGGACGGGGGCACGGGCTGGCATTTCAGGCAACGCGGCGCAGCCGGTTCCCGGCATGGGCGCTCCTCCTCGCGTGGAGCGCCCGGTCCTTCGCGCAGCAGACGCCGCCCTCCAGGGCCGACCCGCCTCCCTTTCTGGGCGAGACGCTGCGTTACGCGATGACGATCCTGGGCGTCGCCGGCGGGGAGCTCACTCTCTCGGCGGCGCCGACGGAGCTCGGCGGGCGCCCCGCCTGGAAATTCGAGCTCTCGGCCGTGTCGAACGACTTCCTCTCCAAGTTTTTCCTCGTGCGCGACTACATGGTGTCGTGGGTGGATCCGAAGACGTTTCGCTCCCTCCGCTTCGAAAAGCACACGGTCGAGGGCAAGCGCGCTCGCGACGAGCTGACCGAGTTCGACTACGAGAACGGCGTCGCGCATTACGAGGGAGCGACCATCCGGTTGAACGACGCGACGCTCGACACGCTTTCCTCCGTCTACTACCTCCGCACGCTGCCGCTCGACGGCGGAAAAGCCCCGGAGCTCGCCGTTTTCTCCGGCGAAACGCACGCGCTGCGGGTCGAGGTGCAGGGACGCGAGAGGATCGTCACGCCCGCCGGGTCCTTTTCGACCATCCGTGTCGAGCCGAAGAGCTCCGGCGGGAGCCTCATCGGCAAGGGGAAAAACCTCGTCCTCTGGCTGACCGACGATGAGCGGCGCATTCCGGTGCAGATCCGCTCGAAGCTGAAGGTCGGCACCCTGATCGGGAGACTGAAGGCGATCGAGTCGCGAAGCCCCGCTCCGTCCGTCCCTCCTCCGCCGGCGACCTCCGGGGCCGGATCCGAGGCCCGGAACGCCAGGGCGGAGGGCGCCGTCCTTTGACAGCCGGGCGGTAAACGCCTTACTCTCCTTCCGTCCCCATGGCAGTCAAACTCGGCGATCTCCTTATCAAAGCGCGTCTGGTCTCGCAGGATCAGGTCGACTCCGCCCTGAAATCTCAGCGCGAGGAGGGCGGCAAGTTCGGCGAAGCCCTCGTCCGGATCGGGGCCGTGACCGAGTCACAGATCACGGAGACCCTTTCCCAGCAGTTCGGCGTCCCCTCGATCGACCTCGCGAACTTCGAGATCGATCCCAACGTGATCAAGGTCGTCCCCGCGGACGTCGCGCGCAAGTACGGAGTCCTGCCCGTGAACAAGACGGGCGCCACGCTCACGATCGCGATGGGCGACCCGACGAACGTCTTCGCCATGGACGACATCAAGTTCATGACCGGATACAACGTCGAGCCGGTGGTCGCCTCCGAGATCGCCCTCCGCAAGGCGATCGAGAAGCATTACGGCACGCCGCGGTCGGTCGTCCTCAAGGAGAAAGCCAAGCCTTCCTCCACCGGCTTCTCGCCCGGCGGGAATCTCGACGACGTCATGCAGACCTCCGCCCTGACCGCCGACGACATGGCCGGCGTCGGATTGGGCGAGATCAACATGGACGAGATCACGGGGATCGACGAAGGCGCGGACGTCGACGTCCTCCGTCAGGACGAAGGTCAGGAGATCGACCTCGGGGACCTCGCGAAGTCGACGGAATCGGCGCCCATCATCAAGGTGTCCAACCTGATCCTGATCGAAGCGTTGAAGGCGGGGGCCTCCGACATCCACGTCGAGCCGTACGAGAAGGAGTTCCGCGTCCGGTTCCGGATCGACGGAATCCTCCACAACATCATGGCCCTGCCGATGCGGACGCGCGATCCACTGATCTCCCGCCTGAAGATCATGGCGAAGCTCGACATTTCCGAGAAGCGGCTGCCACAGGACGGGCGCATCAAGATCCGTCTGCGCGTCGAGGAGCGGTCCCGCGACCTCGACCTGCGCGTCTCGACCGTCCCGGCGCAGTTCGGCGAGAAAGTCGTCATGCGGCTTCTCGACAAGACGAAGCTGCAGCTCGACATGACGATGCTGGGCTTCGAGCCGGAGCCGCTCCACCGGTTCAAGGACGCAATCGACCGCCCGTACGGCATCGTCCTCGTGACGGGCCCGACGGGCTCCGGCAAGACGAACACGCTCTACTCCGCCATCGCGGCGTTGAACGAGCCGTCGGTCAACATCATGACGGCGGAAGACCCGATCGAGTTCAACCTCGCCGGCATCAACCAGGTCCAGATGAAAGAGCAGATCGGTCTGACCTTCGCGTCCGCTCTGCGATCCTTCCTGCGGCAGGACCCGGACATCATCCTGGTCGGCGAGATCCGCGACTTCGAAACGGCGGAGATCGCGGTCAAGGCGGCGCTCACGGGACATCTCGTGCTCTCGACGCTGCACACGAATGACGCCCCGTCGACGATCAACCGGCTGATGAACATGGGCATCGAGCCCTTCCTCGTCGCGACGTCGATCAACGCCATCTGCGCGCAGCGGCTCGTCCGGCGCATCTGCTCCAACTGCGCGGAGGAGGTCGAGACGCCTCCCCAGATGCTGATCCAGGTCGGGTTCGCGCCGGACGAGGTCAAAACGGTCAAGATCAAGCGCGGCCGCGGCTGCGAGCGCTGCAACAACGGGGGCTACAAGGGCCGCTGCGGCCTCTACGAGGTCCTGCAGTTTTCCGACGAGATCCGGGACATGATCCTTTCCGGCGCTTCCTCGATCGAGTTGAAGCGCAAGGCGATCGAGGAGGGAATGGTGAGCCTCCGGATGGCCGGCCTCCAGAAGATCCGCGACGGGGTGACGACCCTCGAGGAAGTCCTTCGGGAGACGGTCCTCTGACAGGTGTCAGGTGACGGGTGTCAGGTGACAGGAGCTCGCGCGGAAGGATGTCGGGGGTAGGCCGCTCTCGGTAAGGCGTCCGAGGCTTCTCGTCACGCTCCCTGGGTCGGGTTTGTCCAGGGACAACGCGCCTGCACCCGCGGAGAACCCGGTGCTGCCGTCACCTGTCGCCTGTCACCCGTCACCGGTTGGCTGCCCGAACGTACAGAATCTAAACACTTGACCTTCCTAACGGGCGGCGTTCCGGTTACACTAGATAACCTTTTCCTGGAGGCGAATTTGGCCGGCGACACGACACTGCATCAGCTTTTGAAGCAGATGGTCGAAATGGGGGCTTCCGACCTCCATTTGACGACCAATTCCCCTCCCATGGTGCGCCTGGACGGCCGCCTGATCCCTCTCCCCTACCCGCCGCTCACCGTCGCCGAGACCAAACAGCTCGCCTATTCGGTCCTGACCGACACCCAGAAGCACCGGTTCGAGGAGAACCTCGAGCTCGACTTCTCCTTCGGCGTCAAGGGACTCGCGCGCTTCCGCGCCAACAACTTCTTCCAGCGCGGCGCCGTCGCCGGCGTTTACCGGCAGATCCCGTACGAGATCCTCGGATTCCGCGAGCTCGGGCTCCCGCCGGTCGTCGAGCTTCTCTGCGACAAGCCGCGCGGCTTGATTCTCGTCACGGGACCCACGGGCTCGGGCAAGACGACGACGCTCGCCGCGATGCTCGACCGGATCAACCGCGAGAAGCAGCTCCACATCGTCACGATCGAGGACCCGATCGAGTTCCTGCACTCCCACAAGAAGTGCATCGTGAACCAGCGCGAGCTCCACGCCGACACCCACTCGTTCCCGAACGCCCTGAAGTCCGTCCTCCGCGAGGACCCGGACGTCGTGCTCGTCGGCGAAATGCGCGACCTCGAGACGATCGAATCGGCGCTGCGCATCGCGGAGACGGGCCACCTGACGCTCGCCACCCTCCACACGAACTCGGCGACCTCGTCGATCAACCGCATCATCGACGTGTTCCCCGCGCACCAGCAGACGCAGATCCGGACGCAGCTCTCCTTCGTTCTCGAAGGAATCCTGTGTCAGTCGCTGCTCGAGCGCGCGAGCGGCAAGGGGCGGGCGATGGCGATGGAGATCCTCGTTCCGAACGCCGCCATCCGGAACCTGATCCGCGAGGACAAGATCCACCAGATCTACTCGATGATGCAGACGGGACAGTCGAAGTTCGGGATGCAGACCTTCAACCAGTCGCTCGCGACCCTGTTTCACAGGAAGCTGATCACCCTGGAGATCGCGCTCTCCCGATCCTCGAATCCGGACGAGCTCCAGGAGCTCATCAACCGCGGATCGGGATTGAACGTGCAGACTCCGAACGCCACCGCCGGCAAGCGCGCGTAAGGACAAAGGGAGCCGGACACCATGCCGAATTACGTCTGGAAGGGCCGAAACCGGGCGGGACTGGTCCAGGAGGGGGTCCTCGCCGCGGACACGAAGGACGTCGCCCTCGCGTCGCTCCGGCGCCAGAACATCGTCGTCACCGGCATCCGGGAGCGCGGCAAGGAGATCTCCCTCACGAAGATGGGGCGCAAGGTGCCGCCCAAGACCCTCGCCGTCTTCACCCGCCAGTTCTCCGTCATGATCGACGCCGGTCTCCCGCTCGTCCAGTGCCTCGAGATCCTGGCGAACCAGCAGGAGCACAAGAATTTTCAGAAGATCCTTCTGCAGGTCCGGCAGGACGTCGAGGCGGGATCGACCCTGGCCGACGCCATGCGCCGCCATCCGAAGGCGTTCAACAACCTCTACGTCAACATGGTCGCCGCGGGCGAGGCGGGCGGTATCCTCGACACGATCCTCCAGCGGCTCTCGGTCTACATCGAGAAGGCCGTCAAGCTCTCCTCCCAGGTCAAGTCCGCCCTGATCTACCCGATCGCGGTCATCGTGATCGCGATGATCGTCGTGGCGGTCATTCTCCTGAAGGTCATCCCGACGTTTGCCGCCCTGTTCACGAGCCTCGGCGCCGAGCTGCCCTTCCCGACGCGCATGGTCATCCTGGCGTCGAACTTCCTCGCCCGGTACTTCATCTTCTTCGTGATCGGCATCATCGCGGGCGTCTTCGCGTTCCGCCGCTACTACGCGACATACCGCGGCCGGCGCGTCGTCGACGGCCTCGTCCTGAAGCTCCCCGTCCTCGGCATGATCATGCGCAAGATCTCCGTTGCCCGGTTCTGCCGGACGCTGGCCACCCTGACGTCTTCCGGCGTGCCGATCTTAGAGAGCCTCGACATCACGGCGAGAACCTCCGGAAACGCCATCGTCGAGGACGCGATCCTCGAGGTGCGCAAGAGCGTCGAGGGCGGCAAGACCATCGTCGAGCCCCTCCGCGACTCCGGCATCTTCCCGAACATGGTCGTGCAGATGATCGGCGTCGGCGAGCAGACGGGCGCCCTCGACCAGATGTTGAACAAGATCGGCGACTTCTACGAAGACGAGGTGGATGCCGCGGTCGCCGGACTCGTGAAACTGCTCGAGCCCGTCATGATCTTCATCCTGGGCATCATCATCGGAGGCATCGTCATCGCGATGTATCTCCCGATGTTCACGCTGATCAACAAGATTGGATGAGGAAAGCCCGGCGTCCGGTGCCCCGTGAGCGGATCGCCGGGAGGAGCTGAACCGACCATTCCGTCGCCCTCGGCTGCCCCGACGTCTTCCGACCTGACCGAAGCCCTGGACGAGTCCCTCCGGAGATCCACCGGCTGGCTGACGGCGGTCCGCATCGTCGTCCTCCTGCTGATCTTCCTTTCGGCGATCCTCGTTCAGGCCGGGTCGGCCGTCCACCTCGAGGGCGTCCACATCGAGATCACGTTCCTCTACGCCCTGATGGGCGCCGCGGTGCTCCTCGCTCTTTTCCACTGGACCGCCGGGCGGCACCTGAACCCCAGCTGGGCCGCGTTCATTCAGCTCATGGGCGACGTCGGCATCGTCACGGTGCTCGTCTACTCGTCCGGCGGCCCCGACTCGGTCTTCAACTTCCTCTACCTCGTCGTCATCGGAGCTTCGGCGTTCCTGCTGTACCGCACGGGGGCCGTCGCCACGGCGACGACGGCGGCGGTCCTCTACGGGACGATGGTGCAGCTCCTGACCTACGGGGTCCTGCCCCCGCCGCCGCTGGCGCTTCCCACCGAATGGAGCACGGCGCGGGTGCGGTTCAACCTGGCGATCACCGTCGCGGGGTTCTACGGCGTCGCCTTCATGCTCTCGTATCTCTCCGAGAAGCTGCGCGCGGCCCGTGTCGAGCTCGCGCTGAGGCAGAAGGCGCTCCACCGGCTTCAGAACCTCTACGGCAACGTGATCGCCACCATGTCCTCGGGGCTCCTCACGACGGACGCGCGCCAGAGAGTCACGTTCCTGAACCGGGCGGGGGGAGACATCCTCGGCGTCGACCCGGCGGGCGCGCCCGGAAGGCCGGTCTCCGATCTCGGGTTCGTTTTTCCGGACGACTGGATGGACCACCGGGATCGCGCGCGGGGCCGCGAGACCTACCGGGGAGAGGTCGAGATCGAGCGCGGGAGCGCGCGCCGGGTCGTCGGTTTTTCCATGAGGCTTCTGAAGGAGACCGACGGAGGCGAAGAGGGGCACCTGCTCCTCTTCCAGGACCTGACCGAGATCAAGAAGCTCGAACGGAGGGCCCGGTTCAACGAGCAGCTCGCCGCCGTGGGTGAGCTCGCAGCCGGCATCGCCCACGAGATCCGCAACCCGCTCGCGTCCATCTCGGGTTCCGTGCAGGTTCTCTCGAACGTCCTCTCGGTCGGCTCCACGGAGAAGCGGCTCATGGAGATCATCGTCTCGGAGTCGAACCGGCTCTCGAAGATCCTCGAGGACTTCCTGCGGTTCGTGCGGCCCCAGGAGCGCCAGGTCGCGTCCTTCGACGTCGCCCAGAATCTGTCCGAGGTGATGGACCTGTTCCGGCTCTCCGACGAGGTCTCCGACGCCCACCGGATCGAGGTCGACGTGGCGCCGGCGTCCTCGCTTCTCTCCGGGGATCGCGATCAGGTCCGTCAGATCGTCTACAACGTCGCCAAGAACGCCGTCCGCGCGATGCAGGCCGGCGGGTCGCTCTCCGTCGTGGGAAGGGAAGAGGACGCCTGGTATAGCATTCGTTTCATCGATACCGGCCGCGGAATGAACGAAGAAGAGCTGGCGCGGCTCTTCACGCCGTTCTCGACGGCGTTCGACGGCGGAACGGGGCTCGGAATGGCCATCGTCCGCCGGATCGTCGAAGACCACGGAGGAGCCATTGACGCCGAATCGATCCCAGGAGAGGGAACGACCGTGACGGTGCTGCTGCCGCGCGACATCGAGAAGTCGGTGCCCGAAGCGGCGTCGCGAGAGAAGGGTGCCGCGTGAGCCACGGACCGCGCCTTCTCATCGTCGACGACGAATCCTCGATCCGCGACATGCTCGCGATCTTCTTCCACAAGCGCGGTTTCGAGGTGATCACCGCCTCGTCCTTCGCGGAGGGGACGGCGGGGGCGGCCCGCTCGAACCCCGATCTCATCCTGTCCGACATCAAGATGCCCGACGGCAACGGGCTCGACCTTCTCCGCAAAGTGAAGGCGGAGAGCCCGAAGACCCCCGTCATCATGATCACGGCGCACACGTCGACGCAGGACGCCATCGAGGCCATGAAGGCCGGCGCCGTCGACTACATCGCGAAGCCGTTCAACGTCGAGGAGCTCGGGATGCTCGTCGACCGGGCCCTCGGCGAGAAACAGCTCCACGACGAGAACGTCTACCTGAAGCAGGAGCTCGCCGGGCGCTACACATTCGCGAACATCATCGGCAAGGGCTCCCGGATGCAGGAGATCTTCCGCACGATCGAGCGGATCGGGAAGGTCTCGACCACCGTCCTGCTCACGGGCGAGAGCGGAACGGGCAAGGAGCTCATCTCCCGCGCGATCCACTACACCTCGATCCGCAAGGACCGCAAGTTCGTGTCGATCAATTGCGGCGCACTGCCCGAGGCGCTCCTGGAGTCCGAGCTCTTCGGCCACGAGAGGGGCGCGTTCACCGGGGCCGTCAAGGACAAGCGCGGCCTCTTCACGGAAGCGGACAACGGCACGCTCTTTCTGGACGAGATCTCGGAGACCTCGCCGACGATGCAGGTCAAGCTCCTCCGGGCCATCCAGGAAAAGGTCATCCGGAAGGTCGGCGGGAACGAGGAGACGAGCGTCGACGTCCGGATCATCGCCGCGACCAACAAGGATCTGACCGAGCTCGTGGCGGAAGGCAAGTTCCGGGAGGATCTCTTCTATCGGATCAACGTCATCCCGATCGTGCTGCCGCCGCTGCGTTCCCGCATCGAGGACGTCGCTCCGCTCACCTCCCACTTCATCGCGAAGGTCTGCAAGGACCAGAAGATCCCCGAGAAGAAGATCTCGACGGAGGCCATGCGCCTTCTCGAGGCCTACACGTGGCCCGGCAACGTCCGGGAGCTCGAGAACACGCTCGAGCGGACCGTCGCTCTCGAGCCCGGGCCGGTGATCACCGCGTCGAGCCTCCCCGAGTCGATCGCGCTCGGCGTCCGGACGCGGGTGCCCGATTTCGAGAGCCTGCCGGCCGAGGGCATCAACCTCGAGGCGTATCTCGAAGCCGTGGGGAAACGGCTGATGCGGGAGGCGCTCGACCGGTGCGAGGGCGTTCAGACGAAGGCGGCCGAGCTCCTGCGAATGTCCTTTCGGTCGTTCCGCTATTACGCGAAGAAGTACAACCTGGTGAAGAAGGACGACGTGTACGAGGAGGGCGTCGAGCCCCGGGAGATCGAGGCTCCGTGAGGAGCGCCTTCCTCGTGGCCACCATCGTGGCGCTCGCCTCCTGCGGCAATACCGCCTCCTCCCGCCCGGTCACACCCTCCGCGACGCCCCCTCCGTCGGGCCCCCGCGTCGAGATGCCGTCGGGGGCCGTCTATCGCCTGGAGCTCGCACGGACCCCGGAGGAGCAGGCGCAGGGGTTGATGTTCCGCGAGAGCCTGCCCGAACGCGCCGGGATGCTCTTCCCCTTCTCCGACGCGTCCGTCCACAAGTTCTGGATGAAGAACACGATGATCCCGCTCGACATCATCTGGCTCGACACCGCCGGCAAGGTCCTCTTCGTGAGCGCGGCGACGCCGCCCTGCCAGGCCGACCCGTGCCCGAATTACGGACCCGACACGCCGGCATCGGCCGTCCTCGAGATCGCCGGTGGGAAGGCCGGGAGCGAGAAGGTCACCGTCGGAGCGACGCTCAAGTTCATCGACGTGAAATGAGCCGCCCCTGGCGACGAGGATTCCGGACCCGCCCCTACGGCTCGAACAAGAACAGCCCGTCTCCGGTCGTTCCGACATACAGCTTCCCACCTGGTACGGAGGCCGCGGTCGCGAGCGCGAGGCCCGGCCGCGGGCTCGTCACCGCGAGACGCCGGCCGCCGTCCTCCCAGACGAGCGTTCCGTTCTGATCCTCCAGAGAGGTGTACTGGGTCGTGCTCGCGGAGCCGGGGGACTGCGCCAGGAAGACGCCGCCCTTCAGGACCCCCTGCTTCCGGCCGCTCCACGCCTGGCCGTTCCAGCGGAATAACCCGTCGGCGGTGCGGACCTCCAGGAGCGGGCTGCCGGTTCCGTCGAGCAGGAGATCGGCGCCGATCGGCGCCGACGGCGCCCCGCCGACGCGGGCGAAGTCGCGGCCCGCGCCGGCCGCCCGGAACACCCCGGCGGTCGTGACGAGGATCGGGGTCGCGAAGGGAGACCCGAAGAGGGCCAGCGGGACTCCCGGCGGAGGTTCGGCGGGCGCGGCCCAGCGCTCGCCGCCGTCCCGCGAGACGCGCACGCCGGAAGACGACGACAGGACCAGCACCGTGCGGCCGTCGGTCCCGCGGTACGCCGCGAGCGACGCCGACGCGGGAAGCGCGTCCCGGGACACGCGGCGGACGCGCGTGCCCTGCGCCTCCCATACGCCGCTCTCGTCTCCTCCGTACGCGCGGAAGAAGAACACGCGCGCGGGGTCGTTCGGATCGGGGACGAGATCCGCGACGCGCCCCTCCGCGAGCCCGACCGACCCGGTCTGCAGCGTCGCTCCCCCGTCGTCAGAGAAGAAGACTCCCTCCCCTTCCGTACCGACGTACAGGCGTCCGGACCGGCGATCGACCTCGAGGGCCGTGACGACCATGGATTCGCGGGTGATCCGGGACCAGGTCTCGCCGCCGTCGGAGGAGCGATGGAGGCCGCCGACCGTCGCCGCGTAGATCACGCCCGGCCGGCGCGGATCCCGGCGGATCGTGTGGGAACGGCGGTTCGTGAACCCGTTCTTGAAACGCGTCCAGCGATCCCCCCCGTCGCGCGTGCGGTAGACCCACCCGCAGGTCGAGACCCAGACGTCCCGGGTGTCCTTCGCGTCGAAGTCCCACGCGTACACGGTCGCGTCGAGGACCATCCCCTCCGCGATCCGCGCCCAGGTCGCCCCTCCGTCCCTCGTGCGGAACGCCTGCCGCCACGTGCCGGCGTAGAGCGTTTTCGCGTCGGCCGGGTCGAAGGCGAGGGATTCGACCTGGAAGAGACCCTCCGTCGAATCCCCCGTGCGCGCCCACGTGCCTCCCCCGTCCCGCGAGAGGCGCACGCCGTCGTCGCCTCCCACGGCGAGGAGCGGGACGTCGCCCGGGCCCGGCGCGAGTGCGAGGGCGCGGGTGGCCACGACGTTCTTCCAGATCGCCAGGACCTTCCAGGTGGCCCCGCGGTCGTCGCTGCGCGCAACGAGCCCTCCGGCATACTGCCCGGCGAGCGACGCCCAGAGCCTCCCGGGCGCCCGCGAGTCCGCGAGGAGCGACGTCACGACGTAGCCGGGAAACGCGGCCCCCTCCCGCAGAGGCTTCCAGCTCGCGCCGCCGTCGGTCGAGCCGTAGAAGTTGCCCCGGGAGGTCCCGCAGTACACGGCGCCGGCCTCGAACGGATCCGACACGAGCACGCGCACCTCGGCGCCCCAGACGGGCAGGCGCCACCAGGTCGCCGCGGCGCACCACCGCGGGGAAACGAAGAGAAGGAACGCGGCCGCGAGCAGCGTCATCCGGGAAACGAAAGTTCGCCGGATCATCGGGGCCATTCCACCGCCGCGGGAATCGCGGCGGGGCGGCGTCCCCTGTCCGCCGCGCGTCGCACCGCGGTCATTTCCGCCAGGATCGAGACGGCGATCTCCTCGGGCGTGACGGCGCCGATCGCGATCCCGATCGGCGCGTGGACCCGGGCGATGGCCTCGTGCGGGATCCCCTCGGCGCGCAGACGCTCGAAGACTCCCCGCACTTTGCGCGCGGAGCCGATCAACCCGACGTATTTCGCGGGCGGCGCCTGCGGCGTGAGCCACGGGCGCAGCGCGGCGAGGTCGGTCTCCCAGCACCGGGACACGATGGCGACGTAGCGGTCGCGGCCCTTCCGCAGCGCCGACGCCGGAAGGGCGTAGTCGCGCCCCGTCCGGAGGACGGACGCCGACGCGGGAAAGCGGGCCGCGCTCGCGTACTCCTCCCGGTCGTCCGCGACGGTGACGTCGTAGCCGAGCGGGAGCGCCAGGCGGGAGAGCGCCAGGCCGACGTGTCCGCCCCCGAGCACCACGAGCTCCGGGGACGCCGTCAGGAGCTCGACGAACACCCGCGCGGAGCCGCCGCAGATCATGTTGGTGACCTCGCGCGGCTCCCCGGAGGCGATCTCGCGCTCGAAGAAGTCGTACCACTTGAGAAACCCCTCGCTCCCCTCGGAACGGAAGAGAGCGGCGGCGTCGGCGACGAGGAGAGCCTCGAAGGGACCTCCGCCAACCGTCCCCGAAAACGTCCCGTCTTCGTACACCACGAATCGCCTTCCGACGCGCGAAGGCCCCGAACCGCGCGTTTCGACGACCGTCGCGAGCGCGACGCGACCCCGCGTGGCGAGGTCCGAGGCGAGTTGTCGAAAAAATGGTTCGTCGGCCATGGAATCGTTCATTTTACGCCGGACGCGCAAGAACCGTTCCTTCCGCCGCCGGAGCGCCGCACCGACGGGCCGGGCGGCGGGACGCGCACCGCCCGCGTGTCATAGGATCCGCGCCGATGACGACGCCCGTTCGGACCGCCGTATTCCCGGCCGCGGGTCTGGGCACGCGCTTCCTGCCGGCGACGAAGGCGCAGCCGAAGGAGATGCTGTCCTTGGTCGACAAGCCCCTGATCCAGTACGTCGTCGAGGAGGCCGTCTCCGCCGGGATTGACCGGATCGTGCTCGTGACGAGCCGCGGGAAGAGCTCGATCGAGGACCATTTCGACACCACGGACGAGCTCGAACGCACGCTCGAAGAGCGCGGTAAGACCGATCTTCTCGAGCAGGTGCGGGCCGTCTCGTCCCTCGCCCGGGTCTCCTCCGTGCGGCAGGCGCGGGCCCTGGGCCTCGGCCACGCCGTTCTCCAGGCCAGAGACGAAACGGAAGGCGCCCCGTTCGCCGTGATGCTCTCGGACGACATCGTCGACTCGGATGAGCCCTGCATCGGACAGATGATCCGGATCTTCGAACGCCGGGGAAACCCCGTGATCGCCCTCCAGGAAGTCCCCCGGTCGGAGGTGCACCGTTACGGCATCGTCGCCGGTCAACCGGTGGACGATCGGGTGTTCGCGCTCTCGGACATGGTCGAGAAGCCTCCCGTCGAGACCGCCCCCTCGCGGTACGCGATCATCGGCCGGTACCTGCTTCCGCCGGAGATCTTCGAGATCCTCGAGGAGACGCGATCCGACGCGGGCGGCGAGATCCAGCTCACCTCGGCACTCAAGGCCCTGCTCGGCCGCAGGCCCGTGGACGGCTACCTCTTCGAAGGAAAGCGCTACGACGCGGGGGACAAGCTCGGATACCTCAAGGCGACCGTCGAGCTCGCGATGAAGCGCGAGGACCTCGGGAAGGAATTTCGCGAATACCTGCGAGGGCTCGACATCCCGAACTGACCGGCGCTGATCTCGCGCCGGAGCTTCTCTCCCTTCAGTCGCTTCGCTTCTTGCTCTCTTTTTTCGACGTCTCGGTCTTCTTCGACGACGCCGACCCCTCTCCCGCTCCGGCGGAAGAGGAGCCCGCCGAGCCCGCCGACTCCGACTTCGACGACCCGGCCGAGTCCTTCTTCTCCGGCTTCGCTTCGCCCTTCTTCTCGGAAGACGATTCGCCGGAGTCGCCGCCCGGTTTCGCGGGGCCCGAGTCGCCCTTGCCGTAGTCGGTGACGTACCAGCCGCTCCCCTTGAACTGGATCGCGGGCGCGGAGAAAGCCTTCTTCAGACGGCCTCCGCAGTGGGGGCACGTCGTCGGGTGCTTGTCGGAGTGGCTCTGGATGACCTCGGTCTTCTTGTGGCACTTCTGGCAGACGAACTCGTAGATCGGCATCGCGCGCGTAGTCTAGCCGAGGCTCCCGCCCTCCGTCCTGTACTGGATCCTCTTGGCTCCCGCGCCGGTGCCCCGCATCTTGCGGACGAGGCCGAGACAGAAGAACGCGTACAGGATGCGGGCGTTGTCGGGGACCGACCCCGGGCCGCGCGAGGCGAGGGTCTGGAGCGGCGTGCGGCCGTCGACTCTCTCGTAGTAGCTGCGTTCCTCGTCCGTGAAGAGGTCGATCAGGGAGTTGCGCGTCTTGTCGAGGAGGGTCGTGGCGGTACCGAGGCGCTGGACGAGCCGCCGGACGTCGGCGGCCTTGCGGATCCCCTCCAGGATGACCTCGGGGATCGGGGCGTCGATCCGGACGAGCTCCGTCCGTTTGCCGCCGATCTCGAAGAGCGCGTCCCCCGTTTCCCAGTCGAAGGCGCCCCAGAGGATCTCGCGGATCTGGCCGGCGACGGCCTCGTTCAGCCTCTCCGGCGTGACGAATCCCATCTGCAGGAGGACCTGGCCGAGCCTCAGGCCTTCCCGGGTACGGCGCTCCTCCGCCTCCTTCGCCGCCTCGGGCTTCAGCCACCCGCGGCGGAGGAGATACATCCCGAGGCTCGCCTCCCGCTCGTTCGACGTGGCGAAGACCACCAGTCCCTCGTCGATGTAGATGCGCCGGATGCGCCCCTCGCGCGTCGCCGTGACCACTCCCGGTACGCGGTATCGGTGGATCGTCGCGAGGATCTCCGCGAGCGGCGTGACCGCGAGGTCACCCCGGTACTCGAATGTTCGTTCCATGGGGATCTCCGAATGGTACCAAAACGCCCGCTCCCGAACCGGTTCGCGGCGTCGACCCGGCTCGGCAGCGCCTACAATCCCCGGGTGATCACTCTCGACGAAGCGATCCGGATCGCCGCGAAGGCGCTGGACGCGCCGGGCGTCGAAGACGTCCCCCTCGAAGAGGCATCCGGCCGCGTCGCCGCGCGCGACATCGCGAGCGACGTCGACTGGCCTCCGTTCGACACCTCCGCGATGGACGGGTACGCCGTCCGGCTGGCGGATTCCGGACCGTCCCGCCCCGTCCGGGAACGCCCGGGGCTGGTCGCCGCCGGCGCGGACGCACCCGCGCCGCTCGCGCCGGGCGAAGCCGCTCGCGTCATGACGGGGGCCCCGATTCCCGAAGGCACGGAGCTCATCGTGCCGATCGAGCGCGCGCGGCGGCAGGACGGCTCTGTCGTCTTCGAGGGGGAGTCCGCCTTTGGAGCCCACATCCGCCGCCGCGGCGAGAGCGTGCGCGCGGGAAACCGGCTCGTCGCCGCCGGGCTCCGGCTCCGGCCGGCCGACGTGGCCCTCGCCGCGCTCGCGGGCGCGGACCCGATCCCGGTCTTCCGCGCCCCGCGGATCGCCGTGGCGGTCACGGGCGACGAGGTCGTGCGGGGCCGGGGAACGCCGCCGCCGGGCCGGCTGCGGGATTCGAACGGACCGATGCTCCTCGCCGCCTGCCGGGCGGCAGGCTGGCCGGCGCGGCGCCTGCCCGCCGTCGCCGACACCGCGTCAGCCGTGGGCTCGCTCTTCGCGGACGCGGGCCGCGAAGAAGACTTCCTGATCACCACGGGCGGGGTCTCCGCCGGAGACCTCGATCTCCTTCCCGCGGCGGCGGCGGCGGCCGGGTTCGAGATCCTCTTCCACGGGGTGGCCATGCGGCCGGGAAAGCCGCTCGTCTTCGCCCGGAGGCGGGGCGTCTTCTGGATCGGCCTTCCGGGCAACCCCGTCTCTTCGTCGGTCGGCTTCCTGGTCTTTGCGCGGGAGGCGCTCTCGCGCTTCGAGGGGGACGCCGCGCCCGGTGCGCCGCGCGTCTTCGCCCAGCTGACGGCCCCCCTTCGCGGCGCCTCGAACGAGGCCTTCCAGGACGGCTCGTGGAGTTCGGGAGCCGGCGGGCACACCGTGACACCGGTGCGTTCGGCGGGGAGCCACGACCTCGCGGCGCACGCGCGCGCGAACGTCCTCATCCGCCTGCCCGCCGGGTGCGGCCCGCTGCCGGAGGGCGCGCCGGTCGAGTGCCTGGTCCGGGGCGGCGCCCAAGCCCCGCCCGCCTCTTGAGCGCCGGGAGACTGCCGGTCGCGGCGGTGCACCGCCGCGTCCGCGCCTCCGATCAGACGCCGATCGCCTTCACGTGGTGGCGCCGGCCTTCGCCGGAGCTGATCGTCATCGCGCCCGGCTTCTGGCGCGTGCGCCTCGCCCGCGAGAATCTCTTTCTCGCGAATCACTGGGTGCGGATGGGATACGACGTCGTCGCTCTCGACTTCCGCGGCCACGGCGACAGCGGCGGTTCGTATTCCTTCGGGACGTCGGAGTCCCTCGACCTCCACGCCGTCCTGGAGCCGCTCGTCGGCGAGGGGAAACCCTACCGGCGGTTCGCGCTCATCGGGCTGTCCATGGGCGGTTCGATCGGCGCGCAGACGCTCGGCCTCTTCCCCGAACTTCCCTGCCGCGCGCTCGCGATGATCTCCTCACCGGCGGATCTCAAGAGCCTGCGCCCCCGCCCCTGGAAGGCCGGGGCGCTGCGCCAGGTGAGCCTTCGCAACGTCGCGCGCGCGCCGCGCCTGTCCGCGACGAGCCTCCACGCCAGGCCGCCGGTCGCTGAGACGCTCGGACGCCTGACGATGCCGAAGCTGATCGTCACCGCCGAGGGAGACTGGCTGGTCGATCCTTCACACGGGCGGCTCCTCGCGGCCGCGGCCGCGCCGCCCGTCGACTACGTTCACCTGGATCTGCCGGGCAACCTGCACGCCGACGCGCTCGTCCGGTTCGTGCCGCTGCGCATCCTGAGAACGCTCGACCGTTGGCTGCGCGCCAACGCGCCCGCGTGACCGACCGGCGGCCGCTCCCGCAGAGCGGGAAGCGACAGCCGTCCGTTCTAGCGGGAGAAGGAATCCTCTAGAGGGACTTCAGATATTCGATGAGCGCGGTCTTCTCGGACTCCGTGAGCCGGAGAGCCATATGCCGGTCGTAGTGATCGACGACGGCGCGGTAATCGGCGAAACGGCCATCGTGGTAGAAGCCGACCTTCGCGCGGGCGAAGAGGCCCGAGAGCGGGGTCGTCCGATAGAACTTCTTGTCCGGTGACCGGCTCGCCTGGAAATTGTCGATTCCGCTCTCCTCCCCCCGTGTGGATGGACCATCCGGGCTCGGTGAACAGGGGGGGACGTGGCAGGTTGCGCACCTCCCCTTTCCCTCGAAAACGAGCTTTCCCTGTCCGGCCGCCACCGCGTCGTAGCTGTCCTTGCGGGGCCTGGGCGCCGGAATCGACAGCTGGGTAGTAGTGCAGCGCCGCGAGCTTGGAGCTCACGAGATCCGGCGAGATGCGCACGTTCCCGAATCCGGCCCTGGCTCCCACGGGAAACTGCCCGGGATCGTTCTGGATGCGGGGGTCGAAGAAGGTGCCCTTGCCGTGCATCTGGGTGACCGCCACGTAGGCGTTCCAGTAGGGCACCGATCCCCAGCCGTTGTAGGTGTGGAGGTTGACCCCGGCGAGCCCGAACGCCGCCGGCAAGAGGGTCGCCGCGGTCTTTCCGTCCGGGCGCAATCCCTTCCCGTCCTGGTCGAGCTCCGCGTCGTACTTGCCGGGTCCCCACGCGTGGAGGACCCTGTCTACGGTCGCCCGGTCCGCCCCGAGAAGATCCTCGAACGCCTTGAGGTCGGGAGCCATCGCCACGATCGCGCCGACGTTCAAGTCCCGGTTGGGCCAGCCATCGAGGCGGCGGCCGATGCGCCGCCTGCACGCTCTTCGGGCCGGAAAGGTACGCAATCGCCAGAAGCACGGAGAGGATCGAAGAGAAGACCACGCTTTCTTCATGGAACCTCCGATCAAGGGGGCGTCGAGCAGACGCGTCCTGCCCGATCAGAGCCGGTATCGCGAGAAAAGTTTCAACCGGAATCGGCTTCTCTGAATCGGCTTCTCTCAGGAGATCCTCAAGAGATCCTTCGATCCCGGCAATCGGTCCCGTCCGTTGCTACTATGCCCGGCGTGCCGGATCGACGCGTCGCGATCACCGGAATCGGGTGTCTCTCGCCGAACGGGAATGGACGCGAGGAGTTCGCGCGGGCGATTTTCGAGGGTCGAAGCGGCGTCGGCCGTATCTCCCTCTTCGACCCCGAGGGACTCCCGGCGACGATTGCCGGAGAGGTGAAGGGGCTCGATCCGGCGGAGCACGTCGGCGCGAAAGACATCCGCCACGTGTCGCGGGCCGTCCCGATGGCCATCGCGGCGTCGGCCGAAGCCCTGGCGGACGCGGGCATCGACGCGGAGCGCCTCGACCTCGCCGGCCGCCGCGAGATCGGAGTCGTTCTCGGTACGGGCGGCGGCCCGATCGAGTTCTCCGAGCGGATGTACCACCTCTACTACACGAACCAGGTGAAGAAGGCGTCCGTCTACTCGATCCCCTCAGGCACCATCGGCACGCTCTCGTCCGAGCTGTCGATGCGCTTCGGTTTCCGCGGCCCTTCCCACGTCGTTTCGACGGGGTGCGCGTCGTCGACGGACGCCCTCGGCCACGCGTTCCGCAGCATCAAGCACGGCGCCGGGAACGTCTTCCTCGCCGGAGGGGTCGACGCCACGGTGGTGCGAGGCATCATGGAAGGATTCGCCATGATGCGCATCGTGTCGACCGCGCGAGAGGGGGATCCTCCCCGCGCGTCGCGGCCGTTCTCCGCGGACCGGGACGGGTTCGTGCTGGGAGAGGGCTCCTGGATGTTCGTCCTCGAGGAGCGGGAAAGAGCCCGCGCGCGGGGGGCCCGGATCTACGGCGAGATTCGCGGATACGGGTCGACGTGCGACGCCCATCATCGCGTGAGACTGGACGAGACGGGCGAGGAGCCGGCACGAGCCATGTCCCTCGCGATGGAGGAGGCGGCGCTGCCTCCCGAGGCCATCGACTACCTCGCGTATCACGGGACCTCGACCGAGCTGAACGACCGGGTGGAGACGCATGCCGTGCGCCTCGCGTTCGGGCGCTCCGCCGCGAAGCTGCCGGGCTCCTCGATCAAGTCGATGATCGGCCATCCGCAAGGGGCTTGCGGCGCGGCGGGAGTCGCGGCGACCCTCCTCGGCATGCGCGGCGGATTCATTCCTCCGACCATCAACCTCGATCATCCGGATCCCGCCTGCGACCTCGACTACGTCCCCGGAGAGGCGCGGCCGCTCTCTTTCCAGCACGCGCTGTGCAACTGCATCGGATTCGGCTCGAAAAACAGCGCGCTGGTGGTCAGCGCCGGTTGAGGGAATGCCGCTCGCCGCGACGGTTGCGCCCGTGAGCCTCCTCGTTCCGCCCCGCCGCCCGACCCCGGAGCTCCTGGACGACCCGCGTCTGCCCCCGGAGGAGATGGCGCGGTCGCTTCGCGACCTCGATCTCGTCAACCGGCGCTGGGGAGGCGCGCATGCGCTCGAAGGTTGGCTCCTGGCGCGCATGGCGGTCTCGGCGGGACCCTTCACGATTCTGGACATCGGCGCCGGATCGGGGGCGGTGACGCGGCGGCTCCAGCGGCGCATCCGCGCGGCCGGCCATCGGGCGACGGTCGTCGCCGTGGACCTCCAGTGGCGGCACCTCGCGGCCGGCCGCTCGGCGGCCCCGGAGGCGGGAGCCGCGCTCGCGGCGAATGCCTTCTCGCTGCCGCTCTCCGACGGAGGCGCGGACTGGGTCGTCTCGACGCTCGTTTTCCACCACTTCTCGCCTGAGGAGAACGGCGCCCTGCTCGGGGAGCTGCGGCGCGTCGCCCGGCGCGGCTTTGCGCTGCTCGACCTGCGGAGGCACCTCGTGCCCTGGATGTTCATCTCGCTCGCGGGCCGTCTCGTCTTCGAGAGCCGGGTCTCCCTCCACGACGGCCAGGCGTCGGTGCTCCAGGCCTACACGCCGGAGGAGGCGGGCTCGATCGCGCTCCGCGCGGCGCCCGGGGCGCGCGTCGAACTGGTCTTCCCGTATCGGATGCTGATCACGGCCCCCGGCGCGTGATCCGCTGCGACGTCCTCGTCGTCGGCGCCGGGCCGGCGGGCTCCGCGGCGGCGGCGACGCTCGCGGCCGGCGGTTGCCGCGTCCTCCTGGTCGAGAAGGACCGGTTCCCGAGGGACAAGGTCTGCGGGGAGTTCCTCGCGGGCGGCGCCCTGCTGTCGCTCGACCGGCTCGGCGCGCTCACGGCCGTGGAGGCCGCGGGTCCGGAGCGGATCGGAGAAGGCTCCGTGTCTCCGGCGAGAGGCGGCGACGTGCCCTTCCGGCTGCCGTCGCCGGCATTCGGGCTGTCGCGGCGCGCGCTCGACGCGCTCCTCGCGGAGCACGCGGGCCGGGCCGGCGCCGAGGTCCGGTTCGGCGTCCGCGCGCTCTCGATCGCGGGCGGCGCGGAGGCCGGCTTCGAGGCGCGGCTCGGCACGGAGGGAGGATCCGAGGAGGTCGCCGCGCGCGCCGTCGTGGGCGCCTGGGGGCGCTGGGACGCGCTCGACCGCTCCCTGGATCGGGGTTTTCTCCGGCGTCCCCGCTACTTCGGCTGGAGCCGCGACTACGGCGGCGCAACCGGATTCCTCGCCGGGAAGGTCCGCCTTTATCTCTTCCCGGGCGGTTACTGCGGGCTCTCGCGCGTCGAGAGGGGCGAGGTCAACCTCGCCGGCGTGATATCCGAATCCGCGCGGCGCGCGATCGGCGGCGGGTGGGAAGCCGTCGTGGAGCACGCGCGGCTCGGCAACCGGCAGCTCGACCTCGACCTGTCACGCCTCGAGCCGGGTCCCCGGGGATTCCTGGGCACGGTGCCGGTGGTGTTCACCGCGAAGCCGCCGGTCGAGCGGGGAATGCTCATGGCGGGCGACGCGGCCGGCGTCCTCGATCCCTTCTCGGGAGAAGGTCAGTCTTCCGCGCTCGCCTCGGGGATCCTGGCGGGAGACATCATCCTCGCGTACCTCGGCGGAGGCCTCACGGCCGCAGCCCATCCGCGCGCCTACGAGACGGCCTGGCGCGAGCGGTTCGCGAAGCGCTTCGCGTGGAGCGCGATGCTCCGGACGCTCATCCTGGACCCCCGCCTCTCGCGGATCGCCGCGCGGCTCGCGGGAGAGCGGCTCGTGCGCTTCGCGATCGGGAGGCTGTCCGGCGGCTGAGGATCAGCTGAAGCCGAGCGCGCCTTCCGGCGTGAAGATCGCGTCGGTCAGCTTCGCGGGGCGGTAGTCGAGGTACTCGAGGCGCGTGACCGTCTTCGGATCCCCGAGGAGATCCCGGATCTCCATCTCCGTCACGATCGTCTTGCCGCGGACCGCCCCGAACTTGCGGAAGAAGACCTCCTTCGCCTCGCGTCCCGAGGGCAGAAAGAAGCGGACCTTCACCGGAAGACGCGCGGCCTCGTCGTACCAGAGGACGATCTTCGGGTAAGCCGCTTTGGGAGAGCGCGCCGTGAGATCGATGACCCGGCACGACTTTCCTTCGACCGTCTCCGGCGCGGGACGCAGCGCCGCCTCGAAGTCCTCAGAGAAGCGCAGCCGGGCGACGTCGCCCATGGAGGCGCCTCCCATGAGGCGCTGGTTCGGGGTGATGGGCAGCGGGTTCGTCGCCCCCGGCACGAGAAGCCACATCCGCTCTCCGGAGGTGAGGACCTTCCGGCCCGAGTTCTTGCCGCCGCGAAAGATGATCAGGGCCCGGTCGCGGCCCTTCGTGTAGATG
>JBDTOO010000007.1:0-79774 GCA_039933215.1 Acidobacteriota bacterium
AGGAGCGCCTCGACCCGCCGCAGCATCTCTTTCGCGGCCTTGTTCGTGAACGTCAACAGGAGGATCCGGGAGGGGTCGGTCCCGGACTCGATGAGCCGGGAGACCCGGTAGACGAGCGTCCGGGTCTTGCCCGAGCCCGCTCCCGCGATGACGAGGATCGGACCCCCGCCTGCGAGCACCACCTCCCGCTGCTCCTCGTTCAACTCCCGGTCGTAGTCGACGCGGTACTGCCGCATCGGAACCGGCTTCTTGAGGACGTACCTTTTTTCCACGGGGACAGTGTATTTCTTAGGCGGGACAGTTGAGGACCGGGGAAAAGATCTGGCGCGCGCGAACGCGCGCGCCTATTCGGCCATCGACGCAGATCGGGCGATCGGGTCATCGGGCCATCGGGTGATCGGGTGATCGGGTGTCCGCTCCGCGGAGTGGTGGCCGGGCGCCGCGTGACGGCCGCGCTCCCGCGCCCATGTTCCTCGACGAGCCGCATTCCCAGATGGCCTGATGGCCCGATCGCCCGATGACCCGATCGCCGACAAATGGCCGGATAGAGGAAAAGGCGCCCGATGGCGCCTTTTCCTCAGATTGCCGGAGGTCCGGGAATGCCACGCTAGCGCAATGGGTAATCTTCCCCGGCGGCGGGGCGTCTTTAGGACGTAACCAGGGAGACCAACCATGAGCATCCGACAGATTCGCAAGTCCATCCTGACGGCCACCGCCGTGGGGGCGATCGCGGTAGCGGGCCTCTTCGCGGGGCGGCTCTCCGCCGATGCGTTCCCTCACGGGGGCGGCGGCGACTTCGCGCCCCGGATGTTCGGCCGCATCGCGAGGGCGCTCGACCTGACGCCGGATCAGAAGACGCAGATCCACGCCGTCCTCAAGGCGCACGCCGCCGAGATCACGGCGCAGGTGGCCGCGAGCAAGGCGGCCCGGCAGGCGCTGCGGGACGCAGTCCTCGCGCCAACGGTCGACGAGGCCGCGATCCGGGCCCGCGCCGCGGATGCCGCCAGGGCGCAGGCCGACGGAGCGGTCCTCTTCGCGCGGATCCACGCGGAGATCGAGCCCTCGCTGACGGCCGAGCAGAAGGAGAAGCTCCGGACCTTCCACGCCCGCGTGCGCAGCCGTGGCGAGCACGCGGCCGAGTCGCTCCAGAAGTTCTTGAACAGCCCCTCGTGAACCTCCGCCGGCCGGCCGTCCCGTCCGAGTCCCTCTCGTCCGCCGGCGCGGACGAGAGGGACCTCGTCGTGAGGGCCCGGGCGGGCGACGAGGAAGCGTTCGCCGCCCTCGTCCGGATCGGCGCGCCGGCCGCGCTCGGGGCGGCTCGCCGGATCACCCGCGACGCCTCGCTCGCCGAGGACGCCGCGCAGGAAGCGTTCCTGAAAGCCTACCGGGCGCTCCCCGACTACCGGCACGAATCCTCGTTCGCCGCCTGGATCCGGCGGATCGCGATCCGGACGGCCATCGATCTCATCCGGCGACGACGCCCGGAGTCGCCGCTCCCGGATTCGACGCCGGCCGGGGGATCCGAGGAGAAGCGCCACGAGGACGCGGATCTCCTGCGCGATGCCCTGGCGTCCCTGTCGGCTCTCGACCGGGAGATCCTGCTCGCCCGCGAGGTCGAAGGAGTGTCGGACGGGGAGGTCGCGCTTCGCTTCGACATGACCGTGACCGGAGTGAGAGTCCGAATGCATCGCGCCCGGAAGAAGCTGCGGGCGCGTTTCGAGGAGAAAGGCTGATGAAGATCTCCGACATCGACTGCGCCGTCGTCCAGACCGCCCTCCGCCGGGGGCGCACGGGGCCCGCGGAGGAGAGCCATCTCTTCCGATGCCGCTCGTGCCGTGCCGAGGCGCGGATCCTCGCCGCGTGGAAGGGCGTTGCGCCGCCCGAGGCATCGGAGCGACGCGTCGAGCCGGACGAAGGGTTCGTCGCGGACGTTCTCGACCGGGTGCGCGGCGAACGGAGACGTCGGGTGCGCCAGCGGATCGGTCTCGCGGCCGCCGCCGCGTTGCTCTTCTTCTTCGCCGCCGGGCTGAGCGAGAACGCCACGGCGGCCGGCACGACCGGAAGCGAAGACGAGTACGCCCAGATGCTGGCTCCGTCTCTCGGCGCGCTGCTACCTGAATAGCCTCGGCTCCGACCGCGCGAGTTCGCGCCGCCCTCCGAAACGACCCGGGCCCGCGGCCTGGCTTCTCCCGTAGACTGGCGCCGTGCCCCTCCGTCTGACGACCGCTGGCGAGTCGCACGGGCCCCGCCTCACGGCCATCCTCGAGGGCATTCCCGCGGGCCTCGCCATCGACCCCGACTTCGTCGCGCGGGAGCTCGCCCGCCGGCAGCACGGTTACGGCCGCGGCGGCCGCATGAAGATCGAGAAGGACGAAGCATCGTTCGAGGGGGGCGTGCGCGGGGGGATCACTCTCGGTTCACCCATCGCGATGGGGATCGCCAACCGGGACTTCGCGAGCTGGGAGACGGTGATGGGCCCGTTCGCCGTCGACCCGGCCGCGGCCGCCGCCCGGCGTCTCACCCGCCCTCGTCCGGGGCACGCGGACCTCGCCGGGGGCATGAAGTACGGCGCCGCGGATCTGCGCGACGTCCTCGAGCGCGCTTCGGCGCGGGAATCCGCCGCTCGCGTCGCCGCCGGGGCCGTCTGCAAGCTCCTCCTGCAGGAATGCGGGATCGCGGTGCGGAGCGGCACCCTCGCGGTGGGCGGCGCGTCCGACGCGGTCTCGCCGCGCCGGTTCGCTTCGGTCGAGCGCGCGCGAGACGACTCACCCCTGCGCGCTATGGATCCGGAGGCGGAAGCGCGCATGGTCGCGGCGATCGACGCCGCGAAGAAGAACGGCGACACGCTCGGCGGTTCGATCCTGCTCGTGGCGCGCGGTGTTCCGCCGGGGCTCGGCTCGTATGCGTCCTGGGACCGCCGGCTCGACGGCAAGATCGGCCAGGCGCTCCTGTCGGTGCCCGCCGTCAAGGCAGTCGAGCTCGGATCGGCCATCGCCGCGTCCGGTGGCCCCGGCTCCTCCGCCCACGACGAGATCGAACGCGCGCGCGACGGGTCGCTCTCGCGCCGGACCAACAGGGCAGGCGGCCTCGAGGGCGGCGTCACCAACGGCGAGGAGATCGTCGCGGTTCTCTTCATGAAACCGATCTCGACTCTGGCCCGCGGGCTCGACTCGGTCGACGTCGAGACCGGGGAAGCGGCCCGGTCGGCCTACGAGCGGAGCGACGTGACGGCGGTTCCGGCCTGCGGCGTCATCGCGGAAGCGATGCTCGCCTTCGTCCTCGCCGATGCGCTCCTCGAATCGACCGGAGGAGACCGGATGGCGGACGTCCTCCGGCGGCTGGACGAATCGAGAGCGCGCACACGAAGGTTCGGGGCAGGTTCTCCCGACTCGCCGCCGGCGCCCGCCGGATCGGAGTGGAGCGCGGAATGAGCGCGCCCGCGACCCGCTCCTAGAGCCGGCGTCTCCGGCGCACGCCGCGGCCGGCGCCCCGGTTCTCCGTCGCGGCCTCCGCCCCGGCATTGATGCCCGGAAGCGGATCGAGCGGATCCGGCGCCCCGGTCGACCGCATCTGCGCGAGAGACCACGGGCCGCGCGCCGACGGGAGATCGAGCATCGCGAAGAGCGGATCGGTGGGGCGCAGCGCCGCCCCCTCGCGGCGCCAGTACTCGTAGTGCAGCTGCGGCGACAGCGCCCATCCCGATGAGCCGACGGCGCCGAGGCGCGCGCCCCGGGTCACGCGCTCGCCCCGACGCACGTCGATGCGAGCGAGATGTCCGAACACCGTCGCGCCCCGCGAGCCGTGGGAAAGGATCACGACGTTCCCGAGCTCCCACAGCCGCCCGCCGAGGGACCTCCGCACAGCGCCCGCAAAGGCGACGGCACCGTCCCCCGGCGCGACGACCGAGGCGCCCGCGGGAGACGCGATCTCGAGGCCCGAGAGGAACTCCTCCTCGTTCGTCCAGGGAGAACGCCTGGGACCGAAATAGGCGGAAGGCTCGAAGACGGCGTCGGCGAGCGGCAGGATCGCCGGCACGTCTCGCACGAGGGACGGATCGGAGGCCTCTTTTTCGCCGAGCAAGCTCCGGCCGCGCTCCAGGGCGCGGAGGTAGACCGGCATCGCCTCGGCGATCCGTTCCGGAGCGTCGCCGGCGAGCACGGGGTGCTCGGGGGCGAGCGGTGCCGGCCAGTCTTCCGGAGCGATCCCGTAAAGAAAGGCGATCCGGTTGAGCAGCTGACCGATCCGGCGCGCCTGCGACCGCATTCCAGCCGACAGCCGGACGGCGGCGTCGGCCTCGCCCCGGCGCTCGCGGGATTCGACGAGCGCCCGGCGATGATTTTCCTCCCGCAGGAGCCGCCGCGTCACCGACGGCACGGTGACCCAGAGTGACACCGAGAGGACGGCGAGCCCCGCGCAGAGAGCGACCACGGCCCTCTGGCCCCGCCACCGCAGCGAGAGAGTCCGGACGGCCGCCCCGCGCGAAGCGGGATGGAACTGGAGCTGCATTAGCGCGCTACCGCTCCGCCGGGATCGTCCGACGACGTGCTCAGAAGCCCGAGCCGACGCCGGTCGGCGCCCACCCCGAGCCGCTTCGGCACGACGCTGCGGTCGAGCGAGAACCGGATCGGTCCCGGGGCGGTCCCTCCCACGAGCCGGAGCGCCACCGCCTCACCCGGAGCGAGGGTCCGGCGCAGGACCGGGCCGGCGAAGGACCGGGCCTCGAGGGCGATCGGCTTGCCAGCGGGCGAAAAATTCGCGAGCCCGAGGCGCACGGTCTCGCCCGGGGTCAGCCACAAAGCGAAGCGCTGGCGGGTCCACCGGAAGGGGCCGCCCGGACCGACCTCGAGCTCGTGGAAGCCGATGCGGTGCGAGAAGCGGAACGCCTCTTCCGGGGTGCGCGTGGCGAGGATCGCGACCAGCGCGGCCACCGCGTAGGCGGCCACGAGCAGGGAGAGCGCGCGCGCCGTACCGCGCCGCGGGTCGGGACTCCGGGGGAGACCGCCGGCCGCCGCCAGCAGGAAGAAGAGAAGCGCCGCATCGGGAGCCAGCCAGTGCGACCCCGTCGCGAGCGCCGCGAGAAAGGCCAGGACCGCGACGCCGGCCGCGGCCGGCAGCGGGTCCTCGCCGGGTAGACGCGCACGACGCCAGGCCTGCGCCGCGAGAGCGGCCGCCGCCGCGACGGTGGCGAGAAATCCTGCGATCCCCGTCTCCGCGAGCGCCTGGACGTACCCGCTACCGGGGTTGTCCCGCTGAGGCAGCGACCGGCCGTCCTCCCTCAGGAGATCGGGAAGGCGCCAGGAGAAGGCTCCCATCCCCGCTCCCTCGATCGGATGGCGCAGGAAGAGCCGGCCCGCCGCGCGCCAGAGGACGGGCCGTGCGGACACGCGATACTCGACCGGGAGGGCGGGATCGAAGGACTGCAGGAGACGCTCGCCGAGCGTTCCGGGCCCGCCGTGGATCGCGAGCAGGGCGCCCCCGGCGACGACCGCCGCCAGAGCCGCGAGCGCCCCGATGCGGGCGCGCGGCGCGATCGCCCGCGCGACCAGGAGGACCGCGAGCGTCCCGAGGAGGATCAGAAATCCGCTTCGGGATCCCGAGAGAAAGAGGCCCGCGGCGAGGACCAGAAAGAGGGCGGCGGAGAAGACCCGGGAACGGCCGCGCCGGGCCGCGGCCACGAGGGCGACCGGCATCAGGAGGGCGCAGACGAGGCCGAGCGAGTTCGGATCGACGGCGCCGCCGGACAGCCGGCCCGTCATCCGCCAGAAAGGGCGGAGCTCGCCCGGAAGAGCTCCCGCCCGCTGCAGAACCGCTGCGAGCGCGCTGACGCCGCCGCCCCACACGGCGGCGGCGAGGGCGCGGCGCCGGACGGCCTCCCCGGACCGGCGCAGCATGAAGTAGAAGAGTGCGCCTCCGGCGAGCGCGGCGAAGGCGAAGAGGCTCTCGCGCAGCGCGGCGGCGTCCGACAGCCGGTCCCCGTTGACCGCGCGCCCGCGAAGTCCCCGGACCGCGGCCCAGAAGGTCAGCGCGCGGCCGGCCGCGACCAGCGTCGCGAGAGTCCAGATCGCGAGAAGAGCGCGGAGGACCCGGTCGGCGCGCGACGGATCGGGCCGACTCTCGAAGTCGTAGATGAATCTAAACGTCCAGCCGGCCGCGAGCCCGGCAAAGAGAACGCCGGGCCAGGTCACGGGATCCGAACCGCCCCCCGCGCGAGAGAGGAGTCCCGCGCAGGGGACGACGAAGGAGAAAAGGATCACGCCGCGCGCGGGCGACGCCGCCGCGACGAGCGCGAGCGAGACCGCCGCGACGAGAACGGGCAGCCGGTCGGGCGAGCCCGGGGGGAAACCCTCGGTCAAGAGCAGGGCTCCCCCGCCGACCGCGGCGACGAAGAAGAGAACGCGCAGGAGAGTCCCGGGCGATCGGACGAGCTCGTCGCCGCGCCGCGCGGTCAGACCGGCCGGAAGAGGATCCGCCAAAACGCTCCGTTCCGATCGAGGGGTGGTGAGGAGCCATCCTCGCGATGCCCTTCGATCCCGATCACGCGATTCTCCCCCGTGTCACCCGCGGTGATATTCCTGAAGCGACGCGACCCCGGTCGTTTCCTCCTGCAGCGCGCGGATTCCTTCGACGGCGGCCGCGGACGCGGAGAGGGTCGTCAGGCACGGAATGCCGAGGGCCAGCGCCGCGGCCCGGATCGCGGCCTCGTCGTAGTGGGACGGTCCTCCGAGCGGCGTGTTGACGATCAGCTGGATCCGGCCCTTTCGCATCTCCTCGACGGCATTCGGGTGCCCCTCGTTGACCTTGAAAACACGCTCCGAGGCGATTCCGGCGGCGGCGAGCGCGGCGGAGGTCCCCTCCGTGGCGCAGAGATCGAAGCCCAGGTCCACGAGCTCGCGCGCGATCGGAAGCAACGCATCCTTGTCATACGGATTGACCGTGAGAAACGCCCGGCCCGCGACGGGCAGGCGGCTGCCGACGGCCTCGCAGGCCTTCGCGAAAGCGTCGCCGAAGCGGGGCGAGATCGCCATCACCTCGCCGGTCGACTTCATCTCCGGTCCGAGAAGCGTGTCTTCGCCCGGAAACTTCTTGAAGGGAAAGACAGGGGCCTTGATGAAGAAGTCGACGGGATCGCGCTCCTCGGGGAGATTCAGCGACGCGAGGGAGCGCCCGGCGGCGAGGAGCGCGGCGGCCCGGGCCATGGGAACGCCGATCGCCTTCGAGACGAACGGAACCGTCCGGGACGCGCGCGGGTTGACCTCGAGGACGTAGAGCACGTCGCCCTGCGTCGCGAACTGAATGTTCATGAGGCCCTTCACGCCGAGCGCGGCGGCGAGGCGGCGCGTCGCCTTCCGGATCTCCGCGATCCGCTCGGGCGCGCACTTCCAGGCGGGCATGACGGAGAACGAGTCCCCTGAATGGATGCCCGCCTCCTCGATGTGCTGCTGGATTCCACCGATCCACGTGTCGCGCCCGTCGGACAATGCGTCGACGTCGTATTCGAACGCGTCGTCTAAGAACCGGTCGAGGAGGACGGGATGCTCGGGCGAGCTCTCCTGGGCGGTCGTCATGTACGAGGCGAGATGGGCGTCGTCGAACACCACCGCCATGGCCCGTCCGCCGAGGACATAGGAAGGGCGGACCATGAGCGGATAGCCGATGCGCCTCGCGGCGCTCAGGGCCTCGGCCGGGGTCCTTGCCTCCGCGTGCTCGGGCGCCCGCAGACCCAGCTCCTTCAAGAGCCGGCCGAACCGCCCGCGATCCTCCGCGAGATCGATCGACTCGGGAGAAGTCCCCCAGATCGGGTACCCCGCGGCCTCGAGAGCGCGCGCGAGCTTCAGCGGCGTCTGCCCGCCGAACTGCACCAGAACGCCGTCCGGCTTCTCGTTGTCCAGCACCGCCGAGACGTCCTCGAACGTCAGCGGCTCGAAGTAGAGGCGGTCCGACGTGTCGTAGTCGGTGGAGACGGTCTCCGGGTTGCAATTGACCATCACCGTCTCGTATCCGGCCTCCGAGAGCGCGTAGCACGCGTGGACGCAGCAGTAGTCGAATTCGATCCCCTGGCCGATCCGGTTCGGTCCGCCTCCGAGCACGACGACCTTGGGCCGGTCGGTCCGGATGGACTCGTTCTCCGTCTCGTAGGTCGAGTAGAAGTACGGCGTCTCCGCCTCGAACTCCGCCGCGCATGTGTCGATCGTCTTGTAGACCGGGATGACCCCGTGGCGCCGCCGGGCCTGCCGCACCGAGGCCTCGTCCGTGCGCAGCGCCCTCGCGAGGGAGCGGTCGGAGATCCCCAGTCGCTTCGCGTCCCGCAGCTCGTCCGGCGTCAGCTTCTCGACCCGGCGACCGGCGAGGGCCCGCTCGCACTCGACCATCCGGCGCACCGCGTCGAGAAACCACGGGTCGATGCGCGTCGCGTCCGCGATCTCCTCGAGCGTCATCCCCGCCACGAAGGCGCGCCGCAGGTGGAAGAGGCGCTCCCAGGTCGGCACCGCGAGCTTCGACAGGAGCTCCTCGTCCGGGATCGGATCCTGCCCGTCGTCCAGGCCGTCGCGGCCGATCTCGAGCGAGCGGATCGCCTTCCCGAGCGCCTCGGCGAACGTCCGTCCGATCGCCATGGCCTCGCCGACGGACTTCATCTGGATCGATAGAGTGGGGTCCGCCCGGGGGAACTTCTCGAAGGTCCACCGGGGGATCTTGACGACCACGTAATCGAGCGACGGCTCGAAGCAGGCGGGCGTCTTCTTCGTGATGTCGTTCGGGATCTCGTCCAGTCGGTAGCCGACCGCGAGGAGCGCGGCGATCTTCGCGATCGGGAAACCGGTCGCCTTCGAGGCGAGCGCCGAGGAGCGCGAGACGCGCGGGTTCATCTCGATGACGACGCGCCGCCCGGTCGCGGGCTCCACGGCGAACTGGATGTTCGATCCTCCCGTGTCCACGCCGACTTTCCGGATCACGGCGATCGCCTCGTCCCGCATGTCCTGGTACTGGCGGTCCGAGAGCGTCATCTGGGGCGCCACGGTGATCGAGTCGCCGGTGTGGACGCCCATCGCGTCGAAGTTCTCGATCGAGCAGATGATGATCACGTTGTCGGCCGTGTCGCGCATCACCTCGAGCTCGAACTCCTTCCAACCCTCGACCGACTCTTCGATCAGGACCTCGGTCGCCGGCGACTCGGAGAGGCCGAACGCCACGTTGCGCCGGAACTCCTCGGGAGAGCGCGCCCATCCCCCGCCCGATCCGCCGAGCGTGAACGACGGGCGGATGACGACGGGCAGACCGATCCTCGCCACGATCTCTTCCGCTTCCTCGAGGGTGCGCGCGGTTCCCGACCGGGGGACCTGAGCGCCGATCTCGATCATCGCCTGCTTGAAGAGCTCCCGGTCCTCGGCGAGGCGGACGGCCTGCTCGTTCGCCCCGATCAGCTTCACGCTCCACTTGTCGAGGATGCCCCGGTCCGCGAGCGCCAGGGCGAGGTTCAAGGCCGTCTGTCCGCCGACCGTCGGGAGGATCGCGTCGGGGCGCTCTTTCTCGACGATCATCTCTAGGAAATCCGGAGTCAGCGGCTCGACGTACGTCGCGTCGGCGATCTCCGGGTCGGTCATGATCGTCGCCGGGTTGGAGTTGACCAGGATCACCCGGTACCCCTCGCGCCGCAGCGCGCGGACGGCCTGCGTCCCGGAGTAGTCGAATTCGCAGGCCTGACCGATGACGATGGGGCCGGAACCGATGACGAGGATCGACTGGATGTCGGTCCGCTTCGGCATCAGGCGCCGCCCGGGCCGGCGGATTCGGTCTCAGGTCTCATCGGGCGGGCGCGAAGTCTATCGCGGAAAACGCCGGACGCGGCGGCCCGAATGCCGCGTCCGGCCCGGCTCGCGCCGGCGATCAGGAGACCGGCCGGGGCGCCTGCTCCCGGACGCGGTGGGTGCTCGGGCGGGCCGCCGCCGGAGGTCCGACGGAGCGCTCGGCTCCACAGCTCGCGCGGAGGATCGTCCCGTAGCGGCCGACGGCGAAGAGCGAGTCGCCCAGGAGGCGCACACGGTAGAGATCGTTGTCGGTCTGAGCGAGCGAGGCGTTCCAGGACAGGCCGTCCAGGCTCTCGAAGCGGACTCCGCCCTCGCCGACGGCGACGAAGCGCGATCCCGTCCAGGCAACCCCCGTGAGGGTCTTCTGCGTTCCCGCGCCGCGCTCTTCCCAGGAAACGCCGTCCGCGCTCGTCAGGATGCGTCCCGCGTCGCCGACGGCGACCCAGCGCGCTCCGCTCCACGCCGCGCCGTTCAAGCTGCCCCCCGAGCGGGTGTACCGCGTGGTCCAGTCGCGCCCGTCGGGGCTCGTGAAGATCTCGCGGGATCCGTCTCCGCCGAACGCCACGTAGCGGGACCCGCCGAAGGAGATTCCGTACGCCGTGCCCTCGGTCTGGCCCTGCGACTCCCAGCTGATTCCATCCGCGCTCGTCTGGACGTTGCCGCCGTATCCGATGGTCATGAAGCGGCTGCCGTCCCAGAGAACGTCCATGAACGCGCCGCCGATCGGGGAGGTGCGCGCCGTCCAGGCGACGCCGTCCTCGCTCGTCAGCAGGGCTCCCTTCTCGCCGACCGCCACCCAGCGCTGCCCGTTGCCCGCGACGCCGTAGAAATGCTTGTCGCCCATCTGGCCGCGGAAGGTCCACGCGGAGCCGTCGGGGCTCGTCAGGATCGTGCCGAACACGCCCGCCGCGACGTACTGTCTTCCGTCGAAGGCGATGGCGTTGACCCCCTCGCGAAATCCGGGGGTGCGCGCCGTCCAGGCGAGGCCGTCGCGGCTGGTGATGATCGTTCCCCGAGCGCCCACGGCGACGAAGGTCGACCCGTCGGTCCCGACGGCGTTCAAATCGCTCGTCGTCACCGACGTCGTGTGGCTCCACTGGCGGCCGTCCGCGCTCGAGAACACGGTCCCGGCCTCGCCGACCCCGAGAAGGCCCGAAGCCGTCCGCTGGATGGACCGCATGGGCAGAGCCAGGCCCAGCGAATCGCTCGTCCAGCTCATGCCGTCCGCGCTGCGCAGGACGCCCGCCGAGGCGAGAAAGCCGGTGGAGCCCACCACGAAGGAGGATCCGTTCCAGGCGACCGAGGAGAGGGTGTCGCGCGTGTCGAAAGCGGCGGCCGTCCACGAGGCCCCGTCCGCGCTCACGACGAGCGCTCCGATGTCCCCGACCGCGACGAAGCGGCTACCGCTCCAGGCGATGTCCCGCAGCGTTTTCGAGGTGCCGGACGAATGGGTGACCCAGAAGGCGCCCTCCGCGCTCGTCGCGACGGCGCCGGCGTCACCGACGGCCGCGAACTGAGAGCCGGCCCACGTGACGCGGCGGAGCGTGTCCGACGTGCCGACGGCGTGGGAGACCCAGGCGACGCCGTCCGCGCTCGTCAGGGCGGAGCCGCCCGCACCGACGGCGGCGAAGGAAGAGCCGTTCCAGGCGACCGATTCGAGATCCGCGCTCGTGTTGGAAACCCGGGCCGTCCACGAAGCCCCGTCCGGGCTCGTCAGGATGGTGCCCGCCGCGCCCACGGCGACGAAGCTCCCGCGCCCGAAGGCGATGCCGGCGAGGCGGTTTCCCTGCGGACTCGGGTTCTGCCATTGCCAGTCGCCGCACTCGGCCGCGAGCGGCAAAGCGAGCGCGAAGACCGACAGGGCCGTGACGAGGGACTTGGCGAGGTTCCTGGGCATGTGCGCCTCCGATGTGTGCGTTTCGAGGCTCTGCGGAACGTGCGGATTATAGACCCCGGCGGGCGCAGCCGGTCACTCGTAGCGCAGGGCCTCGGCGATGTCGACGCGGCCCGCCCTGCGGGCCGGAATCCACGAGGCGACGAAGATCGCCAGCGCGGCGAATCCCACGATGGCGGCGATGTCCGACGCCCGCACGAGAAACGGGATGAAGGAGACGAAATAGATCTCCGCGACACCCGGCGGAAACGAGAGCAGCCGGAAGCGTGTCGCCGCGGCGCAGATCATGGCCCCGAAGAGGATCCCGGCCACGACGCCGCTCCCCCCGAGCAGCGCCCCCAGCCAGACGAAGACCCGGGAGAAGAAACGCGGCTCCGCGCCGAGGGTCGAAAGAACGCCGATGTCTCGCTTTTTCTCCTGCACCGTCATGACGAGCGTCGCGACGACGTTGAACGTCGAAACGGCGACGATGAGGCCGATGACGAGGAACAGGGTCGTCTGCTGGAGTGCGAGCGCGGAAAAGAGCCCGCCGTTCATCGAGCGCCAGTCGCTGACCGAGAACCCGCGGCCCGCCGCAGCCTGGACCGAGCGCGCCGCCGCGTCGGTGGCTTCGATCGTGTCGAGCTTCACCTCGAGGACGTCCGCGGCGGCGTCCAGGCGGCAGAGAGCGCGCAGAGCCATGCGGTCGAGAAACACCCACTCGGAGTCGTATTCCGCGAAGTTCGTGCGGAAAATCCTTCCGACGCGAAACTGTCCGAACCGGGGGGCGGGTCGGGGCGCCTCGCCGCGGGATCGATCCGGAACGGCGAGGGTGATCGCGTCGCCGACCCGGACGTCCAGACGCCGTGCGAGCTCCGCGCCGATCGCCACGCCCGGCGGCGTCCCCGCTCCCCCGCGCGTCAGGACCTTCTCGGCCTCGGGGAGATAGAGCGCGAGCTGGGAGACGGCGCGCTCGCGGGCGGGATCGACGCCCTTTAAGACCGCGTCCGTGCCGTCCGGCGTGCCCGCCGAGGAGGCGACTCCCGGCTGATAGATGACGGGAGCGACCGCCCGCACGCGCGGCACGGCCAGGATGCGCCGCTCCGCCCCGTCGGTGTCCGGATATCCGCCGCCGGGAAGAGGCAGGGGGAAGACGACGACTTCGGCGTTGGCGCCGATCAGTTTTTCGCGGATTTCCGTCCGGTAGCCCGACAGGAGCCCCATCGCGACGACGAGCGCGGCGACACCGAGGGCGATGCCGGCGATCGAGAGAAGCGAGACGGACGAGACGAGCCGGGAGGGTCGCGCGCGCAGGTAAGCGAGCGCGACCTCGAGCTCCAGCGGCAACTAGCCGCCGTCCGGCGGACGCGCGCCGGACGCCGAAGCCTCTCGCCCGCCTCTCGCCCGGCGGGGGGCTTCCGGGTGCGCAGCGGAGCCGCCGCTCCTCGCCGGCTCCTCCTCCGCTCTCGCGCGCATCGAGCGGACGAACTCCCGGAAGAGGCCGTGCGATTCGTGAGGCCCCGGGGCGGCTTCCGGATGGAACTGCGCCGCGAGGATCGGCAGGGTGCGGTGGCGGAAGCCCTCCAGGGTGCCGTCGTTCAAGTTGCGGTGCGTGGCGACAACGTCCGCCGGCAGATGCGCCTCGTCCACCGAGAACCCGTGGTTCTGCGACGTGATCGAGACGGCGCCCGTGCGAAGGTCCGAGACCGGATGGTTGGCGCCGCGATGCCCGAACTTGAGCTTGAACGTTCGCCCCCCGAGTGCGTGCCCGAGAAGCTGGTGGCCGAGGCAGATCCCGAAGATGGGGCGCCGGGGAACGAGCTTCTCGATCGTGCGGATCGGTCCCGCGAGGGCGGCGGGGTCGCCGGGTCCGTTCGACAGGAAGATGCCGTCCGGATCCGCCGCGAGGATCTGATCCGACGTCGCCGAGGCGGGAAACACGGTGACGCGGCAGCGGTTGGCGTTCAAGAGCCGGACGATGTTGCGCTTCATCCCGTAGTCGATCGCGGCGACGTGGAGCTCCTCGTCTTCCGCCGGGAACTCGGACGTCTCGCTCGGAGACACCGAGAGGGCGAGGTCGCTGCCGATCATCGGCGGAGACGCAAGCACGAGCCGGTGGAGCTCCTCGGGATCCTCGATCAGAGTGGAGAGGCCGGCGCGCATCGCGCCTTCCGTCCGGATGCGCCGGACGAGCGCCCGCGTGTCCAGGCCGTGCAGTCCGGTCACTCCGGAGCGCGCCAGGTAGTCGCCGAGGCTCTGCTCGCCGCCCGTGCCGCTCCAGCGTCCGGGGAAATCCCGCGCGATGAAGCCCGCGGCGTGGACTTTCCCCGACTCGGACTCCTCGTCGCGCACGCCGTAGTTGCCGATGTGGGCGGCGGTCATCACCACGATCTGGCCCGCGTAGGAGGGATCGGTGAGGACCTCCTGATAGCCCGTCATCGACGTGTTGAAGACGATCTCGCCGAACGCTGTCCCGGAATGCCCGACGGCCTCGCCGTGCCAGACGCTCCCGTCCTCGAGAACGAGAAGCCCCTTCAAGCGGTCCTCCCGACGACGGGGGCGAGCAGCCGGACCTCGCGCATGAGATCGGCGAACATGCCGGGAAGAAGGGCCTGCGGACCATCCGAGAGAGCGGCCTCCGGATGCGCGTGCACCTCGATCAAGAGCCCGTCCGCGCCAACCGCCACCGCCGCGCGCGACAGGGGGAGGACTTTCGCGCGCTTGCCGGTGCCGTGAGAAGGATCGACGACGATCGGCAGGTGCGAGATGCGTCGGACGTACGGGATCGCCGCGAGATCGAGCGTGTTGCGGGTGTGGTCCGCGAACGTTCGCACGCCGCGTTCGCAGAGGATGACCTCGTAGTTTCCTTCGGCGAGGAGGTACTCGGCCGAAAGGAGGAGCTCCTCGAGCGTCGCGGACATCCCTCTCTTGAGAAGGACCGGCTTGCGCATCCGCCCGACCTTCTTCAGCAGTGAGAAATTCTGCATGTTGCGCGCGCCGATCTGGAGACAATCGGCGTACTCGGACACGAGCTCCGCGGTCTCGGTGTCGAGCACTTCCGTGATGATCGGAAGCCCCGTCTCCTCCCGCACCTTCTTCAGGATCTTCAAACCCTCGAGGCCGAGTCCCTGGAAGGAGTAAGGCGAGGTGCGCGGCTTGTAGGCGCCGCCCCGGTAGAGGTTCGCGCCCGCGTCCCGAACCAGCCGGCCGACCTCGAGAGCCTGCTCCTCCGATTCCACCGCGCAGGGCCCCGCCACGATCGCGAGGGCTCGCCCCCCGACGGGGACGCCTCCCACCGAGACCACGGTGTCCTCGCGCTTGGCTTCGCGGGACACGAGCTTGTAGGGAGCGGAAACCGGGATGACCTCGGCGACGCCGGGGAGGTTCTCGAACGCCCCCGCCTCGACGGTGCCGCGGTTGCCCGTGATGCCGATCGCGGTGCGCTGGGCGCCGGGGATCGGATGCGCCTGCAGGCCCAGCCCCTGGACGGTGTCGACGACCCGCCGGACATCCTCCGCGCTGGCCGCCGCGTCCATGACGATGAGCATCGGGTGCTATCATCATGGGCTGGATCCACGGTGTCAAACTCGCCGGAAAGGCACTGCCGCATGAAACGGACAGCCCTCACTTCGCTCGTCGCCCTTCTTCTGACCGCGGCCCCCCTCTTCGCCTACAACGTCAAGTTGAAGGACGGCTCGATCCTCTTCGCGCGGACGAAGTACGAAGTGCGCGGGAAGAAGGCGATCATCACCCTGGAGAACGGGACGGTCACGAGCGTCGACCTCGATCAGGTCGACATCCCGGGCACCGACAAGTACAACAAGGACAACCCGGGCAACGTGCTGGTCATCGAGCCCGGCAGCGAGAAGTCGTCCGAGGTTCCGGTCGTCACGCCGAACGCCACGGTGAGCCTCCAGGACATCATCCGGCGCCGGAAGGTGAAGCTCGAAGCCCCGTCATCGCGCACCGGGCCGGAGGCCGCGGCCGCCCAGCAGCAGCAGGTCGACACCCAGGTCGACCAGGCGTTCCGGAAGGTCCTGGACGGGGCCGGCATCAGCCAGTACCGCCTGACGAACACGCGGGGCCGGATCCGATTTCTTGCCACGACGAACACCGAAGAGGCCGTTTTCAACACCATCTCGGCGGCCGCCCGCGCGCTCGCCGACCTCGGCAACCGGGGCACGAGCGTGACCGTCGACGTGGTGCTCACGACGTCGGGCGGCGAGTCCGGAGGAACGCTGGAGCTCAACTCCGATCAGGCGCGCCTCCTCGTGAACGGGAACATCCCCATCGCGGACTTCTACATCCAGAACGTCGTGCTCTGACGCCTCCCGCCGCCATGCGCGTGAAGGCCCCTCAGAACTACCAGAATCACCGGCGGTTCATCCCGCTCTACCACATCGTCGCGTTCGCGATCTTCATCGTCAACGCCATCGATGCGCTCGTCCGGCTCGTTCGGGTCCCATCCTGGTCCACCGGTCTCGCCTTCGCCGTCTCGCTCGCTCTCGTCGCCGTTCTCTACTGGTCCCGAGTCTTCGCGCTGTCCGTTCAGGACCGGGTCATCCGGGCCGAGATGCGGACGCGGCTCGAGAATCTGCTCCCCCCCGACCTGCGCGGGCGCATCGGGGAGCTGAGCCGCGACCAGGTCGTCGCGCTCCGCTTCGCGAGCGACGGGGAGATGGCGGACCTCTTCCGGGAGGTCCTGACGAACAACATCGTCAACCGGGACGAGATCAAGAGGCGGATCAAGAACTGGGAGCCGGACGAGTTCCGGGCCTGACCCTCCTCCGGCGCGACCGCTCCATCTCCAGGCACAGCCAGGCCCCCGCGGCGACCGCCGCGACCCAGACGGCGAACGAGACGAACCGGAGAGCGCTCGCCAGGGCGTGATCCCAGGTCAGGAGCCCGAGCCGGCCCAGGATCCAGTTCCAGTCGTGCACGGGGTCGGACGTGAGGCCGACGAGCGGCAGCTCCCGGGCGCGCGCGTCGCCGACGTAGGCGGCGAGGCCGAAGAGGGAGGACGCGAGCCACGCGCCGGCGACGGTGACGCCGAACCAGTCCCGCTGCCGGTGGAAGATGGCCGCGGCCGCGAGCGGCGCCGCCACCTGGGCGAGGCTGCCGCCCGCGATCGCCAGGAATGTCCCGGCCCAGAAGAGCAGCACGTGCCCGAGTTCGTGCACGCCGAGCGTCGCGCCCGAGAAGAAGTCGCCGCGAAGAGGATCGGAGAACCGGTGCAACCCCGACCAGGCGAAATAGAGGACGAGCGGCGCGCGCCAGAGCCAGGACCGGCCGGCCGCCCAGACCCGCGCCTCGGCGGCGAGCGCCAGGGGGCCCGGAGGGAGTGGGGCGGCCTCAGGGCTCGAAGCGGGCGCGAGGATGCCCATCGATCGGTCTCAGAAGGACTAGCTGCCTTCGAGGGTGTCCGGAATGGGCGTCAGGTGATACCGGGCGTCCTCGCCGACGGCGCGCTGAAAGCGGTCCGCAAACGAGGGCAGCTCGCCGGCGGGCTCGTCCGCGAAGATCCGCTCGACGCGGTGCAGCGGGAAAAAGACCGTCGCCGGGAAGAACGTGAGCGGCTCCTTGTGCACGATCTCCCGGACCCATCCTTCGAAGCCGTCGAGCGTCAGGCCGCGCACGACGACTCCCGTGGCGTCGCGCTCGCGCAGGAGGCCCCAGAACTTCTCCCGCGGATTGACGAGCTGAACGAGGACGAAGTCGCCGGGCTTCATCGCGCGGCCTCGGGGACCCGGGCGGATTCGGAGAGCTCGATCAAGAGGCCGTTTCCCGCGTCGGGATGGAGAAACGCGATCCGCTTCCCGTCGGCGCCGGCAACGGCGGTCCGGTTCAGGAGCCGGAAGCCGCGCGCCGAAAGGAGTTCCAGCGCCGCGTCGATGTCCTCGACCGAGAAGCAGACGTGGTGGACGCCAGGGCCGCGCTTGACGAGGAACTTCGCGACCGGCGAGTCCTCCGCCGTCGGCTCGAGAAGCTCGATGCGGCTCTCGCCCACCGGCAGGAAGGACGTCCGAACCTTCTGCGAGGGCACTTCTTCCCGGTGCTCCTCGGCGAGTCCGAGCGCCCCGTAGATCCCCAGGGCGTCATCGATCGAGACGACGGCCACTCCGATGTGATCGATCTTCCACGCGAGCATCGCCGGATTATGCCTTCCCGCCCGGCGCGCCCGGAAGCCTTTCGGTTCCCGGAACCGCGACGATGCGCGCAAAGAGACGGGCGGCGGCCGAATAGGGGTCCTCGCGGCGCGAGGCGACGCGTTCCGCGGCCTCCGACAGTCCCTCCCCCGACGGCTCCGAAGCCCGCACGGCGGCGCGAAATCGCTCGTCGAGAAGGGCGAGGAGGCGCGCCGACGCTCGCCGCCGGGCCCGCCGCACCCCCTCGTCGCCCTCGAGAAGGAACTTCGCGTGAGCGGCGATCGCGGCGACGGTTTCGTCGACGCCGCGATTCGCCGTCGCAACCGTCCGGACGATGGGAGGCCTCCAGCCGCTTCCGGGCGACAGGTCGAGCATCATCGCGAGCTCCGCCTCGACGCGCGCGGCGCCCTCGCGGTCCGACTTGTTGACGACGAAGACGTCCGCGATCTCCAGGATGCCCGCCTTGATGGCCTGGATGTCGTCGCCGAGACCGGGCGGCAGCACGACGACCGTCGATTCCGCGGCCCGCACGATGTCGACCTCGCCCTGCCCCACTCCGACCGTCTCGATGACGACGACGTCGTACCCGGCGGCGTCGAGAACGTCCACGGCGTCGGAGGTCGCGCGCGCGAGGCCGCCGAGGCTCCCCCGGGTCGCCATGGACCGGATGAAGACACCGGGATCCGTGTAGATCTCCGACATCCGGATCCGGTCGCCCAGGATCGCGCCGCCCGTGAAGGGCGACGACGGATCGACGGCGACGACGCCGACCCGGAGTCCTGCGGCGCGGTAGCTCTGCGCGAGCCGCTGCACGAGGGTGGACTTCCCCGCTCCCGGCGGTCCGGTTATGCCGAGCACCCGCGCCCGGCCCGTCCGGGCAAAGAGCGCCGCGGAGAGCTCGGGCGCCCCGCCTTGCGTCTCCATCGCGGAGATCGCCTGGCCGATCCGGCGCGGGTTGGCCGCCAGCACGCCTTCGACGATCGCGGCGAGGGGCACGGGGCCGCTCACGGTTCCCGTCGTGACTTCGCGCTCGCGGACGCCGCGGACCGCGGACGCTCCGGCGCGACTACGAGGACAGCAGGCTCCGGGCGATCACGAGCCGCTGGATCTCGCTCGTGCCTTCGCCGATCGTGCACAGCTTCACGTCCCGGTAGAACTTCTCGACCGGAAAATCCTTGATGAACCCGTATCCGCCGTAGATCTGGACCGCCTTCTCGGTCGCGCGCACCGCGACCTCCGAGGCGTAGAGCTTCGCCTGCGCCGAGAAGCGTGTGACCTCCTGGCCGGCGTCTTTCGACGCGGCCGCGCGAACGGTCAGGAGCCGCGCGGCGTCGATCTCCGTCGCCATGTCGGCGAGGTAGAACTGGATTGCCTCGAAGTCGGAGATCGGCCGGCCGAACTGGCGCCGCTGCTGCGAGTACTTGAGGGCGGCCTCGTAGGCTCCCCGCGCGATGCCAACCGAGAGGGCGGCGATCGAGATCCGGCCGCCGTCCAGAATCTTCATCGAGTCGACGAATCCGCTGCCCTCGGAGCCGAGCAGGCTGTCCGCGGGCACGCGGCAGTCCTCCATGACGAGAGTGCAGGTGTCCGATGCGCGCATCCCGAGCTTGTTTTCCTTCTTGCCGACGCGGATCCCCGGGTTGTCGAGCTCGACGACGAACGCCGTGATCCCATGCCGGCCGGCGGAGCGGTCGGTGACCGCCATCAGGACGGCGACCTGACCGACGGAGGCGTTGGTGATGAAGTTCTTCGACCCGTTCAGCACCCAGTGGTCGCCCGAGCGGACGGCCGTCGTCTTCGTCCCGCCCGCGTCGGAGCCCGCTTCGGCTTCCGTGAGCCCCCAGGCGGCGAGCCATTGCCCCGATGCGAGCTTCGGCATGTAGCGGCGCCGCTGCGCTTCCGTGCCGAACTGGAAGATGTGGTTCGAGCCGAGCGAATTGTGCGCGGCGAGAGACAGCGCGATCGAGCCGTCGACGGCGGCGAGCTCTTCGACGATCGCCGCGTAGTCGCCGTAAGTCAGCGCCGTGCCGCCGTACTCCTCGGGGACGAGAACACCGAGGAAGCCGAGCTCCCCCAGCTTTCGGAACACCTCCACCGGGAAGTGCTGCGCCTCGTCCCACTCCATGACGTGGGGGCGGATCTCCGCGTCCGCGAATTCGCGTACGGTCGAGACGATGGCATCCCGCTCGGCAACCTGGGTCGTGCTCACCGGGTCTATTGTATCGGTCGTCCGCCGTCCGCAAAACTCCCGTGGACCGGCAGGCGCCCCCCGGCCGGCCTTGCGGCCGCGCCCCTCTTGTGGGACGTTCGGCTACACACCCGGGACGGGGCCCGCCCGCCCGGTAGAGTCTTTTGATTCGATCGAGGAGGTGCAAATGAATCCAGGAAAGTCCCGGGGAATTCTCGGTTCGATCGCCATCGGTATCGCCTCGCTCTCTCTCACGGGTCCCGCCGCCGCCCAGCCGATCACCGTCTTCGCCTCCGGCTTCAAGTCTCCGATGAAGATCTCGACGACGACGGGCGGAAATTTCCTCATCGCCGAGGCGGGGACCGGCCCCAACACGGGCCGGCTCTCCCGCGTGTTCCCGAATGGGACTCGCGTCACCATCCTGGACGGCCTTCCCTCCGGTCTCACGGCGGTGGGCGAAAACGCCCCCTCCGGCCCGTCCGGAATCGACACCCTCGGAGGCGACTGGTTTCTGACGATCGGAGCGGGTGACGAGAGCCTGCCCGGCACCTCGCCCGGCTCCGAGGTCGCGAACCCGAATCTGTCGTCGCCCATCTTGAGCTCGGTCCTGAAGCTGCACTTCGGCGGAAGCTCGACGATCGATTCCACCTTCGGGAACTTCGTCCTGACGCCGGCGCAGCACGCCGCCCTGAAGTCGGGAGCGGTCCTCTCGATCAACAATCCCGCGGCCGAGACTCTGCAGGTCTCCTTGCTCGTCGACTTTCCCGACCTCGTCGGGCCCCGCTCATCGAACCCGTTCGGCATCCAGGCCCTGGGGACTCGACTCTACGTGGTGGATGCCAGTCTGAACGGGATCCAGAGCGTCGATCCCACGAACGGGACCTATCAGACGATCGCGTCCTTCGCGCCGCTGGCGAATCCGACGCCGCCGCCGCCCGTCGTCGATCCGGTTCCCGACAGCATCCGGCAGGCCGACGGCCAGTTTCTGGTCTCGTTCCTGACGGGGTTTCCGTTCGTTCCCGGTCTGTCGGAGGTGCGGCGGGTCAATCCGGTCACCGGAGCGAGCCAGCAGATCCTGAGAGGCCTGAACTCGGCGATCGATGTGCTGCCTGTGACGGGCGCCCCCGATCAATATCTCGTGCTCGAATTCAGCACCAACCAGTCGGCGGGCGAGCCCGGCCGGCTCCTCTACTTCAACTCCGCGTCCGCGAATCCGGCCGTCGCGGCGGCTCCCCTGATCACGCCGACGAGCATGGCCTTCGACCGCGCGACCCGTGAGGTCCTCGTCACGGAGTTCGCGACGGGTCTCATCCGCAGGATCGCCCTCGGAAGCCTGATTCCCCCCGTGCCCTGCGCTCCCGGCTCGAACACGGTGTGTCTCTCCGGCGGACGCTTCCAGGTGAAGGCCACCTGGCGCACGGCCACCGCCTCCGGGGTCGCCAACCCGGTCGCGCTGACCGACTCGACCGCTCATTTCTGGTTCTTCAGCTCCGACAACGTCGAGGTCTTCGCGAAGATCGTCCGCGGCTGCTCTTTCAACAATCGGTACTGGTTCTTCGCCGGAGGCATGACCAATGTCGAGGTGACTCTGACCGTCACCGACATGCAGTCGGGCGACGTGAAGACCTACGTCAACCCTCTCGACACGCCCTTTGCCCCGATCCAGGACATCAACGCGTTCATCGGATGCCCGGTGACGTTCCCCTAGCCGTCAACCGGAATGGATCCCGGGGTCGGTTGGAATGAAGCCCGGGGTCGGTCGGGCCGGCAACGGCCCGACCGGTCCTACCGGGTGGATGGCGGACCGGCCGTCAGCGTCGAGGCGGGAACGATCTGAATACCCGAGTAGTAGTGCTGGAGGATCCGGTCGTAGGTGGAGCCGGCGAGGGCCATGCCGTAGGCGCCGTTCTGGCAGAGGCCCACGCCGTGCCCCCATCCGCGGCCGAGGAAGACGAACTCGATCTCTCCCTGGGCGCCCCGAACCCGCTGGACGGAGAAGAGCAGCTCGGGAAGCTCCAGCGCCTGCCGCAGGTCGAAGCGCTTCAGCACGACCAGACTCGCGTCCGTCGTGACCTGGATCTCGGCGACGCGGCCGGCGGAGCTGCGGCGCAGGACGGCGATCTCCCGGACCTCCGTCCCGGCGACACGCGCCGCCATCCGCCGCGCGAGCTCCTTGCCCGAGACGCGGCGGACCCACTCCGTCCAGGACGATTCGCGCTCGAAGGTCGGTCCGGCGGGGTCGAGCTCCACCCACAGAGCGATGAGCTGCGCGCCCCGCTTCCACCACCGCAGCCGGTCCCCCGACCGGAGCGTCAGAGCGGAGGCCGCGAGCCACCGGTCGCCGATGCGGCGGGCGAGGGGAAGCTCCGGATCGACACCGAGCCCCTGGCGTCCCTCTGCCGTCTTGACCCAGACGTTTTGCCCTTCGCGGCGTAGAAATTTCCCGGCGCCTTCCGCGACGCCGCCCAGGCGAAGCGCCGCGGAGAAGAGGAGACCGCCGTACTCCTCCTCATTCAACGTCCGGTCCGGTGAAGGAAGCGATTCGCCGGCGCCCACGCGGAATCGGACGAGGAAATCGTAGGCGTCGCGCGCGGGCCCGACGAGGCGGCCGCTCGCCGGCGGCGCCTCGGAGTAGTACGCCTCGTCCCGCGGCGTCACATGCACCCCCCGCGCGGGCGCGAGGGCGAACGCTGTCAGGATCGACGGGTACACCCCGGCGGGCGCGAGGGAGGAGGGCGGCTGACCTTCGGGCGCCACTCCCGCCCAGCCCTGCGCGAGCGCGAGAGAGGCGGCGCGCGTTGCCCGGCGCCGGGGCGCGGCGTGCGCGAGGACGTAGCCCCGCCATTCGAGCCCCGTCCGCTCGCGAGGCGCGCTCCGCCGGTCGAGGGGCGCCCCGGGGAGCGGCGTGGTCGAGAGCTCTCCGCATTCGACGGAGACGAGATACGGGACGGGCGTCTCCCCGAACACGTTCTCGACGTTCTCGGTGCGGCCGCCGCAGGTGGAGACGAAGAGCGCATCGGCGAACCGCCCGTCGAATCCGAGCGCGAGGCCGCGCGTCGCGTCGACCGCGGCGGTCGAGAGCGGGTCCTCGGCCGAGAGGCCCGCGTAGACCTGGCACTTGGGCGTCGCGCAGAGGTCGTAGCCTTCGCTCTCGAACTGCCCCCTGTGGGCGAGCGCGTAAGTGCGCGCCGCCACCGCCTGCGCCTTCAGACCCTCGAGCTCGTCGAACCGCTTCGGACCCATCTCGGCGGGCACGACGCCGTAGAGGTATTCCTCGAGGTCGACGCGGTTGACGACGTTCAAGGTGCCGCGCGTGTTGACGGACACGAGGAGGCTTCCCCGGTAGGGTCGCGTCTCCCAGAGGACGGGGCCGTCGGCCGCGTCGGCGGCGTAGATGCCGACGGGAGAGGCGAGCCGCCGCACGCCCCCGTCCTCCGCCGTGATGGATACGGCCGCGCTCGCCGGCTCCGCCGCCGCGCTCCCTTCGACGGGAAACGCGTCCTGTCCCGACGCGCGCACGGTCGCCGCGAAGGCGTCGGCCGCCGCCCGATCGGGAAAGCTGCCCAGGAGGGCGCGGTAGACGCCCCGGTCGGCCGAGAAGGCGACCGTGCCGTTCGTGTGGAGCTCGGCGGAGAGGCGGTCGACCAGAGCGCGAGCCGGCTCTTCCTGGGAATAGGCTCCGGCCTGGACCTGGAACGATACGGCACGGCGGCCCTCCGGCCGGAAGCGGAGAGGCCCGCGCAGCGCCTGCCCGCGGCCGGCCGAGACGACGATCCAGCGGCGGCCGGGCGGGCCGTACGCCACTTCGGGGAGGTCGCTCTTCAACCCGACGCGGTAGAGCGTGCCGGAGGGCGCCGGGTCGGCGGGGGCGGCGACCGCGGCTCCGGGCGCCGACCGCGGTCCCGCCGGACGTCCCGAAACGGAAGCCGAAGCCGACGCTGCCGGCGGGGGCGCGACAGGCCCGGCGTCCGGCGCGCCCTGCGGAGGCGGCGTCTCGGGCGCGCAGGAGAGCGCCGACACGAGCGCCGCGGCGGCCGGGAGCGCGCGGAAGAGAGACGGGAAGAGGGGGCGCTTCAGAAGCGGGATCGGATCTGCCCCTGGAGATTGGTCCGACGGAAGTCGTCGCCGCGCATCGTGAGCGTGACGCACATCTCGAACAGCCGGCTGCGAATGCGGCTGCCGACTCGGTCCTCGAGGCGGTCGCGCTCGCCCGACGCGGCGTCCGGCTCGTCCTCGAAGTTCGAGGTCATGATGGTGATCTTCTTGCGGTTGTAGCGCGTGTTCAACAGGTTGTAGAGCACATCGAGCACCCAGGGGTGCGGCTTCGAAGCTCCGAGCTCGTCCAAGACGAGAAGTTCCACTTCGGCGTACGGCTGGAGGATCGACTCCTTCGACAGGTCCGCGTCGGGCCGGAAGCTCGTCTGGATCTTCATCAGCAGGTCCGAGAAGTCCCCGTAGAGCCCGGGCACGCCCTTTCGCGCGACGAGCTCCGACAGGATCGCGCACGCGAGATGCGTCTTCCCGCGTCCGGAGGGCCCGAGAAGAAGGAGTCCCGCGTCGACGGCCGGATACGTGTCGACGAACTCGCGGGCCACGTTCTTCGCCTTCTTCAGCGAGGCATTGGTGTCGGAGAAGTTCGAGAAATTACAGACGCGGTATCGCTCGGGGATCTCCGCCGCGGCGAGCCGCTCGGACCGCAGCAGTCCGTCGCGGCAGGCGCACGAGCGGGCGAGCTTGCGGCCGTCCACGTGCTCGAGGATCCAGCCGGAGCCCTCGCAGGAACCGCAGACCGCGGGATCGGGAGGCACGAACGGCATTGTACCGATCAATTCTCGGGCAGGCCCGCTTCCATCAGGATGCGCCGCTCCCTCGGGCCTTCGAGGTAGGCCTTGAGGTCCTCGAGGCTCGACTCCCAGCCGGACCCGACCTCCCCCCGGTAGCGGTCGTACGCCGGGCCGGAGTCGGGCACGCGGAACTCCACGGTGACGTCGCAGGCCGCGGATCCGCGCGGCGCGAAGTCGAGCACCATCCCGAGTCCCTCGAGGGGGTCCCCCGCCGCCGGCTCGTAGGAGATGTCGCGCACGACGAGCCGCCGGCCGATCTCGAGCTCCGCGATCTTTCCGAGCACGGTCGCCTCCGTGCGGCCGCGCTGGTCCGTGAATCCGATCGCCCAGTTGCCGCCGGGGCGCAGGCCCACGAGCGCGCCCTCGCACCACCAGGAAAGAAGATCCGACACGCGCGTGAACGCGTCGAAGGCGTCGGCGGCGCTCGCCTCAATCGAGATGGAACGGACGACGGTATCGCTCACCCGGAGATCTTAGACGAAGGGACGAGCCCGGGCTTCCTTCCCCGTATACTGCTGCGCCCATGCCGGAGACCCCGACGCTCGAAGCCCTGCGGGGGTCGCTCGCGCGAGCGCTCGAAGACGCGATCCGACGCCTCTACGGCGTCGCTCTCGAGCGCGTCGTGCTCGAGCGGCCGCCGAAGGCGTCCCTCGGAGACCTGGCCTCCCCGGTGGCCTTCGATCTCGCCAGGGCCCTGAAGAAGGCGCCGCGCGCGATCGCAGCCGAGCTCGCTGCCGCGGTGGAGCCGCCGCGGGGAGTGGCCTCTCTGCGCGTCGAGGGCGGCGGATACCTGAACGCGTCTCTCGACCGGGAGGCCTTCGCGGCGTCCCTCGCAGAGAGTCCCGTCGCGCCGTCGCCCCGGGCCGGGAAGACGGTCGTCGAGCACACGAACATCAATCCCAACAAGGCGGCTCACATCGGCCACCTGCGCAACGCGGTGCTCGGCGACGTCCTCGTCCGGACGCTGCGTTACCTCGGCGGAGAGGTCGAGGTGCAGAACTACCTGGACGACACGGGGGTGCAGGTGGCCGACGTCGTCGCCGGCCTGCTGCACATCGGCGGAGTCCGGACGGAGGCGGAGGCCCGGACCGCGATCGCGGAGGCGCGGCTTCCCGGCCAACCCGCGAACGCCAAGGGGTTCGCGTACCTCTGCTGGGACCTCTACGCTGAGGTCGGCCGGACCTACGAGGCGCGGCCGGAGACCAAGACCTGGCGGGCCGAGGTCCTCCACGCCATCGAGAGCGGCGAGAACGAGACGTCGCGCATCGCGACGGTCGTCGCAGAAGCGGTCTCCTCCGCTCACCTTGCCACCATGGGGCGGATCGGCATCGTGTACGACCTGCTCCCCCGCGAGAGCGACATCCTCAAGCGGCAATTCTGGGCGCGCGCCTTCGAGATGCTGAAGGGGTCGGGCTCCCTCTTCCTGGAGACCGAAGGCAAGCACGCCGGCTGCTGGGTGCTGCGCCTCTCCGAGTCGCCGGAGTTTGCCGGCCTCGAGGAGCCGGACAAGATCCTCGTCCGGTCGAACGGCACGATCACCTATACGGCCAAGGACATCGCCTACCAGCTCTGGAAGTTCGGCCTTCTCGGGATCGACTTCGACTACCGGCGCTTCGCGCCGTCGTGGCGGTCCGGGACCGTCACGCCGGAGGAGGTGCCCGCGGAGGTCCGCGCCCATCCCGTGTGGCGAACCGCGCACGACGGCTCGGACCCCGACGCCCCGGCTTTCGGCCGGGCCGAGCGCGTCGTCAACGTGATCGACGTGCGCCAGTCTTATCCGCAGAAGGTGGTACGAGAAGGGCTTCGCGTCCTCGGCTTCGCGTCGGCGGCCGACCGCAGCGCGCACTTTTCCTACGAGATCGTCGCGCTTTCGCCTCGCGCCGCCCGCGAGCTCGCCGAGCGGTTCGGCGAGGAGTACCGCCTCTCCGCCGAGGACGAGAAGAAGCCGTACGTCGAGATGTCGGGGCGTAAGGGCCTCGGCGTCAAGGCGGACGACTTGATCGAGCTGCTCCTGGAACGCTCGCGCGCCGAGGTGCAGAGCCGGCGCGGAGAGGACGCCCCGCCGGGAGACGCGGAGGAGGACGCGCGCGCCATCGCCGTCGGGGCGCTCCGCTATTTTCTCCTGAAGTTCGGGCGCAACAAGGTGATCGCCTTCGACTTCGACGAGGCGCTCAACTTCGAGGGGGACACGGGCCCTTATCTTCAGTATTCGCTCGTCCGCGCCGGGAACATCTTTCGGAAGCTCGACGATAAAGGCATCCGCGCCGAGAGTCCGTCGGGCGCCTGGGAGGACGACCTCTGGTCCCTGCTCCTCGACGCGGCGTCGCTGCCGGAAATCACCGAGCGAGCCGTGGAGACTCTGGAGCTCTCGACCGTCGCCCGCCACGCCTTCGCCCTCGCCCAGTCCTTCAATCAGTTCTACCACCGCCACCCGATCCTCCAGGAGGAGGACGCGCCGACGAGGAACCGCAGGATCGCCGTCGCGCGGATCTTCCGGCGGGAGATGGCGCGCGTGCTCGGGATCCTGGGGATACCCGAACCCGGGAGAATGTAGGGAAGAAATCTGCCCGCTGCGCGCGCTATCCGGCCATCGTCGGCAGATCGGGTCATCGGGCCATCGGGTCATCGGGTCATCGGGCGTCCGCTTCGCGAAACTTCCTCCCGGCTCAACCGCCTCCGGAGGGCTCGCCGAGAGGTATACCCTCGTCCGCGGGGGCCGGAACGCCGTGCAGCGGAGTGGAGGCGACGTGGAGAAGATCAGTCTCACGGAGAAGCTTTCGCGGTTTTCGGACTACTGGAAGCCCCGGATCGTCGGAGATCTCAATGACCACGAGGTCAAGCTCGTCAAGATCCGCGGCGAGTTCGTCTGGCACAAGCACGACGAGGCGGACGAGATGTTTCTCCTCGTCAAGGGGCGGATGCGGATCCGATTCCGCGACGGCGACGTCGAGCTCTCGGAGAACGAAGTCTTGATCGTCCCGCGCGGCGTCGAGCACTTGCCGGTCGCCGAGGACGAGGCTCACGTGCTCTTGATCGAGCCGCGGGGAACTCTCAACACGGGCGACGCCGGAGGCGAGCGGACGGTGGCGAAGCCGGAGCGAATCTGACGCATGGCTTCCCTGGCGGAGCGCTTTCCCGACAACGAGCCCGGGCCCTTCTTCGTCGACCGGACCTGCATCGACTGCGACGCCTGCCGGCGGATTGCGCCGTCCGTCTTCGCGGAGGCCTCCGATCACTCCTTCGTGGCGCGGCAACCGGGCGACGCCGCCGAGCGGGAGCGCGCGATGATGGCGCTCGTCGCCTGCCCGACGGGCTCGATCGGCGTATCCCCGCGCGCCGACGCCCGCGCCGCCATCGCCGCGTTTCCCGAGACGGTGGACGAGAACGTCTCCTTCTGCGGATTCACCTCGCGCGATTCCTTCGGGGCCTGGTCCTATTTCGTCGAGCGCACCGAAGGCAATCTGCTCGTGGATTCGCCGCGCGCGGTCCCGCGGCTTCTCTCCGAGTTCGAGCGCCGCGGCGGCCTCGCGACCCTTTTCCTGACTCATAAGGACGACGTCGCCGACCACGCGGCATTCCGACGCCGCTTCGGCTGCGAGCGCGTCCTCCACGAAGCGGACCGGACGGCGGGGACTTCGGACGTCGAGCGATTTCTCTCGGGAGAGGCTCCGGTACGCCTCGGGGAGGACCTCGTGGCTATCCCGACGCCCGGGCACACGCGCGGGCATGCCGTGCTGCTCTACCGCGACAAGTACCTCTTCACGGGGGACCACCTGGCGTGGTCCCGCCGGCGTAACGGGCTCGTGGCGTTTCGCGATGCCTGCTGGTACTCGTGGAAGGAGCAGACGCGATCGATGGAGCGGCTCCTCGACTTCCGTTTCGAATGGGTCCTCCCGGGCCACGGCGCGTGGCACCGCGCCTCTTGCGCGGACGCGATGCGCGGGGAGCTCGAGCGTTGCGTCCTCTGGATGCGGTCCCGCTAGGCCGGCGCGACCTTTTCAGGCCTCTTCTTCTCTCCTCACCTCGAGCCCTCGCGAAACGACCGGCGCGCGGACGACGCGGCCCTCGCCCATCGTTCCGAGCGCTTCGCGGACGGCCCGGGTCGCCTCCGGCGGTGACAGCAGAACGACGAACCCTCCTCCCCCGGCGCCGCAGGCCTTCCCGCCCCAGGCCCCGGCGCCCCGCGCGGCGGCGATCGCCCGGCCGATCGCGGGTGTCTCGACGACGGGGGCGAGCCGCCGGCGGGCTTCCCACTCCTCCGAGAGCGCCGTCCCCATCGCCGGGAAGTCGGCGCGCTCGACCGCGTCCGCCATCGCGGCGGCCGCGCGGCGCACGCCCTCGATCTGCTCGGCCACGCCGCGGTCCCCCTCGAGCCGCGCACGCAGAACCTCCCAGTTGTTCATTCCGGACGAGTGGGCGGCTCCCGTGTCGAACAGCGTCATGTGCCTCTCCCAGGCGGCCGGTTCGACCTCCCTGCGCGCGTCGGATGTCTGCCCCGCCTCGAATCGGATCGTGTGGAGACCGCCGCGCAACGGCGGGTAATAGTCCTGCACGCCCGCCGGTTTGCCGAGGACTCGGGTCTCGACGTCCCGCACGAGATCGACGCGGTCGACGCGCGAGAGGTCCCGTGGAGAGAGCGACTCCAGCGCGCCGAGGAGACAGACGGTGAGCGCCGAGGAGCCGCCGAGCCCCGAGCCGAAGGGGACGTCGGTTGCGAGCTCGACCTCGAGCGGCTCGTCGATCCGCAGCGCCTCGAGCAGGGAGCCGACGAGCGCGGACCTCGACTCTTCGAGGAGCCCGGCCGCATCGGGCGAGGAGACATCGAAGCCCCCATCCCGGGCGAACACGCGAAACGTCGGAGCCCCCGGCCGGACCCGGCACGACGCGACCAGCCCGATGGCCACGTTGACGGTGACGCACCCCGGATGCAGCACGTGAAGAGGCCAGAGATCGAGCGTCCCTCCGGCCAGATCGACGCGAGCCGGAGCGGAAGCAGTAATTTCCACGAGCGCGGAAGCTATCAGCTTCGCCCGGGCAATTCGTCTGTTCTAAGCGGAGCGCTCTCTCGGCCGTCTGTTCGCGAAAGCGAACGCCGCGGCCGAAAGTCAGTATCCGACGCGGCTCGCGCGGAGGAACCCGGACTGGGAGAAACCCACGCCCTCGACCGTCACGGTCTGGCCCGCCGTTTTCTGGCTGAAGGCCGGGTCCCGCGGCATCAGGCGCCAGACTTCGCCGTTGTCGGCGCAGATGGCGGCCTCGTGGTGGGATTTCGGGAGCGGGCAGAGCCCCGCCTCGACACGCGCCTCGCAGTCGAGGCACACGAGGGTCCCGCTCATGCTGCGCGATACAAGCCCCGACTCCGCGCTGGCGGGAGCACGGTTCGAGAGCTGGACGAAGCCGGCCGAAGCCGCGGCCTGCCCCCCGGAAAGAGGCGGTGAGAGCGGGCCGGACACGTCCGCGACCAGGGGGATCAGAAGCAGCAGGATGACGGCGGCGGTGGCGAGCAGCGGGTAGCGGAACCGGGCGGCGACCGGCTCGCCCTGCCGGATCCGCTCCCGGAGCCGGGAGGGGGCGGAGGCCCGCTCCACGTGGGAGCGCAGGACGCTGGCCAGCCCCCGCGCCGAACGCGCCCGGGCAGCACACGGGCGGCACGTCTGGAGGTGGCGGGAGAGCGCGTCGGCTTCGGGGCCGGATATCTCCCGTTCGAGGTACGCGTAGAGGAGAAATCGGGTCCGGGCGCAGTTCATGGTGCCGGAGGGACAAACCGACCCGCCCCGTCCGAAATTCCGGTCGCCCGGCCGGCGGGCCTCCCGGGCCCATGTCCGAATCCGGCCGGCGCGCTCCGGGCCCCGGCCGACGGCCTACGCGGCCGGGTTCTTCGGCCGGGTGCGCATCTTGTTCGGCTCGGCGCCTCGGATGTAGCCGTGGTGCCGGGCGTACTTGAGAAGCGCCTTCTCGAGGAGCTTCCGCCCGCGGTAGAGCCGCGACATCACGGTCCCGACAGGGCAGTCCAGGATGTCGGCGATCTCCTTGTACGAAAAGTCTTCGAGGTCCGCGAGGATGACGACCATCCGGTAGTCGTAGGGCAGGGACTCCAGGGATTTCTTGACGTCCTCGTCCATCACGCCCGTGAAGTACTCGGATTCCGGATCCGCGGGCTGCTCGGCGTTGTCGCGGCGGACGATCCGCTCGAACGAGTCCTCGATCTCGGCGAAGTCGACGCTGCGCGGCTCGAGCTTCTTCTTGCGGTAGTTGTTGATGAACGTGTTCTTCAGGATCTTGAAGAGCCACGCCTTCAGGTTCGTCCCCTCTTCGAACTTGTCGTAGTACTTGTAGGCCTTGAAGAAGGTCTCCTGGACGAGATCCTCGGCGTCCTCCGCGCTCCGGGTCATGCGGTACGCCGTGTTGTAGAGCGAGTCGAGGTACGGCATCACCAGGGAGTCGAAATCCCACGAAGTGACGGCAGCAGGTTCGGTCTTCGGTTGCACGCTTACCTTTTCCATGTCCATCCTGTACTTCAATTTCCCTGCCCGATCCGGCGGCGTTGAGCCGCCGGGGGGCGGCCTGCCTTAACAGTTGCCGTATCTACGGATTAGGACACCGCGGCGTTGAGGCCGGTTCCTCAGGAAGTACGCGGAAGGAGGGAAAAGAGTTTCGAATTGTGGTCACCCTGTCCTCGGACGGGGACAGGCAGGACAGGATTCCGGGCGCGCGGAGAGCGCCCGGAATCCGTCCCCCGCGTCACTTATTCTGGATCAGGAAACAGATCAGAAGCGCGTAGAGGACCAGGGACTCGATCAGAACCAGTCCGAGGAGCGTCATGCCGCGGATGTCCTTGGCCGCTCCGGGGTTGCGCGACATGCCTTCGGAGGCCGCCGCCGTCGCTCTCCCCTGTGCCGTCGCACCCGCCGCCGCGGCGATCGCCAGGAGAAACGCCGCCCCGATGACGCCCCACCGGACGCCCGAGGGTGTGGCCGCCGCCTGGACGGTTTCCTGCGCGAAAGCCGGAAGGGCCGACGCGAGCGAAACCGCGAAAAACAGACCTGTCTTCTTCACCATCCGAAATCTCCTTTTTGACGCGCCGGCCGGCGCGGTGCTGCGGGAACCTATCATGAAGATTCCGGGGCCCGGAGGGCCGGCGCGGGGCGCGTTCCGGCCTCTTCCGAGGTCCGCCCTTTCCCGCCCGGCCTGCCTGCCCCGAGAACCTGACGCGTGATCAATGCTCCTCGTGGGCGGTGGCGCCCGCCACGTAGACCGCCGACAGCAGAGCGAAAACGTACGCCTGGAGGGCCGCCGTGAAGAGGCCGAGGGCCATCATCGGCCAGGGCACCCCGATGGGAACGAGGCTCGCGAAGACGCCCGTCGTCGTGTGCTCGCCGTAGATGTTCATGAAGAGCCGGAGGGACAGCGAAAGCACCCGGGCGAACGTGCCGATGATCTCGATGACGAAGAAGAGCGGTGCGATCAGAAGCAGCGGACCCGTGAAGTGCTTGAGGTACGCCAGAAGTCCGTGCTCCTGGATCCCCTTCCAGTTGAAGTAAACGAAGGAGATGACCGCGAGAGCCACGGTGGTCGACAGAGAGCCCGTGGGCGGCTGCAGAAAGAAGAAGAGCCCGAACAGGTTGGCGACGCCGATGAATATCGCGAACGTGCCGATGATCGGGAGGTACTTCTCCCCGCTGTGTCCGATCGTGTCCTCGCACAGCCCCTTCAGGCCCGACACCAGCATTTCCAGGAAGCTCTGCGTCTTCGATGGCTTTTCCTTGCTGTAACGGCGGGCGAGCAGGGGGAAGAGGATGGCGAAGATGAGGAGGAGCAGCAGAGTCATGATGGCCGCGTCCGGGATCCAGGCCTCTTTCCCGTCGGGGAAGAAGAAGGCCGCCTGAGCCGGAGACAGCTTCCCGACGGGAGGCTCGCCCAGGATCTTCATCAGCAGCCCGTTGACCGGGCCGTACAGCGCCGAGTGATGCTCTTCCACGGCTCTTTCTCACTCCTTGCCCGGCCTGCCGATCCACAGCTCCGGAACGATTGCGAGGACCACCGTCGAGAGGCCGGCGGCGCCCGCGATCGGGTCGAATTCCTTCCATCGAAACAGGACGATCCCGAAGAGAACGAGGCTGGCTGCCGTGACGAGGAGGAGCGGAGCGATCGTTCGCAATCCGGTTCGCGTCGAACCCGGTCCGAGACGTTCGGTCAGCCTCTCCAGAACGAGAAAACTGAAAATAACGACCGCCGCCGCGATTGTCAAGGACAGCCCCGCGCGCCATCCCAGCAGGAAACCTCCCGCGATTCCGAGCGCGCCGATCGCGAACATGCGCCGGCGCACGCGCCGGATGACGGCCTCCGTCGAGCTCACTTCAGCCGGCCGGCCAGGCGGAAGAAATTCACGAACGCGGCCGCGAGCCCGAGCCCGCCGCCGATCCACCCCCACCCCTCCCAGCCTCCCCCGCGGCCGATCCAGCGCCCGAGGAACCAGCCGGCCAGGGGCCCCGCGAGGAACATCATCCCGGCGGCCGTACCGTCCGCGATCGCCGACGCCCGGGATCGGCCGGGCGGCTCGGAGCTCACGGGCGCCCGACGCGCCGGCGCGCTAGTAGCGTCCGGGCAGACACCGGTGCAGGACGTCTAAGACCCGCTCCGGGGCGAGGCCGATCGCGAGCGTGCCGACGGCGCAGATCACGACCGCCGCTGTCAGGGCGTACGAGCCCGAGATCCGGACGGTCGTCCCTTCGGTGAAGAACATCGCGGCGGCGATCCGGAAGTAGTAGAAGAGCGACACCGCCGATGCGAGCACCGCGATGACGGCGAGCCAGGCGTACCCCGCGTCCATCGCCGCCGTGAAGAGGTAGTACTTGCCGATGAAGCCCGCCGTCGGTGGGATCCCCGCGAGCGACAGAAGGAAGACCAGCATCACGAGGGCCGCGGGCATGTTGCGGCGCGCCAGCCCGTTGAAATCCGCCACCGTCTCCGCGGCGTAGCCCTTCGTCTCGAGGAAGATCACGAGTCCGAATGCGCCGAAGTTCATCAGCGTGTAGGCGAGGAGATAGACGAGGACGCCCCACATTCCGAACTTCGTCTGGAAGCCGAGCACGCCCAGGAGCGCGTAGCCGGCGTGGGCGATCGAGGAGTAGGCGAACATCCGCTTCACGTTCGTCTGCAAAAGGGCGGCGAGGTTGCCCCAGACCATCGTGGCCGCAGCGACGACCGCGACGATGAGCCCCCAGTCGGCGTGGAATTTCGGAAAACCGACGTAGAAGATCCGGGCGAGGATCGCGTACGCGGCGACCTTCGGGCCGACCGAGAAGAAGGCGGTGACCGGCGTCGGGGCGCCCTCGTACACGTCGGGGGTCCAGAGGTGGAAAGGGACGGCGGCGATCTTGAAGAGGAGGCCCGCGAGCACGAGGATGATCCCGAGGAGCGTCGCGTTCGTCCGCGCCGCGCTCCCGTAGATCTGCGCGAGCTCCGCGAGGCCGAGCTTCCCGGCGGTCCCATAGACGAGCGACAACCCGTAGAGAAGAACGGCCGACGAGAAGGCCCCCAGGATGAAGTACTTCAGGGCGGCCTCGGTCGACTTGATCTCGCCCTTGAAATACCCGGCGAGCACGTAGGACGAGAGCGCCATGAGCTCGAGCGCCACGTAGATCGAGATCAGGTTGCTTCCGGAGACCATGAAGAACATGCCCACGCAGGTAAACAGCAGAAGGGCGTAGTACTCCCCACCCGGATACGGCGCGGCGCCGACGAAGCGCACGGATCCGAGCACGGTCAGGATGACCGAAAGGAGCACGAGGAACTTGAAGAAGAGCGCGAAGTTGTCGAGCACGAACATGCCCGAGAGGATGGGCCCCGCGGATCGCGCGGGGCTCGTGGCGACGAACGCGAGCAGCGCCGCCGTGATCCCGAGGAAGAGGACGGCGAGGAACGCGAGGAACTCCTCCTTCGCCTTTCCGAAGAAGACCGACAGAGCGAGGAGCAGGAGCCCCGCCGCCGTCAGGAAGAGCTCCGGCGAGAGCAGGAGCCAGTCGGTGGCCTGAAGCTTCACCGCGAGGCCGCTTCCGCCGGCGCCGGGACGGCCGAGGAGGGCTCCGGCGCGGAGAGCGCGTAGGCCGGCGGAGTCATCGTTGCGCCGCCGACCGCGCGGACGACGTTCTCGGCCGGCGTTCGAAGGACGTCGAAGAAGGGCTTCGGGTACAGGCCGATCCAGAACGCGAGCACGACGAGGGGTACCAGCGTCAGCTGCTCGCGAACGGTCAGATCCGGAAGCTTCGCGTTGGCCGGGTTCGAGAGCTCGCCGAAGAAGACGCGCTGGTAAAGCCAGAGCAGATACGCGGCGCCGAGCACGATGCCCGTGCACGCGAACAGCGCCCACCAGAAGCTCTTCGCGAAAGCGCCCTGGAGGATCGCGAACTCCCCGATGAAGCCGTTCAAGAGAGGCAGCCCCATGGAGGAGAGGGCCATGATCAGGAAGTACGTCGCGTAGACGGGCATCTGCCGGGCGAGCCCGCCGTACTCCGCGATCATCCGGGTGTGCCGCCGCTCGTAGACCACTCCGACGAGAAGGAAGAGCCCACCTGTCGAGATGCCGTGATTGATCATCTGAAGGACGCCGCCCTGGATGCCCGCCATGTTCAGGGCGAAAATGCCGAGCATGACGAAGCCGAGATGCGAGACGGAGGAGTACGCGATCAGCTTCTTCATGTCCTTCTGGACGAGAGTGACCATCGCGCCGTAGACGATCCCGAAGATGGCGAGGAAGACCATCGTCCCGATCACCCACCTCGTCTGGACCGCGAGGGGAAACATCGGCAGCGAGAAACGGACGAAGCCGTACGTCCCCATCTTCAGGAGGACGGCGGCCAGGATGACGGAGCCGGCGGTCGGGGCCTCGGTGTGGGCGTCGGGAAGCCACGTGTGGAACGGGAACATCGGCACCTTGATCGCGAAGCCGAAGAAAAACGCGAAGAAGAGCCAGATCTGCAGGGAGGCCGGCATCCCGGCCGCGACCGCCGTCAGCTTCTCGATCGAGAACGTCGCGGCGTGGCCGAGCCCCTTGTAACCGAGGAATCCCGTCGTGTTGTAGAAGTAGAGGGCGATGATGCCGAGAAGCATCAGCACGGAGCCGGCGAGCGTGTAGAGGAAGAACTTGATCGCCGCGTAGAGTCGCCGCTGACCTCCCCAGACGCCGATCAAGAAGTACATCGGCACGAGCATGATTTCCCAGAAGACGTAGAAGAGGAAGAAGTCCAGGCAGCAGAACGTCCCGATCATGAACGTCTGGAGGAGGAGGATCAGGACGTAGTACTCCTTCAGCCTCTCCGTGATCGCGGAGAACGAGCAGTACACGGCGATGAAGCCGATCAGTGTCGTCAGGAGGAGGAGGAGCAACGTGATCCCGTCGATCCCGAACCGGTACTCGACCCCGAGGGACGGGATCCAGGAGGCGTGCTCGACGAACTGATACCCCGCTTTGCCCCGCTGGAAGGCGAACCAGAGCGGGATCGAGACCGCGAAGTCGAGCGCCGCGACGAACGTCGCGAACGCCTTGATCGCCCTCGCCTTCTCCTTCGGGATCAGGAAGATGATCGCGAGCGCCCCGACGAGCGGGATGTACGCGATGATCGAAAGGATCGGAATCTGTTCCAGCGTGTTCATCGATCAGCTCTCAATTCTCTATTGGCCAAGAGGTCATCCCCGTTTTCTCTTCGGTCTCTCGTCTGCTGTCACCTGTCACCTGTCACCTGTCACCTGAAGAGCAGATACACGGCGACGAGGCAGAAGAGCCCGCCGCCCATCACCAGGGCGTAGTTCTGGACGATGCCCGTCTGGGCGCGCCGGAAGCCCCGGAACGAGGCCTGGAGCGTGTTCGCGAGGCCGTTGACGAGCCCGTCGACGACGTACTGGTCGAAGAGCGACGAGGCCCACGAGAGGCCGACGGTCACGTGGCGCGCGCCATTGACGGCGCCGTCGATCACGGTCGCGTCGATCTCCCAGAGAACGCGCCCTCCCCCCTTGGCGAGCCCCTCCACGAATACCGCGTCGTAGAGCTCGTCGACGTAGTACTTGTTGACCACGGTCCGGTACACGCCCGGGAAGCGCGCGGCGATCCGCGCGGGCACCGCGCCCCCGCCCTGCTTGTACCAGACGAAGGCGAGGAAGAGCCCGATCGCCGCCACGCCCACGGACGCCGCCATGAGAAGGAGCTCGGTCGACGCGGCCGCCTCATGGACGCCCGCGGCCGCGGCCGCTTGCCCCCCCGCTGCCGCGAGCGGAAGGAGGATCGGATGGAGGAACTCGCCGATCCGGTCGCCGCCTTTCACCATCGGGATGCCGACGTAGCCGCCGGCGACCGACAGGACGGCGAGCACGACGAGGGGGACCGTCATGGATCTCGGCGACTCGTGGATGTGCGACTCCTGCTCGCGCGTGCCGCGGAACGTCCCCCAGAAGGTCAGCGCCACGAGCCGCATCATGTAGAAGGCGGTCAGGCCGGCGGTGAACAGGGCGGCGCCCCAGAGGACGTGCCCGAGCCAGGGCGCGCGCGGGAAGTGCGCCTCGAAGGCGGCGGCGAGGATGGCGTCTTTCGAGAAGAAGCCCGCGAAGAGCGGAACGCCCGCGATCGCGAGCGTCGCGACGAGGAACGTCCGGTAGGTCGTGCGGATCTTCGGGCCGAGCCCGCCCATCTTCCGGATGTCCTGCTCCCCGCCGAGGGCGTGGATCACCGAGCCCGACCCCAGGAAGAGGCAGGCCTTGAAGAACGCGTGCGTCATGACGTGGAACATCCCGGCCACGAAGGCGCCGACTCCACACGCCAGGAACATGTAGCCGAGCTGCGACACGGTCGAGTACGCGAGCACGCGCTTGATGTCGTTCTGCACGACGCCGATCGTCGCGGCAAAGAGGGCCGTGAATCCGCCGATGACGGCGACCACGAGCATGGCGTCGGGCGCGAGACGGAAGAGCACGTTGCAGCGCGCGACCATGTAGACCCCGGCGGTCACCATGGTCGCGGCGTGGATCAGGGCGGAGACCGGCGTCGGGCCGGCCATCGCGTCCGGCAGCCAGACGTAGAGCGGAAACTGAGCGGATTTGCCGCACGCCCCGACGAAGAGGCAGAGGCAGATCAGCGTCAGGTAGGGGGCATAGACGCCCGGGTTCGCGGCCGCCGCCGGGAAGACCTTCGCGAAGTCGAGGCTTCCGAACAGCGCGAAGACCCCGAAGATGCCGAGGATGAATCCGAAGTCCCCGATCCGATTCACGACGAACGCCTTCTTGCCGGCGTCGGCGGCGGCGGAGCGGTCGTAGAAATAGCCGATCAGCAGGTACGAGCAGAGCCCGACGCCTTCCCATCCGACGAAGAGGAGGAGGAAGTTGCCGCCGAGGACGAGGATCAGCATCGAGAACATGAAGAGGTTCAGGTAAGCGAAGTACCGCCCGTACCCTTCCTCGTGCCCCATGTAGCCGACCGAATAGACGTGGATCAGGAAGCCGACGAACGTGACGAACGCGATCATCAGCGCCGAGAGCGAATCGAGCCGGAACGCCGCGTCGACGAACCACTCGCCCGCCGGGCCATGCACCTGGCCCACCGCCTGGTTCACGCCGAGAGGGATCCACCGATAGAGGGTGACGACGTGCGACGCGCCCTCGGAGAGCCGGCCGATGCCCACGTCGAAGATCGCCAGGAAGGCGAAGAGAGACGCGAGGCCGACCGAGACGGTGCCGACGATCGTGTGGGCCGCCTTGAAAGGAATGGGAGAGTGGCCCTCCGGGTCGTGGGCGGTCGAGGCGGCGTGGGTGTGGGACGGGTTCTCGCCGTGGGCCGACGGCGGCGTCGCGCCGGGCGCATCGTGCCCCTCCGGGCCGTGGACGGGCTCGCCCTTCGTGCGGTGGCTGACGAGATAGAGCAGCCCATTGACGAGGAAACCCGCCAGGGGGAAGAGCGGCACGAGCCAGAGCAGATCCTTCACGCGCCCTCAGCCCTTCATCGTGTTCGCCTCTTCGACGTTCAGCGTCTTGCGCTGCCGGAAGAGGGAAATGGTCAGAGCGAGCCCGACGGCGGCCTCGCCCGCGGCGATCGTGATGACGAAGATCGAGAACACCTGGCCGGTCAGGTCGGAGAGCCGCCGCGAGAACGCGACGAGGTTCAGATTCACGGCGTTCAACATCAGCTCGACGGACATCAGGACGGTCAGGAAGTTGCGGCGCACGAGCACGCCGAAGAACCCGATCGCAAAGAGCAGGAAGCTCGCAACGAGAAAGTGGTTGATGGTGATGGTCACTGGAACCGCTCGGGCGTAGGTTTCGGGTGACAGGTGACAGGTGACAGGTCACAGCAGATGCCGGACGGGATCGGGGCTAGTGTCACCTGACACCTGTCACCCGTAACCTGCCCAGATGCTGCTGTCACCTGACACCCGACACCTGACACCTGTCGCATCAGTCCACCCTCTCGACCGACCGCTTCCCGAGGACGACCGCGCCGATCATCGCGACGAGCAGGAACACCGAGGCGACCTCGAAGGGCAGCAGGTAGTCGCGGAAGAGCGCCCAGGAGACCGCTTCCGTGTTGCCCACCACCCGCGTCCCGATGACGCGAAAGGCGTCGGCCTTGCGGGCGATGTCGGGGAACTTCTCGGTGCCGAGAATGTAGAGAAACGGGACCAGGAAGATGGGAAGGAAGAGGAGGGCCACGTCCCACTGATGCTGGAAGCGGGCGACGCCTGCCGACGTCCGCTGGTGCACGAGCATGATCACGAAGAGAAAGAGCACCATGATGCCGCCCGCGTACACGAGGATCTGCACAGCTCCGATGAACTCGGCCTCCTCGAGGATGAAGATGCAGGCGACGAGCAGGAACGATCCGAGCAGCCAGAGCGCCGAGTGAACGGGATTCTTCGCGAAGACGACCGCGATCGCGCTGCCGATCGCGAGGGCAGCGAAAATGACGAAGAGCCAGCCGGCCGCCCCCGTCAGGAGCGCCGAGCCCGCCTCGACCGCCGGGCCGGTCATCTCAGCCCTGCTCCATGATCGTGAACGGCTTCACGTTGGGCGCGGCCTTCCAGTCGGTCAGCTTGCGGATGTCCAGGTACAGGGACTCGTCGCGGTCGTAGGACGCCATCTCGTAAGTCTTCGTGGTCAGCCAGATCGACTTTGGCGTCGTCGGGCACGCTTCCTCGCAGAGCTGGCAGAACATGCAGCGCTTCAGGTCCACGTCGAATCGGTCGAGGACCTTGACGGACTTCGCGGCCTCGTTCTTCTCGTTGTGCCAGTCGATGTAGATGATGTTGATGGGGCATTCGATTGCGCAGAGCGTGCACTTGATGCAGCGCTCCTCGTCCAGCCGGAACATCCCCCGGAAGCGGTCGGACGGGACCTTCTTCTGTTCGGGATACTGGATCGTCAGCTTCTGCTTGAAGAAGTGGCGGCCCGTCACGCCGAGACCGTCGAAGAGGTCCAGCAGCGTCAGCTTGTCGAGCCATTTCTTGAGAGCCATGGTGTTCCTTTACGCCGACTTCCGGGCGCTCGAGGGTGAAGAGACGAGCCGGTCGCGCCGGCCGAGCGCCTGGCGAAGCTTCGCGAGCGCGAAAAGCGCCGCGAACATCGCGCCGTAGATCCACGCGAGAGTGAAGAGTCCGTTCGTGCGGCCCGGCGTGAGCAGGATCGCCAGCGCGACCACCACGATGTTGCCGAGCGAGATCGGGATGAGCCACTTCCAACCGAGCGCCATGAGCTGGTCGAACCGGTAGCGCGGAAACGTCGATCGGAACCAGATGTAGGCGAAGAGGAACATGCCCACCTTCGCGAGAAACCAGAGAAACGGCGGGACCAAATGCAGGAACGAGAGCGCCCTGACGTGGGGAAAGGGCGGGAGCCAACCGCCGAAGAACACGGTCACGGCCACGCACGAAATGATGATCATTCCCGTGTACTCGCCCAGAAAGAAGAACGCGAACTTGACGCCCGAGTACTCGGTGTTGAATCCGGAGACGAGCTCCGATTCCGCTTCCGGCAGGTCGAAGGGATTGCGGTTCGTCTCGGCCACCCCCGACACGAAGTACAGGAAGAACGAGACGAGGCCGGGGAACACGAACCAGAGGTGCATCCGGTCCTGCCGCTGGACGATCTCGACGAGAGAGAGCGAACGAGTCATGAGCAGGACGGCGACGAGCGAGAGCCCCATCGGGACTTCGTAGGAGACGAGCTGGGCGGCGGAGCGCAGGCCTCCCAGGAGCGAGTACTTGTTGTTCGAGGCCCAGCCGCCGAGGATGATCCCGTACACCCCGATCGACGTGATCGCGAGCAGGAAGAGCAGCCCGATGTTGATGTCCGCGACCCACAGCGGCGTCGCCACGCGGCGCGCGAACCGGACGGATGGCGCCATCGGGATCACGGCGAGGGCCGTCAGGGCCGGGATCACGGCGAGCACGGGAGCGATGAAGTGGACGAACTTCTCCGCCCGAATGGGCGTCACGTCCTCCTTCGTCACCAGCTTCACGAGGTCGGCCAGCCCCTGGAGCGTCCCCTTCGGGCCGACGCGATTGGGCCCGAGGCGGACCTGCATGAAGGCCATGAACCGCCGCTCGGCGAGGACGATCACGAAACCCACGATCGCGGGCACGACGGCGACGACGAGCACGACCTTGATGTACGTCAGGACCATCGGCGTGAAGATCTTCGCCGGCGTCACGCAAGCACCTCCGAACGCTCCCTCACCGGTCGACCTCGCCGAGCACGATGTCGATCGTGCCGATCAGCGCGACGAGGTCGGAGATCAGGTGGCCCTTGGCGAGCTTCGGCAGCGCCTGGAGGTTGATGAAGGACGGCGGCCGGCAGTGCATGCGGTACGGCCGGTTCGTGCCGTTCGACACACAATAAAAGCCGAGCTCCCCCTTGGGCGACTCGATCGAGGCGTAGATCTCCTCCGCGGGAGGCTTGATGACCCGCGGCACCTTGCCGCGGATCTCCCCCGGCTCCAGCCGGTCGATGCACTGGCCGATGATGCGTGCGCACTGGCGCATCTCCTGGACACGCACGATGTAGCGGTCGTAGGTGTCCCCGCCCGTGCGCGTCGGGACGGCGAAGTCGAGCTCGTCGTAGCACTCATAGGGCTGCGCCCGGCGCAGGTCCCACTCGACGCCCGAGCCGCGCAGGATGGGACCCGTCAGGCCCCACTCGATGCATTCGGCCGCCGTCAGCACCCCGATGCCGACCGTGCGCTTCTTCCAGATGCGGTTGTCGGTCAGGAGCTGCTCGTAGTCGTCGATGCGGGCCGGCAGATCGTCGATGAACTCCATCAGCCGCTCGACCCACCCCGCCGTCAGGTCGAAGGGCAGGCCGCCGATCCGCATGCAGTTCAGGGTCAGCCGCGCGCCGCAGTACTCCTCGAAGAAATCGAGGATCTGCTCGCGCTCGCGGAAGGCGTACCAGAACGGCGTCACCGCGCCGAGGTCGATCCCCGAGGTGCCGAGCCAGACGAGGTGCGAGGAGAGCCGCTGGAGCTCGTCCAGGATGATCCGGATGAGCTGCGCGCGGCGCGGGACCTCGACGCCGATCAGCTTCTCGATCGCGAGGCAGTACGCGTGGTTGTTGGTCGCCGCCGCGATGTAGTCCATCCGATCGGTGTGCGGGATGCCCATCGGATACGTCTCGGTCTCGAAGAGCTTTTCCGTGCCGCGGTGGAGGTAGCCGACGTCGGGAATGGCTTCGAGGATCTTCTCCCCATCCACCTTCAGGATGATCCGCAGGACGCCGTGTGTCGACGGGTGCTGCGGCCCGAAATTCAACTCCATCTCCTGGACGTCGAAGAGCGTGGGGGGCTCCGCGGCGACGGGGGCGGCGGCCGCGACCGCGTCTCCGGCACCGACGCCCGAAAGCGGGCGCGGGACGCCCGCCGCGGCCGCGCGCTCCGCGAAATACGCCGCTTCGTCGCGCTCGGCCTGCGACAGCTTGTCGTCAGCCACGCGCGCGCTCCCGTGCCGTCAAGAGACCACCTTCCGGTTCGGGTCGTCGGGCGACGGGCCGCCGCCCTCCGGCCACTCTTCCGGATAGATCGCCGCTCCCGTCTCGATGCCCTCGAGCGGGAAGTCCTTCCGCAGGGGAAATCCCCGGAATCCCTCCCAGGTCAGGATCCGGCGCAGGTCCGGGTGCCCCGAGAAACGGATGCCGAACATGTCCCACGTCTCGCGCTCGCTCCAGTTCGCCGCGAGGTAGACGCCCGCGATCGAGGGGACGTCTTCGCCTTCGGCGGCGCCGCACTTCACGCGGATCCGGTCGTTCTTCGAGAAGGAGTAGAAGTGGTACACGACGTCGAACCGCGGCTGGCGGTCGCGCCAGTCGACGGCGGTCACGTCCACGCAGTAGCCGAAGTCCTCCCGGTCCTTCAGGTGCCGGGCGACCTCGGGGATCTTTTCCCGCGCGACGGTCACCGTCACCTGTCCGGCGAAGCGCTTGGCCGAGAGCACCGACCCGGGGACTCCGGCGGAGAGCGACGCGACCCACGGATGCCCCGAAGCGTCCTCGGACGCGGGCTTTGGCTTCGCAGCCTCTCTGGGGCCGCCCCCGGCCGCGGCCGGGGGTGGTGTCGTCTCCTCGGCCATGGGCGCGGTCCTACGAGACCTTCCGGATGACTTTCATCCGGTCGATTTTCTTCTGGAGCGCCATGATCCCGTAGATCAGCGCCTCCGGCCTCGGCGGACAACCGGGCACGTACACGTCCACGGGGACGATCCGGTCGACGCCCTGGGTGACCGCGTAGGTGCGGTAGGGGCCTCCGCAGGTGGCGCAGGAGCCCATCGCGATGACCCACTTGGGGTCCGGCATCTGGTCGTACAGGCGCTTGACGATGGGCGCCATCTTCTCGACGACCGTGCCGGCGACGATCATGAGGTCCGACTGGCGGGGAGTCCCGCGGAAAACCTCGGCGCCGAAGCGGGCGAGGTCGTGCCGGGCGTCCATCACGGCCATCATCTCGATCGCGCAGCAGGCGAGGCCGAACTGCATCGGCCAGATCGAGGAGCGGCGCGCCCAGTTGATGACGGAGTCGACCGTCGTCGTCAGGACGTTGTCCTCGAAGCGGTTGTCGACGATGCCCATGCGTCCGGCCGCCTTCCCTTCCCTATGCCCAGTCGAGCGCTTTGCGCTTCCAGACGTAGAAATAACCCACAACGAGGATGACGAGGAATATCAGCATTTCGATCAGACCGAACAGACCGAGCCGGTGGAAGAGGACGGCCCACGGGAAGAGGAAGATCGTCTCGACGTCGAACACCACGAAAAGGACGGCGATCAGGAAGTAGCGCACCGAGAATCGGGTGTCGAAGGCGAGGCTCGTCGGCGCGATGCCGGACTCGTAGGGCTCGAGCTTCGCGGGGTTCGGCCGCCGCGTCTGGATCGCCTTGGCGATGAAGATCGTCGCCAGCGGCAGAGCTGCCGCGAGCAGACCCATGATGAGAATCGGAAAGTAGTCGGCCACCTGGGCGGCCATTCTATCGGAGCGAAAACAGGAATCAACCCGGATCGGAAGCGCCGATCGCTCCCGATTGCACGGCGACTCCCTTCGACTGCACGAGCACGGAGAGCTCGTCGCCCATGCCCTCCGGATCGACGAGTCGGTACGCGCGCCATCGCTCCGCGTCGCCCGAGGCGAAGTCGAAGAGACCCGACTCGATCAGGAACCGCCCCTGTCGCGTGACGCCTTCGGTCGTGAGGCCCTCGGCCTCTCCCGCTTCGATCAGGAGATCCCAGTGGACGTGCGCCGTGAGATCGACCTGCCCGGGCCGCGACAGCGGATCGCCGCGCCTCAGCCCGGCGAAGTGCACGGCGAGCGTCCCGTGCCGCCGCGCGGTCGAATGGTAGAGAACGGCGGAGCGGTGACCGTAGTCGAGCGCGACCAGCCATCCGCGCGCGACCGCCCGGGCGAGCGTGCGGTGCAGGGGCGCGGCCCCGAAGGAGATCTCCGCGACCTGTCCGGGCTCCAGCACGACCCCGTAGCGCTCGAGGTGCTCCCGGTAGGCGTCGGGCGCGGGAGCCAGCTTCCACACGAACGCGTCGCCCTCGAAGTCGACGCGGAGCTCCTGGAGGCCCCGCCCCGAACCCGTGACGCGAACGACCGGGAGCGCGTCGTAGAGCTCGTTGGAAAAGATCCAGCCGTTGACCGTGTGCTCGGCGATCTCGTTGGCGGACTCGAGGGCGCGCACCGGCCGCCCGAACGGGCGCTTCGAGAGGGAGTCCCGGGCCGCCGCGCTGCGCTCGATGGCGGTCAGGTTCGTGCGGGCGAAGACTTCCGGCGACTGGTCCGCGAGCGCGGCCGCGAAGTCCTCCAGGAACCGGCCCTCCCCCGCTCCGACGTCCACGAAGTCGACGTCCCCCTCGAAGTCCTCGACGTCCCGGGCGAAACGGCGGGCGAGGGCCTTGGCGAAAGTCGGCGAGACGTAGGGCGAGGTGACGAAGTCGCCCCGCTCGCCGATCGACGCCCCGCGGGCGTAGTACCCCTCCTGCGGGTCGTAGAGAGACGCCGCCATGAAGTCCCGGAAGGAGATAGGCCCCTCCCGGGCAATGCGTTCGCGCAAGCGGTCATTGAGTGTCAAGGAAGAGACCATTATATTTTCCGGCCGGTGCAAAGACCCGCCATTCCGCGGGACCCGGCTCCGGGCGGAGCGGCCGGCCGGTGCAACCCGTTGAGCCCGTTGGGGGGGTCCGTCGATTGCGGCTGCGTCCACGGGCTCTCTTGGGATAGCCTTGCGCCGCATGCGGGTCCTCCTGAAGCCGGCGCTCGCGGTCCTGATCGCCGCGGCCGCCATCCGGACAGCGGGCTGCGGGCCCCGGAGAGTCGTCGCCCACGTCGTCCCTTCGGCCTCCGCGCCGGCCGCCGATCGGGCGCCCGCGCCGACCGCGACGCGCCGGGAGCGCTCCCGCACGCCCGTCCCGCCCGCGGCGACCCCCGTTCCCGCGGTGACGGCGACGACGGCGCCGGCCAACCCCACGCCGACCCCGACGGCCCCGGGGGAGGCCGCCTCCGACGTACCGCGCGTCACGGTCACCGCGGCGCCCCCCACACGGACGCCGTCTCCGGCGTGGACCCCGATCCCGACGCCGCCCGCAGCGCCCCGGCGCGCGACCGCCGCCGCGGTCACCGCCCGACCCGCCCCGGTCGCGACGGCCGCGACTCCGGTTCCGGCGGCGCCCGTGACCTCCGACATGCCGCGCGCGACGGTGACCGCCGAGCCGCCGACGCGGACTCCTTCCCCGGCGTGGACGGCGCTGCCCACTCCCTCGATCGTTCCGCGCCGCGCCACCGCCGCGGCCGCCGCGGCGTCGACGCCGATTCCGACCGGGACACCCGCAGCGCGTCGGACGCCGCCGCGCGCGACGGCGACACGCGTGCCGGCGACGGCCGCCCCCGCGACGCCGGCCCCGACCGCTCCGCCTCCCCCTACGGCCCCGACCGTCCCGGCCGCGCGCGCGCCGGAAGCGGCCGCCACCGTAGTTCCCCCGCGCCCGAAGGCGCCGGCCGCCGTGCCGCCTCCGCCTCCATGGACGACGCCGACCGCCGCACCGAACCTCCTGACGCCCGCGCCCGCCGCGCCGGCGCCGACCGCGGCACCCGCGGGAGTCTCCGGTCCCATCGCGGGTGACTGGCTCTTCCGCGCCCACCCCGGCGAGAACCGCGCCATCGGCGGCGCGCTGCGATTCGCCGTCGAAGGCGGCCGCCTCGTCGGAACCTACATCGCGCCGAACGGCAAGACCGCTCCGCTCTCGGACGTCGCGCGCGACGGCGACCGGATCTCGTTCGCGATCCCGGGCCAGCTCGGCAGCTGGAAACTGACGGGCGTCGTGTCCGGCGACCACATGAACGGCACGTTCGAGACCGTCTCGCGGGTCGTCCCCTGGGAGGCGACGCGCGCGAAGCCCGGAGAATCCGTCCCGGCCCCCGCCAACCCGGCCGCGCCCTCGGGCTCCCCCGCTCCCGCCCCCACCCCGCGCTGAGCGGAAGGGAATCCGCCGGGCGCTGTCCTCAGACCGCGGCGCGCTCCGGCTTCACCGCTTCCAGGAACAGGTTCAAACCGAAGTCCCTCAGGTCGAGGTAGCGCAGCTCCGGGTGCGGGGACTCGTTGTACCGGACCGCGCGCACGAGAAACCCCGTCTTCTCGAGGAGAGCGCGCAGGTGCTCCTCGTCGTAGACGAAGCGATGCTCGCCGTCCATGCGCAGGTGCATGTTGAGCGACTCGCAGGGTCCCTCCGCCGAGAGGTGCCGCGCACACCATCCGAGATGCCGGGGCTCCCTCCGATTGTAGAGACGGTCGACGAGCGCCCGCAGGTCCGGCGTCAGGACCCGCATGACGCCGCCCGGGCGCAGCGTCCGGATGCATTCGCGCAGGATGGCGGTCCCGCCCGACAGATCGACGTGCTCGAGCAGATCCTCGGAATGGATGAACGCGAGCGAATCATCGGGGAACGGAAGACCGCCCGGCGCATCCACCAGGAGATCGACCGCCGGCCCGAGAAGGATATCGGCGTTGTACCAACCCTCGAGGCGGTGGTCGCCGCAGCCGAGGTGCAGGCGCGGCGACGCGAAGACCGCGGACGCCTCGCGCACCGCGAGCGCGCGGGCCTGCGCGAGCGTCCGGAGGTACTCGAGGATGACCGCGTCGTCTTTCTCGTGGTCGTAATAGGCGTCCTGCAGAGTCCGCAGCCGCCGCTCGATGACGGCGAGCTCCGAGGCGCCGTGCGTTCCCCGGGAAGACAACTCGGCGTCAGCCGCTGATTGCGAACTCGCAGCGCCGGCAGAGGAAATCGTCCGGAGCCTCTTCGACGCCGTAGGTCCAACGGCGCAGGCGGGCCATGGTGTCCCCGCCGAGGATCTCGGCCACCGTCTGGGTCTTCACGTTTCCGATGGTCAGCTTTTCGTAATAGTCCTGGCAGCAGAGCACCGCCGTTCCGGTGGCCGTGATGTGCAGGTGCTCGAACGGCCGCGAGCCCAGCAGCTCGCAGCCTCGCAGCTTTTTGATGGGGGGCGGTTCGACGACGTACGTCCCGCTGTCGGGCCGGCTCCGGATCTTGAACTTCTTGACCACCCAGCCGCTGCCCTCATAGCGCGCCCGGATCTCCTCGAGGTCGCGGAGGTGCTCCTCGTCCTCTTCACCGAGGCAGACGATCGCCGTCTCTTCCGCGATCTCCCGCGCCCGAATGGCGTCGAGGTTCGCGAGCACGCGGGCGAGGTCCCGCGTTCCGTGAAGCTTCTCGTAGCGCTCGGGACGCAGGGTCGGCAGGTTGACTCCGATGTACCGGAACCTGCCGAGGCTCTCGAAAAGGTCGCAGCGCTCGGGAGTGAGCCCGGACCCGTTGGTCAGGATGCTCACGGGCAGCCCGTGCCGGAAGAGGTAGCGGACCCGATCCTCGAAGAGGGGATCGAAGCTCGGCTCGTTGTAGTTGGAGAGAAAGACCACGACGTTCTTGCCGCCAATGGCGACGACCTGGTCGACCAGGCTCTCGAAGAGCTCCTGGCTCATGACCTCGCGGTCGCGCGGGGCGATCGAGACCGGGCAGAACGGGCACCGGTGGTTGCACACCGTGCATGTCTCGAGCGAGACGTAGAGCAGATGGGACCGCCGGGACTCCTTCTCGACGTCGTCGATTAAGAAGCGGGCGGTGCGCAGATGAGCGAGGAGCGCGGGGTCGACACCCTCGGGCAATCCCTGACCGATGCGCGAAAGAGCCCGAAACGCGTCGCCGTCCTTGGGGATCTCCTCCCCGCTCAAGGGGTTGTAGAGAGCGGTGCCCCGGTCGTGGAGGAACGGGGACACGGCCTCGGGCTCGTCGATGGCCGTGGCCGTCGACGGGGATTGTCCGGACCATTTGCTCGACTCGCTCATCGGATGACTGCCTCACGCCTCATTCTACAGGGGTTCCGGTTCCGGAGCCGGCCTCTGCAATTCACGATCCGACGCCCCGGTACGACCGCGAACGGCCGGGAGGGAACGGGCCGCCCCGTAGGTCCCGGGTCCTCGCCCTATCCCTCTTTCTCCGTGCCTGCCTGCCGTATCGAGATCCGGGCACGGAGAATTCCCTCGACGCCCGGGCGATTTCTCCCGATCGCGCGCCGGATCTCCCAATTTCGATCCGAGCGAGCCGGATGCCGGAGGGCTCGAAACTCCCGCCCGGTGCCCGTCCGCAGCCGGTCGTCTTCCCGTACATGTATCAAACGAGGTTCGCACCGGTGACGATGTTACGGAGAACCACGTCCTGGCGTCCAACCCCGTCAAAGTCCCCGACGTGGCGACGCGGGAGAGCGAAGAGTCAGCTCGTCGTCTTGGCCCGCTTCGCTTCCTCTCGCTCCTGCGCGTCGACGACGGCGATCGCCGCCATGTTGACGATGTCGGCGACCTCGACTCCGCGCTGGAGCACGTGGACCGGCTTCGCCATGCCTAGGAGGATCGGTCCGATCGCCTCGGCTCCTGCCAGGCGCCAGACGAGCTTGTAGGCCGCGTTGGCCGATTGAAGGTCCGGGAAGATGAGCACGTTCGGGCGCCGGACCGTGGACCAGGGGTAGTCGGCATCGAGAAGCTCCGGCACCACGGCCGTGTCCGCCTGCATCTCGCCGTCGATGTGGATGTCCGGGCGCGAGCGCTTGACGATGTCGACCGCGCGTTTCACCTTTAGCGCCTTTTCGTGGGTGTTCGAGCCGAAGTTCGAGAACGCGATCATCGCGATCCGCGGCTCGATGTCGAACCGCCGGACCGAGTCCGCGGTCAGCGTCGCGATCTCCGCGAGCTCCTCGGCCGTCGGGTCGATGTTCACGGTGGTGTCTGCGAAGAAGAAGCTCCTGTCCTTCAGGATCAGGATGTAGAGGCCCGACACCCGCCGCACGCCGGGCGCCGTCCCCACGATCTGGAGCGCCGGGCGGATGGTGTCCGAGTAGTACTGGGTCAGGCCGGAGATGACGCCGTCGGCCTCTCCGGCGTCGAGCATCAGGGGGCCGAAGTAGTTGCGCACGCGCGCGAGCTTCGCGGCGTCTTCGTGCGTCACGCCCGAACGGCGGCGCAGCTCCTCGAGGCGCTTCGCGTAAGCGGGCAGCCGGTCCGACGTCTCCGTGTGGATGAAGTCGATCTTGTCCATCGGGAGCTGGAACTCGCGCGCCTGCTCCAGGATGCGCGTCTCCCGCGCGAGGAGGATCGGGCGGCAGATCCCCTCCTCCGCCAGGATCTTCGCGGCGCGCAGCACCTTGGGATGCTCCCCCTCCGGGAACACGATGCGCTTGGGCGCGCGGCGCGCCTTCTGGATCACGATGTTCATGACCTCGCGGGAGCGCGAGATCATCGCCTCGAGCCGGCGGAGGTACGCCTCCATGTCGCGGATCGGCTTGCGCGCGACGCCGGACGCCATGGCCGCCTCGGCCACCGCCGGCGCGACCCAGAGCAGCACGCGGTGGTCGAAGGGCTTGGGGATCAGGTACTCGCGGCCGAAGCGGAAGCTCTGCCCGCCGTACGCCTTGGAGACCGAGTCGGGCACGTCCATCTTGGCGAGCGCCGCGAGCGCCTGCGACGCCGCCATCTTCATCGCCTCGTTGATCTCGGTGGCGGCCACGTCGAGCGCGCCGCGGAAGATGAAGGGGAAGCCGAGGACGTTGTTGACCTGGTTCGGGTAGTCGGTGCGGCCCGTCGCCATGATCACGTCCGGCCGCGCGGCGCGCGCCTCCTCGGGCGTGATCTCCGGGTCCGGGTTCGCGAGCGCGAAGACGATCGGATCGCGCGCCATGCCCTTCAGCATTTCGCCAGTCACGATGCCCTTCGTCGAGAGCCCGACGAACACGTCCGCGCCCTGCAGGGCGTCCACCAGGGTGCGCTCCTCCGTCTCGACGGCGAACTGCGCCTTGTAGGGGTTCATGTCGGCGGCACGGCCCTTGTGGATCACGCCGGACCTGTCGACGAGGCGCAAGTTTTCGGGCTTCACGCCGTAGGAGAGGTAGAGCTTCGCGCAGGCGATCGCGGACGCGCCGGCGCCGACGAAGACGACCTTGACGTCCCCGATCTTCTTGCCCGCGATCTCGAGCGCGTTCAAGAGGGCCGCCGCGGAGATGATCGCCGTGCCGTGCTGGTCGTCGTGGAACACGGGGATCTTCAGGCGCCGCCGCAGCTCCTCCTCGATCTCGAAGCACTCCGGCGAGCGGATGTCCTCGAGGTTGATGCCGCCGAACGTCGGAGCCAGCCGCGCTACGGTGTCGACGAAGGCCTTCGGGTCGAGCTCGTCGATCTCGATGTCGAACACGTCGATGTCGGCGAACCGCTTGAAGAGAATCCCCTTCCCCTCCATGACGGGCTTCGACGCGAGGGCGCCGATGTTGCCGAGGCCGAGCACCGCCGTGCCGTTGGAGATGACGCCTACGAGGTTGCCCTTGGCCGTGTACTCGTAGGCCTTCTCCGGATCCTTCTCGATCTCGAGGCACGGGACGGCGACGCCGGGGCTGTAGGCGAGGGAGAGGTCCTCCTGCGTGCGGCACGCCTTCGTGGGAACGACCTCGATCTTCCCCTTGCGGCCGCGCGAGTGGTATTCGAGCGCCTCTTCCGGGGTGATCTTCCTCATGACGCGGAGAGCTCCGCACGGACCGCGCGGACGGCCTCGATCGCACCGTCCTTCGGCACGGCGCGCGCCTTCTTGTCGCGGCGCGTCACGACCTCGACGTTGCCTTCCTTCAAGGCCCGGCCGCCCACGTTGACGCGGATCGGGAACCCGAGGAGGTCGGCGTCCTTGAACTTGACCCCGGGACGCTCGTCGCGATCGTCGTAGAACACCTCGAAGCCCGCGGCGACGAGCGCCTCGTAGAGCGCGTCCGCCGCCTCCTTCGTCGCCGCGTCGGTCGGGTTCAACGAGACGACCTCCACCTCGAAGGGCGCGAGAGCGAGCGGCCAGACGATCCCGTCCGCGTCGTGGTGCTGCTCGATCGCCGAGGCCATCGTGCGGCCGACCCCGATCCCGTAGGTCCCCATCACGGCGGGGCGGGGCTCCCCCTTCTCGTCGGTGAACTCGCACTTCAACGCCGCCGAGTACTTCGTGCCGAGCTTGAAGATATGGCCGACCTCGATGCCCCGGGCGATCTCGAGCGGCTGGCCGCAGCGGGGACAGGGGTCTCCCGGCCGGGCCTGCGCGAAGCTCGCCCACTCGGAGATATTGGCCTCCCGCTCGAGGGCGAAGCCGCGCACGTGGAAGTCGCGGCGGCCCGCTCCCGTGACGGCGTTGACCGCGCCGCGGACCGACTCGTCGCCGATCACCCGCACTCCCGCGGGGAGCCGGTGCGGGCCGACGAATCCGACGGGGCTGCCCGTGGCGGGCTCGACCTTCTCTTCGGGGGCGAGGGCCAGGTGCTCCACGCCGAGGGCGTTCTTCAGCGCCACCTCGTTCGCGTCGAGGTCTCCGCGCACGACCGCGACCACGAATCCCTTCTCGGTCTCGTAGACCAGGCACTTGATCATCCGCGAGGCTGTTATGCCGAGAAACTCGACGACGGAGTCGATCCCGCCGCGCCCGGGCGTCGAGACTTCCTCGACGCCGGACAGCGTCTCGTCCTCCCAGGGCGCGGGCAGGGATCCCGTCCGGGCCTTCTCCAGGTTCGCGCCGTATCCGCAGGCCGCGCATCGGACGACGGCGTCCTCTCCCGTCTCGGCGAGCACCATGAACTCCTGGGAGTCGCTGCCCCCGATGGCCCCGGAGTCCGCCTCGACGACCGTGAAGTCGAGGCCGCACCGCTCGAAGATCCGGCGGTAGGCGGCGTCCTGCGCGCGGTAGGAGCGGTCGAGCCCCTCCGCGTCCACGTCGAACGAGTACCCGTCGTACATGAGGAATTCGCGGCCGCGCATCAGCCCGAACCGCGGCCGGATCTCGTCGCGGAATTTCGTGCGGATCTGATAGAGCGTGACGGGAAGCTGCCGGTAGGACGTGACACCCGAGCGCACGAGCGTCGTCACCGCCTCTTCGGCGGTCGGGGCGAGGCAGTACTCCCCCTTCTTGCGGTCCTGGAGGTGGAAAAGGATCCCGTCGGACGCGTAACGCTCCCAGCGGCCGCTCTCCTCCCACAGCTCGCGGGGCTGGAGGATGGGCAGCTCGACCTCGAGCCCGCCGGCGCGGTCGATCTCCTCGCGGACGATCGCCTCCGTCTTCCGATGGGCGCGGAGCCCCATGGGCGTGAGCGAATAGACGCCCGCCGCGACGCGCCGCATCATCCCCGCCCGCGTCAGGAGGACGTGGGAGACGGCGTCCGCGTCCGCCGGCACCTCGCGGACGGTCTGGAGAAAGTATCGGGACCAGCGCATGTTGGAACGGGAAGATAACAGCTCGCCGCGAAATGGGCGATCGGCCGGGGGGAGAGCCGGGCGCTACGTCTTCCGGTGGTTGACGGTCTCTTTCCGTTTGGTCCCGAACTTCTCGACGAGCCGGATGTTCGATCGCACCTGCTGCAGCATCCGGTCCTCGAGGGCCGCGCCGCGGGCGGCCGTCTTCGCCTTGGTGAACGCCGCCTTCGCTTCGTCCGGGCGCCCCGCCGCGAGGTAGGCCATCCCGAGGTGATGGAAGGTCGTCGGCTGAGCCGCCCGCTCGCTCGACTTGCGGAGGCAGTCGATCGCTCGCTCGAACTCGTTGCGCTTGTAGTGCACCCAGCCGAGGGCGGCGAGCGGATAGGGCTTCAGCTCGTCCGGAGCCGCCGACAGCGCCCGGCCGGCATAGTCGAGCGCCGAGTCGAGGTCCTGGCCGGAGTCGGCGAGGGCCGTGGCGAGCTCGTAGTAGCCGACCGCCTGCGACGTCTTGGCGGGATGGCTCTGGAGGAACTCCCGGACGAACTCCGTGGCCTCGGCCGTTTTGCCCTCGGCGCGGAGGGCCTCCGCGAGCGTCGAGCAGGCCGCGGCCGCCACGACATCCTCCGGTTCGGCGGCGAGCACCTCGCGGCAGGCCGCGATCGCCTCCTGCCAGAGACCGAGAGACGCGGAGAGCAGGGCAAACGAGATGCGGATCGTGGCGTTGCCGGGCTCCGCCTCCATGGCCTTGCGATAGAGGCCGTGCGCGCGCCGCAGGAGCCCGCGGGAGACCGCCTCCTCCGCCTCTCGGTAGGCGTCGCCGCCGCGCCCCTCGACGCGCGGGAGCGCGTAGCGCCGGCGCCTCTCGACCAGGCGCACCGCCTCCTGGTACTCGAGCCGACGCGGATTCTTCTCGAGCGCCTGCTGGAAGCAGTCGAGGGCGCGCTTGGTCCAGTTCTTCTCCAGGTAGCAGAGCCCGAGCTGGAACACCGCCTCCTCGGAGTCCGGCGCGAGCCTCCGAGCCTCCTCGAAGACCTGGATCGCGTTGTTCAGCTCGCCCTTCTCCCGGAGCACGGTCCCGAGAAGAACCTGCGCCGAGATCACGGGAGCGGCGTCGATCGCGAGGCGCAGCTCCCGCTCGGCCTCGACCCAGCGCGTCCCGTTCGCGTAGAGCGCGCCGAGCGCGAAGTGCGGCAGGAAGGCATCGTTGCGGCGGTCGATCGCCTGCTTCAGGAGCTCCTCGGCGCTCTGGGTCTCCCCCGCCTCGGAGGCCGCGATTCCGGAGTACACGAGCGACTCGAAGTGGTCGGGATCGGTGGCGAGGATCTTCTTGAAATAGGACGCGGCGCGCTCGAGCTCCCCCGCCGAGAAATGCGTCTCCGCGAGGTAAAAGCCGAGCTCGACATTGCGGCGGTCGCCGCGGAAGAGCTCCTCCAGCATTCGGACGCCACGATCGGAGTCGAGCGCGAGGATCGCGAACTCCGCCTCGCGCAGGCGCTTCAAGAAGCCGGTGCGGTCCTCGCCGGAGTGGCCCGCGATGATCCGGTCGCGCCGCTCGAGGAACCGGTCTTTCTTTTCGAGCGCCTGCATGCGCTCGTCCATCTTCGTCTCCCAGAGATCGAGCACCTCCTCCGACCGGACGGCGCCGGAGCGCTCGAGGGTCTCCTGGAGGGCGAGGATGCCCGTGTGAGCCACGAAGAGATTCTTCTCGAGGTTGGAGACGGACTCGAGCAGCGTCTTCAACGCCTCGGCGGTGCGCTTGACGACGTCCTCGAGGGTGGAGATCCGCTCGAGGAGGTGCTCGTCGAACGGGATCTCCTCCGCCGGCTCTCCGGGCTCCTCGACCACGCCGACGCCGGACAGCACGAGCAGCTTCGAGTGACAGCGCTCACAGAACTCCTCGTCGTCGCGGTTCTTCAGCCCGCAGACCTGACAGAACATCAGGAGGCCGGGCCGATCACGAGCGGGAGCCCGCGGCTGGATAGTCGTAGAAGCCCTTGCCCGTCTTGCGGCCGAGCCACCCGGCGTCGACCATCTTCACTAAAAGCGGGCTCGGCCGGTACCTCGGATCGCCGAACCCCTCGTGCAGCACGCGCAGAATCGAGAGGCACGTGTCCAGGCCGATGAAATCCGCCAGCGTGAGAGGCCCCATCGGATGATTCATCCCGAGCTTCATGATCGCGTCGATGGCCTCGTGCGTCGCGACCCCCTCGCGCACCGCCTCGATGGCCTCGTTGATCATCGGCATCAGGACCCGGTTCGAGACGAACCCCGGAGAATCGTTGCAGAAGACGGGCGTCTTGCCCATGCGGCGCGCCAGGGCCTCGACGGCCGCCGCCGTCTCGTCGGACGTGGCGATCCCCCGGATGACCTCGACGAGCGCCATGACCGGCACCGGGTTCATGAAGTGCATGCCGATGAACCGGTCCGGCCGGCCCGTCGCGGCGGCGAGCCGCGTGATCGAGATCGATGACGTGTTCGAGGCGAGGATCGTTCCGGCGGGGCACATGCCGTCGAGCTTCCCGAACAGGTCCTTCTTGATCCCCTCGTTCTCGACGATCGCTTCGACCACCATGTCGGCGCTCGCGAGGCGGGTGAGGTCCGCGGTCGTCTCGATCCGCCCGAGCGCGGCGCCCTTCTCCTCCGCCGTGCGCTTTCCCTTCGCGACCTCGCGATCGAGGTTCTTCTCGATCGTCGCGAGCCCCCGCCGGACGAGGGATTCCTCGACGTCCGCGAGAACGACCGAGAGGCCGGCGGCCGCGGCCACGTGGGCAATGCCATTGCCCATCTGACCCGCGCCGACGACGCCGAGACTCCGGATCTCCATCGACGCGGACTCTATGGCGGGTCGGGCCGAGGGTAAAGGCGGGAAATGGCGCAGGCGGCGCCGGAGGAGCGAGAGCCGCCCGGGGGCGGCGGCCGGTCAGCGGTTGCGGGCGAGCTCGCCCCTGGTCACGCGGGCACCGCCACGCGCATCCGCGGGGTGCCGAAGCGGGACTGGAACGCGACGCCCACCGCCACGACCGACGCCACGCTCCACACGATCGCGCCGAGTACGGGCAGGAGCGACGCGGCGCCGAGAGCGGCGAAGCCGAGCGCGAGAGCGGCGGGCCGGCGCGCGGGCGCGACGTTCTGCAGGATCTTCTGCCCGAGGAGAAGGAAGATCGCGGCCATCCCGAAGATCTTGGCTGCGACCGCCACGCCCCCGAAGAAGAGCGCGATCGGCATCGAGAGAGACGCGGGCAGGAGCGCCAGCGCCGCGGCCGCGGCGAGAAAGAGGCTCAGCACGCCGAGCGCTCCAGCGAACAGCGCACCGCTCCAGTCTCTCTCCGCGGCGACCGCGGCCCTCGCGAACGCCGAGCCGAAGAAGTACAGGAGGAGAAGCGTCACGAAGAGCCACACCGAAAGCGCGACCAGGCGGAGGCCCCGCGCGGCGGCGGTCCGGACGGGCGCGTCCCACGGCGCACGGTGCATCTCCTCGAGGTAGAGCCGCAGCAACGCCCCCGGCGTCGACACGGACCCGCGAACGGGGAGAGGCCGGTCCGTCGGGAGGATCTCTCCTCCGAAGACGGAGAGATTGCCCTCGACGCTCCCGCGCGCTCCGAAGCGGACGTCGCCTCCCCACACGATCACGTTGCCCGAGACCGGGGCGTCGAGGCGCACGTCGGAGAAGACCGCCACGACGTTGCCGGGAACGGCTTCGGAGATCGAGAGGGTGCGTCCGACCGATGTCCGCGCGGGAGCGGCGGACGGCGCCGCGGCGGAAGGCGCCAGGATGGCGGCGAGGAGGATCGCCGCGATCATCCGCGGCGGCGGGAGCGCGCCAGGACGCGGGAGAGAGCGAAGCCCGCCGGAGCGAGCAGCAGGAGCGCGGCGACGCCGACGAGAGACTCCGCTCGCGCGACGTCCGAGAGCGCCTGCCATCCGACGGGCGCCGCGGCGACGGTGTCGGCCAGAGCGCGCCAGGCGGCGCGGAAGATCCCGGCCATGGGCGCCGCGGCGGCGAGCCCGAGGCTCGCCTGTTCCCCGGCCGTGAGCCCCGGGGCCCCGGCGATCAGGGAGCCGGCGGCAAAGAGCACGCCCGAGAAGGCGACCGGGCCGGACCACAGCGAGGGGCTCGTGAGCTCCCGGCGCGAGAAGGGACGGATCCGGACGACCCGCGAAGCCAGGTCGGGGCGACCGCCCGGCGCGCCGGCGCCGTCCAGGGTCCCCTCGAGCTCCCGCAGGAGGACGCGCGCGGACTCGACCGCCCCGGAACACGCCTCGCAGCCGGCGGCGTGCACCGCGGCGTCCGGAGCGAAAACGGGGGCATCCGAGGCGGCCAGCGCCTCGCAATCGATCGGGTCCAGCGGTCTCACGCACTCGGTCACGACAGTTCTCCAGCCAACCTTTCCTTCAATACGGCGCGGGCGCGAAAGAGTTTGTTCTTGACGGTGCCGAGCGGCATGGCCTTGATCTCCGCAATCTCTTCATACGACAGGCCGGTGAAATGTCGAAGCCCTATCAGCTCCCGGAATTCGGCCGGCAGGCCCTCGATCGCCCGGGTGATCGCCTCCCCCCGCTCGGAATTGCGAAGCAGGGCGTAGGGATCGAGGTCGGCCGTTTTGTACTCCGGAGAGGACACTCTCCCGTCGCCGCGGGGATCGGTCGACTCCAGGGGGACCGTTCGGGGGCGGCGTTTGCGCAGGTGGTCGATGGCCGCGTTGCCCGCGATTCGGAAGAGCCAGGTCGAGAACTTGTACTCGGGGTTGTAGCGGTCCAGGGCCTGAAACACCTTGACGAGGATCTCCTGCGAAAGGTCCATGGCGTCGTCCCGATTGCCGATCATCCGCGCGACGTGCGACAGAACCCGGGCCTGGTAGCGCCGAACGAGAAGCCCGAAGAGGTCCTCCTCGCCCGCGAGGACGCGGCGCACGATCTCGCCGTCGGCGAGGGAGTTCTCTTCTTCGGGCGTGGTCTTTTTCAAGCGTTTCGGCGCCTCCTCGTCGAGGAGCCGCCTCGATCGATGCGTTACAATTCGCGCCCATTCTATTGAAGCGGGGCCATCGCCCGACGAGGAGTGACGCCAGTGGACCAAGTCGTCGCAGAACCGCAGTTTCCCACCATCGGTTCCTCTCCCCAGGGCGTCGACTCCGCCAACCCCTTCGAGGAGATGATGTCGCGGTTCGACCTCGCGGCGCAGAAGCTCGGGCTCGACCCCGGCCTCTACAAGGTGCTCCGCGAGCCGGTGCGTGAGACGAAGGTCTCGATTCCGGTCGCCATGGACGACGGCCGCATCGAGGTCTTCATCGGGTACCGCGTTCTCCACAACATCGCCCGCGGACCCGGCAAGGGCGGCATCCGGTTCGACAAGAACGTGAATTTGGACGAGGTGCGGGCCCTGGCCGCCTGGATGACGTGGAAGTGCGCGGTCGTGAACATCCCCTTCGGGGGCGCGAAAGGAGGGGTCATCTGCGATCCCGGCAGCCTCTCCCGCGCCGAGCTCGAGAAGATCACGCGCCGCTACACGGCGGAGCTCATGGACCAGTTCGGTCCCGAGAAGGACGTCCCGGCCCCCGACATGGGCACGAATCCGCAGATGATGGCCTGGATCATGGACACGTACTCCATGCACGCCCGCCACACCGTCACGTCCGTCGTGACCGGCAAGCCCCTTTCGCTCGGTGGGTCGCGCGGGCGCGTGGAAGCCACCGGCCGCGGCCTCATGCTCATCTGCCGCGAGGCGGCGCCCCTGCGCGGGCTGACGCTCGCGGGCAGCCGCGTGGTGGTCCAGGGATTCGGCAACGTCGGCTCGATCGCCGCGCGCATGTGCTTCGAGGCCGGCGCGAAGATCATCGCGGTCTCGGACATCGTCGGCGGGATCCGGAGCGAGGCCGGGATCGACATGCCGGCCCTCGTCACGCACTACGAGAAGGCGCGGTCCTTCGACGGGTTCCCCGGCGTCACCAAGATCGACAACACCGACCTCCTCGAGCTCGACACCGACATCCTGATCCCTGCCGCCAACGAGAATCAGATCCGCGGCAAGAACGCCGGCAACATCAAGGCGAAGATCATCGTCGAGGGGGCGAACGGGCCCACGACGCAGCGGGCGGACGAGATCCTGAACAAGAACGGAATCCTGGTCGTGCCGGACATCCTGGCGAACGCCGGCGGGGTGACGGTCTCCTACTTCGAGTGGGTCCAGGACCGGGCCGGTTTCTTCTGGCGCGAGAGCGAAGTCAACGAGCGGCTCGAGGACATCATGGTCCAGTCGTTCAAGGACGTGGCGACGATGGCGGAGAAGTACAACGTGAGCTTCCGCATCGCGGCCTACATGCTCGGGATCTCGCGCGTCGCGCACGACACGATGGTGCGCGGCCTCTATGCCTAGGCCGTCGCCTCCGCGTTCGCGCTGCGGCGCGACCGCTCCGGCTCCCGCCGCGTGAGCCTCCTCCCTCCCTTCGGTCGGGAGACTACTCACGCGGCGAGCGGATGAATCCGCGCGGCTGATTTTCTCCCCCTGGTCCGCGGAGAGGATGAGGAGAGACGCCGCAAGGGCCGAGGCTAAGGAGCCCCGGGGCCCTACCTCAGCGTGATTTTGGGGCGGACCTCTGGGAGCTCCAGGGCGAGCTTGCGCTCGAGCTCCGGGAGGGTGGCCTCGACGGGTTTCTTCCAGGACGGGTCCAGGAGCGAGAGCGTCAGCGTCCGGCCATAGAGCGATTTCGGCTGGATTTTCCGGGAGAGAGCCTCACCCACGATCCGGCCCCAGCGCGCTTGCAGCCAGATGAGCGTCGATTCGCCCCGCGTCGCCTTGCGAAGCATGCCATCCGCGATCGCGTCGAGCCGGGTGAACGAGTCGGGACTCTGGCGCTTCTTCCTCACGACTCCTCCCTTCCCCGCTCCCGGCCCGTCTTCTCGGGCGCGACAGGGCGCAGCGGCTTCTCACCGGTCAGGACGCGGCGGACGTCCTCGACGACCATGCGGGCCATTTCCCGGCGCGTCTCCTGTGTCGCGCTGCCCGCGTGCGGCATCAGGACGACGCGGTCGTCGTCCAGAAGAGCGGGCGTGATCGCCGGCTCGTTCTCGTAAACATCGAGGCCGGCGCCGGCGATGACCCCCTCGTCGAGCGCCCGCGTGAGCGAGGTCTCGTCCACGAGCCCTCCGCGGGCCGTGTTCAAGAGGATCGACCCCGGCTTCATCCGGGCGAAGGTCTCACGCGTGAAGAGCCGGTGCGTCTCCTCGGTGAGCGGCAGGTGGAGTGAGACCACGTCCGAGCGGCGAAGAAGCTCCTCGAACGAGACGCGGGGCGGGTCGTCCGGGTCACCCTCCTGCCGGGGCGAGCGCCCGAACGCGATCACGGTCATCCCGAAGGCCTTCGCGCGCCGGGCGACGGCGCGTCCGATCCGCCCGGGCCCCGCGATGCCGAGGACCTTGCCCTTGAGGTCGAATCCCAGGAGGAGATCCGGGCGCCATCCGGCGAATCCGCCGGCGCGAACGAGACGGTCGCCCTCGATGACGCGGCGGGCGAGGGTGAGCAACAGGGCCATCGTCAGATCGGCCGTCGCGTCGGTCAGCGCGTTCGGCGTGTTCGTGACCACGATGCCGCGAGCCGCCGCCGCGGCGCGGTCGATGTTGTCGACGCCGACGGCATACTGGGCGACGATCTTCAGCCGCTCTCCCGCGCGGATCACCTTCTCGGTGACGGGGTCGTCGACAATCGTGATCAGCGCGTCCGCGTCGGGAACCTCGGCGGCGAGCTCGAGCTCGGAGGGGACGTAGCCGAGCACGCGCACCTCGAAATCCGGGGCCAGCGTCGAAAGGGACGGCTCGGGAAGCTCCCGCGTGACGACGACGATGGGCTTCACCGGCGGAGCCATCGGGTCTGGAGGAGGCGCCCTCCGAAGAAGATTCCCGCCCCGACGGCGAGGAGCGCCAGCTCGCCCCGGACGTTTCCCCCGAGGACTCCCGCGAAGAATCCGAAGCCCGTCACGACCAGTCCCAGAAACTGGATCGCCCGGGACAGGGAGTAGGCGGCCCCGGCGTTCACCGCGGCTCCGAGATCGTCACGCGCAGGATGCGCTCGCCCTGCGGGATCCGTTCGACCGCCGACTGGCCTTCCGTGATCTGGCCGAAGATCGTGTAGAGGCCGTTCAGATGAGGCTGGGGCGAGTGGGTCACGAACCACTGGCTACCGCCAGTGTCCGCGCCGGAGAGCGCCATCCCGACCGCGCCGCGGACGTATTCGAGCGGGCCGATCTCGTCACGGATCTCCCAGCCGGGGCCCCCGTTGCCCGTCGCGGTCGGGTCTCCGTCCTGCAGCACGAAGTTGGGCACGACCCGGTGAATGCGGACCCCGTCGAAGTATCCGGTGCGCGCCAGCGAGACGAAATTCATTACCGTGAGCGGAGCGGCCCCGCCGGCGAGCCGGAACGAGAACGTCCCGGCGGCGGTCTCGACCGTTGCGCGCCGGGGCTTCTTCGCCTCGACCAGGAGCGCCGCGTAGTCGGCTCGCGTTTTTCCCGTCGCGTATTCGGGCGGCGGGAGCGAAGCGATGGTCCGGCCGAAGGACGCGACGAGCGAGCGGCGCGCGAGCCGGGCCGGCAGGGTCTTCCCTCCGTGAAAGATGCCTTCGACGATCGCCGCCGCCGCCGGGGCGTTCTTCCATTTCTCGCACGCCGCGATCACGGAGATCTCGACGTCGGGCGCACGCTCGGCGCGCGCCTTCTCCGCCGCCTCCGCGAGAAGAGGCAGGACGGCCGGGTCTTCGGGGATGGCGAGCGTCTCGACCGCGGCCGCGCGCACACCCGGATCCGGGTCCGTCAGCGCGGCGTGGACGAGGGGGCGGTTCTCGCGAACGGCGTCGGCCGTCTTCAAACCGGCGAGGTTCGCGAGCCGCACCACGACTTCCCTGTCGGTCGAGAAACGGTCCCGATAGGGGGCCGCGTCCGGCGTGCCGAGGAAGACGAGGCTCTCCGCGGCCGCGGCGCGAAGGAAAGCGTCGTCGCTTCCCGCGGCGGCGTCGAGTGCCGAGCGGGCGCCGCCCCGAAGAGCCGCCACGAGCGACTGGACGGCGACCTGGCGCCGGCGGCCCTCGCCCGACAGGCCGATCGACCACAGCCGCCTCGCCACGTCGCGATCGGCCGCGGCGAATTGCCGGAGAAGCGCCAACGCGGGAACCGCGACGTTCGGGTTCGCGTCTCCGGCGAGCTCCAGGACCCGCTGCCGGCGCGCGTCGGAAACCCGCGCCGCGGGAGCCTTGTCGAAGAGGGCCTCCAGCGCGAGGAGCGCGTTGACGGTGACCGCGCCGCGGCGGTCGAGGGCCGCGGCCAGAGCCTCCGCGGATTCCGGCCGGCCCAGGATTCCGAGCGCCCGGGCCGCCGCGGCGGCGGAATCGGCGTTCGCGTCTGCGAGCGCGGAAGTCAGGACGGCGAGCGAGCCGGGCCTTGGCTTGCGGGAAAGGGCGTACAGGGCGGCAGCGCGCGTCGGGGGATCGCCATCCGCGGCCCACGGGAGGAGCGCCGCCTCGCTCGCGTCGTTGGAGAACCGCCACAGGGAATCGAGGAGGGCGGGCCTGAGCTCCGAGCCGGCCCCCGCCATCGCGGCGACGAGCGCGTTTTCCCCCTCCGGCCGGGCGAGAAAGCCGATCGAACGCGCCGCCGATCGGGCGACCCGGACGTCCGGATCCCCGAGGAGCGGGACGAGGTCCGGCGTGAGCGTGCCGCCCGGCACGAGCGAAGCCGACAGGGCGGCCGCCGCCCGCACGGACGGGTCAGGGTCGGCGAGGAGGGTTCGCAGTAGCGGCTCGGCGCCGGGCTCTCCGATCCGCCCGGCCGCGAGCGCGGTGCGGGCACGCGTGGCCGGGTCTTCGCTGCCCGCCATGGCCCGGAGGGCGGCCTCGTCGAAGGCGCGCCGGTCCTCGAGCTCGACTAAGGCCGCCTCGGCCTGGAGGCCGGAGAGCGGCGCGGCGGGCACGGGAGGCGCCGCCGTCGGGACGGTCGTCGGGGCGCCGGGCGGGGCGGGCGGGGCCTGGTGCCCGGCCCTCGGCGAGGCGCAGCGGGCCGCGAGAAGTACCGCGACGGCGGCCGCCGCCGTCCACGATGCGCTTCGTCGGAAGCGCGTCCGACTCCCCCGCTCCGAGGGAACGGCTCCGAAGTTCCGTTGGCTCATGCGAGAGCGAGAACCTCAGGCGCCGACGAGAAGGCGGTCGCCGAGCATTTCGGGAAGGCCCGCCTTGTGGATTTTCTCGCGAGTCTTCTCGACGTCGTAGGGGACGCGGTCGAAGAAGATCGTCTTTTCGCCCGCGTCGTAGATCGCATAGGAGGCGGCCGGGTTGCGGTCGCGGGGCTGGCCGATCGAGCCCGGGTTGACGAGATACCGGCGGTTTTCATCGAGCTGGACCCGCACGCGGTCGCCCTTCACGACGTCGACGCGGATGCCGTGCGGCTCGAGGGTGAACAGCGACGGGATGTGGCTGTGCCCGAAGAAGCAGACGCTGAATCCGAAGTCGCGAAAATTCATCCAGGCGTCTCGATCCGAGAAGATGTAGGCGTCCTCGTCCCGCGGAGAGCCGTGGCAGATGGCGAGGGCCTCCTCGACCTCCAGGGGGCCGATCGGAAGTGTCTCCAGGAACCGGTGGTTGCGCGGCGTGAGTTTCCCGGCCGTCCACCGCGCGGCCGCCAGGGCGATCGGATTGAAGAGCTCGCCCGGATCGAGCCCGGCGACGACCTTGTCGTGGTTGCCCCGGATCGAGACTTTCTCCCTCCGGATGCGCCGGATCCGATCGATGACGTGATTGGGGTTCGCCCCGTAGCCGACGAAGTCGCCCAGGATGACGACCCGGTCGAATCGCTTCCGGCGGACGCGGGCCAGGACTGCCGCGAGCGCCTCGTCGTTCGAATGGATGTCGGAGAGGACGAGGTAGCGCGCTCCTTTTACGGGCGCAGCGGGCGTGCGCGGGCGTCGAGCGCCAGGAGCACCCGATCCGCCGCCGTCTCGATCGACTCCTCTGTCACGGGCACGCAAACGGACGCCATTCTATAGAAGGGCGCCCGCTCCGCCCACAGGGTCGCCGCCTGCTCGGCGCTCTGGAACAGGGGACGGTCGCGCTTGCCTTCGAGGCGCGACAGAAGAATCGGGAGAGACGCGTCGAGAAACACGGAGGTTCCGAGCGCGCCGATCCGCTTGCGGTTGGGCTCGGAGACCCAGCAACCCCCGCCGGTCGCGATGACGGCGTCCGGAAGACCCTCGGTCGCTTCGAGGAAGACGGACTCCCGCTGCCGGAAGACGTCCTCCCCGAGGCTCTCGAAGAGCGCCCGCACCGTCAGACCCGACGTACGCTCGATTTCCGCGTCGAGGTCGATGAAGGGGATACCGAGCCGCTCGGCGACGCGCCGGCCGACCGTCGTCTTTCCGCTGCCCATGAAGCCGACGAGATAGATGCGGCCGGCCCGCGTTCGGCGACGCGCCGCGTCGAGGGCGGCTCGGACGTTCTCCTCGATGCGTCCGCCTGCGTGGAGTGCGCCGATCATCGCGGCGGAATCCGCCCCCGCGTCGAGGACCGACCCGACGTTTTCCGCCGTAATCCCGCCGATGGCCACGAGAGGACGCGTCCTTCGGGCCGCCGCGCGCGCCAGGGCCTCGAGGCCGAGACCGGCGGGACCCGGCTTCGTGCCGCTCGAAAAGACGGGCCCGAACGCGACGTAGTCGGAGGCGTCCGACGAAAAGGCGGTGGCCGCCGCTTCCGGCGAGTGCGTCGAAACCCCGATGAGCGCCCCCGGCGGGAGCAGCGGGCGAGCGGTCTCCGCGGGCAGGTCTTCCTCCCCCAGGTGGACGCCGACGCCGGCCACGCGGGCGAGATCGGTGCGGTCGTTGACGAAGACGATCGACCCGTGCGAGCGGCCCAGCGCGGCGCAGGCTTCGAGCTCGGGGAGGAAGACCCGGTCCGGCAGCGCCTTTTCCCTGACCTGGAGGCATCGGATGCCGGCCACCATCATGCGCCGCGCGAGCTCCGGGTGGGCGAGACCCCCGCCGGCCGCGCGGTCGGTGATGGCGTAGATCGGGGGCAGGGACAGCAAGGGGTGGGACGGAGGACGCTCCTCCTACGACGCCTGCGCGAAGCGCTCCATGAAGCGGGTCGAGAAGGCGCCGCGGATGAAATCCGGATCCTCCAGGATGCGGCGATGCATCGGGATGCTCGTCTTGATGCCCTCGATCACGAATTGATCGAGCGCGCGGCGGCCCCGCGCGAGCGCCTCATCGCGGTCGCGGCCGTGGACCACGAGCTTGGCGATCAGCGAGTCGTAATAAGGCGGAATGAGGTACCCCTGGTAGGCGGCGGTGTCGACCCGCACGCCGTGTCCGCCCGGGGGGTTGAACGTCGTGATGCGTCCCGGCGACGGCTTGAAGGAGATCGGGTCCTCCGCATTGATCCGGAACTCGATCGAGTGGCCGCGGGGCTTCATATCGCGATCGGCGAACGAGAGACGGGCGCCCGCCGCGACGGCGATCTGCTCCTTGACCATGTCTACCCCCGTGACCTCTTCCGTCACGGGGTGCTCCACCTGGAGCCGCGTGTTCATCTCCATGAAATAGAACCGCCCCTGGGGATCGACCAGGAACTCGATCGTTCCCGCGTTCGTGTAGTGGACCGCGCGGGCCGCGGCGATCGCTGCCTCTCCCATCTTCGTCCGCAGATCCGGATCGAGGGCGGCCGAGGGCGCCTCCTCGATCAGCTTCTGATGGCGGCGCTGGATCGAGCACTCCCGCTCGCCCATGTGGCGGACGTTGCCGTGGTGGTCGGCGAAGATCTGGAACTCGACGTGCCGCGGCTCGTCGAGATATTTCTCGAGGTACACCTCGGGGTTGCCGAACGCCTTCTCCGCCTCGTTGCGCGCGGTCTCGTAGGCTCCGGAGAGCTCGCGTTCGTCGCGCGCCACCCGCATCCCCCGCCCTCCTCCGCCGGCGGTCGCCTTGAGGATGACGGGATACCCCGCCTTTCGGGCGAACGCGAGCGCCTCGTCCACGGTCTCGACGGCTCCCGGCGAGCCGGGGACAGTCGGAACCCCCGCCGCGGCCATCGTCTTGCGCGCGAGCGATTTGTCCCCCATCTTGCGGATCGCCTCGGGCGACGGCCCGATGAAGGTGATGTTGCAGTCGTGGAGGATCTCGGCGAAGTAAGCGTTCTCCGAGAGGAATCCGTAGCCGGGATGGATCGCGTCGGCTTCGGTGATCTCGGCCGCCGAGACGATCGACGAAATGTTCAGGTAGGAAGCGGCGGAGGGATAGGGACCCACGCACACGTCCTCGTCCGCGTACCGCACGTGCAGGGCGTCCCGATCCCCTTCGCTGTAGATCGCCACCGTCCGGATGCCCAGCTCGCGGCACGCCGAGATGATCCGCAGGGCGATCTCGCCGCGGTTGGCGATCAGGATCTTCTTGAACATGGAACGGGCGGTCCGCTCCCGACCCTCAGCGGGTCGTCGGGGCGACCACGGGGCTCCGAGAGTTACCCGCCGGAATCCGCATCAGGCCGCGAGCCGGATGGCGAACAGCTTCTCGCCGTATTCGACGGGCTGGCCGTTGCGGGGATAGACCTCGACGATCTCCCCCTCGACGTCGGACTCGATCTCGTTCATCAGCTTCATCGACTCGATGATGCAGAGAATCTTTCCCCGGCCGACCTTCTGGCCGACCTCCGCGAACGAGCCCGACTCCGGCGAGGGAGACCGATAGAAGGTCCCGACGATGGGCGACGTGATCACGTGAAGCGTCTTGTCCTCGGCGGGTGCAGCCGCCTCCGCCGCGACGGGGACCTCGACCGCGGCGGGCGCCGCGAGCCCGTTCTCGCGGGCATGGCCGCCCGAACCGTTTCCCTCGACGACGCGGTGGCCCTCGATGCGAACGCGGAATCCCGCCTGCTCGATCTCGATGCCGAAGAGGTTCTTCTCGGAGACCAGATCGATCAGCTCGCGGATTTCCTTGAAAGAGAGCATCGTTTAGAGGAGCTCCTTTTCGAGCGCCAGGCCGGCCTTTCGAAGCTCGAAGCGGCCGCGGCCGAAGTTGCCCTGCCTCCCCAGGAGGAGGAGCAGATAATACTCCTCCGTCACCCGGGAGAGGATGGCGATCGACCCCTGTGTGACGACGACGATCTGCTCGACGAAGCCCGTCTCCGAGCCGGTCCGGGGGCGTTCCGACGCCTTGACGAACGCTCCGAGCTCCGCCGCCACCGACTCCAGGGGGACGCCCTTCTTCGGGGCGTAGGAATCGATCGGTATTCCGTCCGTGCCGATCAGGGACACGGCCTGTGTCCCCTCGACGCGTTCGGCGATCCGACGGAGCGTGTCCTGAAAGATGTTCATCGGGTCTCCCGCGAATCGCCGCGGCGGAGGTCAGCCGGTTTGTACCATGCTGAGCCAGTGTTTTAAAGCGCGCACGCGCGCGAGACGCCGGTCGAGGGCGGCGCTCACCTCCGGCTCGCTGCGCGCCGTCGCGGCGGGCAGGAGACGGGCCTCGGCGTCCCGCCGGAGACGCTTCAACTCGACGTCGAACGGGTTGCCGGCGACCAGGTCGTCGTAGATTCGCAGAGCCTCGGAGTAGTGCCCCTGGGCAAAATAGAGGTCGGCGAGAGTCCGGCCCTGCTCCTCGGCGCCCGGGTCCGCCGCCTCCGGCTCGGGGTCCGTGCTTTCTTCCGCCTCGCCCGCCGCGGCCGGCTCCGGGCGCGCCGCCGGCTCCGGGAGCTCCCCGGGCGGCGGGACGGCCCGCAGGACGTCCGCGACCCGGAACGCCCGCGTCGAGAGATCAGCGGGCTCCGGATCCGCTACCGGGGAAGCGACGGGCACGGAGGCGGGCTCCGCAACGACCGCGGAGACGGCGGCGGGAGCGATCTGCGGAAAGACCCCATCGCGCGAGAGCACCGTCGGGACCGCGGGGCCGGCCGGGAGGTTCCGAGAAAACGAATCGTCGAGCTCGAACTTGACGGACGTCGACTCCCCCACCTCCTCGACGGGCAGCCGCCGGGGGCCGGTGGACGCCGAGGCGGAGGCGAAGCGGTCGCGGGAGGTCCGGATCGGGCCCGACACCTTGCCTTCGAAGAACGTCGGGGGCGGCGGAAGGGCGGGCGGCTCGGCGCGCGGCGGAGGCGGCGGCGCGAGCTCCAGCTGGAGTCGCTCGATCATGTCGTCGACCGACCGGTCGCCGGACAGAGCGCGGTAGAGCTTGTACTTCTTGATCGCCTCGACGCTCTCGCCCCGGGACAGATAGATGTCGGCGAGCGACTTCGCCGAAACGAGATTGCCCGGGTCGTTCGACAACACCTTCGTGAACGTCGCGATCGCCTCGGTGATTTGCCCCGCTTCCAGGTAGGCGCGGCCGAGCGCGACGTGCGCCGAGAGATAACCCGGATGCGCGAGCAGGCCCCGCTGCAGGGTCGAAAGGGATTCCGAGACCCGGCCCGTTTTCCGGTACTCCTCGGCGAGCGTCACGAAGAGGCGGGAGCCCGGATCGAGCTCGAGGCGCCGCTTCAGGTCTCGGATGCGGGCTTCGGCCGACAGCTCAGCCACGAAAAGCCGCGAGCCGTCCCCCGCGCGGGGGACGGCGTTCGAAACGACTCAGGCGGCTTTCGCCGCGGATCGCTCCCAAGTGAACTTCACCGGCCAGCCGGAAAAGCGGCAGGGGCCGGCGTCGGGGCCAGGAGGCACCCCTGCAGGTAGACGACCGCGGCGGTCGACGTCGTCGCGCAGCCCGTGACGTTTGCCGTCAGAACGATGTCGGCGGTCCCGTTCGGCACCACGTCTCCGTTGACCTGCGAGCCCGTGCAGGCCGGCGCGGTCCGGGCGAGGTCGGGCATCGTCGCGGCGATCGTTCCGTCCGAAAGGACCGAGAAGCTCGCCGGACGGCCGCCGATCAGGACCGAGATGATCCGACCGACGCCGCCGTTTCCGCCGGAGAAATTGGCGCCCGAGATGCTGACCGGAGTGCCCGCCGCGGCGCTGCCGGGCGAGACGCCGGTGATGATCGGCTTGGTGGCCGCGATGAGATAGGTGAATCCAGTGCCCTCGGTCGTGTCGAAGTCGCCGGTGTTGATGTTCACGACGCTCACCGCGCCGGAGACGTCCGTGCAGCCGGTGACGAGCGGGGCGCCCGGGAGAACGATGATCTCGGTCGCGGAGACCGAGATGACCTGGGCCGCGACGCCTGCGAGGCCCACCGCGACGGGCGCCTCGAAGCCCCGGCCGAAGATCGTGACCTGGCTAAACGGCACGTCGACGCGCTGGACGTTGTTGGACACGGAAGTGATGTTGACCTTCTCGACGTAGCGGAAGCTCGCGAATGTGGCGTCCGTGCCGGAGGTCACCTCGTGGACGCGGACTTCGACGTTCGCATTCAGGTTCGGCGAACCCGGCGGGACGACGGGCGTCAGGACGACGATCTGGTTGAACGAGACCGACAGCACCGTCGCCTCCTGGGTCCCGAAAAAGACCTGGAGGGGCGAGCTGAAGCCCGAACCGACGATCGTGGCGCGCGTGTTGCCGCTGTTCGGTCCCGACGAAGGCAGGATCGCCGTGACCGTGGGGGTCGACGAGGACGCGGTCCCGAAGGCGAAGCAGTTGGGAACCTGGAGCACGAAGGGGTTGGCCGTGTTCGTCCCGAGCGTGATGGTCACGTTCACGGGAACGGACGGCGAGATGGCCTCGGGGAACGCGGGCGTCGTGACGGTCACGCCGGTCGGCGTGACGGCTGTGACGAGGCCCTCGCGCGTGACGCCAGCGGCCGTAAAGGTCACCCGCGTCGTCGCCGCCGAGCCGAAGAAGCGGCCGCCGCTGAAGGTCACGTCGGTTCCGCCCGTGTTCGAAGCGAAGCTGGGACTGCAGGACGAGAAGAACGGATTAGCGGCCGCCGTGGGCTGGAAGGAGATCGGCAGCGTCGCCGTGCCGGTCTGGCCGGAGACGGTCGCCGAGGCCCGCACGTTCGCCAGGCCCGCGTCGCTCGAGCAGAGGGCGGTCACCGCCGCGCTGCCCTGCGTCGTAACGGAGACGACGGCGCCCGCGTTCTGCTGAAAGATTCCGAAGTCCGTCGAGAAGGCCACACCCGTGCCGTCGGGAACGTTGGCGCCGTTCAGGCTCACGATGGCCTGGATCAACGTGCAGTTGCCGGCGAGCGGGTTCGCGTTGTTCGTGAAGAGCCGGACCTGCAAGGGCGTTCCATTCGGCCCCGGGGTCGGCTGCCGGTTGGGAGGCGTCGGCGCCGGCGCGTCGGCGGAGCACGCCAGGTAGAACGCGACGAGCGCGATCGCGAGGACTGCGGTGGAAATCCGGCGCATGTCGGGCCTCCCCTTAACGAGCCAACCTGGAAAGCGGCGTTGCCCCGGCGAAACGGAAGAGCAGAATTCCGCTCGCCGTCTCGCTCTTCACCCTCATGCCGGACGCGGTGTGGCCGAAGAAGGTGAGATCGAAGGCCATCTGGATCTCGTCTCGCTGTGTCTGACGGTCGATGCCCCCGTTGAACGGAAGAAGCTGGTCGAACGGGGAGAGCTGGATGTCCGTCGCCGCGAGAATCGGGAAATTACTCAGCGTCGCGGTCCCACCGGACGGGACGATCACGCCCGCGCCGAACGTCTTGTCGGCCGGCACGATCGTTCCGCCGTCGGTCCGCCGGAAGTGCACGGTGTAGCTCTCGATCTGCACGTTGGCGAAGCCCTGAGGATCCGCCTGGCTGGCATTCTTGAAGTGGCTCACCAGATTGATCGTGTCGATCTGGATCGGAGCGACCGTCCCGACGTTGACGAACCCGGGTTGGAGCGCGATGTCGGTCGTGATGAAGACCGGCGCCTCGGACTCACCCTGTTTATTCGTGCACGCGCTCGCGATCACGAGAGCCGCGAGCCCGATCGAAATGCAGAGAACTTTTTTCATGACGTTCGTCCTCTCCTACGTCCTGAGAATCCGGGGCGTGATGAAGATCAGAAGCTCGTCGTGCTTCTCCGTACGGGTCTTGTTGCGGAACAGGTTTCCGAGGATGGGAATCTTCCAGAGCCCCGGGATCATGTTGTTCTGATCCTGGTCGTTGATCTGGAAGATGCCGCCGATCACCGTCGTCCCGCCGTCCCGGACGAGGATCTGTCCGCGATATTCGCGGATCGTCAGAGGAACGTTCTGACCGAGCGAGAGGTTCAACGCGACGGCCGGTTCCCGCTTGGAGACGCTGACGTCGAGAAGGATCGTTCCCTCGTTCGTGATCTGGGGCGTCACGGACAGGCGGAGCGTCGCGTCGACATAGATGACGGTCGTCGTGTTGTTGACGTTCGTCTGCACGGGGATCTGAACGCCGGACTGGATCGACGCGGCCGTATTCGTCAGGGCGGCGACCTTCGGCGACGAGATGATCTTGAGCAGGCCCTGGTTCTCCGCTGCCGTGAGGGCGACGTCCAGGTTGAACGTGTTGAGGATGTTGCCGAGGCGCACGGACGCGACGGTCGGGCCGTTCGCGAGGCCGACGGTGCCGGCGCCCGTGATCGTGTTCGGGAAGACCAGGTTCGTCGTATTGCCGTGGGCGACGTCGGCGGCGCCGTTGACGCCCCAGCTGATTCCCAGGCTGCGCCCGAGCGACTTGGTCGTTTCCACGATCCGCGACTCGATCATCACCTGCGGCGTCGCCGTGTCGAGCTGATCGATGAGCTGGAGCACCGCCGGCAGATAGGTCGGGATCTCGCGGATGATCAGCGTGTTCGTGCGCGCGTCGATGACGATGTCTCCGCGCTTCGACATGACGCTCTTCACGGTCAGGATCACCTCGGCCGCGCGCGCGTACGAGAGCTTCTTGATCAGCGTGCGCGTCGGCTCGGCCGCCTGGCGGGCCTCGGCCAGCCGCGCGCGGTCGGACTGCTCCGCCTGGAGCTTGGCCGTGGTCGCAATCCGCATGATGTTGTTCTCGAGCACATACCCGAGGCCGTTCTGCTTCAGGATCAGGTCGAGGGCCTGGTCCCAGGGGACGTCTTCGAGCTGCACCGTCACGGTTCCACGGACCTCGGGGTCCACGACGATATTGAGCTGCGTCAACTGCGAAATGGTCCGGAAGACGTCCTTGATGTCCGCGTCCTTCAGGTCGAGCGAGATCGGCTCGCCGGTGAACTGGGTGGTCGCTTCGGAGATGGTTCGGGGCTGGAACGCGTTGGCGTTCGGCGCCGCCGAGACGGGCCGCGCGCCATCTTCCTGCTGGAGAACGGCCGCCGCCGCTTCGAACAGCGCCTCGTCGCGGCGGGACGAGGCGGGCTTCGGCGGCGCCGGGGCGGCGGCCGCCTTCGCGGAGCGCTTCGCCTGACGGACGCCCGGCAGCCTCGTGGGGGTCTCGCCCGAGGACGTCCGGATCGCTTCGTCCGCGCGTGCGCGAAAAACAGGATCGGACAGAGAGGTCGTGGAGGCCGGAGCCGGCGCAGGCTCGACGGCGGCTTCGCGGACGGGCGCGGCGGCCGGCGGCGGCGGCGCCGCCTCGGCATGGAGCGGCGCGGCCGCGGCGGGCTTCAAAGACTCGATCGCCGGCGCGGCGGGAGGCGAAGGCAGGGTTTCGGGGGCGGCCGCGATCTCCGTGCGCGAGGGCGGAGGCGGCGCGGCGGCATGGGTCTCCGCTGGACGAACGGACGCGGACGCGGTCTCCACCGCTCCGGCCGTGCGCCCGACGACGACGGACAGGCGCTCGCCGTCCAGTCGGATGGCGTGAGGAGCGGGCCGCGTCAGGTCGAGCACGATCCGGGTCACCAGCTCGGGGGACGTCTGGAACTGGGAGACGCGAACCCGGGCGACGAGCTCGCTCTTGACCGTCAGCGCGCGGCGTCGGACGTCATTGCGGACGCCGGGAAGGTCGATGACGATCCGGGGCGGATTCTCGAGCGCGAAATCCTTCGCCTGGAAGTAGCCGTCTCCGAGCAGCGCGACGACGACTTCGCCGTCGGCGGAGCTGGCCCGGACCTCCTCGAGAGAGTGCGCGGGCTCTCCGCGCGGCGCGGCCGCTCGGGCCGGCTCTTCCGCGCGGACGGCCGGCGCGGGCGCCGGGGCGATCGAAGCGGACTCGACCGGCGCGGAAGACGCGGACGCGGCCCCCGCGGCGGCGGCGATCTGCTCGGGACCTTCGAAGGAGAGAGCGAGACCCTGCCCGAGACTGCGCACGTCGTAGCGCGCGCCTTCCCGATGCGCGATCGTCAGACGCGTCATGTGCTTGCCCATCTCGGTGATGGGCTCCACGCGAACGGACTGCACGAGAGTTCCGGAGGCGGCGGGGGTCGCGAATTTCTCGTCGATCCCCATTCCCGGCAGATCGAGCACGAGAAGGTCCGGACGCGGCTCGTATGCCGTGTAGAGGATGGGCGCGTTGGCCGATAGGACCAGGCGTGCCCCGTCGGAGTCTTCCGTGAAGGCGGCCTCCTGGACGCGGGCGGCGGAAGCGGCGGAGCCCGGAGCGGTGTGTGCGGCCTTCCCGGCGGGCACCTCACTCGTCCCGCGACCTCGCGAGGCGCAGCCGACGGCCGTCGTGAGCATCAAGGCCACGAACAGTCGCGCGGCGAGCGCGCAACCGGATGGCCGGGCGGCCGTCGCGGACCTCTTCAATGCCATTCGCATCGTTCCTCCCGTCGCGCTGGAATCCGTCGTTGTCTGCCGGTCACTGCTTGGCCGTCGTGTTGAGTTGTTTGGTGATGTCGCGGAAAGGCTTCACGCTCTGAGGGTCGTTCAGGTTCTGCCGGAACCCGATCTCGTTCGGACCGACCCGCGTCACCTCTCCGTCGTAGAGGAGATCGCCCGAGCGAAGCAGGTAGCTCTTGTTGTCGGTTCCGCGGATCTGCGCGACGTATCCGGACCTCGTCTTCCAGATCCCCTGAACGGTGACGTCGTCAATTCCGATGCCGGCGATCCCGGGAGGCCGGGGGCCCCCGGCGCGGTTCTCGGACCGGACGAGCAACGAGCGGAACGGATCGCGCCGGCCGGCCGGGTCGTACGTGTAGCCGCGGCCGGAAAGGGACGGGTCTTCGACCTCGCCGATGGAGGGGGGCGCGGCATCGGGAGCCGCAGCGGAGGGAGCCGGGACAGGGGTCACCGCCGCGGCGGGCTTTCGGGCCGGCTGCGCCCGCGCCGTCGAGGCGGCGAGCACGAGTGCGGCGATCCCGGCGAAAAGGGTCTTCATTCGATCTTCCCGGCGGCGTCGGACGTCTTCTTGGAGAGCGCGCGGGCCTTCGCCGCCGCCGCTCCCGTCCCCTCTTTGCCGGCCGCCGCTCCCGTCTTGGCGTTGTCGTCGCCCGTGTAGATGAACGTCTTGGCGACGAAATTGGCGGACAGCGACTTTCCGGGGGCCTCGAGGTTGCCCACCTTCATGTCCTCGACGTTGATGATCCGCGAGAAGCGGCTCATCCGGTCGAAGAGCAGGGCGAGGTTGTGGTACGTGCCGTCGAGCGCGATGTCGATCGGATACTCCGAATAGAAGTCCTTGGCGACGGGCTCGCCCGGGGTGAACTTCTTCAGCGTGAAGTCGCCCTGCCGGGTCAGTGTCTCGATCCGCTTGATGAGATCTTCGGTGTTCCGCGCGGACGGAAGAACCTGCAGGAGCTTGGCGAGCTCGAGCTCCAGGCGCTTGACCTCTTCGCGGAACTGCGAGAGCTTCCGCTCCGCCGCCCGCCCCTTGCTGATCTCGTCCTGCAGGCCTTTCAGCTCGGTCGTCTTACGCTCGATGTCCTGGTTCACCCCACGGAGCCAGAAGTAGTGAACGAGGCCGGCGAGAGCGATGCCGATCGCGAGCCCGATCAGGGCCGCGACCCACCACTTCTTCTCTTCCAGCTTGAGCTCGATCGCCATGGCTTAGGTCTTACTCCGCTCAGCGGGGGCCGCGGGTCCCGACGGAATCGGAGCGCCGGAGGCGGCGAGCGCGGCGCCCGGCCGGAAGGTGAGATTCATCTCCCAGTTGTAGACACCCTGGTTCGGACCCGTGTCCTGGCCGAGGTTCTTGAAGACCGGCTCCGCGAAGAAGGGGCTCTTCTTCAGGTTCTCCAGGTACGTCGCGACGGCGTTCGGAGACATCGTCTTGCCGCGCATCGTGATCTGGTCTCCGGCGACGTCCACGTTCGTCAGCCAGACGAGATCCGGAAGCGCCCGGGAGATCTCGTCCATGAGGCGGACGGGACCCTTCTGGTTCGTCTTCAGCTTGTTGATGAGCTCGATCTTCTCTTCGAGGCTCGCCTTTTTCGCTTCGTAGCCCTTGACCTCTTCGATGATCGACCGGAGACGCTCGGCCTCGATGCGCGCCTTGCCGATCTCTTCGTCGAGAGCGCGGCGACGTCCGGTCAGAAGGAGGCCCATGACGACGATGTAGAGAATGCCGAGCGCAATGCCGGCGCCGAAGACGAGATTGTTCAGACGAGCGCCCGTCGGGAGGACGGGCGATTTCTTGCGCGCCGCCGCCGCCTTGGCTTCGGTGAGGAGATTGATCCGGATCACGCCGATTCGTCTCCGATGTGGCGGACCGCGAGGCCGACCGCGACCGCGAGGCTCGGAGCGTTCTCGGTGAGCCATTCCGGGGAAACCGAGCTGCCGGCGATGTCGATCTGCCGGAAGGGGTTCATGATCTCGACCGGGATGCCGAAACGCTCCTTCAGCTGGGTGTCCAGGTTGACGACCCGCGAGGACCCGCCCGCGATGAAGAGCTGATCGATCTTCTCGGTCGACGTCGTGGCAATGAAGAAGTCGAACGTCTTCTGGAGCTCCTGGGCGAGGTCGTCCGAGACGGAACGCAGGATCGGCAGGATGTCCTGCAGGGAGTGGTCCCCGGAGGGCTCCCCCTTCTTCAAAGATTCCGCCTGCTCGAAAGCGAGCGAAAGCTGCTTCTGGATGGCGTCGGTGTACTGATTCCCACCGAAGGAGATATCGCGCCAGAAGATCGTGCTCGTTCCGGACAAAATGTTCACGTTCGTGACGGACGCGCCGATATTGACGAGGGCGACGACGCGGCCGGGTTCGACCGGATAGTTGGCTTCGTACGCATTCTGGAGCGCGAAGGCGTCGACGTCGACGAGCGCAGGGGTTTTACCGACCTGGGTGATGACGCTCGTATAGTCGCCGATCTTGTCTTTCTTCACGGCCACCAGGAGCACGTCCATCGTCTCGCCGCCCGCCGCGTCCAGAACGACGTAGTCGAGATTCACGTCATTGATGTCGAACGGGACGTACTGCTCCGCTTCCCAGCGGATCGACTCCGCGAGCTCCTCCGCCGACATCGTCGGCAGCGAGATCTTCTTGATGATCACGGAATGACCGGAAAGCGAGGTGCCGAAGTCGTTATTGCGGACCGACAGGGTCGAAACGACCCGGTTGACGGTATCGACCACGAGGGACGCGTCCATGATCGCGCCATCGACGATCGCTTCCGGGGAGAGCGTTTCCATGCCCGTCTTCACGAGCCGGTAACCCCCGCCCTTGGCGTCTTTCAACTCCACCAGTTTGACCGCCGACGAACCAATGTCGAGGCCAACCAGGTTTTTTGACTTCCTGAAAAGCACAGGACCCTCACCGAAAAAATTAATACGGTTATGGGCTTTGACTGAGACTTATTACGGCTGGTTGCCAAAGTAACAGAAGGATTTTCCCCAGTCAAGGGCCGTCCGGCGAGAAAGACTCCGGTGAGACAAGGATTTAGCCCGTTTCTGCCCAAGACCCGGTGCATCGGGGAGAACAGAGACCGGAGGCGGGGGTCTGTGCGCCCTCCGGCGCGGGCCGAGCCTTGCCCGCGAGAGCGGTTGCGTGTAGGATGCGGCGTTTTTTGCAATCGCAAGACGGAGACGAGGTCACCATGGCTCAACAGTGTCAGTTCTGCGGGAAAACGCCGAAATCCGGCCACCGGGTCAGCCACGCGAACAACGTGACGAACCGCAAGTGGCACCTGAACTTGAAAAGCGTGCGCGCCGCCGCGCCCGGAGGCGGGAGCCGCCGCGTGCGCGCCTGCACCCGCTGCATCCGTTCGGGGAAGGTGACGAAGCCGGTCGTTCGACCCGCCGCGGGTGCCGCGCCGACCAAAGCGAAGGCCTGACCGCGTTCGTCCGTACACCCGGCTGGGGCGGAGCCGGCACCGGCCGACTCTTCCGGCTGACGATCAAGCGGTCCCGCGGTCTCCCCGATCCCCCGCCGCATTGTACTTGCGGACCACTTCCCGGACGCCCGGGACGTTGCGCAACCGCGCCAGGATCTTTTCGAGGTGCTTCACATCCGACGCCTCGAGGGAAATGGCAATCGAGCTCTGTCTCGACTCCTCGCTGCGCGCCTCGATCCGCCGGATGTTCGACCGCTCTCCCGCGATCGCCTGCGTGAGATCCGCGAGAAGTCCCGGACGATCCTCGGACAGGACCTCCAGGTCGATGGCGTACACCGTCCGCTTCTGGTCCGCCCAGGCTACGTCGATCTTGCGCTCCGGGTCATAGAGGAGGTTCCGGACGTTGGGACAGTTCTCGGAGTGGACGGACACCCCCCGTCCCCGGGTGATGTACCCGAGGATGCGCTCTCCGGGCACGGGAGTGCAGCACTTGGCGAGCGAAGCGAGGAGATCGTTGTGGCCCACAACCACGATGTCCGGCGAGCCGGGCAGGATCTTCCGGACCACTCGGGACACGGCGGTCTCGCGGACGACCTCGGGACTGGCGAGCTCCTCCGCCGGCACGAAGCGCTCCAGGGCGTTGCGCGGTGAGAGCTTCCCGTAACCCACGGCGGCGAAGAGGTCCTCCGGGCGGTTGAAGCCCCATTCGCCCAGGGCGCGGGAGAGATCGCCCTGCTGCTCCAGTTTCTTCAGCGTGCGCCGGTATTTCTTGAGCTCCTTCTCGAGGAGCCGGCGACCGAGCTCGACGGCTTCGCTCTTCTCCTGCGTGTGCACGAAATGCCGGATCTTGTGGCGCGCCCGGGAAGTCGCGACGTAGGAGAGCCAGTCGCGGGAGGGGGTCTGGGTGGGGGCCGTCAGGATCTCGACGATGTCGCCGCTCGTGAGCGGAGTCTTCAAGGGCACGAGCCTCCCGTTGACCCGCGCTCCGACGCAGTGGTGCCCGACGTCCGTATGGACCCGATACGCGAAATCCACGGCGGACGCCCCGCGCGGGAACGCGAACACTTCCCCCTTCGGCGTGAATGTGTAGACCTCGTCGGGGTAGAGGTCGACTTTGAGCGACGAGAGAAATTGCCGCGGGTCCGAGACGTCGCTCTGCCAGTCCACGACCTGCCGGAGCCACTGGAAACGGGCGTCGTCCGTGGTGGGCCCGAGTCGCCCCTCCTTGTATTTCCAGTGGGCCGCGATCCCGCGCTCGGCGATGAGATCCATCTCCCTCGTGCGGATCTGGACCTCGAACGGCTGCGCCGAGTCGCTCATCAGGGTCGTGTGGAGCGACTGGTAGAAGTTCGGCTTGGGCATCGCGATGTAGTCCTTGATCCGGCCGGGCATCGGACGCCAACGCTGGTGGACGAGGCCGAGAACGGCGTAGCAGTCGCGCGACTCGGGGGTGACGACGCGAAACGCGAGAGCGTCGTAGAGCTGCGCGACATCGACGCCCCGGCGGCGCATCTTGGTCCAGATCGAATGGTAACGCTTCAGGCGCCCGGTGACTTCGCCCTGGACGCCGGCCTCGACGAGCTTCTTTTCGAGCTCGCCGCGAATCTGCTCGATCATCGCTTCGGATCCCTTGAGATTGCGAGCCACCTCGCTCTCGACCCGGGCGTACTCCTGCGGCTCCAGGTTCAGAAACGCGAGGTCCTCGAGCTCCCCCTTGAGGAGCCCCATGCCGAGGCGGTTGGCGATCGGAGCGTAGATGTCCATCGTCTCGCGGGAAATCTCGAGCCGCCGGCTCTCGGAGAGAAACTGGAGCGTCCGCATGTTGTGGAGGCGGTCCGCGAGCTTCACGAGGACGATCCGGAGATCGGAGACCATCGCGAGCACCATCTTGCGGAACGTCTCGGCCTGCTCCTCCTCCCGGGAGACGTAGGAGAAGCGGCCGATCTTGGTCAGGCCGTCGACTAAGTCCGCGACCTCGGAACCGAACTGCTGGGAGATGGCCTCCTTCGTCGTCAGGGTGTCCTCGAGGACGTCGTGGAGCAGTCCGACGACGATCGACACGTCGTCGGCCTTCAAGTCCGCCAGGATGGCGGCCACGTTCAGCGGGTGGACGAGGTAGGGCTCGCCGGACCGGCGGACCTGCCCCTTGTGCTCCCGCGCCGAAAACACGTAGGCCCGCCGGAGAAGGCCCTGGTCGGCCTGGGGGTTGTACGCCTCGACCTTCTCGAGGATCTCCTCGAAACGGATCATAGAAGCAGAGGGTAGCAGGCCGCTCAAGGGAGCGGTGACAGGTGGCAGGTGACGGGTGACAGCAGCACCGGGCGGATGACGGGTGACCGGAGATAGGAAAGAGGTGAGAGGGAGGGAGGGAGGGAGTTTGGACGGTTAACCGTTCCACGGCAGGTGAACAGGAGTCGGGTGCGGGTGCCGGAGTCACCCGTCATAAGGTGGAAGGGAGTCAGTCCGATGATCGCCGGGGCTCGCAGCCCCTCTCACCTCTGTCCTCCCACCTCTCACCTCGGCTTGTTGCCGTCACCGGTCACCGGTCACCCGTCACCTGTCTTCGTTACCTGTTTCTGTTTTTCTTCCGTTTGCCCGAAGAGGGCG
>JBDTOO010000008.1:0-76662 GCA_039933215.1 Acidobacteriota bacterium
TGGTTCACCGCCCCGAAAGTTCGAGTCGAGGAAGGGGTCGTCTTCCTCGAGGGTCGTGCGGCGTCCGATGAGCTCAAGAAGTGGGCCGGCGATCTGGCGCGCCACACGCAGGACGTCGTCGCCGTGGTCAACCGGATGAAGGTGCCCGAGCCGTCGCTTTGGGACTTGAGCCAGGCCCGGAGCGGGTTGTTCGCCTTATGGCGCGAGTTCATCCGGTCGCTTCCCCTTCTCCTCGTTGGTCTCCTGATCCTGGGGGTGTCGGTGGGCGCTGCGGCATTGACGGCGAGAGGAGCGCGAGCGCTTCTTCGCGGGAGGATTCGAGCGAGACTTCTCCGAAATGTGGTCGCGCTTGCAGCCGGTGGGCTCGTCCTTCTGTTCGGCAGCTACATCGTGCTGAGGGTCTCGGGCCTGACCCAACTGGCGTTGACCCTGGTGGGCGGCACCGGCCTGATCGGACTGGCCGTTGGCATCGCGTTCCGGGACATCACCGAGAACTTCCTGGCCAGCATCTTCCTCAGCATCCAGCGGCCGTTCGAGACTGCCGACCTGGTCGAAGTCTCGGGTGTGACCGGATACGTTCAGCAGCTGAACATGCGCACGACGGTCCTCATGGCCCTCGACGGCAACCTGGTGCAGATCCCCAACGCCAGGGTCTACAAGAGCGAGATCCGCAACTTTACGACCAACGCGAACCGGCGAGAGGATTTCGTCGTCGGGATCGGCTACGACGATTCGATCAGCGAGGCGCAGGAGGTTGCCCGGAAGGTCCTGGCCGACCACCCGGCCGTCCTGAGCGACCCCGAGCCGCTGGTCCTGGCCGACAGTCTCGGGACGTCGACGGTCAATCTCCGCGTCTATTTCTGGCTCAACGGCCGCGAGCACAGTTGGCTGAAGGTGAGGTCTTCGGTCATCCGCCTCGTCAAACGCGCCTTTCAGAAACATGGCATCTCGATGCCCGACGAGGCCCGCGAGGTTGTCTTCCCGCAGGGCGTCCCCGTCACGTCGCTCGAAGGGAAGCTCGAAAAGATGCCCGCCGAAAAGACGCAGGATCGGCGACCCTCGGACCCTTCCGCCGACGAACCCAATTCGACGTCCACCGAGGCGGAAGCCGGACTCTACAGCGAGGCAGGCACCCTCGAGAAACAGGCACAGCAGGCGCAGCCCCTGAAGGAAGGGGAGAATCTTCTGCCGGGCGCCACTGTCAAGGCGTCCCCCGGGGAGGAAGGCTGAGAGTTTCGCGGCGGCGCGGGAAACCTCGTCGCCTGGCGATCGCGCGAGATCCTGGCAATCGATCGTGAACAAGATCAGACAGATTTCGAACAATCGGCAGTCGAGTTTCTGGCTCGTGCCTTCGGTCATCATTGTTTCAAGCAGCCTGCTCGCGGTGGCGTTCATCGCGATCGATGCGACCGGAAGCAGGCCTGGATGGACCGCTGGCCGCGCGTCTTTGGCGCCGGTGCGGAGGGCACGCGCGGGATGTTGTCCACGATCGCCGGCTCGATGATGACCGTCGTGGGGGTCACGTTTTCGATGACCCTCGTGGCTCTGGCGCTGGCCTCGAGTCAGTACACGTCACGCATCCTGCGGTACTTCATGCGAGCTCTCACGCGGTCGACTTCTTCCCCAGCAGCCGGCGCGTCAAGGGGGTGAGGGTCAAACCCTGGACAACCAGGGAGAACACGACGATCACGTACGTGGCCAGGAGAACCGCGCTTCGCCCGGGAAAAGTTGCGAGCGAGAGAGCCATGGCCACAGAAATTCCACCTCGCAGCCCGCCCCAGGTCAGGAGAGAGAGAGCTCCCCGGTCGAACGGATAGCGTCGCCGCAGGAGGACGATTCCGGCACCGACGGAAATCCAGCGGGCGGCGAGAACGACCGGGACGAGTAGAAGGAGCGCTAAAAAGGGCCCGGACGACCAGAGGACCACCGCCTCCAGGCCGAGCAGCAGAAAGAGCATGGCGTTTAAGAGGGAGTCGACGAAGGACCAGACCTGATCGATCGCGTTCCGTGTCGCTTCCTCCATGGCGAAGCGTCGCCCTCGGTTCCCGATGAAGAGGCCGGCGACTACGCAAGCGAGCGGCGCCGAGGTGTGTACCCTTTCTGCGATCAGTGTCATGGCAATGACGAGGCCGAAGCTCAGGAGGACTTCCACGTTGGGTTCATTGATCCGTTTCATCGCCTGATACGTGATCAGGCCGGCGATCAGGCCGAGCGCGACCCCGCCGACGGCTTCGCGAAGAAAGAGCACGCCCGCCAGAGACCACAGATTTTCCCCGTCCCCGAGGCCGCCCGATCCGGCGATGGCGAGCAGGATCGAGAACACGACGACGCCGAGTCCATCATTGAAGAGGCTCTCGCCGCCGATCCGGACTTCGAGCGACTTCGGAGCGTGGAGCTTCTCCAAAATCCCGAGCACCGCGATCGGATCGGTGGGCGCGATGAGAGCCCCGAAGACGAAACAGTAAGGGAGTGGGACGTCGGCGTGCAGCAAGCGGAATACCGTATGGCTCGCGAACCCGATGACTACCGTCGACAGCACGATACCGAGAATCGCCAAAACGAGAATGGGAATTCGTTCCCGTGAAAGGTCCTCGAAATCGAGCTTCAGCGCGCCCGCGAACAGCAGAAGGCTTAGAACCCCTCCGAAAAGAAAACGGGTGAAGTCGATCCGCCCGATCAACGCGCTCGCCTCGGCCGTGATTGCAAGCGACGGAAAGAGACTGTTAATGGCGAGAATCACGGCGGACGCGACGAGACCGCCCAGGAGGAGCGCGATCGTGGAGGGAAGGCGGAAGACATAGCTGTTGACGAAGCTGAGGGCCGCCGCCGCGAGGATCAAAAGAGCCAGCGTCTCAAACAACCGCATGCGGCACCTCGAGGAAAGGATACGTCAGCGCCAGAATCTTCCTTTCAAAAGCGCGAGCGAACCCTGGGCGGTGATCCGAAGGTGGTTCTAGCTGGCGGCACTCTTTCGTGTCCGCGGTAAGAGGAAGTCTGAGCTTCCGCAAAGGCGCTTCAACTGAGCGGCTCGCTACAGTCGGTCTCCATCGTGGATCACGGCCGCGAAACCGGCATCGGTGCTTCGCAGCGCTTCTCCTGGCTCATCGCGACCATGCCAGCCAGCGGGCCGGCCACCTTCTTCCAGAACGGGGCAGGCGCGTCCGAATACGCGTCGGCCGCTTTCTGGATCGCCTCGGCTTGCATGGAGAGCTGTGAATGACCCGGGAAACCTTCGCCAACCCGATCCCCGCGACCATCGCCAGCGTGATTTCGTTGATCATCTCGCCGGCGTGCCGCGCGACGACCGTTGAGCCCACGATCCTGTTCGTACCTTGAGTCGAGCCACTCGTAGTCCAAACCGAGCGATCGAGTTTTCGCTTTTCCGCCGTCGTCGAGCACGGATCTGTGATGGCAGCACTGATGCACCACGGCCTTCGTCGTCAGCCAGGGCGGAGTGTCGTGCGGCGCCTTCCGGGCGGAAAGTCGGGCTCAGGGAACGTTCTGTTCGTTGAGCCATCTCGGCGCTCTGCGTGATCGAAGCGCGAAGTCGGGAGCCGGTATTTCCCCGCTGCGCGGGGTTGGCTACGTTGCTGTCCCTTCGGGGTCGAGCGCCAGGAGGGGAGGCGAGTCAGCAGCCGTAGCGGCTGACGATGTCCAGGAGGCGCTCGATCTCGATCGGTTTGCGAAGATAGTCGTCCACTCCGAGCGCGAGCGCCTTGAGGTCCGCCCGCCCGTCCGCCGTCACGACGACGACAGGGATCCCGGAAATCTTTTCGTTCTTCCTCTGTTCGGCTCGGAACTCCCATCCGTTCATGACGGGCATCATCAGGTCGAGGAGTACCAGGCAGGGGGCGGGCGATTTCGCGAGATACTCCAGCGCCTCGCGGCCGTTCTCCGCGCAAACGACGTCGTAGCCGGTATCGCTCAGGAGCTGGCAAAGGGCGTCGCGAAGGTCGCGATCGTCCTCGACCAGGAGGAGCTTGCGTCTCGTGCGTTTCTCGCTGGCGCTCTGCATGCGATCGAGTAAAGATAAGCAACTTTCGTACCTGAATTGGGCCCGCGCGCTCCTCACCACCCGGAACGAACACGATTCCGGCTCACGACGTCGCCGTGCTCCCAAGGCAGCGTGGTCCGTGCGACCCCTCGGAAAGCCCTCGTTTCCGTCGCCCGTCGCCTCCGGTCACGGCTTGAGTGTCGGCGAGGATGCGCGGAGACCCCCGGTGTTGGCGGCGCTGGTATGGAACCTGCTTTGACGAGAGATGAAAGGAGGGCCGTCATGCTGCTCACACTCGGAGTCATCCTGCTGGTTGCGTGGCTTCTGGGACTCGTGGCGTTTCATGTGACGAGCTGGGCGATCCATCTCATCCTCGTCCTCGCCGTCATCGCGTTCCTCGTCCACCTCGTTTCGGGCCGCCGCAGCGTCGTCTGACATCGCTCCGTTTCATGGACCGACGGGCGGCAGCCGGTTGCCGGACCGCCCCACTCTCTCCTCCTTCCTCCCAACGTTGACTCTTCCGCCTCTTGCGCCTCTTGCGTCTCCACGCAGCTGATACCGTTCCCCGGCGATGGCCCGTCCCCGGCGAGACCGTAGCCCGCTTCGGGCCACCGCGGTGGCGGCGATCGCGATCGCATTTTTTTTCGGTTCCTCCGGCGCAATGCGCGCGCAACGGCCCTCCGCCGGCTGGCGGACGATCGAGACCCCTCATTTCCGGGTGCATTTCCCGGCGCCTTTCGAGGCGTGGGCCGGCCGCGCGGCTTCGGCGCTCGAGGGGGTCCACGCTCGCGTCGCGGATTACATCGGTTACTCGCCCGCGCGGCGTATCGACGTCCTCGTGTCCGATCCGGAGGCGGATTCGAACGGGCTCGCCTATCCCTACCTCGATCGTCCCTTCATCGAGCTCTGGGCGACGCCTCCGGATCCCGATTCGGGGCTCGGTGATTTCCGCGACTGGACCGAGCTTCTCGCGACCCACGAGGTCGCGCACATCCTCCATCTGACGCGGCCTCGCAACCGCCCGGGTTGGCTCGCGCGGCTCGTCCCGCTGCCGGTCGGTCCCGTATTCCTGAACTCGCCGCGATGGCTCGCCGAGGGATACGCGACGCTCGTCGAGGGAGCGCTGACGGGCTCCGGCCGGCCCGCCTCGAGCTATCGGGCGAGCGTGCTCCGCCGCTTCGCGATCGAGGGGAAGCTCCCGTCGTACGGAGCGTTGAACGGGACGGGCGGCTGGCTGGGCGGCTCCATGGCGTATCTCGTCGGATCGAGCTACCTCGAGTGGCTCGAAGCCCGCGAGGGCTCCGGCAGCCTGCGCAACCTGTGGAAGAGGATGGCGTCCCGGCGCGGCGGTGACTTCGAGAAGGCATTCCGCGCGATCTTCGGACGGCGCCCGGAGGATCTCTACGACCGCTTCCGGGCGGACCTCACGGCCCGCGCCCTCGATCAGGAGAAAGCGCTCACGGCCGCCGGCCTCGCCGCGGGCGAGACATGGCAGCGCCTCGAGGGAGGCACCGCCTCGCCCCAGGTGAGTGCGGACGGTTCACGGCTGCTCGCGCGCCGGTCGCCCCGGCGCGGCGAGGCATTCCTTGCGGTCTGGACGCTGGAGCCCTCCGCCGCCGAGCGCGATGCCACGGCGAAGAGGGCCGAGCGGGAGCGCGCGCTGGCGGAGGATCCGAACGAGGTTCCCGACAAGCGGGAGTCTCCGGATCCCCGTTCTCCGCGATGGACGCTTCCGCGGTGGAACGGACAGGCGCCCGAGGATCCGCGCTGGATGCCGGACGGCCGGCGCGTTCTCTTCACGCGGCGCAGTCCGGGGGCGGACGGCGTGCTCCACCGCGACCTCTTCCTCTGGGAGCCCGACTCGGGTCGCGTCTCGCGGGTCACCCGCCTCGCGGATGTCTCCGACGCCGATCCCTCTCCGGACGGCTCCTGGGCGATCGCCGTGCGCGGACGCCACGGGCGCACGGAGCTCGTGCGGGTCGAGCTGCACACCGGCGAGTCCATTCCCCTCGCGCCCTCCGGCGGGACCGGCGACCCGTGGGAGGTCTGGAGCCATCCCCGCCTGTCGCCCGACGGCCGGACGGTCGCGGTCCTCGTCCATCGAGAGGGGGTCTGGCGCCTGCGCCTCGTGGACGCCGGCGGCGGCCGGGCCGCGAGCGAGCTTCCCGCGCCGGGCGGAGCCTCCGTCTTCGGGGCGCCCGCCTGGTCTCGCGACGGAAGCGCGATCTTCGCGGCGACGGACGCCACCGGCGTCTGGGAGCTCGCGCGCTTCGATGCGTCGGGGTCCGCCGTCCGGGTTCTCACCCGCGTCACCGGCGGGGCGTTCTCGCCGGCGCCCGTCCCCGGCGACGCGGCGGTTTTCTTTCTCGAGCTGACCGCGAAGGGCGTGGACGTTCGCCGCCTCGCCCTCACGGAGGGATCGGAGCCGGACCTCGGAGGAGGGCCCCGGCTGCCCGCCGTGCTCGCGCCGCCGTCCTCCGAATCGCGGCCCGCGGTGTTCTCCGTGGTGTCCCCGTCGCGGCCCTACCGGGCCATGGACACGCACGTCGTTCGGATCTACTCGTCGTTCACGGCCGGGCCGGACGGAGCGTCGTATCTCGCCGGCGCGCAGGGAACCGATCTCCTCGGGCGGCTCGGATGGTTCGCGGCCGGCGCGACGGGCAACGCCGCGGGCCCCCGGGGGGCGACCGCCGCGCTCTCCTGGTCGGGGTGGCCCGTCGAGATCCGCGTCCAGGCCTCGAGCGCCATCGAGCGTCCGGGCGCCCAGCGCCTCGTTGCGCGGCCGGAGCTCGACAGCGAGCGGCGCGGAGGAGCGCTCTCGGCGTCGTGGGCGTCGATCTTTCCGGCAGGATCGATCCGCGCGGAGGCGTGGGGAGGGGCGGAGCGGATCGAGGAGCTCGCGACAGGCCGGCGCTTCGGGCGGTCCTCCGGCGGCCTCCGGCTGGACGGCTCGTGGCGCCGGATCCGCGGCAAGTCCGGGCTCGGCCTCCGGGCGTCGGTCGCCGAGGAAGCGGGCCGCACCGACGGCGCTTCCTGGGACCGGGTCGACGGGATGCTGCGCGTCACGGGGTGGACGAGCGCGGCGACCGTGTCGCTCTCCGGCCGGACCGGGTCGAGCGGGGGAGCCCCGACGGTCTTCGACCGGTTCGCCGTCGGCGGCGCGGCATCAGCCCTGCTCCCGAGGTCCTTCGACAGCCGCTCGATCGAGAGCCCGGCGCTGTCGGCCGCGGCGCAGCTCGGAGAGCGGTTCGAGGGCGGGCGGCTCGAGGCGTCGCCCGCGAGCGCGCCGTTTCTCTTCTACGTGGAACGGTGGCGCGCCTGGGATCGCGGCGCGCCGCGCCCGGATCTCCTCCGGTTGGAAGGCGTGGAGCTGCGGATCGACCGGCTGATCCCGCTCGAGCTCCCCGCCGCGCTGTCGGCGTACGTCGGCGCCGCGCGCGTCCGCTCGACCGCGCCGCGATTCGATTCGATTCGGGGATACGCCGGACTGATCTACCGCCCCTGAGAAAACGCCGAACGCGGCGATCCGGGCGTCAGGAGGATTTTCGCGGCGAAGCCGGAGTGGCGTCTTCGTAGTATCCGCGGGCGAGCACGCGCCCCTTGCGGCCCGCGAGCGCGACGTGGACGTCGTGGTATCCGGGCCGCCCGGCCGGTTTCACGAACACGAGGACGTACCGCCCCGCGATGGCGCGGCGGACTCGATCCATCGCGAGGCCGGGGAAGATGTGGGTCTTCTGGTAGGTCCCCCCGGTCATGTCGGAGATGTTCGAGAGGGTGCCTTCGAGGGAGTGGTAGTCGGCATTCGTCACGTCGAGAGAGAAGATGGTGATCCGCGCCTTCGCGAGGGCCGGTACGGCGGCGCGAAAGTCCTTCACGTCTCTCGGATTCGGGCCGGACATCCCGCCGATCGTGTTCAAGCCCCAGGCGAAGAAGAGCAGCGACTTGCCTCCGGGGATCGGCTCGGCCGCGTTCGAGATGAGAGCGAGCGCCCGCTCCGGCGTTATGGCGCGCGCGGCACCCGCGTAGTCGAAGTGACGGGCGAGAGACGGTCCCGCTCCGGGCACCTCGAACCGTTCCTTCCCGGTGCGGATGGCGGCGTGGATCCCCGCGAGGATCTTCTCGCGATCCGCCGTGAAGTCCTGCCGGAGCTTCAAATGGGAATCGAAGGAGAGCACCGCCACGCGGTCGCTCGGCAGGAGCGTCCCGAGGAAGCGCTCCGCCTGGAGTCCCATGCGGACGAGCCCCGTCAGGCGGGAGGTGTTGTAGTCGGTCTGGAAGAGGAAGATGAGGAGGCGCCCCGGCGCCGCCTCGGCGGCCGTCGCGACCGCCGCCTCCGACAGCATGCCGTCCCCGGTCGACGTTTCCGGCACCTCGGGGACTCCGGCGGGGACCCAGTCCGCGGATTCGAGCGGCACGACCTGACCGTCGACGGTCACGCGAAAATCTCCGGGAGCGAGGTCGGGAATGACCTCTCCGCGGGAGTCGATGACGTGAGCGTCCACGACGACGCGTTCCACGCGCGCCTCCTCCCGGTAACTGCCGGGACGCGGTGCCGTCTGTCCGAGGGAAACGGCGGCGACAGCCGGAAGAATCGCCGCGGCGAGCACCAGGCCGAGCCTCCGGATCGACGAACGCGGGGAGGAAATCCGGAGCACGCGAATACCATCTCACGGAATCGGCGGCGCGGCGATTGCCGTCCGCGGCAATCCGGCGGGCCGGACGCGTCCAGCGCGGGGAAGTGGGACACGCGGTCTCGATTCTCGTCGGGAAGACGCGTTTCGTCGCGGCGCCGGAGGCGCGGGCTACACTCGTCCCGTGGATTCCGGCAAGCCTTTCTCGGATGCTTACGGGACGCTCGAATCGCTTCGGGCGCTGGCGGAAGCGTGGAACGACTCCGCTCCGATGCGGAGGCTCGGCGCGCGGCTCGACTTCGAGCGTGTCGATCGCGTGCGCGCCGTCGTCGATCCCGTCGAGTCCTTTCACCGCGGCGGCATCGGAACGGAAGCCGTCAACGGCGCGGTCCTCGCCGGCCTGTTCGATCTCGCGATCGGCACCGTGGGCTGGCTGTCGCGTCCGGACACGCGGTCCGCGACGGTGTCCCTCTCGATGACTTTTCTGCGCCCCACGCGCGGCGACCGGATCGCCGTGGAGGCGCGTCTGCTCCGAGCGGGCACCAACCTCACCTTCGCCACGGCGGAGATCTTCGACGGGCACGGCAAGGTCACGGCGCGGTGCGACGGCACGGTCGCCGTGGCGCACGGGCACCCGGCGGACAACGAATACTCGAAGCGGATGCGGCCCGGGACCTAGCAGGCTGCTGAAAAATGGTGTGAGGCGGCGTTGCGAGCGCCGAGGGGTCGGATGCCAGGAGCCGCGACGAAAGCGATGCCCGTGCGCATCGGGGAGGAGCGGAGACGCCGCAGACGGCCCCGCGCCGCCGCAACCGCTTGCGGTGGCGGCCTTTTGCCCCGTCCCGTTAGACAGCCGGCATGGTCTCCTTCGGCTCAGCTTCTCTTCGTCGCGATTTGCAAAAGGCCGGACACGACGGCCGCATCCATTTTCCAGAAGCCTGCCAGGCCCTACTTCCTCTTGAGCTCGCGGCCCGCGTCGCGCACGCGCGCGGCGCAGGACTGGATCGCCTCCGCCGTCTTCACGATCGCCCCGTTGACGTCATTGAACTTTTTCTGCTCGAGCGCCTCGCGCACGGCTGGGAGCGTCTTGACGTCGTAGCCCGTGTAGAACCCAGGCGCGTAGACGTAGTGCTTGAACCAGGGGCGCCCGGGAAGGCCTTCCTCCCGCGTGAAGCTTCTTTCGACGTCGCGCAGGATCGCGTTGACCGCCGCGAGCCGCGCGGGATCCCGCGAGAGGTCGGGCGACGCCGCCGCGCGCGCGTATTCGCGCGCGGCGCGCGCGAGCGCTTCCGACGCGTTCTCGAGCGGGGAAAAGTCGAAGAACGGAACGGAGACTTCCGCGGGTGGAGCCCGGAACGGCTCGCGGGGGTCCGCCACGGCCTGCGCGAGCCCCTCGTCGATCCGCCGCGCCGATTCCTCGGCGGCTTCGCGCTGCCCGTCCGCCAGGTCCCGGACTTCCTTGACGTAGTCCGCGATCGTCTCGGCGAGAGGCTCCATGTCGAGGGGGAGAAGATCCGCGTCCGCCAGGCGAAGGAGCAGCAGCCCGTTCGTCTGTGCGAGAGCCCGGCCGTAGACGAAGTCTCCGTCCGAGAAGCGGGTGTACCAGGCGAAATCGTCGTAGACCGAGTGATACACGCCGCCGCCGCCCTCGCCCTCGAAGCCGACGTTCAACGAGGCGATCCCGAGGTGCTGGAGGAACGGCGTGAAATCGGAGCCCGAGCCGAGCGCGCCGATGCGAAAGTTGCGGTGCTCCCGGATCTTGCGGCGAGCGTCCGCCGTCTTCGCTTCGTCGATCCGGCGCAGACGGGCGCGCCGCATCACGGGAATCTTCCTCTCGGGGTCCTCCACGTCGCGCCCGACCTCGTTCACGAGGGTCTCGAGCGTGTGGGACCCGCCGACTCCGAGGAACCCGCGGCCGTTCGTGTCGGAGTTCACGTAGACGACGGCCTTACGGCGCAGCTCGTCCGCATGCGTCTCCGCCCATTCGGTGGAGCCGAGCAGTCCCGGCTCCTCCCCGTCCCAGGCGCAGAGGAGGATCGTGCGTTTCGGCCGCCACCCGCTCCGGACGAGGGCGGCGAACGAGCGCGCCTCTTCGAGCAGCGCCGACAGCCCGCTCAAAGGATCGTCCGCCCCGTTGACCCAGGCATCGTGGTGGTTGCCGTGGATGATCCATTCGTCGGGCCAGACCGAGCCGGGGATCCGGGCGATGACGTCGTGCGCGGGGACGATCTTCCAGTCGAAGGCGACCTTCAAGTGGACGGACGCCGGGCCCGGACCGACGTGGTAGGTGAGGCCGAGCCCCCCGCGCCATCCCTGGGGAGCGACGGGCCCCGCCAGAGCCGCGAGGAGCGGCTTTGCGTCGGCGTAGGAGATCGGGAGCACCGGGATCTTCGTCAGCGTGGGCGCATCCTTGCGGTCGAGGCGCTTCGCGTCCTTCGTCGCACCGACTCCCGGGGTCAGCGGATCGCCGGGGAAGAGAGGCATGTCGGCGACCGAGCCTCGCTGCACGCCCTGCGGCGGCCGGAACGCTCCCTTCGGGTAGACGTCCCCCTCGAAGTAGCCGTCGTCCTTCGGATCGGAATAGATGAGGCATCCGACGGCGCCTTTTTCCGCGGCGACCTTTGGCTTGATGCCGCGCCAGCTCCCGCCGTAGCGCGCGATCACGATCTTGCCCCGTACGTCGATGCCGAGGCGCTCCAGCCGGACGTAATCGCCCGGGAGCCCGTAATTGACGTAGACGAGAGGCGCCGTCACGTCGCCGTCGATCGAGTACGCGTTGTAGGTGGGGAGTTGCTGGGCCGTCTGCGAGGACGTCGGATCGCCTTCGACCGGAGTCTCCGCGAGCGACGCGCGGAATGGCGTCGGCGCCACGAGCTCGAGGAGACGCTCCCGGGGCGTCGGAAAGAGGACGTGGAAAGTCTCGATCTGGGCGTCGAGCCCCCATTCCCGGAACTTCGCGAGGATCCATCGCGCATTACGCTCGCCGCGCGCCGAGCCCACGTGGTGAGGCTCCTCCGACAGGAACCGATCGTACTCGCGGATGCTGGCCGGTTCGATTCCCGCCGCGTACCGGCGCTCGACATCCTTTTCCGGCGCGGAGAGCTCGGCCGGAAAACCGATCGGCGTGAAGAGCACGGGGAGCAGAAGGGCGATCGCCGCGCCGCGCGTTCGATTTTTCATAGGCGCGCGATTGTACGGGAAGCGACGCGCTCTCCGCGTGGCCCACGACCGCGATTCTCGTTGCGCCCATCGACCTCGCCGCTTAAAATGAGCGTGTTGACAGGGCGGGCCGGACGAGGCGTCCGAGCCCGGGACGCTTCGGAGGTCGAAACGGTGGACGACTTCGCTCCGAACGCTCGCTTCCGCCGGCCCCCCGGGCCGGGCCGCCCATTCCATTCGGGATACTTCCGATGAGGCTGGTGTGGTCCCGGCCGTCCTCCGCCGCGGACCGGCCGCGCGCGCTGGTTCTCCTCGGGATCGTCTGCATCTTCTCCGGCGGAGTGGTCGTCGGGCGCCCGGGCGACGCGGGGACGCCGCGCGCGTTTCGCGCCGCGGCCGCGAGCCTCATCGGAACCGGTCTCCTCGCCTGCCTCGCGGGCGGGGCGTCTCTCATCTTCCAGAAACGCAAACCCGGTCCCTCTCTGACCCTGGCGGAGCCTTACCGGCCCGACGGCGCGGCCGGACTGCGAGAGGAGGAACAGCGGTGAATCGCGACAACGTCGTCCCCTTCGTGTCAGGCCGCAACGCGCTCGCGCGGCGCGGCGCCCCGGACAAGGCGCGCGTGCCCGTCTCCATCGAAATCGAGTGCCCGCGGTGCGCCACTCTCCTGTGGGTCGAGCCCGAGACCTTCGCCGGGGAGCCCGAGATCCTCTGTTCCGGCTGTGAAACGAGCTTCTCGGTCGTGCCCGGCGAGGCTGTGTAGCCTTTCGGGGCTCTCGAGGCGAACACCTCCTCGCCAGAACGCGCCTTCTTCGCTCCGAGAACGAGCTCTCCGTGAGTTCGTCAGTCTTCGTATCCGGCAAGCCGAAACATCCGCGGAGGCGACGGACGGCTATCGGACCAGGTTACGGATGGCGGGGAGGCCCAGGATCAGGAGAATCAGGGAGAGGGTGAGAGAGACGAAGCCTACGAAGAGGGAGACCGTCGTGTTTGAAAGCGCGACGTAGCCGACCAGCTCCGATCCGACCCCGACCGCCAGACAAGCCGCCGCGAGCCTCAGCATGAGCGTCCTCCCGGCGCGGAGGGTTTGCGAAAGTCGTGCCGAACCCGGGCGGCGCGGTCTCGGGCCTCAGGTAAGCCCACCGGTGGGGCAGGTCGAGGATCGCGCGGAACCGGCGGAGGAACCGGGACGACAGCCGGCCGTCGTCGCCGCGTGCCGGGTCGAACGCCTCTTCGCGCCGAGTCAGGTCGAGCGCCGGAAGCGAGATCGGGCCCCACCGCAGTCCCTCGGCCGACCTCGACTCGGGGGGGATGCCGGCCCGCTCGGCCGACTCGGGAGCCAGAGCGACGGACGCCGGAGCCGTCACGCCCGCCAGGAGGCGCAGCGTCTCCTTGGCATGGTGAACGATCGCCATCGGCCGGTTGCCGTCGTCGTCGAGCACGCACCGGTAATACCCCTCGGGCCGCACCCACTTGTCCGGGGGGTGAAGGCGCAGCCGCCCGTGGTCCTCGTCATATTCGACGACCGTCTCCCGAAAGAGGACACCACCGACCGCCGCGTCCGCTCCCTCGGGGATCGCCTCGGAAACTTCGAGCGCGGCGCCGGGGTCCGTCCATCCCGCGATGGACAGCGCGGGCCCGCGAGCGAGACGGCGCCCGAAGACGTCGGGGACGAAAGAGACTCCGAGGGTCTCCGCGACGGCGGGCCGGACCCGGACGGGCCCGTCGGCCTCCGCGTCGATGGCGAGAATGACGGCTCGCTCACCGAGGCGAGCGGCGACGGCGACCCCTTCCGCGGGCAGCTTGCGGAAGTCCGTTTCCTCGACGGGATGCGTGAAGACGCCGTTCCAGGCGCGGACCGCGGCGTCCATGAGGGTGTTCGCGGGGAGGCCGGTGTGCCGGAGCTCGGCGTCGACCGGCGACCCGCGCCGCGAGGCGTCCCGCCACCGGGAGTCGGTCGTGAAGGCGATGTCCAGGCCGGCCGAGCGCGCCGCGACCAGGCGGAGATCCCGGCGCGTGAAGGAGAGCAGGAGCGGGTTGCCGTTTCGCGGGGTGACGCGCAGGGACACCCGCCTCTCGTCCGCCGGCCCGAGCTCGAGCTTCGCGCGCTCGAGGTCCTCGAAGAGGTACGCCCGCCGCCAGAAGAACGATCGTGTGGTGAGCTCCGCCAGAACCGGCTCCGAGACGACGCGCGTGACGCCGTCTTCGTCGATGAAATAGGCCTTTCCGGACTGGATGCCCCGGATGGTCGTGAACCCCGCCGAAGCGAACGTCTCGCGATAGCTATGGCCATCCCACTCGACCTGCTGGGACCCGCTGGCGGGCGAGCCCGGCGCGGAGAGGGCGATGCGGATCACCTGGGAAGCCGGAAGGGGACGCGCGTGCGAGGAGCGGCGGTAGTCTTCCAGGATGCGGGAGGCGAGCCGGGAGTCGGAGCGGCAGGCGCCGGGCGCGAAAGCGACGGCCGCGAGCCCGAGAATGGTCAGGCCCCGAACAATTGCCCGGCGCGTTCCGCGGGATCGACCGCCGCGAGGGGATGAAATGGCCGTCGCGCCGCCGCCTCGAGGGCTGGGATCCTCCGGCGTGGGCGCCACCCCTCCGACCGTCGCTTCGCGAGACGCAGCCGGCCCGGGGTTCCCCATCGCGATCGATCTTAACGCGCGCGCCGCCTCGGAGAAAAAAAGCCGGCCCGCGCGCTTTTTTTTGCTTGAGGCCGGAAAACGGTGGTTAGAATAGCCCACCAATTTTGATCACGCCGGCAACGGCGAATCCACAAGAAGAAGGGGTAGTGCATATGGCAAAAGATTCGGGCAAAGCGCTTTCCAAGTCCGCGATCGCTGATCATCTCGCCAAGTCCACCGGAAACACGAAGAGAGTCGCGACGCAGTTCCTCGACGACCTGACGGCTCTGGCCTACAAGGAAGCGAAGAACAGCTTCACGATTCCCGGAGTCGGCAAGCTCGTTCTCGTCAACCGGAAGGCCCGCATCGGCCGCAATCCGGCGACCGGCGAAGAGATCAAGATCCCCGCGAAGCGCGTCGTGAAGTTCCGCGTTTCGAAGAAAGCGAAGGACGCCATCCTCGGCGTCAAGAAGTAGAACCAACCCCGGCCGGTTCGACCGGCCGAGAAGCGAAAAGCCCCGGTTTCCCGGGGCTTTTCCTTTTGGCGGTGTTGGACGACGGGGCAGGAAAAGGGCGGCCCGCCGGGCCGCCCTTTTCGCCGCGAGAGGGAAACCGCTTACTGCGGGGTGACGTCCTTCGTGTGCGTCGTCCTGGTGGTCGTCGTGGTCTTCGAAGTCACGGACCGGACGACGGGCTTGCCGGCGACGACCGTCGTCTGAACGGTCACGCGCTTGCCGATCGCGATGTCCTGCGGAAGCTGCGAGTCCGTCGTGATGGTGTAGGTCGTGGTCTTGTTGTCCGGACCCACGACGGTGATCGACTGGCCGGGCTCGTAGGCCCGAACCGTCCCGGAAACGTTCGTCGCGCGGGTCGTCGTCTGCGTCGTCGTCTGAGTCTGCTTCATCTGGCGATCCGCCGGCGGCCGAGCCGTGTCCGTCGTGGTGGTCTGGGTCTGGCGGGTCGTCTGGGCCTGGGCCTGGGCCTGGGCCTGGCTGTTCATCGTGGAACCCGCCGCGTCACGAACTTCGGTCGTTGTGCTCGTCGCGCCCGATGCGTCCGTGCCGGTCACGGAGGTGATCCGCCGGACTCGCACGGCGTTGTCGCCGGGCTGCGTGTAGAGAGTCACTTTCCGGCCGACCTGCACGTCGGCGGGGACGTCGATGCCGGATTCGATCGTGTACGTCACGGTGCCGTTCTCGTCGCGGACGACGATCGTCTTGCCGGGCTCGTAGCGAACGACCTCGCCGGTCACGGTCGAGGTGGTCGTCGAGCCATCCGCGTTGCGAGTCGTCGTCGTGGTCGTGCTCTGCGTCGCAGACGTGGTCGGGGTCTCCTGCGCGAGAAGCGCCGAGGCAACGGCCGCGAATCCGACGGAAATGATGCGAGTGCGCCAGTTCATTCGAGTCTCCTTTCGCCAGAACGGCTTTCGCCGGGAAGTGGAAACCGGGCCCCCTCTCGGGGACCCGGGCCGTGAAAAATTACGCTGCTTTCTTGACCTTGACCTTCTTCGCCGTGTACGGCGCGATGGAGACGGCCTTCTCGCCGTTGTCGCCCTTGGTGTAGGTCACCTTGACGCGGTCGCCCGCGTTGACCGCCGAGCCCGACATCGTGACGGTCTCATCGAGATCAAACGAGTAGTCCTTCGACTTGGGGCCGGTCACGGTGATCTTCTTGCCGGCTTCGTAGGTCTTGACGGTGCCGATGACCGTTTCCGTCTTCACCTTCGTGTTCGGACCGGGTCCGGTGTGCTTCGTCGTCGACTCGGAGTGCATCGTCGGGGCAGCCGCGCTCGCCGCGTGAGCGGAGTGATCCATCGAGCCCATCGCGCCGCCCTTCACTCCGGAGATGCTGACGGCTTTGTTGCCCGCGGTGTCCTTGGTGTACTTGACGGTCGCTTTCTGTCCGACGGCGACGCCCGGATCCGTCGTGACGGCGTCGTCGAGATCGAACGAATAGTCCTTGTCGTTCGGACCGGTGACGACGATCTTCTTGCCCGCGTCGTAGGACTTGACCATCCCCGTCACGGTTTCCATCTTCGACTTGGTGTTCGGGCCCGCGCCGGTGTGCTTGGTGGTCGATTCCGTATGCGTCGTCTGTCCCAGGGCGGCTGCCGCGACGCCCATCGCGAGGACGACGGCGGCTTCACGGATGTACTTCATAAACCTCTCCTTCAGAGACCCAAAATGGGCCGCTGCCAACGAGGGATATCAAGAATCGTGCCCGGATCGCCCGTGGCGGTGGGTTATCCTGCCGCCATGCGAAGGCCCCGGATTGCGGTCTTTCTGGCGTTTCTCGCAATGCTCGCCTCGGCATTCGCCGCGAAGGGCCTGCCCGAAGCTCCCCGCTGGCCTCTGACCCTGCGCGAGGGCCTTCCGGAGGCCATCCCCGGCTGGGCCGGGGCGCCGCGGGATGCGCTCCCCGAAGAGGACGAGAACGCAATGGGCCACTACGTCGAGGTCTCGCGCTTCTTCCAGAAGATCGAAAGTCCGACCTCGACCAAGCAGTTCCGGCTCGCCGTGCAGGACTACGGGGCGGGCAAGGACCTCCTCGCCTCGCTCCGGCAGGCCGTTGCGGAGGCTGCGGCGCACGGCGTCGAGACGCGGACTTTCGACATCGCGGGCCATGCGGCGTTCGTCGTCACGGATCACTCGACGGGCAAGCCCACCACGATGGTGACCGTCGTCGTCTCTCCCGGACGTCTGCTTCTCGGGCAGGGCGCGAACGTCCCGGGGGACGAGGCGGTGAAGCTCGTCCGCGCCGCCGACCTCGGCAAGCTCGCCGCGGTCCGCGACTCCGCCGAAAAGCATTGAGCTCCCCGGACGCTCCCCGCGTTCGCCGCGCGCTTCCCGCGGACGGGCCCCGGATTCTCGAGCTCGACCGCGAGCTCGCGGGATTCGAGCGCTTGACGCCGCCGGACGACGAAGAGGGCCGCCGCCTCCTTTCCTGGATCTTCGAACGAGGACGACTTGAGGCGCTCGTCGCGGAAGTCGACCGCCGCGTCGAAGGCGTCGCGCTGTTCTACGAAGGGCTCGGAACGTTTCGCGCGAAGCCTTTTATCTACCTCGAGGATCTCGTCATCTCCGAGGCCGCGCGCGGGCGCGGCGCGGGGGAGGCTCTCATGGCCGCGCTCGCGCGCGAGGTGGTCGCCCGCGGGGCGCTGCGCCTGGAGTGGACCGTGCTCGACTGGAACGAGGGCGCGATCCGCTTCTACGAGCGGCTCGGCGCCCACCGGCCGCACGAATGGATCAAGTACGCCCTGGAGGACGACGCACTCGCAAAGCTAGCGGGGAAAAATTAGAAACTGCTTCGATCGAGTGGGGCGCATTGCGGTCCGCGCATCATTCTGAGCAAAGCGATCTCTCGGCCGCCTGTTCGCGGAGCGAATGCCGCGGCCGACAGACTCACACCCCGATGGGGTGCCACGTCGTCTTGATCTCGGTGAACGCTTCGATGAACTCGAGGCCCTGGTCCCTCTCCCCGCTCCAGTCGCCCGGGGGATAGCGGCGGACGCGCTTGACGTTGACCGCCGCGTCCTCGGCGAGCGCTTTCGAGAGGCCCCTGTCGCCCGCCGCGTCGGCAACGGCGTTCACGTCCATGTGGCGGGCGAGGTGCGGCACGAGCTCCTCGCGGCGGCCGGAGATCAGGTTCACGACGCCGGACGGAAGATCCGAAGTCGCGAGGACCTCGGCGAGCTCCAGGGACGCGAGCGGATTCTTTTCGGACACGAGCGCGACCGCTGCGTTGCCCGAGACGATCACCGGCGCGAGCAGTGAAACGAGAGAGAGCAGGTCCGGCGCGTCGGGACACACGATCCCCACCACTCCTGTCGGCTCGGGCACCGAGAAATCGAAGTAGGAGGACGCCACGGGGTTGACCGTGCCGAGCAGCGCCGTGAACTTGTCCGACCAGCCGGCGTAGTGCAAGAGGCGGTCGATCGACGCCCGCACCTCCGCGCGCGCGCCGGCGGCCGGCAGACCCCGTCCTCCGCGCAGGAGCTTCTCGAACGCCGGCGCGCGGCCCTCGAGCATCTCGGCCATGCGGTAGAGGATCTGCCCCTTGAGGTACGCGGTCTTCGCCGCCCAGCCCGGCTGCGCCGCGCGGGCCGAGCGAACGGCTTCGCGGAGGTCCTTGCGCGAGCCGCGCGAGACGTTCGCGAGGAACTTGCCGCTCTTCGAGGAGACCGGATCGGTGCGGCCGGACTCCGTGCGCACGAAGTCTCCGCCGATGTAGAGCTTGTAGGTCTTCCGGACTTCGAGCTCGTTCACGGCTTCCTGTTCCTCGACTGTTTCCGGAGCGGAGCGTTTGGCCGCGCTTCGCTCGGGCGGCCTGCGCTCCATGCGGGCTCGCCGCCCGCGCCGCCCGCACGGCCCGCTCCGCCCGCGCAGTCCGGGCGCCGCGCGCTCATCAAGAGAGCTCCACGTAGGCGCGCAGGCCGTGCATGCCGCCTTCGCGCCCGAAGCCCGATTCCTTATAGCCGCCGAACGGAGAGGCGGGATCGAACTTGTTGAAGGTGTTCGCCCACACGACTCCGGCGCGCATCTTCGAGGTGATCCGGAAGATCTTCGATCCCTTGTCCGTCCAGACTCCGGCGGAGAGGCCGTATGGCGTGTTGTTCGCCTTCTCGACCGCTTCGTCCGGCGTGCGAAAGGTCATCACGGAGAGGACGGGGCCGAAGATCTCCTCTCGAGCGATCCGATGCGATTGGGCGACGCCGGTGAAGAAGGTCGGCGGGAAGAAGAAGCCCTTCTCGGGGAGGCCGCAAGCCGACTGGTGGAGCTCGGCGCCTTCCTCGACGCCGCAGGCGACGAGCTCACGGATCTTGTCGAGCTGCGCGCGCGAGTTGATAGCCCCAACGTCGGTGTTCTTGTCCAGCGGGTCGCCCAGGCGCAGCGTCTCGATGCGGCGGCCGAGCCGGGCGATCAGGTCCTCGGCGATCGACTCCTGGACGAGGAGGCGGGACCCGGCGCAGCAGACATGGCCCTGGTTGAAATAGATGCCGTTGACGATCCCCTCGACCGCCTGGTCGAGCGCTGCGTCCTCGAAGACGATGTTGGCCGCCTTGCCGCCGAGCTCGAGCGTGAGGCGCTTGTCCGTGCCGGCAAGCGCGCGCTGGATGAGCTTGCCGACCTCCGTCGACCCGGTGAACGCGATCTTGCGGACGCGCGGATGGTTGACGAGATGCGCGCCCGTCTCGCCGGCTCCCGGCACGATGTTCACGACGCCGGGCGGCAGGTCGGCCTCCTGGCAGATCGTGGCGAGCGCGAGCGAAGTCAGGGGCGTGGTCTCCGCCGGCTTCAGCACGACGGTGTTCCCGGCGGCGAGCGCCGGGGCGATCTTCCAGGCGGCCATGAGGAGCGGGAAGTTCCACGGGATGATCTGGCCGCAAACGCCGAGCGACGAGACGCGGCGGCGGGGGAACGCGTACTCGAGCTTGTCCGCCCAGCCCGCGTGGTAGAAGAAATGGGCGACGGCGAGGGGGACGTCGACGTCCCGCGATTCCTTGATCGGCTTGCCGCCGTTCATGGTCTCGAGCACGGCCAGCTCGCGCGATCTCTCCTGCATGATTCGCGCGATGCGATAGATGTACTTCCCGCGCTCGGCGGGAGCGAGTTTCGACCAGCGCCGACGGTGCGCCTCCTCGGCCGCGCGCACGGCGGCGTCGACGTCCGCGGCGCCGGCTTCGGCGACCTCCGCGAGAACTTCTTCCGTCGCCGGGTTGATGGTCTGGAACGTCTTGCCCGAGCGGGCGGGGACGAACCGGCCGCCGATGAAGAGCCCGTAGCGCTTCTGGAGACGGACGATCTCCGTCGACTCGGGCGCCGGCGAGTATTCCCACGCCCCGCCGAACTCGAGGCGGGGCCGTTCGGCTTCGATCCGCTCCTCGGCGGCCCGCCGGCTCGCGTTCTTTTCCAGGACGTCCGTGGCCATGCTCAATCCTTCGTGAAGTAGTCCTCGCTCTGATACCGGCCGCTCGATTCTTTGGCGAGCTGCATCAACAGGTCGTTCGCGAGCGTCGACGCGCCGATGCGGAAGAGGTCCGGCGTCAGCCATGCGTCCCCGAGCGTCTCCTTGACGAGAACGAGCAGATGGAGCGCCTGCTTGGACGTCTTGATGCCTCCCGCGGGCTTCATCCCGACCCGGCGGCCCGTCCGAAGATAGTGATCCCGGATCGCTTCCAGCATCACGAGCACGACGGAAGGCGTCGCCGCGGGGGCGACCTTTCCGGTCGACGTCTTGATGAAGTCCGCTCCGGCCTCCATGGCGAGATCGGAGGCGCGGCGCACGTTGTCGTAGGTCTCGAGCTCACCGGTCTCGAGGATGACCTTTAGATGCGCGGGGCCCGACGCTTGCTTGACCGCAGCGATCTCGTCGGCCACCTTCCCGTACTCGCCCGAGAGGAACGCGCCGCGGTCGATGACCATGTCGATCTCGTCGGCTCCCATCGCGACCGCGCGCCGGGCGTCCTCGATCTTGAGCGGCAGGGGAACGAGCCCCGCCGGGAATCCCGTGGCGACCGAAGCGACCCGCACGCCGCTTCCCGACAGGGCGTCCTTCGCGGCCGGCACGAGGTTCGGATAGACGCAGACGGCGGCGACGTGCGGCACGCTCGGGTCTTCCGGCATCGGCCGGATCGCCTTCCGGCAGAGTTGCCGGACCTTGCCCTCGGAATCCTTCCCTTCGAGCGTCGTCAGGTCGATCATCGACATGGCGAGCCGGATCCCTGCGCGCTTCGCCGCCGTCTTGATCGATCGCCGGGCCAGGCTGGCGGAGCGCTCATCGATGCCGACCTGGTCGACGGGCGGCACGCGGGCGAGATCCAGCGGGGCCGCGGGAGCAGTGCTCATGGGAGCCGCCGATTATACGGCGCGAGGCGGAAGCTCGGTGCCCCTCGGAAGGGACGGACGTCGGGGCCTCTCGGGCTCGGAACGGATCTGCGGCCTCTAGCCGTTCGGGACTTCCCAGAGGCCTTTGACCGCGGGATGGTCCCAGGCAATCCGGTACTCATCGGGTGCGTTCGGGTCGAACGTGTCGGTGACGAAGTAGAGGAGCGCGCAGGGATTCGTCAGCGGACGGTAACCGTGTGCCACGCCGGTCGGGATCCGGATGAGCAGATCCTGCCCGCCCCCCGCGACGGCCGTCTGCGTCTGACCGAACGTCGGCGAAGCGGTCCGGATGTCGTACAGGACCACCTTGGCTTTCGACGGCGGCGGAAAGAACCAGATGTCGTCCTGCTTGAGGTGGTAGTGCAGGCCCTTCACGTGACGGTCCGTGTCGACGACCGAATAGTTCATCTGGGCCGGCGCCGGACCTCCGGCGAAGAATTCCGCGAGAGGCTGGCTCTCGGGATGGTTCGGCCGCGAGCGGAAGATCTCGAGCAGGAACCCCCGGTCGTCCGTGAAGCGGGGCAGCTTCAGGATGCGGACGCCCTCGATGGGCCGCTTCGGCTCGTAGGCCTTCCGCTCGCTCCGGAACTCCGCCGCGACGTCTTCGGATTTCACGGGGGCGGATCTTACAGGAGTGGCGCGGCGGGCTCCACGCGCTCTACCGGGCCGCGACCCTGGGAGCCTCGGGTTTTACCTCGCCGCTCGACTTCCAGGCGATCGTGAATCCGTTGCGCTTCTCGTAGGAAAACTTGTGCTCGCCGTCGAAGTGATGCGTGCCGTAGGCGAGCTTGAAACCGTCGTTCGAGTTGGAGAACCAGTACTGCAGGTTCTTGATGTCCGTCGGGCTCGCCTTGTCAGGGCCCGTCGTCTTGTCGAGCCGGATCGAAGCCAGGCCGCTCGCCATCTTCGCTTCGGCGACTTTCGCCGTGTCGCTCCACGAAATCGAGTCCTCGCGGGACTCGATCTTTCCCCACTTCACGGGGAAGACGGTGTTCAGCACCGCGGTGATCGCCTGGCGCTGGGGAGGCGTGGAGGCCTTGTCGAACGTCACCACCGCCCAGTTCGTCGGCATTCCGGGCCCCGGCTTCTTGTGCCACTCGCCGCCGAGATCGAGCGATACCCAGACGAGCTGGTTCGAGAGATCCACCGAGCCGTAGTGGCTGCCGGGCCGGAACTTGTAGACGTTGTTCGCCTCGCACATGTGCTCGTCGGCGGACGGTCCGAAATAGCAGGCGCAGAAGAGGGGGCAGGAGCAGGATTCGATCGTGTCGGCGGTGACGTCGAAGGTCTTCGCCCGGTCCGGTGCGGCCGCGAGCAGCGCGATCGCGGCGCCGGCGGCGACGAGGAGAGAAAGGGATTTCTTCATAGAAGTCCTCCTGAGGGTTTTCGAGGCGGTAGATTTTCCCTACTTTTACTCCTCCGGAGGGCGGAAGGCAAAGGCCCTGCAGCGGCCCTCCGTCGAGGGCGGTCCGGCCATGGGGAACGGTCTCCCTACCGATTCCCGCCTCCCGGTGCTACCGTATGCAGCGATCCGGAGGTCCCCATGAAAAAAGCGATCGCCCTCGCGCTCTTTTTCTCTGCCGTCGCGGCATCGGCCGGCACGCCCGGGCCGGGCGACCCGCGGGAGCGGAACTTCAAGCTGCTCGTCGACGGCGTCGAGATCGGGGGGGTCGTCGGCTACCGGATCGAGTTCGCGCGGATCCCGATCACCCTGATCGACCAGCGCCGGCTCGGAGTGGCGTATGCGCCGGATCAGCGCCGGCTCGTGATCACGGTGACTCAGAAGGGGCTGAATCAGCTCCAGGAGTGGTTGAACGGCGCGACCGACACGGTGACCCCCGCCACCAAGACGGTCTCGATCCAGGCCCGCAACAACCAGGACCAGGTGCTCGCGCGCTGGGAGCTGTCGTCGGTCGTTCCGAGTACCTTTTCGTCCGCAGCCGCCGGGACGATCGACGAGGTCGACTCGACGATCGAGTTCGTGTTCGATCGGCTCCGCCTCGTGGAAGCCAGCGGCAAGTAGTTAGGAGAGGAGAGAGGAAAGAGGGGAGAGGTCAGGGGGGCTGCCCCTCACTCCTGTCACCTTCCTCCTCTCACCTGTCACCTCGCTTCTCAGTGCCCCTTGTCGAGCTCCCGGATCGCCTCGAGGAATCCGTGGGGCGGTCTCTCGAAGCGCGCGCCGAACCCGGCCTGGCCGGTGGGGGAGCTGTTCGTGTTGACGACGCTGGCACGCACGCGAAAATTCTTGGGGTTCCCGGGCAGCGAGAAGATGAGGTCGACGAACTCGCCGAGCGGCGGATAACGCGGCGACGCCACGTACATGCCGTTCAAGTTGACCAGCTCCACGTAACCTGTCAGCTGCTCCTCTTCCCACTTCATCACCGCGGGGGAGCTCACGGGGATCCGCCGGGAAACGCGCTGCTCCGCGGCCTTTCGCGCCATCTCGTCGTCTTTCTCCTGGTTGCCGGCCGGCATCGTGGTTCCGGCGGATTTTATCAGGAACGGCCGAGGCCGGTCCTGGCGACGGCGGGGAGAGGAAGACTTCGTGGCGTCAGCGCCGCCCGTCCTTGAAGACCGGGAGAAGCGTCTTCTCGAGCTTCAGAAAGAGACGAGCCGTCGCTTCGACGTCGCGGCGGCAGTAGAGGGCGATCTCTCGTAGCCGGCCGGCCCTGTAGTACGGACCGACGGAATAGCCGTCCATTCCATGCTCCTTGGGGCTCTCGATGCCGAAGGCCTTGCACGCGAAATCGAGGTTCCACTTGCGCGAAGCGCCGTAGAAGCTGATGACGTCCAGAAGGTCCGTGTGCGGCTTGACCGCATAGCGGTAACCCGCGAGGTTCTTCGACACCGGGACACCGAGCATCGCGCTGCGCAGCATGAGAAATGGTCCGTCGAAGGCGCGTCCGTTGAAGGTCACGAACCGCGTGTATCGGGCGATCGCCTTCCAGAACTCGCCGAGGAAGATCGGCTCGACGTCGCCGACGAACGTGAAGAGACCGTCCGCGGATTTCTCTTCGAAGCGGCCATCCGTCTTCTCGTACCAGACGCGGCCGCGACCCGTGTCGGGATTCACCATCGCCAGCACGACGACGCGTCCGGTGAGAGGCCAGAGCGAGAGAAGCTCCGGGAGTTTCTGGCGCTCCTCGTCGGTGCGCGCGTTCTTCGCGAGGTAGGTCCGCTGCGCGTCGTCCAGAGTTTCCCACTCGATGCCGACGGTCTCGATGTCGAAAACGACGCTGGCCACGTTTGCTATTGTGTAACACGGCTCCATGAAGCGCACCGCCATCTTCGCCGCAACGGTTCTGTCGTGCGCGCTCGCCGGAGTCGGCGGCTGCGCGAGACGGCCCGCGAGTGTCCCGGTCTCGGACACGTTGACCCGCCATCTCGACAGTGATCCCGCGACCCTCGATCCGATCGTCACGTCGGAGGAGTTCGGGATGCGCGTCGAGGAGATGTTGTTCCGTCCGCTTGTCGCCATCGACAAGAACCGCCGCTTCGTGCCGGCCCTCGCCACGTCCTGGGCCGCATCGTCCGACGGGCTCGTCTATGACTTCCGCCTCGACCCGAAGGCGAAGTGGGATGACGGGACGGCCGTCACCTCCGACGACGTCTCCTACACGATCGAGCGCATCCGGGACCCGAAAATCGCCGCCGGCAACTGGCGCTGGGGCTTCGAGGACCTCCGGTCCGTCGAGACTCCCGATCCCGCGACCGTCATCGTCCGATTCCAGGCGCCCTACGCTCAGCGGATGCTCGCGTTCACGATGCCGGTCGTGTCCGCCGCGGCCTACCGCCGCGGCACGGGGCTCGACCGGCAGCCCGTGGGGTCCGGCCCCTACCGCCTCGAGTCGTGGGTCTCCAAGCAGAAGATCGTCCTGGCGCGGCGCGCGGACGTCTCCGCCGCGGACTACCCGTTCGCCCGGATGGTGTTCCGGTTCATCCCGGACCAGACCGTCCGGTTCCGCGCAGGCTCCGCGGGCGAGCTCGACGAGTTCAAGGTCTCGCGGGACCAGCGCGCCGCAGCCGTGAAGACGCCCGAGTTCGCCAGTAAGAACCGGCTCGAGCGCGTCCCTCAGTTTGCCGTCGTGCTGGTCGTCTGGAACCTCAAGAATCCGCGGCTGGCGGACCCGCGCGTCCGGCTCGCGCTCGCGCACTGCTGGGACCGCGCCGATGCCGCGCGCCGGCTCTACCCGCCGGAGGGGGCGTCGCTCCTCTCCGGGCCGTATCCGGCGGGAGCATCCGAGAACGCCGCCGGAATCCCGCCGCCGTCCTTCGATCCCGCCGGGAGCCGGAGACTCCTCGACGCCGCCGGCTGGAGGATGGGCTCGGACGGCGTCCGCCGGAAAGCCGACCTTCGGCTCTCGCTCGAATATCTCTATCCGTCGTCGTTCCCGATCTACGTGAACATCGCGGAGATCTTCCGGGAGGCGGCTCAGAAAGTGGGCGTCGAGGTTCTCCTGCGCCCTCTGGACTGGGCCGCGTACACGCAGCGGTACGCCGCCGGAGAGTTCGACGTGGCGCCGACGAACCAGGAATTCATTCCGCCGAATCTCGACCAGTACCCCTTCTTCCATTCGAGCCAGGTGCCTCCGAAGGGGTTGAACGCCGGCTTCTATCGGAACCCCGCGGTCGACCGCGCGCTCGAAGCGGCCCGCAAGGAGATGGACGAGAGAAAGCGGCTCGAGCTCTACCGGGAGGTCCATCGGCTGATGGCGGCCGATCCCCCCGCGGACTTCATCTGGAACGCCGCCCAGTACTGGGGGCTCTCGAACCGTCTGAGCGGAGTCGAGCTGTCCCCGCTGGGGCTCTTCCATTTCCAGCCGGGTCCGCTCGCCTGGCGGCCCATCTCGCCGCGGGCCGAGAAGGCGGAGTGAGCGCTCCGCTCGAGGGCGTTCTCGTCCTCGACCTCTCGCGGGTCCTCGCGGGCCCCTTCTGCACGATGCTGCTGGCGGATCTCGGCGCGCGCGTGATCAAGGTGGAGTCCCCGTCCGGCGGGGACGTGACGCGCGGCTGGGGGCCTCCCGACGATCCGAAAACCGGGATCTCCGCCTACTTCCTCGCGGTGAACCGGAACAAGGAGTCGATCGCGCTCGACCTCGCGTCGCCGGAGGGCGCCGACGCCGTCCGCACGATCGCCCGGCAATGCGACGTCGTCGTCGAGAACTTCCCTCCTGGCGGCCTCGAGAAGTTCGGGCTGTCTCTTTCCGCGATGCGCGCCGACAACGCGGGCCTCGTGACGGCTTCGATCACCGGGTTCGGCCGGCGCGGCCCGGAAGCCTCGGCTCCCGGATTCGACCTGCTCGCGCAGGCCGGAAGCGGGCTCATGACGATCACGGGCGATCCCGCCGGGCCGGCGTCCAAGTCCGGCGTCGCCATCTCGGACCTCTTCGCCGGCTCGTTCGCCGCGGCGGGCATCGCGGCTCTGCTGCGCTCGCGGGAGGCCACGGGCCAGGGCGGACACGTCGAGACCGACCTGCTCCGTTCGAGCTTCGCCGCCCTCGTGAACGTCGCGCAGGGTTGCCTGATGACGGGCGTCGAAGCGGGACGCCACGGCAACGCGCATCCGCAGATCGTTCCCTACCGGACCTTCGCGGCCGAGGACGGGGACATCGCCGTCGCGGTCGGGACGGAGCCCCAGTTCGCGCGCCTCGCTCGCCTCGTCGGACACCCGGAGTGGATCGACGACCCCCGGTTCACCACCAACGCCGACCGGGTGCGCCACCGCGCGGAGATCGAGCGCCCGCTCGAGGAGATCTTTCGGAAAGGCTCGCGGGCGTCGTGGCTCTCGCGGCTCAAGTCGGCGGGAATTCCGACCGGACCCGTGCGCGGACCGCTCGAAGCTCTGGAGAGCGAAGCCGCGCGCGCGGCCGGCGCGATCCGGGAGGCCGGTGGGATGCGCTTCGTGGCGTCCCCCCTGACCGTCGAAGGCGCCGCGGCGCCGCTCCGGCTTCCTCCTTCTCTCGACCAGGACGGAGACCGCATCCGCCGGGAGTTCGGGCTCCCCGCGAGACCGGGCAGAGCGTAGGCGCTCGCCCATGAAAGTCGCCTTCATCGGCACGCACGGAGTCGGCAAGACGACGCTGTGCTTCGAGCTGGCCGCGCTCCTGAAGAAGCGGGACAAGATCGTCGAGATGGTGCGGGAGGTGGCGCGGTTCTGCCCTCTTCCGATCAATCGCGACACGACCGTGGCGGCGCAGTCCTGGATCCTCCATACCGAGATCGCCGAGGAGCTCGTCGCGGAGAACAAGGCCGAGGTCGTCATCTGCGACCGCAGCGTGCTCGACAACTACTGCTACCTGCTGCAGACGGGCAAGCACCCGAACCTCGAGCCGCTCGTACGGTGGTGGACGGGCACCTACGGGCTCCTGATCAAGGTCCCGATCGTCGGGTCGATGATGTTCGACGGTCTGCGCGACGTCGACGCGGCGTTCCAGCGCGTCGTGGACGAAAAGATCGACGAAGTCGTGGCGGACTGGGGCGTTCCGGTCGTGCGCCTCGACCGGGACCGGCGCGCGTTCTGGGCCACGGATTCCCTCGAAGCCATTCTCCCGCTCCTCGGTCCGTTGCAGCAGCCCCTGTTCGAGGGAAAGAGCGAGGGCTGACCCGCCGCTCCTGCTTCCGCTCCGCGTCCTCCTCCGTCAGTCGGGCGGCGCGACCGACGAAGCTGCCGCCGCGGGAGCCGGCCCCCCGAGGGTGGTCCAGGCGACGGCCCCGAGCACGACGAGGCCGCCGGCGATCGCGTAGACGCTCGGCCGCTCGCCCAGGAAGAGAAAGACCCAGATCGGATTCGAAACGGGCTCGAGCATTCCGATGAGAGAAGCCTGGGTCGCCGTGACGTATCGCAATCCGCGCACGAAGAGGAAATAGGCGCCGGCGAGCTGGAAGAATCCCAGAAACGCGAGGATCGCCGCGGACCGGCCCGTCAGCGACAGGTCTCCGGCGACGAAGGGAAAGAGCGCCGCGCACGCGAGGACGTTGCCGTACGTGACGGCCGCTTCGGCGCCGCCTTCGCGCTGGCTGCGGAGAGACAGGACCAGGCCGGCGAAGAAGACGCCGGAGAGGAGCGCCATCGCGTCCCCGGCGCCGCCCGCGTGGAATTTTCCGACGAAGAAGAGGGCCATGCCGCCGAGCGCCACGGCGATCGCCGCCGCGTCCCGCCTCCGAAGCGGTTCGCGAAGCACGAACGGAGAGAGCAGGAGCACCCAGATCACGCCGCTGTACTGAAGGAAGATCGCGTTCGCGGCCGTCGTCCACTTCGTCGCGATCACGAACGTCGTGAGGCACGTCGCGTAGCTCACGAGCGCGGCCAGGAAGACCGGGCTCCATCGGGGCATCCGGGGCCGGAGGAAAACGAGCAGCGCCGCCGCCGCGAAGACCGAGCGAAAGAAGGCCACTTTCAGGGGCGGATCCGAGATCGCCTTGATCCCGATGCCCCCCGTCGACCAGAGAAGCGCCGCCGCGACGATGAGGAGTGTTCCGCGCCGGGAAGGAGTCATGGCCGTGCGACGGCGGACGCGATGGCGCGCGCCGTCACTTCGGCCGCCGCCGCTCCGATCTGAAGGCGGATCGCGAGATCCGGGACCGGGCCGGCCGGGGCGAGAGCGAACGTCACGTCGCCATCGACGACGGAGTGCGCCGGCCGGACCGCGCGGGCAATGCCGTCGTGCGCCTCGATCGCCACGCGCTTCAACGAGCCGGTCTCGAAGGGGACGCTGGTGGCGACGCAGACGAGCGTCGTGTTCGCTCCGGCCTCGGCGGCCGGTCGAGTCGACGGCGGCTCCTCCCACAGCGCCCGGGCCGACCGGACGAACCCGCCGCGGGGATCCGCCGGTGCGGCGAGCAGCGCGCCGGTCTCGGGGTCGACGACGTCGCCGAAGGGGTTCACCACCGCGATCGCCGCCACGCGCGCGCCGCCGGGAAGCTCGAGGGTCGCCGCGCCGAGACCGCCCGGCGCCGCGCGCGCGATCCCGTGCATCTTTCCCGCCATCGCCCCCGCGCCCGCCCCCGCGCGCCCGATCCGGACGGGCTCGGTGGAGGCGGCGCGGCAGGCCGCCTCGCCCATTGCCTCGTCCGGAAACGCATCGGGATCGCCGACCTCGAGGTCGAAGATCACAGCGGCGGCGACGATCGGGACGCGCGCGCGTCCCACGGCGAAGCCCGTCCTCTCCCGGCGGAGCCACGCGGCGACTCCCGTCGCGGCCGCCAGGCCGAACGCGCTTCCTCCGGTGAAGAGGAGCGCGTGGATCTCGGAGACCAGGTTGCCGGGCGTGAACACGCCGGTCTCGCGCGTGCCGGGCGCGCCTCCGCGGACGTCGACCGCGGCGATCGTTCCGGCGGGCGGCAGGATGACCGTGCATCCCGTGCGTCTCTCGAGGTCTTCCGCGTGCCCGATCCGGTATCCGGGCAAAAAGGAAACGGCGGTCAAGGAGCGGCCGCCCGCGCGCGTCGCGACGACAAGGCCGCCTAGACCCTCCGCAGCCGGGATGGTCTGCCGGCCCGATGGCACGCGAGGCAGAAGCGCGCCGATCGGAAGGCCCGGAAGCGTCGAAAGAGCTCCTCGCATCCGTCGCAGCGGTACATGACGGTCTTGCGCTCCCGGAACCGCCGCAGGGCGGGAGTCTCCGGCGCCGGCCTCCGCTTCGCCCCGAGCTGCCGCGCGAGCCGCCAGAAGAGGGGGCCGTGGCCGACCCTCGGACCTCGGAGGGCGAACGCCCAGGCGTGAGCGGCCTCGTGACGAAGCGTGTCTCCGCGCTCTGCCTCCGAGAGGTGCGCGGAGATTGTGATCCGGTGGGACGCGCCGTATACGATCTCGCCCCCGGTGAGCTTGCGCTCCGAGAGGCGCACAGTCGCCGGCCCGAGTCCGAATCGAGCGGCGAGGCGGTCGTAGAGGAGCTGCAGGCGCGCTTCGTCATCCAGCGATCCGATCTGGAAGAGAAGGCTCACGCGGATAAGATTAACGCGAAGATCGACTCACGGAGAAAACGAAGGACGGGAGGATGGGATGTTTCGAAAAATCGCGTCATGTTTCGCCGCGTCGCTGGCTCTCGCGACGGCGCTCTTCGCGCAGACCGCCGGCAAGTCCGTCGACTATCCGAGCGGCTCGGAAAAAGTGTCGGGATATCTCGCCGCGCCCGCCGCGGCCGGAAAAAAGCCGGCGATCGTCGTCATCCAGGAGTGGTGGGGGTTGAACGACTTCATCAAGGCGAAGACCGATGCCTTCTCCAAGGCCGGCTACGTCGCGCTCGCGGTCGACCTCTATCGCGGCAAGGTCGCCACGGACGCCGATACCGCGCACCAGCTCATGCGCGGCCTTCCGGAGGACCGCGCGATCCGCGATCTGAAGGCGGCGGTGGCGTACCTGCGGACCCGGCCGGACGTGGACGGGAAGAGGATCGGATCGATCGGATGGTGCATGGGAGGCGGCTACTCCCTCGGCCTCGCGCTTGCCGAGCCGACGCTCGCGGGCACGGTGATCTATTACGGCCGCCTCGTCACGGACGATGCCGCGATCGGATCCCTGAAGGTCCCGCTGCTCGGCAATTTTGGCGGCCAGGATCAGGGCATTCCGCCCGCCAGCGTGAAGGAGTTCGAGCGCAAGGCGAAGGCCGCGGGCAAGGACGTGGATTTCAAGATCTATGACGACGCCGGGCACGGGTTCGCGTCTTCCCCGGACCCGAAGACTTTCCGGGCGGACGACGCGCGCGATGCCGATGCCCGGGCGGATGCTTTTCTCGCGAGGAAGCTGAAGGGCGGCGCCTAGCCGGCTCGCCGCGAGGCCCCTTCTCGTGCGGTGGCGCACAGGATCAGGGCCTTCGTGCTGCTAGAATCCCCCGCGCTCGGAAGGAGGAGCGAATTCGATGGGCATGTACATCATCGCGGAACCCTGCATCGGCACGAAGGACACGGCGTGCGTCGACGTGTGTCCCGTCGATTGCATCCATCCGCGCAAGGACGAGAAGGAATTCGAGACGGCGGAGATGCTGTACATAGATCCTGACGTCTGTATCCAGTGCGGCAATTGCGAGCCCGCCTGTCCGGTGACCGCGATCTTCACCGAGGAAACGATCCCGGACAAATGGAAGCAATATCTGCAGATCAACGCGGACTGGTACAAGAACCGCGCGTGAACGCCGCACGGCAGACCGCACGGGCCTCCACGAATAAAAAGGGAGCCGGAAGGCTCCCTTTTTATTTCGGCGGTCCGCCGGCTTCGAGAGCCCTAGCGGGCGACGCTGATCTGATGCGCGAGGTTCTGCCCATCGGGAAGCGTCGTGTAGCGGATCGTCACCTTGGCGCCGACGGCGAGGGTGCCGTTGATCCTGGTGTCGGTCGTCCAGACGAATCGCGTCTCGGGGCCGTTCGAGACGGCCACGGACACGGCGCGCTCGGAGGCCTGGACCTTCGAGACGTTTCCGGCCGCCGTCAGCATCTTCTCCGGGGCGGGCGCGGCGAGGACCGCTCCCGCGGTGAAAGCGATCGCGAGAGTCAGCGCTGCGGCGCGGAAGGCGTTTCGCATGGTTTTCCTCCAGCTTCCAAGAACAACCCGGCGGCCCGTCGCATTTCCATTTGACACGGCGGAAGGCGATTCCTAAAATACGCCGTTTTTCCGCTACTTCCGGAGGGCATCGCGAAATGGCCAAACGCTGGACGGAATCGGAGCAGCGCTTCCTCAAAGACAACGCGCAGAAGATGAGCGTGCAGGCGCTGGCCGATGTGCTGTCGGTGCGCATCGACGAGCTCGAGAAGAAGATGGAGAAGCTCGGACTCCTCGGCGGAGCCGAGTCGGCGCCGGCGGCGAAGAAGGCCCAGACGCTCAAGGAGCTGTCGCGCCACACAGAAAACGCCCGCAAGGATTTCGACCGGGGCGTCGCCGCCCTCCAGAAGAAGAAGTTCGACGAGTCGGAGCGCAACTTCCTCGATCTGATCCAGAAGTATCCGGATGAGAAAGAGCTCGTCGACCGCGCGCGCGTCTATCTCGCGATCTGCGAGCGCCAGAAGCGGACGGCCGAGCCCGCGATGACGGAACCGGAAGAGTTCTACTACGCGGCCGTCGTCGAGAAGAACCGGGGCAACGTGCCGGAGGCGATCGAACACCTGAAGCACGCCGTCAAGAAGAACGGCGGGGGCCGCGTCGACTTCCTCCTCGCCTGCTGCTACGCGCAGACGGGCGATTCCGAGGTGTCGCTCCAGCACCTGAAGCGGGCGATCGAAGAGGACCAGCGACATCGGATCCTGGCCCGGCACGACCGTGATTTCGATCCCCTCCGTGAAACGCCGGAGTTCCAGGAGCTCCTCGCGTCCTGACCGGAGCGGGCCGTCGTCGGAAAGGCCCGGTGACCTTGAAGAAGAAGTCGAAGCGCGCCGCCCCGGCGCGCGCCGTCCGTCCTCGGCGCTCCGTCGAGGAGGGACCGGTTCGCGTGATCGTGCTCGCGGCCGGCGCCGGCTCGCGGATGCGATCCTCCCTTCCCAAGGTTCTCCACCGGGTGGGAGGGCGTCCGCTGCTCGAGGCGGTCCTCGACGCGGCGGAACGGCTGTCGCCCTCCGAGACGGTCGTCGTCCTCGGGACGTCCCGCGCGCTCGTCGAAGCGTCGTTTGAGGGACGCGCCGTGCGTGTCGCCTTCCAGGACCCGCCCCTCGGAACGGGCGACGCCGCGCGGTGCGGACTCGAGGCGATCGAGCCGTCCGGGGGCCCCGTCCTAGTTCTCTCGGGCGACGTCCCTCTGCTGCGCCCCGAGACCCTGGCGGAGCTCGTCCGAATGCGCCAGGCGGAGGATCTCGATCTGGCGTTTCTCTCGTTCCGGCCGCCGGAAGCCGGCGCGTTCGGACGGGTCGTGCGGGACGCGCGCGGGGGCGTCCGCCGGATCGTCGAATCGAAGAACGCGACGGCGCGGGAGGTGAAGATCGGCGAGGTCAACGCGGGGGTCTACTGCTTCCGCGCGGAAGCGCTCGGGCGGTGCCTGTCCGGCATCCGGAAGAACGCCCTGACGGGGGAGTACTACCTGACGGACGCGGTCGAGCTCATCGCCGCGGCCGGAGGCCGAGTCGGCGCGATCGAGATCGCCGACTGGCGCGAGGCGTGGGGCATCAATACCCGCCGCGATCTCGCCGCCGCCGAGGAGATCGAGCGGCGCCGGTCGCTCGACCGCGCCCTGGACGGCGGCGTGACCATTCTCGATCCCGCGAGCGTCCGGATCGGACCGCGCGTCGAGGTTGCCGCCGACACCGTGCTCCATCCGTTCGTCTCCCTCGAAGGGCGGACGCGCATCGGCGAGGGGTGCGAGGTCTTTCCTTTCACACGCATCGCGGACTCCGAGCTCGACGCCGGTGCGGCGGTCGGACCTCACTGCGACGTCGAGGGCGCCCGCATCGGTCCCCGATCCCGCGTCGGCCCCTACTCCCGGCTGCGTCCGGGCACGGTGCTCGAAGAGGACGTTCGCGTCGGGAACTTCGTCGAGACGAAGAACGCCGTCCTCGGGCGCGGGACCAAGGCGCTGCACCTCTCTTATCTGGGGGACGCGGAGATCGGGGCGGGCGTGAACATCGGCGCCGGCGTGATCACCTGCAACTACGATGGCCAGAACAAGAACCGCACCGAGATCGGCGAAGGAGCGTTCGTGGGAAGCGATTCCCAGCTCGTCGCCCCGGTCCGGGTGGGGCGCGGCGCGTACGTCGGCGCCGGATCCACGATCACGAAGGACGTGCCCGACGGCGCGCTCGCCATTTCGCGGGAGAGCCAGAAGAACGTCGAGGGCTGGGCCGCCCGGCGCCGGGCGAAGAAAGCACATTAGAGTGGATCCCGTGAAACTCTCGAAGAAGGCGGCGCGCTGATGTGCGGAATCGTCGGCTACGTCGGGCCTCAGCAAGCCGCTCCGATCCTCCTCGAGGGGCTGAAGCGCATGGAGTATCGCGGCTACGACTCGGCGGGCATCGCGACCCTCTCGAACGGGACTTTCGAGGTCCACCGGTGCCCCGGCAAGCTCGGCCGGCTGGTCGACCAGCTCGGGGGAAGAGCGGTGCCCGGCACGACCGGCATCGGCCACACGCGATGGGCGACGCACGGACGGCCGACGGAGGCGAACGCTCATCCCCATCGGGACTGCGGCGGAAAGGTCGTCGTCATCCACAACGGGATCTTCGAGAATTTCGCGGAGCGCAAGACGGCCCTCGCGGCGGAAGGACATCGCTTCACGAGCGAGACGGACACGGAGGTCTTCGCGCACGAGGTCGAGGCGGCCTTCCGCGGTGACCTCTTCTCCGCCGTCCGGGACGCGGCCCGGCGCCTGACGGGCGCCTACGCGGTCGTCGTCTCGTCGTCGGAGGAGCCCGGGGTCCTCGTCGCGGCGCGTTCCGGCCCTCCGATCGTGCTCGGGCTCGGCTCGGGGGAGAACTGGATCGCGTCGGACCCGGTGGCGCTCGTCCCGTGGACGCGCGACGTCGTGTTCCTCGAGGACGGCGACGTGGCACGCGTGGACCAAAACAGCGTCTCGGTATCCGACGTGGACGGCCGGCCGCTCGAACGCCCCGCCCACCGGGTCCTCTGGGACGCCGTGTCGGCCGAGAAGGGCGGATACCGCCACTTCATGGCGAAGGAGATCCACGAGCAGCCGACCGCCGTGTTCGAGACGCTCGGCGGGAAAGTGGCCCTCGAAACGGGCGAGCTTTTGTTCGACAGCCCGCTTCTCGCGCCCGATCGGGTCGCGGAGTTCGACCGCATACTCCTGCTCGCGTGCGGGACGTCCTGGCACTCCGCGCTCATCGGCAAGTTCCTGATCGAGGGCCTGGCTCGGGTTCCGGTCGAGGTCGACTACGGAAGCGAGTTCCGCTATCGCCGGCCCGTCGTCGGTCCGCGCACGCTGACGATCGGAATCTCCCAGTCGGGCGAGACCGCCGACACCGTCGCGGCGCTCCTGGAGGCCCGGCGCGCGGGCGCGCCGGTCGCCGCGATCGTCAACGCGCCCGGGAGCCAGATCGCCCGCATGGCGGAGGCCGTCTTTCCGACGCACGCGGGCCCGGAGATCGGCGTCGCGTCGACGAAGGCGTTCACGACGCAGCTCGTCGTCCTTTTCCTCCTCGCCGCCAAGCTGCGCGAGTCCCGCGGCCTCGGCCAGGGGCTCACGGAAGGCGAGCGCGAGGCCCTGACGCATCTTCCGAAGCAGCTCACCGAGGTGCTGCAGCAGGAGGCGCAGCTGGAGGCGCTCGCTCGCGAGTACCACGGCGCCCGGGACTTCCTGTTCCTGGGACGAGGTCTTCAGTACCCGGTGGCTCTCGAGGGCGCTCTGAAGCTGAAGGAGATCTCGTACATCCACGCCGAGGGCTATCCGGCGGGCGAGATGAAGCACGGGCCGATCGCCCTCGTCGACGAGAAGCTGCCCGTCGTCGTCCTCGCCCCGCACGACGCGTGGCGCGAGAAGACGCTTTCGAATCTCCGCGAGGTCAAGTCCCGCGACGGAATATCCATCGTGGTGACGACGCGGCCCGACGAGGAGCTGCGGGGCCTGGCCGACAGCGTCCTCGTTCTGCCCGAGTCGATCCCCGAGCTCCAGCCGATCCTGACCGTCGTGCCCCTCCAGCTCCTCGCGTACCACATCGCCGTGCGGCGCGGCTGCGACGTCGACCAGCCCCGTAACCTCGCGAAGTCGGTCACGGTCGAGTAGAAACCGGCGTCGGCGGAGCCGGCGCGGGGACGGCCGGGGCCGAAACCTGAACGCCGAGCGGCGACGTTAGACTGCAGGATCCTGATGTCCGAATCGCCCGCCCTGACAGGCCTGAACCCTGAGCAGCGAGAGGCCGTCCTGCACGCCTCGGGGCCGCTCCTCGTCCTCGCCGGCGCGGGCTCGGGGAAGACCCGGGTCATCACCCACAGGATCGCGAGGCTCGTCGAGGCCGGCGCGGACCCGCGGGGCATCGTCGCCGTGACGTTCACCAACAAGGCCGCCGAGGAGATGCGCGCTCGCGCCCAGCGCCTGCTGGGGGGCTCCGTGCCGATCGGGTTCATCGGCACCTTCCACTCCTGGTCGCTGCGATTTCTGCGGCGAAACGCCGCCGCCGCGGGCGTTCCGCCCCGGTTCTCGATCGCCGATTCGGCGGACTCCCTCGCCCTCGTCAAGGAGGCGATGGGGCAGCTCGGCATCTCGGAGCAGATGCTGCCTCCGGGCTCCGTCCGAGCGCGGATCTCGCACGCCAAGAACGCGCTCCTCTCGGTCGAGCAGTTCGAGTCCTCGCAGACGGATTTCGCCGGCGAACGGATCGCGCGGGTGTACCGCCTCTACGAGCGGCAGCTGGCCGCCGCGGGCGCTCTCGACTTCGACGATCTCATTCTGCGCGCGGTCCGCCTGCTTTCCTCGCGGCCGGACGTCCTCGCGTCGGAGCGGCGCCGCACGCGGCACCTCCTGATCGACGAGTACCAGGACACGAACACGGTGCAGGACGCCCTGGTGAAGAGGCTGGGGGAGGGCGCGGACTCCCTCTGCGCCGTCGGAGACGAGGATCAGTCGATCTACCGCTGGCGGGGGGCGGAAGTGGAGCACATCCTCCGCTTCGAGGACGATTTCCCGAATGCGACCGTCGTCCCTCTCGAGCGCAACTACCGCTCGACCGGTCGGATCCTGGACGCGGCGTCGGCACTGGTCTCTCATAACCGCCGGCGACGGCCCAAGCTGTTGAAGTCCGAGCGCGGCGAAGGCGCGCGCGTCCGCCTGTGGCGGTTCGACGAGGACCGTTCGGAGGCGGAGGCCGTCGCGCGCGAGGTCGCGTCGGGAGGGCGGAAGCCGTCCGAGGTCGCGATCCTCTACCGCACGAACGCGCAGTCGAGAGGGTTCGAAGAGGAGCTCGTGCGGCGCCGGATCCCCTACATCGTCGTGGGAGGCATGAAGTTCTACGACCGGGCGGAGGTCAAGGACGCGCTCGCGTATCTGCGTCTCGCCGCGCGGCCCGAGGACGACCTGGCTTTCCGGCGCGTGGTCAATGTGCCCGCACGTGGGATCGGGACGGCGACGATCGATCGCATCGCGGAGGCGGCCCGGCAGAGCGGCGTCTCGTGGTGGGAGGCGTCGGCCGAAGGCCTCGCCGGGCTGACGGACCGCGCCCGGGTCTCGCTCGGACGGTTCCGGGCCCTGCTCGGCGAGCTGCACGAAAAGGCGGAGACGTGGTCGCCATCCGCCCTGATCGAGCACCTCCTGGACGCCAGCGGATACGGCGCGCTCTACGAGGGCTCCGAGGAAAAAGAGGACGTCGCGCGCCGCGAGAATCTCCAGGAGCTTCTCTCCTCGGCGCGCGAGTTCGAGCGCCGCAACGCGGAGGGCGCGAGCGTCTCCGAGTATCTCGACGCCGTGTCTCTCGCGACGGATGCCGACGCGGTGCCGAAGGATGGCGGAGCGGTGACGCTTTCGACGCTCCACGCGGCGAAGGGCCTCGAGTTCCCCTCCGTGTACGTGGTCGGGCTCGAGGAGGGATACCTGCCGCACGGCAACTCCGCGGAGGATCAGGAGGAGCTCGAAGAAGAGCGCCGGCTTCTCTACGTCGGGATGACGCGCGCCGGGGACCAGCTGACGCTGACGCTCGCCGAGCGGCGGCTCGTCTACGGGAAGGTCCAGTACCGCTCGCCCTCCCGTTTCCTGGACGAGATCCCCGCGGAGGCCGTCGAGGAGCGCACGGAGCGCCCCGCCCGGGCGGAGACGTTCGCCCCGAGCCACCGGCCTCGTTTCTCACGCGTCGAGCCCGAGGATGAGCCGCAGGAGGCGCCGCTCGGCCGCGGCCGCCGGGTCCGTCATCCCCGCTACGGGTACGGCGTGATCCTCGCGCAGGAGGGAAGCGGCGAGGACACGCGCCTGACGGTCTACTTCGACCGGGCCGGGAAGAAGAAGTTCGTCGCGCGCTACGCGGATCTGACGCCCGCCTAGGACCGCGTCACGCCGTCATCGCGATGAGGCCGATCATCCGTCCCGCCGCCGCCCCGTCGCGCCGGTAGCTCGCGTAGCGGGCGCCTCCGCAATTCGTACAGGCCGGATGCACGGCAATCCGGGACGGGGAGACGCCCGCCGCTTCGAGCTGGGCCCGATTGACGGCTTTGAGATCCAGGCGGAACCTTCCGGTACAGTCGCGCCGCGCAAACTCGCCGGCGAACTGCGCGGCGACGTCGCCCCCCACCTGGTAGCAGCAGCTTCCGATCGCCGGACCGATCCACGCGTCGACCTCCGAGGGATCGGCGCCGAGCTCTGCGAGCGCGTCGACGGCGGCGGTGGCCGCGCCGAGAGCGGAGCCGCGCCAGCCCGCGTGGGCGGCGGCGACGGCGCGAGGCGCGCGGAGAAGGATCGGGACGCAATCCGCCGTCTGGATCACGAGGGCGACTCCGGGCACGCCGGTCGCGAGGACGTCGCACTCACCGGCGTCCCGGGCGGTGCCCTCGGCGGGGGCGTCCCTCACGATCGCGGATCCTCGGCCGTGCACCTGCGTCGCCCGAACGATCGGAATCCGGCCGGACCCGAGCGCGCGCGAGAGGCGCCTCGCGAGAAACTCGGTCGGCGCCGCGGTCCCTGCCGGCGCCGCGCCGCGGCCCGAGAATCCGAGCACGGTTTTCCGAACGCCCGACGCCGGCGAGAAGAGCCAGCCGTCTTCGCCCTCCGATTCGACCCACCCGTTGCCGGCCATCCGGGCATTTTCGCACGCCCGCCGTGCTAAAATTTCGCGGTGTCCTCCCTCGAAACGCCTGAAAGGACGCGGGTTTACCCCGTCATCGGGCTGGAGGTCCACGCCCAGCTCCAGACCCGGTCGAAGATGTTCTGCCCGTGCCCGGTCTCGTCGGGCGCGTCCGCCAACGAAGCGACCTGTCCGGTTTGCCTGGGCTTCCCCGGCACGCTGCCCGTCCTGAACCGCCACGCCGTGACGCTCGCGATGCGGCTCGCGCTCGCGGCGGGCTCGCAAGTGCACCGCGACTCGCGATTCTCGCGCAAGAATTACTTCTACCCGGACCTTCCGAAGGGTTACCAGATCACGCAGTACGACCGGCCGATCGCCACCGGCGGCGCGATCGAGATCGACACGCCCGACGGCCCGCGGAAGATTTCTCTGACCCGCATCCACCTCGAGGAGGATGCGGGCAAGTCCCTGCACGACACGCCGTTTCCGGACGTGCCGCCCTCCGTGACGCTCGTGGACTGGAACCGCGCGGGAGTGCCTCTCGTCGAGATCGTCAGCGAGCCCGAGATCCGGTCAGCGGAGGAAGCCGCCTCCTATCTGACGGAGCTCCGGCGCCTCCTGCGCTTCACCGGCGTCTCGGACGCGGACATGGAGAAGGGGAATCTCCGTTGCGACGCGAACGTGTCCGTCCGCTCGAGCGAGGACGACGCCTACGGCACGCGCGTCGAGATCAAGAACCTGAACTCGATCCGTTTCGTCGCGAAGGCGATCGAGCACGAGATCGACCGCCAGGCCGCCTCCCTGCGGGAGGGCAAGCGGATCGTCCTCGAGACCCGTCTCTGGGACGAGCGGGCGGGACGGACGATCCCGATGCGCAGCAAGGAAGAGGCGCAGGACTATCGCTACTTTCCAGAGCCGGACCTCGGCGCCCTCATCCTGGACGACGCGTGGCTGCGCGAGGCCGAATCCGCGCTCCCGGAGCTGCCGCGCGCGCGCCGCGCCCGCCTCGTCGCGGGCGGGATCCCGGCGAGCGACGCGGAGACCCTCGCTTCCGCGCGGGAGCTCGCCGACTACTTCGAGGAGACCGCCCGCCTCGCTCCCGTCCGCCTCGCGGCCAACTGGGTGACGGGGGAGGTCCTGCGCTGGATGAAGGACCGGCGCATTTCTCCGGAAGACGCCGCCTCCTTTCCCGTCGCGCCGCACCGGCTCGCCGGCCTTCTGCGCCTGCTCGACGCCGGGGAGATCTCCGCCGCGTCCGCCAAGGAAGTCTTCGCCGAGATGGTCGACTCGCCCGCCGAGGCGTCGGCGATCGTCGCCGAGAAGGGTCTCGGGCGGATCAGCGACTCCGGCGCCCTCGACGGGGTGGTCGCCGCGATCGTCGCGGGGAATCCCTCCCAGGTGGATCTCTACCGCGCGGGGAAGACCCAGACGTTCGGCTGGTTCGTGGGACAGGTCATGAAGCAGACGGGAGGGCGAGCCGATCCGGCGAAAGTCCGCGACGCCCTGACCCGCGCCCTCGGACCGGTTCCCGGAAGCGAGCCTTCGACCGGGCCGCGATGATCCAGCTCTTCCGCGTGTCGAAGGAATACGGGCGATACCGGCACGCGCTGATGGACGTCACGTGCACGATCGAGCGCGGGGAGTTCGTCTTCCTGACCGGCCCCTCCGGCGCGGGCAAGTCCACCTTCCTGAAGCTTCTCTTCCGCGACGAGCCACCGACGTCCGGACAGATCCTCGTCAACGGCCGCAACATCGGCGTGCTGCCCGCGTCCCAGGTCCCGTACTTCCGGAGGACCGTCGGCGTCGTGTTCCAGGACTTCAAGTTGATCCGCCGCAAGACGGTGTTCGAGAACATCGCGTTCGTGCAGAACGTTCTCGGTCTGCCGCGCTCGGAGCAGAAACGGCGCGCCTACCAGGTGCTGAAGCGCGTCGGCCTCCACCACCAGATGAACGCCTTTCCGAACGAGCTCTCGGGGGGCGAGCAGCAGCGGGTCGCGATCGCCCGGGCGATCGTGAACGAGCCGACGCTGCTCCTGGCCGACGAGCCCACGGGGAACCTCGACCCCGTGCTCTCCGAGGAGATCATGCGGCTGTTCGCCGAGATCAACATCCGCGGGACCACCGTGCTCGTCGCGACCCACGACTTCGAGCTCATCCGCCGCATGGGCAAGCGCGTTCTCTCGCTGGAGCGCGGCCGCATCCGCGAAACGCCTCTCCGGCTGGACGCGGGCCCGGCCGCCGTGCGCGAGGCGCCATTCCTGCCCCTGGGATGACGTCGGGCGAGGCGCCGGGCGCCGCTCCCGGGCTCTCGTGGCTCTGAAGTCCCGCTACGTCTTCGGCGAGGCGTGGTCCATCGCCCGAAGCGGCGCGCGGGAGACCCTGCTCGCCATCGGCCTGATCGCGCTGTCGCTTTACGTCCCGGCCCTCTTCGCGCTGGTCTCGAAGAACCTCGGGCGGCTCTCGGCGGGCGGCGAGTCGCCCGCCGCCGTCATCACGCTCGACCCGGGCGCCGACCGGTGGGGCCTGGCGCGGAAGGCGGCCGTCGATCCGCGCGTGCGGGAAGTCCGAATCGTCTCGAGTGAGGCGGCCCTCGCGCGGTTCCGGCTGGCGTATCCGGATCTCGGCGCCGCGCTCACGAATCTGAACGAGACGCCGTTCCCGCCCACCATCGAGATCCGCCTCCGGCGGTCCGCCGCCCGAGGGGCGGGTCCCGCGATCGCGTCCGCCGCACGCGAATGGCCGGGGGTCGAGTCCGCGGAGGCGGAGGAGGACTTCGGCAGCCGCTTCGCGGACGCGATCCGGATCGTCCGGGGGGCCGGGCTGCTCCTCGGAGGCGTGCTGGCGCTGGCCGCGATCCTCTCGGTCGCCTCCGCGATCCGGCTGGCGCTCGACCTGCACCGCGACGAAATCGAGATCATGCGCCTCATGGGCGCGACGGAGATGGCGGTCCGGGCGCCCTTCTGGCTCCACGCCGCGGCGGAGGGACTGGCGGGGGGCGCGCTGGCGCTCGCGCTCCTCTATGGCACCTACCGCCTGGGCCTCACCCTCCTCGCCAGATCCCCGCACCCGGTGCTCGCGGTCTTCTGGGTGAGCTTCCTCGGTTGGAGGGAAGTCGTGCTCCTTCCGCTCCTCGGCTGCGCCGCGGGCTTCCTCGGAAGCGTCATCTCCCTGACGCGGAACCGGTAGGCGCGCGAGGGGCGAGCGGGGCAGGCCCAGCATCCTTTTTCACCGCCTGTTAGCAGCGTGTCCGCGTATTGTGGGCGGCGCTGCTTTGAGCGTATTCGGGCTCGCGTGGGGTGCGCGCGCCCGAATACGACGCGGCGTCCTTCCGCGCTGCGCGCGGGGCGCGGCTAGGCGCCGCCCTGAGCGGCTTCGGCCTCGGCGGTGCCGAGGTCCGGGTCCCCGAGGAGGCGGGCCACGCCCTCGAGTCCCCGCACGTTCTCGCAGACGACCTTGATCGCGGATGTGAGGGGGACCGCGAGCACCGCTCCGGCGAGCCCCCAGAGAAGGCCCCAGAAGATGAACGCGAGCATGACCGTCAGCGGGAAGAGGCGGACGCGCCCGCCCACGATCAGCGGCGTCAGGATGTTGCCCTCGAGAAACTGCAAAGCCGCGTACACGATCAGAACGATGAGCGCCTTCCGGCCGTCGTACTGGAAGAACGCCACGGTGATCGCCGGCAGCGTCGAGAAGATGACGCCCACGTAGGGGAGCATGATCGCGATGCCCGCGAGGGGACCGAGGATGTAGTAGTAGCTGACATGCAGGAGCATCAGCGCGACCGTGGTCATCCCCGCCATGATCGCCATCACGAACGAGAGCCCCAGCGCGAAGTCGGTCATCGTTCGCGAGATGGCTCCCGTCACGTCCCCGGCGAAGCGGTCGTGCCGGGCCAGCATTCCGTCGATGATGCGTCCGAACTTCTCCCGGTCCTTCAGCATGAAGAACGTCAGGAAAGGGATCGCCGCCGCGTACAGCAGGGTGTGGAGCGTCTCGCCGACCTGGGCGACGAAGGCGCGCGTCGTCGCCAACGGGGATTCGGAGATCTTGACTTCGCGGACCGATCGCGTCTCGTCCGGCAGGATGCTGCCCATCCGTTCGCGGAGGCGATTGACGAACTCGGTGAACTGCGAGAGGACGACGCGGATGCGAGCCTGGTATTGCGGCAGCTCCGTGTAGAACTGGTTGACCTGGGCCGTGACGTTGATGACCAGCAGGACGATGGCGCCGATCAGGACGAAGAGCAGGAGCAGGATGGCGACGACGCGGGGCACGCGCGCGCGCTCGAGCAGCGAGACGAACGGGCGCATGGCGAATGCCAGAAAGAGCGCGAAGGCGATCGTGATGAAGAAGAGGCGGCCGTAGTAGAGGAGAGCCAGGGCGGCGGCGAAGGTGACGACGACGAGACCCTGTTCCCGTCGCGACGCGGTCTCCGAAGTCAAAAAAGCCCCCTCGGGATGAGGGGGCTCGGCGTGAGCGGCGAGAGGCGGAGCGTCACGTTCCCGAGACGAGCGTGACGACGATGACGGCGCGGCGGTTCTTCGCGCGACCCTCCGGGGTGGCGTTGTCGTACGCGGCCTCGGCGGACCCGCGCGCGGCGGTGGTGATCCGATTCGGGTCGATCCCGTGGCGGGTCACGAGGTATTCCTTCGCGGCGTCAGCGCGCTTGCCGGAGATCGCGAGGTTCGACGGCTCGCCGCCGGCGTTATCGGAATAGCCCGTCACGACGGCCGTCGCGTTCAGGTCGTTCTTCATGCGCAACGCGATTCCGTCGAGGATCGCCTTCGCGATGTTCGTGAGCCGGGCGCTGCCCGCGTCGAACTGGATCTCGTCCCGCGTGGTTCGCGGAGTGGGCGGCGGGGGCGTCGTGGTCACGGTCTCCGTCTGCTCCTCGACGACGACCGGCGTCACGGGGGCCGGCGCGGGAATGACGACCGGGGGCGGAGGCAGCGGGGGCCACGCGGCGTAGCTCACACCGATCAGCCCGCCGATGGGGGCAGGCGAGAAGCCGTGTTTGATGAGCATGTCGAGGTTCGTGTTGATCGCGCCGCTCACGGCCCAGCCGGTTCGCCCGATGAAGAACCGGGCGCCGCCCGTCATCATCGAGTAGGGCTCCTCGGGAAGATCGCCGCCGTCCATCGTGACGCGATCGAGCTCTCCGATGACGTGCAGGAACGGGAGCACCGGGACGTCGACGCCGACGCCGACCCGGAAGCGGTTGGCGACGCGGATGTCGGCGTCGTGCCGGCCCGAGAGCTGGTACGACAGCATTCCCGTGATGATTCCCTTGGTTCCGGTGACGCCCCACTCCCAGTCGGTCCGGCGGGACTTCACGCGGTCGACGTCCGCGTCGACCTGGTCGACGTGGATGGACGACTGGCCCATCGGCACGTAGGCGGCGAGCCAGAGGCCCAGGCGGAAGTCGCTGTCCGCTTCGGAGAACAGGCGGTACTTCGTGCCGATGCGCAGCTTGCGCGGCTCATCCGCACGGAACGGCCCGAAAAACTGGATGCTGCCGAGCGATCCGCCGCGCCATCCGCCCCGGCTCTCGAAGCGCTCGGCGCCGGCGCTGACGTTGATCGTCCAGTTGTCGGTCAATCCGAGCCCGAGCGAGCCTTCCCCCGCCCAGTGCGAGTAGAGGCGGCTACGAAAGTCCGTGTCGGATCCGAAGAGATTGCCCGCGGCGAGCTGCTCTTTCCAACCGTAGACGCCGAGTGTCAACTGTCCCGCGCGGGGCACGTCCGCCGTCGGGATCGTGAACAACCCGATGTCTCCCGAGGAACTCGGCGCGATCTGCGCGGATGCGGCCGCGCCGATCAGGCACACGAGGATCCCGAGGAGCGCCGTACGCTTGGCCTTCATGCAGTCTCCTTTCGAACGGGCACGGGGAAAACCGAGATGCCTAATAGAATAAGCTAAAAAAGCGAAACAGCCAAACATCTTTGTGCGCGAAAGGGGTTCCGGGCGCGGGCCCGCCGGGCGGCGGAGCTTCCCATCCGGTGAAAACCGGGGCCGGAATCGGCGCAAACGGCCGCGGGAGGGGGGACGGCCCCCGTCCCGGGCGGCTTTCCCGGCCCCCGGTCCTCGACGTTCGGGTTTTCCGAACCGGGCCCCTCGGGGCGCCCGGAACGGGCCCAATCAGGCCTTCGGCTGCATGACCAGGGACATCTTGTCCTGAAAGGACTTCATCTTCGCCGGCCCGCGCATCGAGGAGATGGTCTTCTCGGTCTCCCGGATGAGGTCCCGGACGGCTTCGACGCCCCGGCCGCGGTCGATCTCGGTGAGAGCCTGTTTGTAAGGCCGGTCGAGGGCGGCGAGGCTCGATTCCCCGATCGCGATCTCCGCCTCCTGCTTCACGCGGGTGCAGAGGATCATCAGGATCTTCTTCTCGTCGCCGAGCAGTGCGGCGCTCGCGGCGGACCCCGCGGCGGACCCCGCGGCGGACGGGGGAGCCGGCTGCCGGCTGCCGCTGTCGCGCGAGCGCATCTCCACGAGCCCCGCGGTCACGAGGCCGTAGAGGACCTTGGCCGTCTCGAACGAGGAGCTGTCCGAGGCGCGCGCGATCTCCTCGAGCGTTTTCTTCCCGTCGATGCGGATCGTGAGGTTCCACTCGAGAGGTGAGAGCGTCACGGGCTCCGCCGCGTTCCTCTGCACGAAGGTCGGCACGAACTCGACGCCGGGAATCTTCCGCGACAAAACCTTCCACTCGTCGAGGCGGCGCGCGGACTCCATGAGAAGGCTCGTATTGCTCTTGTCGATGGTCGCCGTTTCGGCTTCCTCGGACGGCGTGAACTGGAAGTCTCCGGAGTTCCAGATGGCGAGCGCGTACACGGCCTCTTCGCCCGTCAGGTCCCCCAGGCGGGCGTGCACCATCTGCCCGTTCTTCAGGTAGATGTAGCCGCGCTCGTTTCCCCGAACGAGCGTGAACATCCCCGTTTTCCCGGACACCGAAACGAGCTGGATGATGTCGGGGACGGGGAGTTCCTGGATCGAGCCCTGAAATGACATGTGGGGGCGGATGCTAGCAGGTGGCCGCGGCAGGCGGTAGGTGCCCCGGGAACGAGCCGGGCGGCGCCGGGGCGGGTCTTCCTCGCCTCACCGACTTCCGGCGCGCGGCCCCGCGTGCAGGTGGCAGATCGCGACCGCGAGCGCGTCGGCGGCGTCGATCGGCACCCGGCTTCTCTGCCGGGCGAGAAGCGACAGGACCATCGACCGGACCTGCGGTTTTTCGGCGTTTCCGTAGCCGACGAGCGCCTTCTTGACGAGCCGGGGCTCATACTCGAAGACGGGGACCGCGGACCGGGCGGCGGCGGCAAGAAGCACGCCCCGGGCGTGCGCGAGCTTGACGGTGGACGAGATGTTCTTCCCCGCGAAGACCGTCTCGACGGATACGGCCGACGGCCGGCAGTCCTCGATCAACTTCGCCGCGCGGGCGAACAGGAAGTCGAGCTTCTGGGCGAGGTCCATGGTGGACGGGGGCCGGAAGACTCCGCACGCTTCGAGGACGAGCCGGCCATCCTCGAAGAGGACGATCCCGTAGCCCGTGGCGATCGTACCCGGATCGAACCCGACGATTTTCATGGTGCGGCGCTTTCGGGCGGAGACCGGGAGAGGAAGGAGCCTGGAGGCAGTTATTCCGCTTCCTGGAAGTCGAAGTTCGCCCAGACGTGCTGCACGTCGTCGTGATCCTCGAGGGCCTCCATGAGCCGCATCATCTGATCCGCCTTGCGCGCGTCGAGCTCGACCTCCGTCGTCGGAATCATCGAGACCTCCGAGACCGCGAGGGGGATCTTGTGCTCCTCGAGGTGCGTCTTCACCGCGTTGAAGGCGTCGGGCTCCGTGACGACCTCGTGGTACTGCTCCGTCGTTCGCACGTCCTCCGCGCCGGCCTCGATCGCGGCCTCCATGACGGCGTCCTCGGTCGCCTTGTCCTTCTCGATCGCGATGTATCCCTTCTTCTGGAAGAGGAACCGCACCGAGCCGGACTCGCTCAGATTGCCGCCATTCTTCGAGAAGATCGTGCGGATCTCCGGAAGGGTCCGGTTCTTGTTGTCGGTCATCGCCTCGATGAGGACCGCGACGCCTCCCGGCCCGTACCCCTCGAAGGTGATCTCCTCGTAGTTGACGCCCGGAAGCTCGCCCGTCCCGCGCTGCACGCCGCGCTTGATGTTGTCGGCGGGCATGTTGACCGCCTTGGCGTCGTCGATCGCCTTGCGGAGGCGCGGATTCGACTCGGGAGCGCCGCCGCCCAGGCGAGCCGCCATGGTGATTTCCTTGATCAGCTTCGTAAAGAGACGGCCCCGCTTGGCGTCCGCAGCGCCCTTCTTGTGCTTGATCGTGCTCCACTTGCTGTGGCCGGACATCGGATCTCCTCGTCGCTCCGAAAGGGGCGATTATATGGATCTCGGATCGCCAGAGCCATCGCTCGCGGGGCGGCGCGCCGGCCGTGCGGCCGCCTTTCTTCCCGCCGCGAGCAGCCGCCCGGCGGGCTCGGTCCCGATGCCGGACGGCGTGTTCCTGCTACAATTTGAGCACCGCCAATGGCGAAAAAAGTACTGCTGATCGACTACGAGCCACGCTCGGTGGAACGCGTGCGGTCTCTCCTCGCCGAGCCGGACTATTCCGTCACGGTCGCGAAAGACGGCGAGGAAGGGATAGCCCTCTTCGGGGCCTCGTCGTTCGACACGGTGCTTCTCGCGGGCATGCTCCCGAGGCTGCCGAGCGCGGAAGTCATCCGCGAGATCCGGAGAAAGGGCGGCGCGACCGCTCCTCCGATCCTCCTCATGGTGTCCGGATACCACGGCACGAACCCGAAGGCGGACGCCCAGCGCGTCGGCGCCTTCGACATCGTGCCGCGCCCCTACACCGACGACGATTTCCGGGCGGCCGTTCAGAGCGCCGTCGAGTCGACGGACATGTCGGCGCGCACGATGCGGATCCCGACGGCCAGTCTCCGGGGCGGCGGCTCGAGTCTCACTTCCGAAGAGATCTTCTCGGACATCCTCGACGAGGTCTCCCACGATCCGCCGCCGAGGCCCGCCACCTCGCACGGAGGCGGCGGCAGCGCCGAGCAGGAAGTGGAGCGGCGGCTGCGCGACACCCTCTCCGGGATCCTGAGCAAAGGCGGCGGCGCCGAAAAGCCCGCCGCGCCTCCGCCTCCCGCCGGGGCGCGTTTCTCGACCGACGCGGACATCGACCGGATGATCTCGGACACCCTGTCGGGGATCAAGGTGCCTCCGAAGCCCCGTCCGGCGGCGCCCTCCGCTCCCTCGCCCGCGACGCCGCCGTCCTCCGCGTCGCTCACCCCGCCACGCGCGGTGCCCCCTTCATCCGCCCCGTTCCAATCGGCTTATTCGCCCGCGGCCGCCGTCGCGACGCCGCCGCCCTTCTCCGGAGGACGCACCTCTCCGTCCGGCTCGACGCGTGCGCCGGAGACCGCGCCGTCGCTCGCCTCGAGCGGCCCCGATCGGTTCGGGCAGTACGAGATTCTCGAGCGGATCGCGGCGGGCGGGATGGCGGAGCTGTCCAAGGCACGCCTCTCGGGCGTCGAGGGCTTCCAGAAGATCGTCGCGATCAAGAAGATCCTTCCGCACCTCGCCGACAACGACGAGTTCATCACGATGTTCGCGGACGAGGCCAAGCTCGCCGCCCAGCTGAACCATCCGAACATCGTGCACATCTTCGACCTCGGGAAGATCGAGGCCGGCGGTTACTTCATCGCCATGGAGTACGTGGACGGCCGGGACTTGCGGTCGCTCCTGCAGTCGGCCAGGGATCACGGCACGCCGCTTCCCGCACCGCTCGCGGTCTACGTAGCGTCGAAAGTGGCCGCCGCCCTCGACTACGCGCACCGGCGTCGCGACTCCGAGGCGCGGGAGCTGAACATCGTCCACCGGGACGTATCCCCTCCGAACATCCTCATCTCGTACGAGGGCGACATCAAGCTCTGCGATTTCGGAATTGCCAAAGCGGCGTCCAAGGCGTCGCAGACGCAGTCGGGGGCGCTCAAGGGGAAGGTCCAGTACATGTCGCCCGAGCAGGCATGGGGCCGGCCCCTCGACCGCCGGAGCGACCTCTTTTCGCTCGGGAGCGTCCTCTTCGAGATGCTCACGGAGCAGAAGCTCTTCCGGGGCGACACGGACCTCTCGGTCCTGGAGAAGGTGCGCGCCGCGGAGGTCGTACCTCCGTCGTCCATCAACCCGGAGGTCACGAAGGCCCTCGACGTCGTCGTGTTGAAGGCCCTCGCGCGCGAGCCCGAAGACCGGTACGCGAACGCGTCCGACATGCTGAGGGACCTCGAAGCCGTCCTCTACTCATATTCGCCCGCGCCGGGCAGCGCCGATCTCGCGATCTACCTGCACCGGCTCCAGGCCGAGGAGGTCAACGCGCAGGAGTCGCAGGCGCGGGAGGCGGCGCCGATGCCGGAGGCCCCCGAGAAGAAGCGCAAGTCGAAGGGCGCGCCCGTCGCCCGCCGCGCGACGGCTCCCGGCGTCGTGATTCCTCCCGCCGTTCCGTTGCCGCCCGCTCCGAAGGCGAAGGAGCCCACGAACTCGGGCGTTTTCGGCGCTTTCTCCGCGAAGAAAATCGCCGCGGAGAAGAAGAACCGCCTTCCGCTGTACATCGCGATCGCCGTGGCCGTGGCCGCGCTCGCGGGCGTCGCCTGGTGGATGTCGAAGCGGGCGCCCGTCGCGGCGGCTCCCGTGAAAGCCACGCCGCTTCCGCTCGCCGCGCCGACCGCAGCCCCTCCGCCGCCTGCCGCCACGCCCGCTGCCGCGCCGGCCGACCCCAGGGCCATCGAGGAGGAGGTTCAGCGGCAGATCTCGGCTCGGAAGAAAGAGCTCCAGAAAGCGCTCGAAGCGCCGAAGCCATCGCCGCGCGAGGCGATTCCCGCCCGCAAGATCGAGGAGCCTCCGCCGGCGGCTGCCGTGCCGGTCAAAGAGACGGCTCCCGAGCCGACGGCCGCTCCCACGGTGCGGGAGGCTCCGCCCGAGCCGACCGTCGCGCCGGCTCCGCCCCCGCGTCCGGCTCCGAACCGCGACGAGACGCTGCGCGGAGACCTCGTGGGGCCCGGGACCGGAGTCATCGAGCCGGCTCTTCTGAGCACACCCCGCGTCACCTACCCTCCGATCGCCCGCCAGCAGCGGCTGAGCGGAAAAGTCGTCGTCCTGGTGCTCGTCGACGAGGACGGGAAGGTCGAGGACGCGCGCCTCCAGCATGGGATTGCCTCGAAAACCGGAGTCAACGAGGCGGTCGTCCAGGCCGTGCGCGGATCGAAGTTCCGCGCCGCTTCGAAGAACGGGGTCGCGGTCAAAATGTGGCGGACCGTCGTCGTGGACGTCACGCCCTGATCCGGTCGCAACAATCCGCAGCGCCGGCCGGGGCGGCGCCGGGGTATTCTCGCGCCGGATGTGTCAAGCTTTCCGGGCCGACGACCCGGGGAAACCGTAGCAAGCAGGCCGGTCAGGAGGTCAACCGAGCATGAGTCTTTCTCCGGATCAAAGGAAGTTCTACGAAAACACGCTGTCCGTGACGAAGCGTGAGATCAACGACCTGGAAGGGCTGATCCAGGAGGAGCTCGCGAAGGTGAAGGATCGCCTCGCCGAGCTTCAGAACGCGCAGAAAGCCGCGCGTCAGATGTATGACGCCGCCTGCATGCGCCTCAGCATTCCGAACGATCTCGAAGAAGCCGAAGCCCAGGGCTGATCCGCTTCGAGGTCGAGATCGGGTGACGCCGGGGCGCTCCCGCCGCGCCGGCCCCCGAGCGGCGCCCCGGGCGCAGCGCGGAAAGGACGCCGCCTCGTATTCGGGCGCGCGCACTCCACGCGCGCCCGATTACGCTCAAAGGCTGCCCCGCAGACACTACCCGGACGGACTTCTTGCCGGGCTCGCGGCGGGGGCCTTCCTCGTCGCGCTCGCTCTCGGGGCGCCGGCGTGCTCGCGACGCTCCGCGCCGCCTTCCCCCGCCCCCGCCCCCGCCTCCCTCGCGGCGCGCGTCGTCTCGCTCGCCCCGAATCTGACCGAGATCGCTTTTGCCGTCGGCGCCGGAGAACGGCTCGTCGGCGTCTCGGATTTCTCCGACTATCCGCCCGCGGCGCTCGCGATCCCCCGGGTCGGCGGCGTCGACGTCAGCGCGGAGAGGATCGCTTCGCTCCATCCGGACCTGGTCCTCGCGAGCGGCGACGGAGGGAGCATCCGGGGAGCGGCGTCCGCCCTCGCGTCGTCCGGCGTTCCCGTGCTGGCTGTCTCCACCACGTCGCTCGACGAGGTCCTCGCGGCGATCCGCGTCGTCGGCGCCCGGCTGGGCCGTGCCGAAGCGGCAGACGAGCTCGCCCGCCGCCTCGACGCGCGGCGGCGCGCGGTGGCCGCGAAGACCGCGGGCGCGCGGCGGCCTCGCGCGATCCTCCTCGTATGGCCGGATCCCCCTCAGGCGGCCGGCGGAAGGACGTTCTTGGACGACGTGCTGTCCCGCGCCGGCGCCGACAACCTCGTGGGCGGGCGCCCCGGCTGGCCGGTGCTGTCGTCCGAATGGCTCGCCACGGCTCCGATCGAAGTGGTGGTCGTGCCGGACTCGCCGGGAAACCGGCCGGTGTTCGACCGCTCGTTTTCTACCGGTCCGCTTTCCCGCGGACGCGTGAAGGCCGCGCGCATCGTTCGGGTCGACGAATCCGTGTTGACTCGCCCCGGGCCCCGCGTCTTCGACGCGCTGGAATCCCTGGCGGCGGATCTTCCGCGATGAGGCGAGGCCGGCCGATGCTCTGGCTCGCCGCGGGGCTCCTCCTCGCGGTGTGCGTCCTCTGCGGGCTCGCGTTCGGAGGAGTCCGCCTGTCGTTTTCGGATCTCTGGTCCGGCGCAGGACCGGCGGGTCAGGAGGCGCGTCTCATCGCGTCGCTGCGGTTCCCGCGGGTGCTGCTCGCGGCGCTGGTCGGCGGCTCCCTTGCGCTCGCCGGCGCGTCGCTCCAGGCGCTCCTGAAGAATCCGCTCGCCGATCCGTTCCTGCTCGGCACGTCCGGCGGAGCGGCCGCGGGCGCCGCGCTCGCGACGCTCGCGGGGATCTCGCCGCTTCTTTCGCCGGGCGCGGCGTTCGCCGGAGCCGCCGTTTCCTCCGCCGCCGTGGCGTCTCTCGCCCGCCGCGGGGGCCGCCTCGACCTCCAGCGGCTCCTGCTCGCCGGACTCATCGCGAACGCGTTCTTCTCGGCGGTGCTGCTCGGCGTCTTCTCCCTCGCGTCGAGCGAAGCCGCCCGGTCGATGCTGTTCTGGATGATGGGAAGCCTCGCCGACGCGTCGCCCGCGAAGCTCCTCGCCCTTCTGCCCTACGCGGTGTCGGGCGCGGCCGTGCTGCTTCTTTCCGCGTCGAGGTTGAACCTGTTCGCCGTCGGCGAGGAGAACGCGGCCGCGCTCGGCGTGAACACCGAACGATCCAAGGCGCTCGTGTTCCTCGCGGCGTCCCTGCTGACCGGCGCGGCCGTGGCCTTCGCCGGCGTCATCGGATTCGTCGGCCTCCTCGTGCCGCACGCCGCGCGAGCGGTGGTCGGCAACGACCAGAGGCTCCTCCTCCCTCTTTCGGCGATCACGGGAGCGGCCCTGCTCGTGGCGGCGGACGCCGCGTCCCGGTTCGCCGCCGCTCCGACCGAGCTGCCGATCGGCGCCGTCACGGCCGCGATCGGCGCGCCGCTCTTCGCATGGCTCCTCCTCCGTAACCCGTGAGCGACGCACCGGCTCTCCTCGAAGCGCGGCGGCTCGAGGCCTCCTACGGGCCGAACGCCGCGCTGCGCGGACTCGACGCGGCGATACCGGCGGGAGAGATCGTCGCCGTGCTCGGGGAGAACGGGTCGGGGAAGTCCACGCTCCTGAAGGTCATCTCCCGCATCGTCCCGCCGGCCGCGGGCGAGATCCTGCTGGACGGCGTCCCGATCGGGAGCCTGCCGAGGCGCGAGACCGCGCGGCGCATCGCCTACGTGCCGCAGAGCGCCGAGCTCGTCTTTTCGATCCGCAGCCTCGACCTCGTCCTCCAGGGCCGGGCTCCCTATGCACGGGGATTCTCCGCGGATTCGGACGAAGATCGGAGGCGCGCCCTCGAGGCGATGCGGGCGTGCGACGTGGAGGGCCTCGCGGATCGCGACGCGGCCGCTCTCTCCGGCGGAGAGCGCCGCCGTGTCTTCCTCGCGCGCGCCCTCGCCCAGGAGGCGTCCATCTGGCTTCTCGATGAGCCCACCGCCGGGCTCGATCCGCGCCACCGCTTCCAGTTCCTCGAGGCGCTGACGCGCGAGCATCGGGCGCGCCGCACGACGGTCCTCCTCGTGACCCATGAGATCGAGCTCGCCGCGGAGCTCGCCGATCGGATCATCCTGCTGCGGGACGGACGGGCGCTCGCTTCGGGCCCGCCCGCGGAGGCGCTGACCCGCGAATCGATCCGGGAGGCCTTCGCGGTCGACGCCCGGGTGGACCACTACCCCGGGGGCCGTCCCCGCGTCCGGCTGGAGGCCGCGGCCCCCGGGCGAGGTCCCGGCGCCTGATCCCTCGCCCGACCCCCGGCGCCGTTCCGGCGAGGTCCCGGCGACCCCGGGCCCCGCGCCCCGCGCGATAGGATTCCCCTCCCAACATGTGGTTCAAAAAGGACAAGGCTCCCAAGGAGCCCCGCGAGGGCCGGCCGAGCAAGGTTCCGGAAGGCCTCTGGGTCAAGTGCGAGAACTGCCGGCAGATCCTCTACAACAAGGAGCTCGTCCGCAACTTCAAGATCTGCCCCAAATGCGGGTACCACTTCCGGCTCTCGGCCCCCGAGAGGCTCCGCATGCTGTTCGACGGCGAGCACTACGAGGAGCTCGAGGGGGAGCTTCGGTCCGTCGATCCGCTCCGCTTTCGGGACACGAAGCGCTACCGCGACCGGCTGAAGCAGTACGAAGAGAGCGTCGGGACGTCTGACGCCATCGTCATCGGAAGCGGCACGATGGGAGGGATCCCCGTCATCGTGGGCGCCATGGAGTTCTTCTTTCTTGGGGGATCGATGGGATCCGTCGTCGGCGAGAAGGTCGCCCGCGCGGCGGAGCGGGCCCTGAGGGATCGCAAGCCTCTCCTGATCGTCTCGACGTCGGGCGGGGCCCGCATGCAGGAGGGGATCCTCTCGCTGATGCAGATGGCGAAGATCGCCGCGGCGCTCGCGCGCCTGTCGGAAGCGCGCATACCGTTCATCTCGATCATGACCGATCCGACGACCGGCGGAGTCACGGCGTCCTTCGCGATGCTCGGCGACCTGAACGTCGCCGAGCCGAACGCGCTCATCGGTTTCGCGGGGCCGCGCGTGATCGAGCAGACCATCCGCCAGACGCTCCCCGAGGGCTTCCAGCGCAGCGAGTTCCTGCTCGAGCATGGGATGCTCGACTTTCTCGTCGATCGGACGGAGATGAAGGACACGCTCGTCCGCTGCCTGAAGCTGCTCTGGGACCATGAGACGGAGGGCCGCCGCCAGGAAGCCGGGTGAGAGGCGCCCTTTTCCGGCCGCCGCACGCGGTCGGACCTTCCCTCTGAGCGGCGGATCGACGCGGCCCCGATGAATTTCGCATCCCTCGCCCGTCTCGAGTCGCTCTCCGTTCGCGGGATGCGGCTGGGTCTCGAGGCGATCGACGCCCTCTGCGAGCGGCTGGGCCGCCCCGAACGGTCGTTTCCATCCGTCCTCGTCGGCGGGACGAACGGGAAGGGCTCGACCGCCGCCACGCTCTCCGCCATCGCCCTTGCGTGCGGGCGGAGGACGGGCCTCTACACGTCGCCCCACCTGATCGCGGCCACCGAGCGCGTGCGGGTCGGCGCGGAGGACGCGCCGGTCGAGGCGCTGGACGGCGCGCTCGCGAAGGCGTTCGCCGCCGCGGGCCGCGCACCCGAAATCCCTCTCACCTACTTCGAGGCGATCACCGCCGCGGCGTTTCTCCTCTTCCGCGATGCCCGCGTCGAGCTCGGGATCCTGGAAGTCGGTCTCGGCGGACGCTTCGACGCGACGAACGTCGCTCCCGCCGCACTCTCGATCGTGACGTCGATCGGCCTCGACCACATGGCAGAGCTCGGCCCGACGCGCGAGGCGATCGCGCGGGAGAAGGCGGGGATCTTCCGGCGCGGCCGGCCGGCTCTGGTGTCCGCGGACGACCCGCTCGCGCTCGGCGCCCTGGGCGACGCGGCGGCGGCGGCGGGCGCGGAGCTCCACGACGCCGCGCGAGAGATTTCGGTCCGCCGCATCTCGACGGGACTGCGGGGGACTTCCTTCGAAATCGCGACGCCGCGCATGGAAGCTTCGCTCGAGACGCCGCTCGCGGGCGCGCACCAGGCCTGGAACGCCGCTCTCGCGATCCGCGGCGCGGAGCTCATTCCCGGCGCGCTCGGCCCTCTCTCGGCGGAGACGGCCGCGCGCGCTCTGTCCGCGGTGCGATGGCCGGGGCGCCTCGAGCGCCTCGCGCTGCCGGGCGGGCGCGGCGTGCTGCTCGACGGTTGCCACAACCCGGACGGCGCGCACGCTCTCGCCGGGTTCCTCGACGACGCGGGCCTGGCGGGTCTCTGTCCTCTCGTGTTCGGAGCCATGGCGGACAAGGACGTCGAGGGGATCGCGGCTCCGCTCTTCCCGAAGGTCTCCGAAGTCGTCCTCGTCGCGGCGGCTCCGCCGCGCGGCGCGAGCCCCGAGGAGCTCCTCCGCCGGACGGCCGCGTTCGCGCGGAAAGCGCGGACGGCGCCGGACGCGCGCGCGGCCCTGGCCCGGCTCGCGGCCGAGCCGGAGGGCCCGACGGGCGCGCCTATAATCGTCGCGGGTTCGCTCTATCTCGTCGGCGAGGCGCGCGCCGCGATCCTTGCCGGCGGGACGGACGGGGAAGGACGCCCCTGAAAACGACGACCGCTCCCTTCACGAAAGAGGATTTCGAGCGCTTCGAGGAAGAGCGCCTGCCTCCCTACGCCGCGCGGAGCGCCCGCGCGACCCGCCCGCGCGGACCCGTGCGCGCCATGGAGGGAGACCTTCGGACGGAGTACGCGCGGGACCGCGACCGCATCGTCCACTCCCGCGCCTTCCGGCGGCTGAAGCACAAGACGCAGGTCTTCATTCCCTACGAAGGCGACCACTTCCGCACGCGGCTGACCCACACGATCGAGGTGTCCCAGATCGCGCGCAGCGCCGCGCGGGCGCTCGGGCTGAACGAGGACCTCGCGGAGGCCATCTCCCTCGGCCACGACCTCGGCCACACGCCGTTCGGGCACTCGGGGGAGCGCGTCCTGGACCGGCTCCTCCGCGACAGCCATCCGGAGGCCGGAGGCTTCAAGCACAACTACCAGGGCGTCCGCGTCGTCGACCGTCTCGAGAAGCGGTACGAGGAGCCCGGCTTGAACCTCACGAACGACGTACGGGAAGGCATCCTGAAACACACGGCCTGGAAGTCGGACTTTCCGTTTCCCCTGGAGTTTCGCGACGGCCTGCGGTTCGGCTCCGGCGGAACTCTCGAGGCCCAGCTCGTCAACTGGTCCGACGAGATCGCCCAGCAGACGCACGATCTCGAGGACGGTCTCCCGCTGACGGAGGAGGACGCCATCGAGGCGCTCGAGATCTGCCACGCGGTCCGCGAGGCGAGGCCCGCCGGGCCGGACCCCGCCTCGCGCCGTGCCGCGCTCATTCGCGGCCTGATCGCGGTGCTGACGGCGGATCTCGTCGCCGGTTCGAGAGCCCGGATCGAGCGATGGATCGACGCGGAGGGCATCGCGGGCTCGGACGACTTCTTCGCCCGGCGCGAGCGGCTTCCGGGCGACCTCGTCACCTTCACCGAGACGGGCAAGAGGTACTACCGCGAGCTCAAGGACTTCGTCTACCGCCACGTGATCCATTCGTTTCCCGTGTCCCGGCACGACGGCCATGCCCGGCGCGTCGTCGCCGGGGTGTTCGTCGCGTACCGCGAGAATCCCCGCCTGCTGCCCGATTCCGTGCTGGCCAGCCTGAGCGAGGACCTCGGCGTCCCGTTTCTGCGGGAGGTCGCGCTGAAGGACGTGGAACGGGAGGTCGAACAGCGATACCGTCCGCGTCCGGAGTTCTATCGCGCCCTGGCCGACCACATCGCGGGGATGACGGACAGCTACTGCAACAGCGAGTATCGGGAGCTCGTCACGGGGTGACGGATTGCGCCGACGGCGGACGGGCGAAAATGAGATCTGAGGAGATGCGATGAGCCAGAAGACGACCGAGGCCTCGACCGGCATGGCGTTTCTCGAGCGGGACCTTTCCGCCGCCGATCCGGAGGTCGCGGGCTGGATCGCGGCGGAGGAGCGGCGCCAGAACGAAGGCATCGAGCTGATCGCCTCCGAGAACTGGGTCTCGAAAGCCGTCCGCGAAGCCCAGGGCTCGGTACTCACGAACAAGTACGCTGAGGGATACCCCGGAAAACGGTACTACGGCGGTTGCGAGTTCATCGACCGGATCGAGACGCTCGCCATCGAACGGGCGAAGGCGCTCTTCCATGCCGACCACGCCAACGTGCAGCCGCACTCCGGGTCCCAGGCGAACATGTCGGTCTACCTCACCGCGCTGAAATCGGGCGACACGATCCTCGGCATGGACCTGTCCCACGGCGGGCATCTCACGCACGGCCACCCGCTCTCCTTCTCGGGGCTCGAGTACAAGGTGGTGGCCTACGGCGTGCGGCGCGAGGACGAGCGCATCGACGAGGACCGGCTCGCCGAGCTCGCCCGTGAGCATCGGCCGAAGCTCATCATCGCCGGGGCGTCCGCGTACGCGCGGGTGATCGATTTCCGCCGCTTCGGGGAGATCGCGGACGAGATCGGCGCGGAGCTGATGGTCGACATCGCCCACATCGCCGGTCTGGTGATCGCCGGCCTCCATCCCTCGCCGGTCCCGCACGCCGCCTTCGTGACGAGCACGACCCACAAGACGCTGCGGGGGCCGCGCGGCGGCCTGATTCTCTGCCGGGCGGCGCGGGCGAAGGATCTGGACCGGCGGGTGTTCCCGGGCGTACAGGGCGGCCCGCTCGAGCACGTCATCGCGGCAAAGGCCGTGGCGTTCGCCGAGGCGGCCACACCCGAGTTCATCGACTACCAGCGGCGGATCGTCGAGAACGCGAAGGCGCTCGCGGCAACCCTCTCGGGCCGCGGATTTCGTCTGGTCTCGGGGGGCACGGACAACCACCTCGTCCTGGTGGACGTCGGCTCCCGCGGCCTCTCGGGCAAGGACGCGGAAAAGATGCTCGAGAAAGTCGGTCTGACCGTCAACAAGAACACGATCCCCTTCGACACGCGCCCTCCCGCCGTCGCCTCGGGTATCCGGATCGGAACTCCGGCCGTGACGACCCGCGGCATGGGAACGGCGGAGATGGAAGTCATCGGCGGCGCGATCGCGACGATCCTCGAAGCCCCCGGCGACGCCTCCGCGGAGGCTTCGGTCCGGCGCGAGGTGGCCGAGCTCTGCGCCGGATTTCCCCTCCGGTAAGCCGGGGAGGAGGATCATTCCGGAGGAGGTCTCGAGAGGCTGGCGCGGGCGGATCGCTGCCGCGGCGATCGCCGCCGCGCTCCTTGTCCTGATCCTGCTCGCGCGGAACCCCCTCCCGGAGCTCCGGCGGCGCGCGGGATTCCTGCGGGCGACCGCGAGCCTCGAGCCCGCGCGCCGGCGCCTCGCCGGCTCTTCGGCGGCCTTCGACCGCCCCCTGTTCGTTTTCCTGGAATCCGTCCGGCGGACTCTTCCTTCCTCCGCGCAGGGCGTCGGCCTCTATATGGCGAACGCTTCCGAGCCCGCTCTCCACGTCGCCGCATACGAGCTCGCGCCGAATCCGGTCCGGCTCGCGCCGGCTCCGCTTCCGTCCGGCTGGATCGCCGCCGTGTACGGAACCCCTCCCGACGGCTGGACGGTCGTGCGCACTCTGCCGGGCGGGGTCCTCGCCCTTCCTCCGGGGGCGCGATGAGCGGACTGCCGGCGTCGCTCGCCGCCGTGCTGGCCGTCCTCCTCGTCCTCGCCGCCGCCGGCGCCGCGGCGGCCCGCGCCCTCTTCCCGTCCGGCCGACGCTTCGCGGCCGAGAGGGCCGGCTGGAGCCTGGCCGCCGGGCTCGCGGGGGCGGCGCTCGTCGAAGGAGCGTGCCTCACCGGCGGAGCGGCGCCCTCCCGGTGGATCGTTCTCGGCGGAGTCGTGCTCCTCGCGGCGCTCGGGATCGCGCGTCCGGTTCCCTCCGCTCCAGGCTTCGACCCGCGCACGACGCCTCCGGCCGGCGTCTCGCGCTTCGCCGCGGCCTGGCTCCCCGCGGCCGGCGCTCTTGTCGGAATCGGAGTCGCTCTCTACGCCCTGCGGGCCCTGACCGAGCCGATGTGGGCGAACGACTACCTGGCGATCTGGGGGCTCAAGGGCCGGACGCTCTTCGCGTCGGGCGCGTATCCCGCCTGGCTCCGCGATCCCGCGGTCTCGCGCTTCTCCCATCCGGAATATCCGCTCGGGCTTCCTCTCCTCTACGCCGCCGTCGCGACGCTGCTCGGCCGCTGGGACGACCACGCGGGTGCGCTCCTCTTTCCCGCGATCCAGTGCGGCACGCTCCTCGTCCTCGCCGGCTGGCTCCGGCGGCGCGGCGCCTCGCGGGAGATCGCCTGGTCGGCCGCCGCAATACTCGCGCTCTTCGAGCCCCTGTATTCGGGGTTCCTGACGGGAATGGCAGACGTGCCGCTCTCGGCGGCCCTCCTTCTCTTCGGCACGGCGCTCTCCGACGCCGTCGACGACGCGGACGCGGGTGCCATCCGCCGCCTCGCCGCGGCGTCCGTCTTCGCGGGAGCTCTCAAGAACGAGGGCCTGTTCCTCGCCGCGGCGGGCGCGATCCTCGCTTTCGCGGCGGAGCCTTCCCGCGGCCGGCGTGTCCGGATCGGGGCGGCGGCGTTCGTCCCGGCGCTCGCCGTGGCCGGGTGGCACCGGGCGGCGCTCGGCCCCGCCACCCTGGGCGATTTCGACTTCGGCCTGCTCGCGCCCGCGAGGTGGGGAGAGCTGGCAGCGCGCCTCTTCGAGGCGATCGGCGCGGCCGCGACCCTCGCGGCCCCGGCGTGGCCGATTCTCCTCTGCGCCGCCGTTCTCCTCGGGGCGGGGCGCCGCCGGCCGGATTCTCTCCGGCTGCTCGGGCTGGTCGCGGCCGCTGCCGCCGCGTACGTCCTTCTCCCTGCGTTCGCGGTTCGAGGACCGCTCTGGCTCGCGTCGACCACGCTGCCGCGGACGACGGGGGCGCTGGCGCCTCTCGCCGCGGCGGCGATCGCGCTGCGCTGGAGCGGTGAGACGCGGTCCAATTTCCCGGCGGGGAATAATGAGGGGACATGAAGCCCGTCCCCGCCTCGCTCGTGAAGATGGATGCCCCCATCCGCGGCGAGATCTTTTCGACGGAGCGGCTGGAGGAATTCGCCGCCGTCCTCGCGAAGGAACACACGGTCCACGCCGACCGCCGGACGGGCCGCAAGCTCCTGCCCCGTCTCTCCGAGAACGGGCGCGTCCTCCTCGAGGGTTACCGAACCATCGCGGGCGCGGTCCGCGACGCGAGCGCGATCTCGCCCGCCGCGGAATGGCTCGTCGACAACTTCCACATCGTGGAGGACCAGCTCCGCGAGATTCGTGAGGATCTTCCGCCCGGCTTCTACCGGGAGCTTCCGAAACTCTCGACCGGCGCGCTCGAGGGATATCCCAGGGTCTTTGCCATCGCCTGGGCCTTCATCGAGCACACCGACAGCCGGTTCGAGCCGGAGGCCCTCCGCCGCTTCGTCCGCGCCTACCAGGCCGTCGAGCCGCTGCGGATCGGGGAGCTCTGGGCCATCGCGATCTCCCTGCGCCTGGTCCTGGTCGAAAACCTCCGGCGGCTCGTCGAGAAGGTCGCGGAGCGGCGCGTGGCGCGCGGCGAGGCGGACCGCATCGCCGATCAGGTCCTGGGATCCGGCGGGCGGGAAGCTCCGGGCGCCGCCGAGGCGCTCCGGGAGCTCGGCAGCTACCGGCTGACGCGCCCCTTCGTCGTGCAGCTCGCGCAGCGGCTGCGTGAGCAGGATCCCGTCACGACGCCCGCGCTCGCGTGGCTGAACACCCGGCTCGCCGAGCGGGGGGAGGACCCCGAGGAGCTCGTCCGGCTCGAGCACCATCAGCAGGTCGCCACGCACGGGACCGTCCGCAACGTGATCTCGAGCATGCGGCTGCTCTCGGAGTTCGACTGGAACGACTTCTTCGAGAGCGTCAGCCTGGTCGAGGAGGCCCTTCGGGACGGGACCCGCGTCGCCGAGATGGACTTCGCGACGCGGGACCGGTACCGGCACGCGGTCGAGGATTTGTCCCGCGGGTCGAAGCGATCCGAGTTCGAGGTGGCGCGGATGGCGGCGGAGGCCGCGCGGGAGGCCGACCGTTCGGGAAAAGCGCGGACGGCCGCCGACAGCCGTTTCGCCGATCCGGGCCACTACCTGATCGGCGGCGGCCGCGCCGCGTTCGAGAAGGCCGCCGGCTTCCGCCCGACCGTCGGGCAATGGTTCCGGCGTCTCTGGGTGCATCGCGCCACGGCGGCATACGTCGGGGCCATCGGGATCCTGACGGCGCTCGTTCTCTTCGTTCCCCTCTCCGCGGCGGCCTGGCTCGGCTCCCCGGCGCCGGTGCTGATCCTCCTCGCGCTTCTGGCGCTCGTCCCGGCTTCCGAGCTCGCGATCGGCGTTCTGAACCGCGAAGTCACAGGGATCCTGGGGCCGCGCCGCCTTCCCAAGCTCGAGCTGTCCGAGGGCATCCCGGAGTCCATGCGCACGCTCGTCGTCGTCCCGGCGCTTCTGACGACGGAGGCGGAAGCGCGCGAGCTCGTCGAGCGCCTGGAGGTGCACTTCCTCGGCAACCCCGACGGGGACGTCCGCTTCGCGCTTCTCACCGACTGGGCGGACGCGGAACAGGAATCGCTTCCCGAGGACGAATCCCTGCTCGCCGAGGCCGTCAGCGGCATCGCCGCGCTGAACGAGGCGCACGGCCCGGCGCCCGGCGGCGGAGACCGCTTCCTCCTCTTCCATCGCCGGCGTGTCTGGAACGAGCAGGAGGGATGCTGGATCGGCTGGGAGCGCAAGCGCGGGAAGCTCCACGAGCTCAACAGGCTTCTGCGCGGCGCCGGCGACACGACGTTCGTGGGCGAGGCCGCGGCCGGAGGAACGCTCACTCCGCCTCAGGGCGTCGTCTACGTCATCACACTCGACGCCGACACGCGCCTGACGCGGGCCGGCGTCCGCGACCTGGTCGGAGCGATGGCGCATCCCCTGAACCGCCCGCGCGCCGATCCGTCCACGGGGCGGATCGTCGAGGGATACGCCGTGCTGCAGCCGCGCATCACGCCGACGCTCCCGGCGGCGGGCTCGGGGACCTTCTACCAGCAGATCTTCTCGGGCCGGCGGGGCATCGACCCCTACGCTTTCGCGGTGTCGGACGTCTACCAGGACCTCTTCGGCGAAGGAAGCTACACCGGTAAGGGCATCTATGACGTCGACGCGTTCGAAGCGGCGCTCGCGGGCCGCGTCCCGGAGAACGCGCTCCTGTCCCACGATCTCTTCGAGGGCCTCTTCGCGCGCGCGGGCCTCGTGTCGGACATCGAGCTGTTCGAGGGCTATCCTGGCCACTACGAGGTGTCCGCGTCGCGCCAGCACCGCTGGGCGCGCGGCGACTGGCAGCTCCTGCCCTGGCTCGGGACGCACATCCGCGACGCGTCCGGAAAGCGCATCCCGAGCCCCATTCCGGCGATCGGCCGCTGGAAGCTGCTCGACAACCTGCGCCGCTCGCTCGCCGCGCCCGCTTCCTTCGCGACGCTGGCCGCGTCCTGGCTCGTCCCGTCCGCGGCGCCCGCCGTATGGACCCTCTTCGTCGTCGGAACGTTCGCGCTTCCGGGCCTCTTCGGGTTCATGACCGAGCTGATTCCCCGTCGGCGGGGGATCGCGAAGAGGAGCTTCCTGCGGGGCCTGGGCGCGGACCTCACGCAGTCGCTGCTCCAGACGATGCTGCGACTCGTTCTCCTCGCGCACCAGGCCTGTCTCATGGCCGACGCGATCGAGAGGACGCTCGTGCGCCTCTACGTCACGCGCCGGAGCCTCCTCGAATGGGTCCCCGCCGCGCAGGCGCGCCGCTCGCTCGACCTCGAGATCGGCGGGTTCTATCGCCGGATGCGGGCGGCGGTGCTCCTCGCCGGGGCGACGGGGGCGCTCGTCGCGGTCCTGTCGCCGCGGTCGTGGCCGGAAGCGAGCCTCTTCGTCGCGGCCTGGCTGCTGTCGCCCTGGATCGCGCGGACCATCAGCCTGCCCCCGCGGGATACGGAGGAGGAGCCGTTTTCGGCGGCCGAAGCCTCCGTGCTCCGGCGCGTCGCGCGGAGCACATGGAGGTACTTCGAGGAGTTCGGGTCGCCGGAGCACAACCACCTGCCCCCGGACAATTTCCAGGAAACGCCGGTACCGGTCGTCGCGCGGCGCACTTCGCCCACGAACATGGGGCTCGCCCTGCTCTCGACCATCGCCGCGAACGACCTCGGATGGATCGGCGCCCGCGACATGGTCGAGCGCCTCGAGGGAACGATGAGCGCGATGGCGTCCCTCGACCGGTTCCGGGGGCATCTCTACAACTGGTACGACACCGGGACGCTGCGGCCGCTCGAGCCCCGATACGTCTCGACCGTCGACAGCGGAAACCTCTATGGCGCGCTCATCGTCGTCCGCCAGGCGTGCCTCGAGCGGATCGGAGCGCCCGCCCTCTCGCCGAACGCTCTGGAGGGCCTGAGCGACGCCCTCGCGGTCCTGCGGCACACGGCGGCGCGGGTTCCGGCAGCGTCCGTGCGCTCCTCCGGGGGCGCCCCGCGACGGCTGGATGCCGCCGCGGCGGCTCTCGAGGGGCTCATCGCGGGGACACCCCCGGGCTCCCCGGACCGCATGACGGCCTGGAGCCGGATCGCCGCGGCCGCGGAGGCGCTCGCCCGCGAGGCCGCGGCGGACGCGGAGAGCTCGACCGACGCGGGCCTGCGGGAGCTCGCCGCCGGGGCCTCCGCGGTGCTTGAGACGGTCCGCAGCCACGAGCGCGACCTCGATCTCTCCGCCTGGCGCCCCCGTCCAGCCGGTTCCGCTCCGCTCGGCGCCGAAGCGACGGAGATCCTCGGGCGCCTCGAGGCCGAAGGAGAGGAGCTCGCCGACGTCCCGGATCGCGCCGGAGAAGCGGCCCGGAGGCTCGAGAGCCTGCCCCAGGACGACGTCGTGACGGGCGTCGTGCAGATCCTGAAGCAGTCCGCGGCGGGGTCCGCCGAGTTCTCCCGCCGGCTCGCCGCGCTCGCCGCCGCGGCCGGGCGCCTCGTGGCGGAGATGGATTTCCGGTTTCTCTACGACGAGGAGCGGCGCCTCTTTTCGATCGGTTACCGGGCGCTCGACGGCCGCCTCGATCCTTCGAGCTACGACCTGCTCGCGTCCGAAGCCCGACTCGCGAGCTTCCTCGCCATCGCCCGCGGCGACGTCCCGGCCGAGCACTGGTTCCGCCTCGGCCGCGCGCTGACGCCTGTGGGGCGCGGTTCGGCGCTCGTCTCCTGGGGCGGCTCGATGTTCGAGTACCTGATGCCCGACCTCGTGATGGAGGTTCCTTCGGGCAGCCTCCTCGACGCGACGGGGCGTCTCGCCGTCGGCGAGCAGATTCGCTACGGCCGGGAGCGCGGAATCCCCTGGGGGATCTCGGAGTCCGCATACAACGCGCGGGACGTCGACCTCACCTACCAGTACGCGAACTTCGGAGTTCCGCGCCTGGGATTGAAGCGCGGGATCTTCGAGGACGTCGTCGTCGCGCCGTACGCGACCGCCCTTGCCGCGATGGTCGCGCCTTCGGCCGCCGTGCGGAACTTCGAGGCGCTCGAGCGGGCGGGCGCCGTCGGTCGGTTCGGCTTCTACGAGGCCCTCGACTACACGCCGGCGCGGCTTCCCGAAGGGGAGCGGTCGGAGGTCGTCCGGGCCTTCATGGCGCACCACCAGGGAATGACCATCGTCGCTCTCGCCAACGTGCTCGACGAGGGATCGATGCGCCGGCGGTTCCACGCCGACCCGGCGGTCCAGGCGACCGAGCTCCTGTTGCAGGAACGCACCCCGTCGACGGTCGCGGTCGCGCGGCCGCGCGCGGACCAGTTCCATTCGCGGCGCCATGCCCCCGACGTCGTGCCTCCCGTCCTGCGGCGCTTCCACTCGCCGCACGACGTGCCGCCCCGCACGCACCTTCTGTCGAACGGCCGCTACTCCGTGATGATGACCGCCGCGGGCTCGGGTTACAGCCGCTGGTCGGACCGCGACGTGACGAGGTGGCGCGAGGACGCGACCTGCGATCCGTGGGGAAGCTATGTCTTCATCCGCGACCTGCAGAGCGGCAAGACGTGGTCCGCGGGGCACCAGCCGACGTGCGTCGAGGCGGACTCGTACGAGGTCGTGTACTCGGAGGACCGCGTCGAGATCCGGCGGCGCGACGGCACGATCGGCACTGCGATCGAGATCGTCGTCTCGCCCGAGGAAGACGCCGAGATGCGCCAGGTGTCCGTCACGAACCTCGGCCTCCGGCCCCGCGACATCGAGCTGACTTCCTTCGCGGAGCTCGCCCTCGCCCCCTCCGCGGCGGACGCCGGGCACCCCGCGTTCTCGAAGCTGTTCGTGCAGACGGAGTTCGTTCCCGGGCTCGACCTGCTCGTGGCCGGGCGCCGGCCTCGCGAGCCGGAGGACGCGCGGATGTGGGTCGCGCACGTGACCGCCGTCGAGGGCGCGACACTCGGCGAGATCGAGTACGAGACGGACCGTGCGCGCTTTCTAGGGCGCGGCCGCGAGCTGCGCGATCCGCTCGCCATGGCGGGGGCGGCGCCCCTGTCCGGCACGGTCGGACCCGTGCTCGATCCCATCTTCAGCATCCGGCGGCGGCTGCGCGTGCCCCCGGGGACGACGGCGCGGGTGTGGTTCTCGACGGTCGCGGCCGACTCGCGGGAGTCCGTGCTGGCGCTCGCCGACCGTTATCGCGAGCCGGCCGCCTTCGAGCGCACCTCGACGCTCGCCTGGACGCACGCGCAGGTTCAGCTCCGGCACCTCGGGATCACTCCGGACGAGGCGCATCTCTTCCAGCGCGTCGCGACGCGGATCCTTTATTCCGATCCCTCTCTGAGGGCGCCGAACGAAGTCCTCGAGCGCAACCGCCGGGGCCCTTCCGCGCTCTGGCGCCACGGGATCTCGGGAGACCTCCCGATCGTTCTCGTGAGGATCGACGACGAGGAGGACCACGAGATCGTCCGGCAGCTCCTGCGCGCGCACGAGTACTGGCGCATGAAGGGCCTGTCGGTCGACCTCGTGATCTTAAACGAGCAGGGCGCCACCTACGCGCCGAATCTCCGCGCGACGCTCGAGTCGCTCGTGCGCGCCCGGGCGATCATGCGCGGCGCCGAGGAGGCCCAGCGCGGCGGAATCTTCACTCTGGCGGGGGAGCAGATGGACGCGCAGGACCGCGACCTTCTCCGGGCGGCCGCGCGCGTCGTGCTGCTTTCGCGGCACGGGACGCTGTCCGAGCAGGTGATGCGGCTCCTCCGGGCGGCTCCCACCCCGCCGCCGCCCCGCGCCGCCGCCGTGCGCCCGCTCCGAGCGCCGGAGTCGCGTCCCGTCCCCGACCTCGCGTTCTTCAACGGCCTCGGCGGCTTCGACGGGAACGGCACGGAGTACGTGGTGGCGCTGCCAACGGGGGTGTCGACGCCGGCGCCTTGGATCAACGTCATCGCCAATCCGAATTTCGGCTTCCTGGTCTCCGAGTCCGGGTCGGGCTACTCGTGGGCGCAGAACAGCCGCACCAACCAGCTGACGCCGTGGTCGAACGATCCGGTCTCCGACCCGGCCGGCGAGGCCATCTTCATCCGCGACGAAGAGTCGGGCGAGATCTGGTGCCCGACGCCCCAGCCGGTGCGCGACGGGCGCGCGACGCTCGTACGGCACGGCATGGGATACACGCGCTTCGAGCGCGAAGTCTCCGGGATCGCGCTCGGTCTCACCCAGTTCGTCCCCCGGGCCGACCCGGTCAAGATCTCGCGGCTGACCCTCGAGAATCGCACCGCCGCTCCCCGCACGCTCTCCGTCACCGCCTACGCGCGGTGGACGCTCGGTTCCACCGGCAGCGGCGGCAACCCCTTCACCGTCATGGACCGCGACGCCGAGACGGGAGCGCTCCTGGCGCGCAACGCCTGGAACGAGGAGTTCGCCGACCGCACCGCCTTCCTCGACGTGGGCGAGATGCCGCGCGCGTGGACGGCGGACCGCACGGAGTTTCTCGGCCGCAACGGCAGCCTCGCGTCACCGGCGGGGCTCGCGCGGAACGCGACGCTGTCGGGGCGCGTCGGGCCCGGCCTCGATCCCTGCGCGGCCCTGCAGAGGCTCGTGCGGATCGCGCCCGGCGAGAAGAAGGACGTCGTCGTGCTCCTCGGGCAGGGCTCGGACGCGGCCGACGCGCGGCGCCTCGTCTCGGCGTGGCGCGCGAAGAACCTCGACGACGCGCTGGCGGAGGTCCGCTCGGACTGGGCGGAGACGCTCGGCGGCGTCCAGGTCCGCACGCCCGAGCCGGCGATGGACATGCTTCTGAACGGCTGGCTCCTCTACCAGACGCTCTCCTGCCGTGTCTGGGGACGCTCCGCCTTCTATCAGGCGGGAGGCGCGTTCGGCTTCCGCGACCAGATCCAGGACGTGATGGCGCTCACCGCAGCCCGACCCGCCCTCGCGCGCGAGCACCTGCTTCGCGCCGCCTCGCGCCAGTTCGAGGAGGGCGACGTCCAGCACTGGTGGCATCCGCCGTCCGGGAAAGGCGTCCGCACGCGGATGACGGACGACCTCGTGTGGCTTCCGTACGCGGTCCTGCACTACCTCGCGGTGACCGGCGACCGCGCGATCCTGGACGCTCCTGCCGGTTTCGTCTCGGGCCCCGTGCTGGAGCCGGGGGAGGCCGAGCGGTACTTCGAGCCGAAGATCTCGGCGAAGTCCGCGACGCTCTTCGAGCATTGCGCGCAGGCTCTGGACCGCAGCCTGACGGCCGGCGCCCACGACCTGCCGCTCATGGGCACGGGCGACTGGAACGACGGAATGAACCGGGTCGGGCGAGAGGGCAAGGGAGAGAGCATCTGGCTCGGCTGGTTCTTCCTGGCGAATTTCCGCGACTTCGCGGCCCTGGCGGAGGAGCGGGGCGAGAAAGCGCGGGCGAGCCGCTGGCGGGAACGCGTCGAGACGCTCCGCGCCGCGCTCGAGAAGGACGGATGGGACGGGGACTGGTACCGGCGGGCGTACTACGACGACGGGACGCCGCTCGGCTCCGCCTCGAGCGAGGAGTGCCGCATCGATTCGATCGCGCAGTCCTGGGGGATCATGTCGGGCGGCGGCGACCCCGCACGCGGCCGGAAGGCGATGGCCGCGGTCGAGGAGCATCTCGTGCGGCCGGCCGACGGGCTCGTCCTCCTCTTCACTCCGCCTTTCGACAAGACGCCCCACGACCCCGGCTACATCAAGGGGTACCTGCCGGGCGTGCGCGAGAACGGCGGGCAGTACACCCACGCCGCGCTCTGGTCGGTGATCGCCTTCGCGATGCAGGGCGACGGGGACCGCGCGGCGGCCCTCTTCTCGATGTTGAATCCCATCCATCACGCGTCGACGCCGGAGCGCGCCGAGCTCTACAAGGTGGAGCCCTACGTGGTCGCGGCGGACGTCTACGCGGAGCCGCCTCACGTCGGACGCGGGGGGTGGACCTGGTACACGGGATCGGCCGGGTGGATGTATCGCGCCGGCATGGAATGGATCCTCGGGGTCCGGGTCCGCGCGGGCGTGCTCCGCTTCGACCCCTGCGTGCCGCGGGCGTGGAAGAGCTTCGGCATCACGGTTCGGATCGGGCGGACGACCTGGGAGATCGCCGTGAAGAACGAGCAGAGCGCGTCGAGGGGCGTCGCCCGGGTGACGCTGGACGGAAACGCCCTCGCCGACGGCGGCGTGCCCATCACCGACGACGGCACGACGCACAGGGTCGAGATCGAGATGGGCCCCCCGGAAGAGGCGCCGAGGGGGAGCTAGGTCCGGGTCCGGACCGGCGGCTCGGGAAAGAGCCGGCGCGCTTCTTCGAGATCCTCGGGCGTGTCGATCTCGATCGCCCGGTGCCCGCCGATGTCGATCGGGTGGATCGCCTCGCCGCCGGAGATGAGCTCGACGAAGGCCGACTCGTACCATTCGCCCACGAGGCCCTCTTTGACGAGCCGGCGCTCGAGCACGGAGAACATCCGCCGCGAGAACTGCGCGCCGAAATGCGCGATCCCGATCGATTCGCCCGAGGCGCTCGCGGGCGGCAGGTGCTTGCCGATGTCCGCCACGCGCCCGTCCGGGGCGAGCGCGACCTTCATGTCCTCGGCTCCGACGGCGCCGCGGGTCCGAACGGCCAGGCGGTTCTGCGGGCCTTCGGTCAACAGCAGGCCGATCACCTCGCGATCGAACACGACGTCCGCGTCCAGAAGCAGGATCGGCTCCGGCGCGGCGCCGCGGGCGAGCCACAGCGACCAGGCGTTGTTCGTCGTGGCGTAGTCGTCGTTGCGGATGAAGTGGAACCACTCCGGCGGGAACTCCGCCGCGATCGCGGCGCGGAGCCGGTCCCCCTCGAATCCGTCGACGACGGTGATCTCGCGAACGCCCCACCCGGCGAGGATCGAGACGGCGCGCGCGAGGATCGTGCGCCCTCCGACCCGCAGCAGGCACTTCGGCAGGGCGTCGGTGAGCGGGCGAAGACGCTGCGCGCTGCCCGCGGCGAGGATCACGGCGCGCGGCGTCACGCGGCGCGCTCCGGCGAGCGGTCCGCGCGGCGCTCCGCGAAGAGCGTCGCGAGGAGCCATGCGTTGCCGGGTCCGACGGCGAGCCAGAAGTAGACGTCCGGCCGGAAGAAGACGCCCGCGGCGAGGACGATGGCGGTGACGTGCATGGTCGGACCCACCCAGACGCTCCGGCGGAGGATCGGCCGATGGCGCTCCGGCCAGCCCGCGTCCGTCTCGCCGCCGCGCGCGTCTTCGGCGGGCGCGGCCGTCACGGGGCTCCAGGCCGTCCGGTAGGCCCGGTAGACGGCGACGAGCGCGCGCGAGAGAAGATGGGTGCGCTCTTCGCGCCAGGTCCGCGCGTGTTCGACCATCGCCTCGAGCTCCCCGGCCCGGTCGCGGCGCCGCCGGTACACGTGGTCCTGCCAGTCTCCCCGCTTCTCGTCCAGGTACGCGCATTGCCAGGCCATCGACGCGCCCGCGGGGACGGAGAGCCACCACCAGCTCAAGGGCGCGGGGCGGCTGAGGAGAAGGGCGTGCGTCATGCCGACGAAGACGGCGGTCGTGCCGATGTAGTCCGCGGCGCCGTCGACCAGGTATCCGACCGGCGAGGCCGTGCCCTGGAGCCGGGCGAGCTGCCCGTCGGCGCAGTCGAGGACGTTGCCGGCGAAATACGCGGCCGCCGCAGCGAGCGCGGCGTCCGGCCGGCCGAGCCAGAAGAGCGCGCCCGCGACGACCCCGCAGAGAGCGCTCGCCACGCTGATCGCGTTCGGCGTGACCCGCGTGCGGCGCAGCGGCCAGGCGACGAGAAAGGCGAGCGGGCGGTAGACCAGGCGGTCCAGGCGCTCCTCGAGCTCGGGCGCCTTGAGGGACGCTCGATAGGCCTCGCTCCGGCTCGCCGTCGTCTCCAGAGAGCGTCCGTCAGCGGAGGGCCGGAATGGCGGACAGGATCTCCTGCAGCGCGCCGACGAGCGCGACGGTCTCGTCCGGAGTCCCGAGCGTGATGCGCGCGCAATGCGCGAACGCGGGCTCGCTGAAGAACTTCAGGACGAGGCCGCGGCGCTCGAGCTCCGCTTTCACGGCGGCCGCCATCGGCGCGGGGAAGCGGGCGAGGAGAAAGTTGGCGTCCGAATCCCAGGCCTGAACGCCCGGAAAGGCGCGGAGCGCCGTGATGATCTTGCGCCGGTCCGCCACCATGCTGCGGCGCACGCGCGCGTAGTACTCCGGATTCGAGAGCGCCGCGAGCGCGAGGCGTTCGGAGATCCGGCTGTACCCGAGGTTGCGGGCGGCGAACTGCCGGAACGCGTCCATCCCCGTTCCGGCGATCCCGTACCCGATCCGCGCACCCGCGAGTCCGTAGAGCTTCGAGAAGGTCCGGAGCACGAGGAGGTTCGGGTAGGTGCTCGCGAGCGCCGGCACGTCGTCCGCCGGCTCGTCGGAGAAGCCGAAGTAAGCCTGGTCGTACACGACGAGAGAATCCCGGAACGCCTCGAGCACTTCGGGGAGACGCTCGGTCGGGAACGCGTTTCCCGTCGGGTTGTTCGGCGAGGCGATCAGGAGGATCCGGGCGGGGGTCTCGCGCTGGATCCGGAGCAGAGCCTCGATGTCGTAGTCGAAGGCGAGCGCGCCTTCGACGATCGGGTACTCGATCGTCACGCCGCCGACCTCGTCGGCGATCGAACGGTAGTACCACCACGAGGCGCTCGGGATGAGGCAGCGCTCGCCGCGGCGGACGAAATGGTGGATCGACTGCTTCAGGAGGTCCTCGCATCCGTACCCGAGGAGGAGCCGGTCCTCGGGGACGCCGTGGATCTCCGCGAGGCGGCGCGACAGAGCGCTGTAGTAGCCCTTCTGGAAGTCGCGCGTGTAGTTGAAGAGGACCTCGGGCTCGATCTCGCGGAGCGCCGCGAGGCATTCCGGAGCGGGTCCGTAGCGGTTCTCGTTCCGGTCGAGAAGGATCGGGCTCATCGGGATGGCCGGAATTCTATCGCCGGGCCGCCCCGCGCCAACCGCCGTTCCGGCCGGCCTTCTCAATCGGCGGAAGGGAGGGGCCGGCCCCGGTCGCGGCGGTGGAGCCAGCGCACGCGGAGCAGGTCCCAGAGCGTCGGCAGCGTGTGTCGGAGGACCGACACCTTGGACTCGGGCGAGTTGAACCAGAGGACGGGGACCTCGGCGATGGGGATGCCCCGGCGCTGCGCGAGATGGAGGACCTCCATGTCGTAGGCGAAACCGTCCACCTTCGTGTCGCGGAAAAGGTCGCGGGCGACGTCGCCCCTGAAGAGCTTGAATCCGCACTGGGTGTCGCGAATCCCGCGCACGGCGAAGAGGCGGACGAGCGCGTTGCCGCTCTTGCCGAGAACGCGGCGGTAAAAGGGCTGCCGCCGCCGGACGAGGAGCTGATCCAGGGCGCGCGAGCCGATGGCGACGGGGAAGCTCGGAAGCCGCTCCGCGAGCTTCACCCACTCGGAAAGAGGCGTCGAGAGGTCGGTGTCGCTGATCAGAACGGGGTCGCCGGCGGACGCGAGCACGCCGGTGCGAATCGCGGCGCCCTTCCCGCGGTTCTTCTCGTGGCGGAGGATCTCCAGGGGGAGCCCCTGCTCCTCCGCAATGCGGCGCGCCGTCTCGGCGGTGTCGTCGGAGGAGCCGTCGTCGACGAGGATCACTTCCCAGTCCCAGCCGCCGGGGCGGGAGGCGCACCAGGGCGCGATCGCCTGGAGCGACGCCACGATGCGGTTGCGCTCGTTGTACGCGGGAACGATCAGCGAGGCGCGGTCGGAGCGGCTCACGGGCGGTACGCCTCGAAGACGAACTGGTATCCGAACATGGTCGGCCACGCCCTGGCCGTCGCCCGGGCGAAGCCGCGCACGGGCGCGCTCCAGGGCGCTTCCCCGAGCGACGGGAGCGCGAGCTCATAGGGCATGGCCGTGGGCTCCACGGAGTGGATGCGGAACCCCGCCCCTTCGAGGAGATGCGCCGCGCTCGCGAGCGTGTAGAACGAGAGATGGGTTCGGTCCAGGATCCCGCGCTCCGTGTATCGGAAGTGTCCGAGAAGCAGGGCGGCGCGGATCGAGACGTTGGCGATGTTCGGGAGCGACACGAGAAGCACACCGCCCGGCTTCAGCCAGTCGTGGATGCGCACGAGGAGCGTCTCGGGCGTCGCGAGGTGCTCGAGCACGTCCGCGCAGAGCACGACGTCGAACGGCGCGTCCCAGGCGCCCGCCTCCTCCGCTCCGACTGCCCGCCACTCGTCGTACCCCTCCCGCGCCGAGGCGGGCAGGGAAGCGTCCGGCTCGACGCCGGCGAGATACGCGCACCGGTCGCGGACCGCGCGGCCGAGATGTCCTCCCGCCGCGCCGAGGTCGAGCAGGCGGAGACCCGGCGGCAGCGCGCGGATCCGGCACCTCAGGAGGTCGTGCGACGAGCCGGGAATGTCCTTCCAGGCGTACTTTTCGGAGTGGTGAGACAAGGGCGAAAACTATCAGTTCGCGGGGCGCTGCGGACGGACGCCGCCGGGGAAAGCCGCCGGACCGCCTTTCCGCCTCCTCAAACCCGGAACTTCTGCGCGATCGGATACCGGCGCCCTTCGCCGAACGCGCGCGCTGTGACCTTCGGACCTGGGGGGGCCTGCCGCCGCTTGTATTCGTTGCGGTCGATGCGCCGGGCGATGTCGCGGGCCACGGAAACGCGGACCCGGGCCTTGCGAGCGGCCGCCTCGACGGGCATCGACCGGTCGACGAAGGCGGCGATGAGCGGATCGAGGACGGCGTAGGGCGGCAGGGAATCGCTGTCCTTCTGTCCCGGGCGCAGCTCGGCGGATGGCGCCTTGCGGATCGTCGCGCGCGGGATCCGCGACTGCTTTCCGTTCAGCTCCTCTGCGAGCTCGTACACGAGCGTCTTCGGGATGTCCGAGAGGAGCGCGTAGCCGCCCGCCATGTCGCCGTACAGCGTGCAGTAGCCGACGGCAAGCTCCGACTTGTTTCCGGTGGAGAGCACCAGGTGGCCGAACCGGTTCGAGAGCGCCATCAGCAGCGCGCCGCGGATGCGGGCCTGCAGGTTCTCCTCTTCTTCGCCGCCCCGTCCTCCGAAGGCCGGCGCGAGCGTGCGCCGGTAGGCCTCGAACACGGGACCGATGGGAATCTCCATGTACTCGATCCCGAGGTTCTTCGCGAGCGCGCGGGCGTCACGAAGGCTCCCCTTCGAGGAATAGGGGCCCGGCATTGCGACGCCCGTGACGTGGGCCGGCCCGAGGGCGTCGACGGCGAGCGCCGCGGTGACCGCGGAATCGATCCCTCCCGAGAGACCGAGGACGGCCGTCGTAAAGCCGCACTTCGACGCGTAGTCCGCCAGAGCGAGAACGAGCGCGCGGCGGATCTGCGCGACGGAGCCGAGCCGCGCGGGGCGCGGTCCCGATCCGCCCGGGAGGTCGACCGTCCAGAAGTCTTCCGCGAACGCGAGACCCCGCGCCGCGAGGCGCCCGTCGGCGTCGAAGGCGCAGGACTGGCCGTCGAAGATGAGTCCGTCGTTGCCGCCGACGAGATTGCACGACACGAGGGGGATTCCGGTGCCGCGCGCGATCTGGCGCATCATGCGCTCGCGGAGGCGGTCCTTGCCCACGATCCACGGCGACGCCGAGATGTTCGCGTGGATGTCCGCTCCGAGAGGGCGCAGGTCCGCGACGGGATCGCCGGGGTAGAGGCGGCGCTTCCAGAACGTCTTGTCGTTCCAGATGTCCTCGCAGATCGTCACCGCCAGGGAGGCTCGCGGCACCTTCAGGGCGAGCGGCCGGGTTCCCGGCTCGAAGTACCGCCCCTCGTCGAAAACGTCGTACGTGGGGAGCAAGCGCTTGCGGTAGACGGCGGCGCGGCGCCCTCCACGGGCAGCGACCGCGGCGTTGAAGACCGATCTCCCGGACCGCGACGCGTTGGGCACGACGCAGCCGTACACCCAGAGCGCGCTTCCCGTCTCACGATCGATGCGAGCCGCCGTGCGTTTTGCCTCCCGGAGGAACGACCGGCGTTCGAGGAGGTCCTTCGGCGGATATCCCGTGACCGCGAGCTCGGGGAAGAGCACGACCGCAGCGTCCTCCGACTCCGCGCGGCGCCCGGCGTCGATGATCCTGCGGGCGTTGCCTTCGAAGTCGCCGACGGTCGTGTCGATCTGCGCGACCGCGACCTTGAGGGGCTTGCGCTTCACGGACCGTCGGCCGGCGAGCCTGCGCGCGCGATCGGCCTTCCGGAGAGCGCGTCGGCGAGCGTCGGCGCCGCGGCGTCCCGTCCGGTGAAGAGAAGAGACAGCCCGAGCGTCGCGAGCGTCAGGATCGAGCCCACCCACCGCATCGCCGCCTCCCTCGGAGCGAGCCGGCGCGTCCCGCCGACCGGCACCGCGGCGAGTCCGCCGAGCGCCATGCCGATGGTCCGGCCGAACAGGACGAGCGGGACGACGACGGCGAAGAAGGAGACGTAGAGCGCGAAGGCCGCCGCCCAGATCAGGCCGGCGGGAACGGGCCATCGCTCGCGCGCCATGACCGCCGCGAGCGTCGCCGCGAGAACGACCAGCACGACGGCCGCCGCATCGGCCGCCGCGGCGCCGGCGCGCGCGAAGATCGACGCGGTGCGCGGAGGGGCCGGCTCGACGTGAGGCCCTTCGGTGGGCAGCGGAAGGGAGAACGACTCGCGGCGCTCCGGGCGCAGCGGAAAGTCGAGGAGCTCGCCGGGCCGGCCTGGCTCTTCCCGCCCGCTCAAGGCCGGTGGTTCAGGTGCCGGACGTAGATACGGCCCATGAGGTCGAGGTCCGTCTTCAGGTACCGCTCCGCGAACTTGCGGTGGCGGATCGTTTCCGAGTCGGTCGCATCGAGAGTCAGCGCTTCGTTGAAGGACTCGATCGCCTTCGGATACATCCCGTTCTGGAGCTGGGTGATCCCCTGGTTGTAGTACGCGCGGAGAAGATAGCTCTTCGCGTCCTGGTTATCGCGATCCTCCTGGTAGATCCGCCACAGGATCGGGATGGCCGTCTCGTACTCCGCCTCGTTGTAGAGCTTGACGGCCGGCGTCAGCGCGGTGACCTTCTCCGCAGCGACGCCCATCGACTGGGCGAAGGTCGGGTCGTTGCGGAAGGAGGGCGCGGCCAGGCTGAAGCTTTTCATGGCGTCGATGTAGTGCTTCTCGGCGAGATGCCGTTCCGCGGCGGCGCGCATGCGGGCCGGCTCCGCGTCGATGGGAGCCGGCGGCGGCGCTCCCGTCTCCGAGGCGACGGACATCGGCGCTCCCGTCGCGGGCTCGGCCGCACCCTCGCCCGAAGGCTTGCCGAGCTCTGTGAGTGTCTTCTGCGCCTCCGCGTAGTCCTTGCTGCTCGCCGGAACGCGCCGCAGCTCCGCGCGCGCTTCTCCGATCTTTCCCGACCCGAGGAGCTGTCGCGCGCGGGCGAGGGAGCCCGGCGCGGACCCGGCGGGGGAGCCCGCGGCGCCCGCTCCCGAGCGCGGCGCCCGGAGGACGAAGAAGTAGACGCCTCCGAGGACGAGCAGCGCGAACGCTCCGACCACGGCGAGGACGGTCCTGGGAATGGCGATCTTTCCCTTGCGCGCGCGTTCCTTCGAGGCCGCGGCCTGGGCCGCCGCGGATTTCGGCGCCCCGGCCGTCGCAGGCGCTCCGGGCGAACCGTCGGCGGCGGGCATCTCCGCGGGAGTGGCTCCCGGGTTGGCCATCTCTTCCTGGATGCGGTCGAGATAGAAGCGCGCCGTCGGCTCGTTCTCGTCCGCCGTCAGCACCTGCAGGAAGAGCTCCCGCGCGCCGGCGAGGTCGCCGCGCTCGTAGATCTCCCGGCCGTTCTTGAGCCCTTCCGAGATCACGCGGTTGCCCTCGGCCATGTCCTGGCGGGCCTTTTCGATCCGTGTGACCGCCTCGGAGTTGTTGATGTCGATGAGGAAGATGCGCGACCACACCTCGATCGCCTGCTGCCGGT
>JBDTOO010000009.1:0-74548 GCA_039933215.1 Acidobacteriota bacterium
GTCGGTTCGATCCCGATCAGCTCCACCATTTCTCACAGCCCCGAACTTCCCTGAGCTTCCCTCGCCGTCGTGAGCGGGAACCGACGACCTCCTGGGGGTCCAGGGGGGCGCGGCACGTGCCCCCCTGCGAGAATCTGCCCGAGGCCGTCGCTGCCGAAGGCGGCGGCGGTCGGTTCGATCCCGATCCGCTCCACCATCCCTGAAACCGAGAGTCCGTTTTCGAGAGAACGCTCGGATTCGACGGCTGTCGTTGTAGCCTAGCGCGCAATTCCCGCTCCCCCCGGTCGACCAGAGCGGCGAGAAGCCGGAGACGAAACGATGACCCTCGATAAAGTCACGAAACCGCTCGCCGCCGCGATCGCCAGCAGCACCGCGCGCGACGGCGCCGAGATGCTCGCCCCTCAGGATGACGCCACGGCGCTCGCGGTCCTGCGGGCCGTCGATCCCGGGGTCGCGCAGGGCGTCCTGACGCACATCCGCGGCAAGCAGCGCAAGCGCCTGCTCGCGGCGGCAACGCGCGCCGAGGCGGAGCAGTGGGCAAGGAGCGAAACGTACGAGGAGGGAACGATCGGTCGGATGATGGAATCCCCGACCGCCGTATTCGGACCCGACGTGACGGTCGAGGCCGCGGTCGAATCGATCCGGGATCTCGTCAAGCGCTCGTTCGTGACGTATGGCTTCGTGGTCGACGCGGACGGGCGGCTCATCGGGGTCGTCACGATGCGGGACCTCCTGCTGTCGGACCGGAAGGCCCTGCTGCGGGACGTCATGCTGAAGAACGCGTTCTCTCTGACGCCCGATCTCAAGCTGCGGGACGCGATGAGTCTCGTCCTGAACCGCCACTTCCCCGTTTACCCGGTCGCAACCGCCGATGGAAAGCTCGTCGGAGAGATCCGCGGCCAGACGATGTTCGAGGAGCAGGCGTATCAGATCAGCGCGCAGCCGGGCGCGATGGTCGGCGTCGACAAGGAGGAGCGGCTCGCGACCCCCTGGAAGCGGAGCCTGAAGTTCCGGCATCCGTGGCTGCAGCTGAACCTCCTGACCGCCTTCCTGGCCGCCGGCGTCGTCGGATTCTTCCAGGGAACGATCGACCGGATCGTCATCCTCGCCGTCTTCCTCCCGGTTCTAGCCGGGCAGTCGGGCAACACGGGCTGCCAGGCCCTGGCGGTGGCGCTTCGGGGCATTACCCTGGGCGAGCTCCAGCCCGGAAAGGAGCGGGCGCTCGTCGTCAAGGAGGCCTTCCTGGGGTTTCTGAACGGGGCGCTCGTCGGGCTCACGGCCGGGATCGGGATGTTCGTGGTCGCCACGATGCAGAAGAATCCCGCGTCCGTCCGGCTGGGGCTCATCGTGTTCATGGCCATGACGGCGAGCTGCATCATCAGCGGCATCTCCGGCGCGCTCATTCCGCTCACGCTCCGCAAGCTCGGCGCCGACCCGGCGACCGCGTCGAGCATCTTCCTGACGACGGCGACGGACGTCGCCAGCATGGGCCTTTTCCTCCTTCTCGCGACGGTGCTCATCCCCGCCTGACGCGCAGCGGAGGGAGAGAGGGATACTCTGGCCCGATGCCGGCGCCGGACACGCCTCCCCCGGAGGCCCCTTCCCCGACGTTTCGTTCCCTCGGGCTCTCCGACGATCTCGTCGCCGCCGTGGCCGCGCTCGGCTACGAGGAGCCGACGCCCATCCAGCGGGAAGCGATCCCCGTGCTGCTCGCGGGCCGGGACGTCCTCGGCCAGGCGGAGACCGGCACGGGAAAGACGGCCGCCTTCGCGCTTCCCATGCTCCAGCGGCTGGCGGAGCCGCCCGTCCCGCGCGGCCGAACGCTCGGACTCGTCCTCGTCCCGACGCGCGAGCTCGCCATGCAGCTTTCCGAGGCCGTCCACAAGTACGCCCGCAAGTCCGGCATCCGCGTCGTCCCGCTGTATGGCGGAGCATCGATGGATCAGCAGATCCGGCTGCTCAAGAATGGCGCGGAGGTCGCCGTGGCGACGCCGGGCCGCGCCCTCGATCACATCCGCCGCGGGACGCTGGCGCTCGACGCGCTCCGCTGCCTGGTCCTGGACGAGGCGGACGAGATGCTCGACATGGGATTCGCCGAGGACCTGGAAGCGATCCTCGCCGCCACGCCCGCGTCGCGTCAGACGGCGCTCTTCTCCGCCACGCTTCCCGCGCGGATCCTCCGGATCGCGGAACGCCACCTTCGGGAACCCGCGCGGATCACGATCGGCCGCGCCCGCGCCGCGCCCGGCAAGCTCCCCCGGGTGCGGCAGGTCGCGTACATCGTCGCGCGCGCCCACAAGTCCTCGGCGCTCGGGCGCGTCCTCGACATGGAGAATCCGGCCTCCGCGCTCGTCTTCTGCCGCACGCGGCTCGAGGTCGAGACGCTCGTCGAGACTCTCAACGCGCACGGGTATCGCGCCGAGGCGCTGCACGGCGGCCTCGCCCAGAGGCAGCGCGACCGCGTGATGGGACTCTTTCGCGCGGCGAAGGCCGACCTTCTCGTCGCGACCGACGTCGCGGCTCGCGGCCTGGACATCGAGCACCTGTCCCACGTCTTCAACTACGACGTCCCCTCGACCGCCGAGGCCTACGTGCACCGCATCGGCCGGACCGGCCGGGTCGGACGGGCCGGCGTCGCCGTCACCCTGGCGGAGCCGCGCGAGCACCGTCTCCTCCGGAACATCGAGGCCTACACGAAGCAGAAGATCGAGATCGCGACGGTCCCGACGGTCGCGGACCTGAGAGCGCGGAGGCTCGACCTCACCCGGGCGTCTCTCCGGGAGCAGCTCCTCGCCGGCGGCCTGGATGACGTCCGCGTGGTCGTCGAGTCGCTCTCCGAGGAGTTCGACATCGTAGACGTCGCCGCCGCCGCCGTGAAGCTCGCGCACGCCGCGTCCGGAGAGTCCGGGCGCGAGGAGCACATCCCGGCTCCCCCGCCCGAGCGGTCGCCGGGCGGCCGTCCGGGCCCCGTCCGCGGCCGAGGCCCGTTCGCTTCGAAGCCCGGCAAGACGTCCGGCGCCGCCGTCCGGATCCATGTCGCGGCCGGCCGGCAGGCGGGGATCCGACCCGGCGATCTGGTGGGCGCCATTGCGGGGGAGGCGGGGATCCCCAGCCGTGCGATCGGCGCGATCGAGATCGCGGACCGCTTTTCCTTAGTCGAGGTCCCCGCGGATCAGGCCGACGCGATCGTGGCGGCACTCCGGAAGAGCACGATCAAGGGTCGAAAGGTTTCCGTCCGGCGCGAATGATCGCCGTCGGGAATCCGGTCGAGGATCGTTTCAGGGGAAGCCCCCTTCCGGCGGCCTCCTCGCGCCCGACTTCCGCCGGGCGTCGCCGGCCCGGTCTTCCGCCGCGGCGCTCGGCTCAGAGGGCGGTCACGCCCTGCGGGTTTCTGCGCAGGAGGACCGTCGCGCCCAGGAGGAAGAGGATCAGGCCGTTGATCTTCAGGATGGCCGGAACGGGGATCAGGGACGCGGCAAAGGCTCCCACGAGGTTGCTCAGAGGCATCGCGCCCCGGAAGGCGAGGGTATAGATGCTCACGACGCGGCCCCGGAGGTGGTCCTCGACGTAGGTCTGCACGAGTGTCATGAACATCGCGAAGATGACCATGAGGGAGGCGCCGGCGGCGAGAAGGATCGCGTACGAAAGGAGGGGGTTTCGGGAAGCGGCGAATGCGATCATGAGGAGGCCGAAGGTCATCTGGGTCGAGACGGCGACGAGCCCTTTGCGTTTCACGTCGCCGAAGCCCGCGACTCCGATCGCGCCGATCACGGCCCCGACGCCGAAGGCGGCGAGGAGGCCGCTGTAGCCCTTGGCGTCGCGGTGGAAGATGTCGCGGGCGAACACGGGAAGAAACGTCACCAGCGGGATCGAGCAGAAGCTGCCGGCGAAAGCCATGATGATCAGGCCGCGGAGCGCGACCGCGTCGCGGACCGCTTTCAGGCCCGTCTTGAGGCTTCTCCAGACGGGTTCGGAGGCGGGCGCCAGCGGGGCGCCGCGCTTCAAGAGCAGGATCGCCACGATGACCGCGACGAAGGACAGGCCGTTCAATGCGAAGCAGGCGGCCGCTCCGAGCTTGTAGAAGGCGATGCCGGCGAGCACCGGGCCGATGACGCGCGCCAGGTTGAACTGGATCGAGTTCAACGCAACGGCGTTCGAGAGATCCTCGCGGTCGACGAGCGTCGGAACGAGCGCCTGGTAGGCGGGGCCTCCGAAGGACTGGGCGAGTCCGACGACGAAGGAGAGCGAGAGGATCATCCACACCTGCACGTGGTGCGTGGCGATCAGCCCGGCGAGAAGAAACGCCGTCGAGAGCTGGACGAGCTGCGATGACAGGAGGATGCGGCGCCGGTCGAAACGATCCGCGAACACGCCGCCGAAGAGCGAGAACATCAGAAAGGGCGCCGCGCCCAGAAATGCGTCGAGCGAGAGGAGCGAGGCCGAGCCGGTCATCGTGAAGATCAACCAGGCCTGGGCGACCTGCTGCATCCACGTCCCGATGCTCGAAGTGAACGCCCCTCCCCACAGAAGGCGGTAGTCCCGGTACGTGAACGCCTTGAACGTGCGGTTCAGGGCGACGAGGGGCGTCGCGAGCGGCAGCCGCCCCGCTCTTTCCTTGCTCAATTCTCGGGGGCGGGGGGCGTCTTCTCGATCTCCCCCGTCATGGGCACGAAGCGGACGGGGATGATGTCTTTCTCCGTGAGCTTTCCGCCGGCGTCCTTGGTGAAGACCTTCAGCTCCTGAAAAAAGCCGCCGACCGGAATCACCATCCGGCCGTTGGTCGCGAGCTGATCGAGGAGGGGCTGCGGGATCCGCTCGGGCGCCGCGGTGACGATGATCGCGTCGAACGGCGCCTCCTCCGGCCAGCCCCGGTACCCGTCGCCTTCCTTGACGGTGACGTTTGCGTAGCCCAACCTCTTCAAGCGCTCGGACGATTCGCGTGCGAGCTCCGGAATGATCTCGATCGAATAGACCTTTCCGGCCACCTTTCCGAGCACGGCGCTCTGGTATCCGGATCCCGTTCCGATCTCGAGGACCCGTTCGTTCGGGCCGAGATCCAGAAGCTCGGTCATCAGCGCGACGATGTACGGCTGGGAAACGGTCTGTTTCGAGACGCCGATCGGAACCGGGCCGTCGTCGTAAGCGTGCGCCCGCTGGGCCGTCTCGACGAAAAGATGGCGCGGAACCTCTCGCATCGCCGCGAGCACGCGCGGATTGCGCACCCCGCGAGCGGCAATCTGCGTCTCGACCATCCGCTCCCGCCCCGCGGCCTCCGGATCCTCGGCGGCGCGCGTCACGAGGTTCCCCGCTTCCGGTTTCTTCGGGGCCGGGCCGCAGGCCGGCGACATCCAGGCCGCCGCTGCGAACAGGAAGATGAACGCACGACCCCTCCTCAATGCCCTTCCCCCGGCGTCCGCGCCGGCGGCGCGGCCGTCTGGCCGGACGCCCCGCGCCCGTGGACGATGCGCCCACCCACCATGGTGAGAACGACGGGGATCGCGGGGATCTTCGCGGCCTCGATCGACATCGGGTCGCTCGCGAACACCGTGAGATCGGCCTCGAACCCGGGCGCGATCCTTCCGCGCCGGTCTTCCTCGAAGGCAGCCCAGGCGGCGTCCGACGTGAAGAGCGCCAGCGCCTCGGAGCGGGAGAGCGTCTCCTGCGCGCGCCAGCCGCCGGGGGGATGGCCCGCCGGGTCCTGGCGTGTCACGGCCGCGTAGAAGCCGAGGAGCGGATTCTCCGACTCGACCGGGAAGTCGCTGCCGCCCGCCAGGCGCGCGCCGCTCCGGATGAGAGTGCGCCAGGCGTAGGCCCCCCGGATCCGCTCGGATCCGAGGCGCCGCTCCGCCCAGTCCATGTCGGACGTCGCGTGCGTGGGCTGGACCGACGCGATGACGCCCTCACGTGAGAACCGCGGGATGTCGGATGCGGCGATCACCTGGGCGTGCTCGATGCGGGGCCGGTCCCCGCCCGCGGGCGCGCGGGGCGTCGCCCGGGCGGCGTCGGCGAACGCGTCCAGGGCCTCGCGATTTCCGCGGTCTCCGATGGCGTGGATCCAGAGCTGCCAGCCCTTCTCCCGTGCGGCCCGCGCGATCTCCTTCAGCCGGGCGGGAGGGGTGACGAGCAGCCCGCGGTTGCCCGGCTCGTCGGAGTAGTCGGCGAGAAGGGCCGCGCCGCGGCTTCCCAGGGCGCCGTCGGCGTAGGCCTTGATCGCGCGCACCGTCAGAAAGCCCGCGCCCCCGCCGACGCGAGGCGGCCTGGCCAGCGCCGCGCGCAGGTTCGACGGCTCCGCCGACACGGTGGCGTAGATGCGGATCGGAAGCTCCCCCCGGCCGGCGAGGCGCTCGAGCGTTTCGATCTCGGACGGGGCGTATCCCGAGGCGTCCTGCACTTCCGTCAGTCCGAGCGCGGCGCAGGCCCTGGCCGCCGTGAGCACCTGCCGCTCGAGATCCCCCTCCGAGGGGGGCGGCATCGCGCGGTCGACGAGGTCCATGGCGTTGTCGACGAGGACCCCGGACGGCGATCCGTCGGGGCGCCGGAGGATCCGCCCGCCGGCGGGGTCGGGCGTGGCGGGACCGATCGCCGCCGCCGCGAGCGCCGCGCCGTTGACCCACAGGGCATGCCCGTCGACGCGCCGGGCGATCGCGGGCCGGTCGGGCAGCACGGCGTCGAGATCGCGGGCGTCCGGGTATTTCCCGCCGGGCCAGTGGTTCTGGTCCCATCCGCGTCCTTCCGCCCACGCCGCGCGCGGCAGCTTTTTCGCGGCGTCCGCGATGCGGCGGGCGGCCTGCGCGGCGTCCGCGGTGCCCTTCAGGTCCGCCGTCTCGAGTGCCTTTCCGAGCCCGGCCAGGTGCCCGTGCGCATCGGCCCACCCGGGAAACACGAAGGCTCCAGGGAGATCGACCGCGAAGGCTCCCGGAGACAGCTCCCGCGCGCGCTGCGGATCGCCGACGAAGAGGACACGGCCGTCCCGGACCACGATCGAAGCGGGGCGCCCGGGAGCCGACGCCTTTTCGTACACCGTCGCGCCGTCCAGACGGAGGTCTGTCCTCCCGGCGGCCGCCTCGGAGCCGGCGAGGCCGGTCAACGCGAGAAGCGCCGCGGCGGCCAGATACGACATGCGCCGGATCTTAGCCCGGATGCCGCCCGGGCCCTCAAGTCCGCCGGACGAGCAGAAGGGTCTGATCGTCGTACTGCGGCATGCCGCGGGCGAAATCCGCCACCTGCTCCAGGACCTCGTCGCAGATCCTCCGCAACGGCAGGTCGCGGCGCGATCCGACGTCGGCGGTCAGCCGGTCGAGACCGAACTCCTCGTCGACCGAGTCGACCGCCTCCGTGAGCCCGTCCGAGTAAACGCAAAGGAGATCGCCCTGCCCCATCGATCGAGTCTCTTCGCGCCACGACGAGTTCGGCAGCATCCCGACGGGGACCCCCGTCGACTCGAGGCGTTCGATCGCTCCCGACGGCCGGACGAGAAGCGCGGGATTGTGGCCTGCCGAGACGTACCGCAGAAAGCCCGTCTCGGGCTCGAGCAGGCCGAAGAAGAGCGTCAGGAACTTACGCGTCGCGGCGAATCTCCGGAGGTGGCGGTCGATGCGCTGCACGAGATCCGCCACGGTCTTCGCCTCGTCGATCTGAAGATGGACGGCGGCGTGCACGGTCGACACCAGGAGCGCCGCCGGCACTCCCTTGCCGGAAACGTCGGCGACCAGGAACCCGACCCGCCCGGAGGAGAGCGGGAAGACGTCGTAGTAGTCGCCGCCGACGTGACGGGTCGGGATGTTCGCGGCGGCGAGCTCGACTCCGGGGATGTCCGGGAGGAAGCGCGGAAGGATCTCGCGCTGGATCGCGGCGGCGAGCTCCATCTCCCTTTCGTAGCGCTCCTTCTCGATGGCGTCCTGGTGGAGGCGGGCGGTCTCGATCGCCGCGGCGGCCTGGTTCGCGAAAAGGGACAGGAGCCTCGCGTCCGTCGCGGTGAAGTCGAGGACGCCCCCCTCGCGCGATTCCTTGTCGGCGACGGCCAGAAGCCCGAGGCGGCGTCCGGGAACGGCGATCGAGACGGCAAGGCACTTCTCGCATCCGGTCAGACGCTCCCCCGCCGTCGGAACCGAGGCCGCCGTGTTGTTGATCACCGCTTCGCCGTCGGGTATCCGCCACGACGCCAACCGCTCCGGCGGGAGCAGGTCGCCGCCGACGCTCCTGTCGTAGAGGACGCGGCCGCCGTCGTCGAAGAGGACGAGCGTCCCTTTCCCCGCGTCCGTCAGGGAGATCGAACGGAAGAGGACCTCGTCGGCGAGCGCCCCCAGGTCGAGCTGGCCCCCGAGCGAAAGACCGAGGTCGTACAGGGACTCGAGCTCGAGGAGCCGGGTCCGAACCTCGAACTCCGCGCCCTTCACCTGCTTCGAGAGGCGATGGGCCGCGAGGAGGGCGCCGAACGCGAAGCCGAGGAGGGCGCTGACCTCCGGTCCCTCCTCCCGCCCGAGCCCGGAGAGGCCGAGCTGGCCGTGGACTTCCCCCTCCGCGCCGAGGGGGATCCAGAGCGTGTCGCCGATCCACTCCACGTCCCGGGGCGCGGGATCGGGCGCGTCGAAAGCGGCGGCGCCCTCCCCGCACTCGCCCCCCCGGATCCAGGACTCCTTCTCGCGGAGGTACACGGCGGCGCCGCGGGCCCCGCTCCATTCCCGGGCCGCGTCCGCCAGGCGCCGGCCGATCGGGCGGTCGTCCCCCGACTGCACCGAGGCGGCGAGGTCCTTCCAGAGTCGTGCAGCGGACCGGTCGGAGGCGGCGGAACTCTCTTGCATGCGTTATCGCTCTCGAGTCGCGTGCCTCGGAGCCGTCTCGCGGGGAGACGGGCGGGACACCGGAGTGGGATTAACCGGTCGCCGTCACGGCCTGCAGCGCCTGGTCCTGCGTCGCGTAGATCGAGGCGTACTGGGCGAGACCCATGATCCGAAACGTCTTGTCGATCGTGGGGGTCAGGCTGCAGAACGCGAGGACACCCTTGCGGTCCATCACCTTCTCGAGAACTTCGATCAGGATCGAGATTCCGATCGAGTTCACGATCCGCGTCTTCTCGAGGTTTAGGACCAGGGCCCTCGCGCCGGCGTCGAGCTGCGCATAGGCCTGCCGGGCGATCTCCTCGCCCCCCTGATTGTTGATGTAACCGTCCGTCCAGAAAATGGCGACGTCGCCGCGCCGCTCGACCACGATCTTGCAGGATTCGTTCACTTGTACTTCCTCATGAGGATCTTCGTCCCCCATTCACCCGAAGTGATCACCACCGTGTCCATCAGGCTGCGCATGATTTGAAGCCCCCAGCCCCGCTTCTTTCCACCCGTAAACGTCTTCTCGGGCGTGGGAACTTCCACCCCCGAATGATCGAACCCCTTGCCCTGGTCGAAGACTTCGACTTCGAGAAAATCTGGCCCATCTTCGTCTCTCCCGACGCGGAAAGTCAGATGAACCCGGTCGTCTCGCGTGTGGGCATGCTCGAAGGCGTTGATGCACGCCTCGACGAGGGCGAGCTTGACCTCGTCGATCTTGTCGTGGGGCATGTCGATGTACTCGCCGAGCGCCGACACCTGGGCCGTCGCCACGATCTCCATGTCGGAGGCCACAGGAATGGTCAGGGACACTTCCCGCGACCCGGCGCCGTCGAGCCCCGAGTGGACCGTCTCATGGCGTGGCATCAGAGTGTTCCGGGACCTCCGCGACGGCCTGTCGCATTCGTCGCGAGGGCCGCCCCAGAGAATACGGCGGATTCCCGCCGCGGCAACCGGATGTCACAGGGGAACCGGCGGGCAGGGGAGATCGTCGAACGACCGGCGGCGCGGATCATGAGATCCGGCCTAGAAGCGCAGGAAGAACTGAAAAGCCCGGGAGGCGACGGGAGGAAGCCAGCCGTGAGCCTGCAGGAGCAGGGCAAAGAGGAGCTCTCCGGCTAGAATCGCCCGCAGCAGGACACCGGGCTCCGACGCGGCGAGAGGGAGAGCGGCAGTTCTTTTCATGGATCCTCGCCAGGACGAAGAGCAAGGCCGCGGCCATGTCTGCGGCGAGCCGGCGCGGCCCTCCAAGCCACTGAAACTAAGTGGCTTGCGGCCGAAAAATCGCTTCGACCCGGGTGCTCCGGAACGTGTCACGTTGACACATATACCACGGAACCGGGTAGGAGTCTACCGGCAAGTGCTAGACGTAATGAGGCTTAAAGCGAAACTGGGACAAAATTATACAGTGCCTTAATGTCCCACAGGTTTCTTCCGATAAAGCGTCCGCCGGCTGATCCCCAGCATCCGGGCCGCCCGGCTCTTGTTCCCTCCCGCCATCTTCAGCACCCGCCGGATGTGGCGCTCCTCGAGGGCGCGCAGATTCGGGATCTCCCCTTCCGCCGTCGGGGGCTCGGCCTCCGAGAGGGACCCGGGCGCCCGCGTCGGAAGCCACTGGAGATCCTCGAGCCGGATGACGCCGCCCCTCGAGAGCGCTGCGGCGCCTTCCAGGAGATTCTCGAGCTCGCGGATGTTCCCCGCGAACGGATGGGCGAGCAGCGCCGCGAAGGCCTCCCGATCGAGAGTCAGGACCTCGCGCCCCTCGCGGGCAGCGAACCGCTCGAGGAAATGGCGCGCGAGCTTCGGGATGTCCTCGCGGCGGTCGCGCAGGGGCGGCAAGACGATCTCGACGACCCGGAGCCGGTAGTAAAGGTCCTCGCGAAACTCGCCGCGGGCGATCCTCTCCGACAGCCGGGCGTTCGTCGCGGCGAGCACGCGGACGTCGATCGGGATGCGACGGCGCCCCCCGACCCGTTCGATCTCCCGCTCCTGGAGGACGCGAAGCAGCTTGGCCTGGAGCGCGAGCGGCATATCGCCGACTTCGTCCAGGAAGAGCGTGCCCTCGTGGGCGGCCTCGAAGCGGCCCGTTCGCGCCTCGACGCCCGTCGCCACTCCGCGTTCGATGCCGAAGAGCTCCGACTCGAGCAGGCTCTCGGGCAGCGCCGCGCAGTTGATCGCCGAAAAGAGCTTCTCCGCGCGGTCGCTCCGCGCGTGGATCATCCGTGCGACGAGCTCCTTGCCGGTCCCGCTCTCCCCGGTGATGAGGACGGACGTCCGCGACGGGGCCACCCGTCCGACGAGGTCCAGCACGCGGCGCGCGGCGGGAGAGTCTCCGACGAAGAGGCGGCCGGCGGCAGACCGGCCCGTCTCGTCGAGAAGGCGCCGGTTCTCTTCCTCCAGCCGCTCGCGATCCCGGGTCAGCCGCTCGAGATGACGCCGATTCTCGATCGCCATCCCGGACAGTCCGGCGAGCGACGTGATGAATCTCCCGTCCTCGTCGTCGAACCCCGCTTTCCCGCCGCGCCGCAGCTCCTTGTCGGCGAGGATCAGGACCCCGACGGTCCGGCCGCCCGCCCGAATGGAGACCCCGATCGCGGCCGAAACGAGGCTCCGCAGGAGGCGAAAGGCGTCGCGCCGGACGGCCGTCTCGGAGCGCAGGAGCTCGCCGACGAACTCGTCCTCGGCGAGTACGGCTTCGGAGGGCCGCCTCGGAAAGCCGACGATCGCCTCGGCGCGGCGCGCGCCGCCCTCGCCGAACGTGGCGAGGTAGCCGCGGGAGGCGTCCAGAACGCCGACAGCGCGGCCGAGGACGTCTTCGACCAGGGCCTGTTCGTCGGGAAGCGAGCCCAGAGACAGGCCCGCGTCGTAGAGAGTCTCGAGGAGAAGGAGCTTGTGTTGAGTTTCGAACTCAGCCGCCCGGTCGGTCACCGGGACGCGGCTTGCACCTTCTCCCGATGCATCTCGGCCACCGCCAGCTCCGCGGAACGGCTCGGTGCCCAGCTGGGATTCCATTTGTGGTTCTCCGCGAGGAGCCGGTCCGCCCGGTCGAGGTCGCCCTTGCGGGCGAGAAGCTCGGCGAGGCCGGCGCGGCCCTCATACACCCACCGACGCGATTCGAAATCCGACCAGGGATTCGGGGGATTGACCATCTGCGCGAAGAGCGCATTGGCTTCGTCGATCTTTCCTCGGGCCAGTTTCGTCCGCGCATAGACGAAGTTCCAGAAGGGCCAGTAGGGCTTCCGGTCGGTGCCCTTCAGCTCCTTGGCCACGAGGGACTCCCACTGCTTCTTCGCCGCCAGGAGGTCGCGGTCCGCGTCCGCGAGACGACCCTCCTGCAGGGCGAGGATGCCCCGCGCCGAGAGGGACCCGACCTCCCAGTGCGCGTCGTAGGTCTTGTCGTGCGGCAGGGCCTGGGCCTGGGTCGCGATGTCTCTCGCGAGAGGCAGGTTGCCGGCCATCGCCGCCACGCGGAAGGCCTTCATGAGGTTCTCGACCCGCCCGCCGTCGGTGATCGACTCGCGCGACGCGCGGATGTAGTTGTCGACGGACTTCTGCACGTCGCCCTTGCCTTCGTAGGCGACCCCGAGATGCCCGTAGGACTCGAAGAAGTCCGGCTTGCGCTTCAGGGCCTCCGTCAGGTTGGCGATCGCCTCGTCGTAGTGCCCCGAGAAAGCCTGGATCTCTCCGAGGCTGTCATAGGGATTGGCCTGATCCGGCGCCATGAACTGGTACTTCTTGAGGTTTTCGATCGCCTTGTCGTAGTCGCCCCGGTAGCCGTAGTAGTAGCCGATCTGGTTGTAGGCGTCCGCGTTGTTCGGCTCCCGCGCCAGCACCTCGCCGAAGATCTGAAAGGCGCGCTCCGAATGGCCCGCGTCGAACTCCGCCCTCGCAAGGATCTGCGCCGCGCGGATGTCTCCGGGGTATCTGGCGTGGATCGCCCGGGCGATGTCGTTGTAGCGCTTCATGCTCTGGTCGTTCATCGCCTGCATCAGGTCGACATGCAGACGCTCGTGATCCGTCAGACGGCCGCGCTCACGGTTCGCCCGGGCCGTCAGCGCGAGGCGCTGGGCCTTTTCCGAGTTGCGGGCGAGGCCCACCATGGCCATGGCGAACTGCGGGTCGAGCTCCAGGGCGCGGGCGAATCCCACCCGGGCCTCCTTGAAGTAGAACCGGCGCTCGTTCTCGATCGCCTCGCGCCAGGCCTGATAGGCCTCGTCGGAGGAGGTCGTGACCTCCCGGGAGCTCTTCGAGTACACGGCTGCCGCCCCGGCCGCCGCGAGAAGCAGCAGGATCACCGCCGAGACCTTCCAGGCTCGTCCAACTCTCATGGTCACCTCCTGATACGTCCGGCACCCTCCGGGGTTTCACGGTTCATTCGACCCTCAGGAACAGAAACGTCATGTCGTCGTACTGTTCGGCTCCGGACACGTGTCCGCGGATGTCCGAGAGGATCCCCTGGGCGATCTCCTCGAGGGATCCGGAGGCATGGCGGGCCAGAGAGACCATCAGGCTCTCCTCCCCGAAGGGATTCATGGCCTCGTCCATGGCCTCCGAGAAGCCGTCCGTGTAGAAGAAGATGAGGTCTCCGCGCCGGAGGTACATTTCGCACGTGTCGTACGGCACCTCGCGGAAGGCACCCAGGGGGAGCCGGTGCTCCGGGGGATCGAGGAACTGCGGCCCCCCGTCCCCCGTCCGGATCAGGATGGGGAGCGGCTGGCCTCCGATCGAGTAGCGCAGGCTCATCGACTGCGGATCGAGCAGGAAGTACCCGAGCGACACGAACATGCGCCGCTTGATCGAGTAGATCCTGCGATTCGACTCCTGGAACAGGATGCCGGGGTCCCGCGTCGTGAGCGCCCGGGAGTACACGATCTCCTTCGAGGCGACCATCAGGAGCGAGGCGGGGACGGACTTGCCCGAGACGTCGCCGATCACGATCCCGAGTTGGCCGTCGTCGAAGGGGATGAAGTCGTAGAAGTCGCCGCCGACCACCTTCGCGGGAAGGCTCCCGCCGAAGAACTGGACGCCCGGCACCTCGGGGAGCGATCGGGGCAGGAGGCTGATTTGGATGTCCCGCGCGATGTCCAGGTCGCGCCGAAGCTCCGCCTGCCGGGTCATCTCGTCGTGGAGAAGGGCGGTCTCGATCGCCAGCGCGGACTGGTTCGCGAGTGTCGAGAGCAGCGCCTCGTCGTCCCGGTCGAATCTCTCTCCAGACAGCTTCTCCTTGAGCGCCAGGATCCCCATCAGGCGGTCCCGATAGGCCAGCGGGACGACCATGCGGAATCCTTCCGCGATCAGGCGGTCCCGGAATGCCTCGCTCTCGGAGTCGGCGAAGTAGACGGAGAGCTCTTCGACCCGGACCGGCTTTCCCTCCTGCCTCAGGATCCTTCGGACGACGGCCGAAGGCGGCACCCGATCTTCGCGGCGGCCGCGACGCTCCAGGAATCCGTCCCGGTCGCGCAGCCAGATCGACGCCTTCTCGAGGCGCATCGTCCCCGCGACGCTCGCCGTCAGATAGTCGGCGATCTTGCCGAGATCGAGCTCTCCCGTGATCGCCTCGCTCATCTCGAGGAGGGCGGACTGGTAGTCGAACTTGTCGCGGAAGAACAGCTTGTCGAGAGGCGTCTGGATGCGGCGGCGCACGAACTCGAAGAGCGGCAGGACCACCAGGAAGAACCCGAAGTTGAAAACGGCCGACGATCCCGGCCGGGACCGCGCGAAGACGGCGTTGGCCGCGGCGATGGCGACCGCGTAAAAGCCGAAGAGGATCGCCGTCGTGATCGCGTAGAGAAACGTCCGCCGCACGACGAAGCGGATGTTCAACATCTGGAACCTCACGATCGCGTACGCGAAGGTGAGAGGGATGAAGATCATCGGAACGATGCCGTAGAAGACGTATTCGTCGGTGTTGAACGCGGAAGGCAGCACGATGCCGAGGAGCAGGTACGGCACCGTCCCGAGGATCGTGCCCACGAAGACGTGGAAGGCCTGCCGGCGCTCCCGGGCGTCCGGGAGGGTGAACGCCGAGTGAGCGAGAGAGGCGAGGCCCAGGATCAGGTAGTCCCCGAGAAGTGCCCAGGAGGAGAGCGGCGCGCCGGAAAGGATCGTGACGTCGTTGCTCCCCCGCAGCTGGCGGAACACGTCGTAAAGGAAGACGACGGGGGGAATCGCGTAGAGCAGGTAGAGGAGACCCGGGCTCGCCGACAGAAAATTCTGGAACCAGGTCTTCCATCGGGGCGGGTCCTGGCCGGTCCATTCGTCGGACTGGGCGAAATGGAATCGCTTCGGACGGGGAAAGATCAGGAAGAAGTGGAGGAACACCGCGGGAAGCAGGAAGAGGCTGACGGTCCCCGTGTTCTGCACGAAGACGTCGATCCACCAGTACGAGGCCGGCCGCAGGCGGCAGACGAAAAAGAGCATGAAGAGGACACAGAGGAGAAAGAAGATCCGGGCGGCGCGGTCCTCGGGTCGCTTTCGGAAGACGAAGAACCCGATGAAGAAAAAGAGAAATCCGAGGACCGCCGCGTAGAGATAGGTCTTGCCGCCGAGCCGCTCCGAGGAGAGGCGCACGGCGACCGTGCGCACCTCGCCCGCGTTCTCTCCGACGCGGACGCCCGACGGGCACGGCCCGCGCCGGACCAGGTACGGGACGCTCTCCCCTACCCGGTGCTTGCGCAGCTCGGCCGAAGCGTCCGAGATCGAGTTGACGAGGTTTTTGCCGATGCCGAGCACGCAATCCCCGGGCGGGATGCCCGCCTTGGCGGCCGGACCTCCGGGCGTCGCCGCCCGTATGTCGATCCCCTTGCGGCTGTACGGCATCGGGACGATCCCGTCGTACGGCCGCGCGGAGAACATGTCCGCAATCGAGGCCACCGCGATGGCGAGCCCGATGAAGCCGATGGCGTAGAACCAGCCCCGGAGAGAAGACTCTCCCGTGACCTGGGTCTCGTCCGGAAGCGAGGCCGGGTTCCTGCGTGCCATTTTGCGCTGCTTACACCCGCGAAACGCCGATGTTAATCGGAAAAGTCCTTCCAACGCCGGATGATGCGGCCCGTCACGGTTCCGCTATCCTGCGCCCTGCATGCCATTCTTGACGTTCGAAGGGGTCGAAGGTTGCGGCAAGACGACCCAGCTCGCGCGCGCCGCGGCCCGGCTGCGGGAGCGGAACTTCGACGTCGTCGAGACCCGCGAGCCCGGGGGCACCGAAATCGGCGAGAAGATCCGCGACATCTTGATGGACGTCGGAAACTCCGGGCTGGACGCCGGCGCAGAGTGGCTGCTCCTCGAAGCCGACCGCCGGCAGCACGTGTCGCAGGTGCTACAGCCGGCACTCGAGAGGGGCGCGTTCGTCCTCTGTGACCGGTACAGCGACTCGACGGAGGCCTACCAGGCCAACGGCCGGGGACTCGATTCCGGCGCGGTGGCTTTCGTCGATGCGATCGCCCGCCAGGGGCTCACGCCCGACCTGACGCTGATCTACGACCTCGACCCGGCGGTCGGCCTGCAGCGCGCGCGGGGACGCGACGGGCGGGACGGACGATTCGAGTCCTCCGACATGGGATTCCACGAGAGGGTCCGGGGGGCATACCTCGCGATCGCGCGCCGCGAGCATCTGCGGGTCCGCCTTCTCTCGGGCGACGGTCCCCCCGACGAGATCTTTGAAGCCACCTGGACGGCGATCTCCGAGCGATTCGGAATTTGAGCGCGTCGGACCGGCTCGAACGCCTCGCCGAGCGCCCCGGCTCCTTTCCGGGCGCCCTCCTCCTCGCGGGACCGTCCGCCGACGGGGTGGACGCGGAGGCCCGCCGCCTCGCCGCCCGGCTGCTGTGCCCGGGCGACGATCCGAACGGTTCGTGCGACTCCTGCCGCCGCGTCGCCGCCGGGACGCACCCCGACCTGCTGGTCGTCGAGCCGGAGGGCGTCGCCATCAAGGTCGACCGCGTCCGCCAGGCGCTCGTCTTCGCGGCGGGGCGTCCCTACGAAGCGGCGCGCCGCGTCGCGCTGGTGCTGCGGGCGGAGAAGCTCGGCGTCGAATCGGCAAACGCCCTCCTGAAGGCACTGGAGGAGCCGGGCGACTGCGTCCGCTGGATCCTCACGACGGAGAGGCCGGAGTCCCTGCTGATCACGATCCGGTCGCGGTGCGTCACGGCGCTCGTCCCGGCGCCGTCCCGCGGCGAGCGCGCCGCGGCCTGGAAGGCGCGCGGCTTTTCGGAAGAGGACGCGGCCGATCTCGCGCTTTTCGGCGTTGCCGACGCCGAAAAGGAGGACGCGGAGGAAGAGCTCGTGAGGCGGAGGGCCGCGCGCGAGCGCGTGGTCCTCGCCGTTGCCGGCGCCGTCTCGGACGGCGGCGCGGCCCAGGCGGTGCTGCTCGCCGAAGTGCTGTCGAAGTCGGACCGCGCGTCGGCGGGCCTGCTGGCGGAGGTGCTGGCCGACGCGGCGCTCGCCGCCGCCGGCACGCCCGAGCGCATGCGACACCGCGCGCTGGGCGGGCCGATCGCCGGGATCGCGGCGCGCCGCTCGAGCGAGGCCCTCCGCAACGCGGCCGTGGCGGCCGCCGACGCGCCCGAGGACAGCCGGCGCGGCAACCGGCGGCTTCACTTCGAGGCCCTCCTCCTGAAGCTCGTCCTCGCGGGCCGGGACTGAGGCCGCCGGGAGGCGCTCCCGTCGCGGAAAAATGAAACGGGCGGCGCCAACGCCGCCCGTTTCCGAATCCGATGCGAGTCGCTCAGCGGCCGAGGGAGATCGTCACCGACTCCATCTTGCCGACCTCGACCGTCACTTCGCTCGACTTGTCCCGGTATCCCGGCCGGGAGACCGTCACGGTGTGCTTGCCGGGCGCCACCACGATCCCTCGATCCATGGAGGAAACCTCGTCCGCCGAGCCGACGAACCGGTCGTCGACGTAAACCACGGCGTCCGACGGCTCGACGGAGATCTTCAGGCGTCCCCGATCCCGGCGCCCTTCCGGGCGTGCCGAAACCGAGACGTCCGGGCGGCGGTCACTGCGCCGCCAGTCCTCGGACGGCCGGGCCACGGGGGGCCGCTCGTCCCGATCCCGGTCCGCGTCGCGATCGGCATCCGCCGTGCGGTCATCGCGGTCGTCGCCTTCGTCCGAGCGGCCTTCGATCTCACGGCCCATGTCTCCCTCACGACCCATGTCTTCGTCCCGGGTTCCGGGGCGCCGATCCTCGTCGCCGCGGCCGACGTACGGTCGCGCCACCTCGCGGTCGGAACGCTTGGCGAAGAACCGCGGAACGTCTCCTTCGAGCTTCGGCGGGTCGCTCTGAGCCCGAGCGCTGGCGCCGTGCCGCAGCTTGTCGTCGACCTTGAGCTGCACGCCCGCCCGGGCGCGCACCTCGATCGTCTTCGTCTCGTATCCGTTCAGTCGGAACTCGAGCCGGTAACGGCCCGGCCGCAGGTACAGCTTGTCGGGAAAGCCGTCGAAATCATCGGCCGTTCCGATGTACTGGCCATCGAGGTAGACCCGGGCCTCTTCCGGCGCCACGTCGGTCTTCACCGATGCCCAATTCGCGTCCGTGTATCCGTAGCCCCCCGGGTAATACCCGGAGTAGCCGTAGTAGCCGCCGTAGTAGCCCGGCAAGCCCCAGCCCAGCCCCCAGTAGGGGCGATAAAAAACCCGCCCTCCGAACCCGCCGTGGAAGCCCCCGTGAAATCCTCCGCGGAAGGCGCTCCGCCCCGAGTTCCCGCCGTGGCGCGTCTCGGCCGATGCGGTCGCGGGGCTGGCGGTGAGGCACAGCGCCGCCAGCGCCGCGATCCCGAGTCCCATCGTCAACTTCTGCTTCTTCATGTCATGTTTCTCCCGCTCCAGAGCAAAGCAATCCGGGGGCCACACCACCGCGGGGAGGCGCCGTCCGTAAGTCGCGTCCGGCGAAGGAATTGACGGCCGTCCCTTCGAGGGGGTCTCCGGCGGGATGACCTCCGCTCAGGTCAGTCGTCGCCCTGAAAAGGACACTGCGGGGGCTTCGCCCGTTTCCGCGGCGGAGGGAAGACGGCGGCGAAGACCCCGGAGATAGTCCTCCCGCAGGACGCGGTCGATCGCCCGTCGAGCCCCCGGGATTTCCCACCGCTCCCCGAGAGCCGCCCACCAGGCGCGCAGGCGGCTCGAGAGCGCGTGTCCGTCCTGAAACCGAAGCGCCTGGGGCACGGCGAGGAAATCGCCGAGCTCCGGATGTTTCGCGTAGAAGATCGCCGCCGATTCCCCCGCCTTTTCCTGGCGCCGGCGAAACGAGGTGAACGTGATGTCGTGGTGGTGGCGCGCGACCGCCTCCGGCCGGTAGATGATCTTCATGCCCCGGCCCATCAGGCGGTACGAGATCTCGATGTCTTCCCAGGCGGCCCCGGGAAACGTCGTGTCGAAGAGGCCTTCCTCGAAGAGGAGCGACCGGGGCAGCGAGATGTTCGACGTGTAGAAGAAGTTGAAGGGCACGGACTCGGGGTCGTCGATGAGCGCGTAACCGAACTGCAGGCCGTACTCGTTGATGTGATGCAGAAAGGGTGAGACGCGGCGCTCGCGAGGCCACGTCGTATAGCCGAGGACCGCGACCGGATACCCGCGCTCCTCGGCCTGCGCCGCTCCGTGGACGGCCAGGAGCCTCGGCTCCGGCACCGTGTCGTCGCCGAGAAAAAGGATGAACCGCCCCCGCGCCTCTTCGACGCCCCGGTTTCTCGCGGAGGCCGGGCCCCCATTCTCCTTTTCGAGCGCGCGGAACGCGTAGTCGGGGCGGTAGGCGCGGAGCCTCCTCCAGGTGTCGTCCCGCGATCCGTCGTCGATCACGATCACCTCGAACGCGGGGGGCGACGTCTGGCGCGCCAGGCCCTCGAGCACCTGGAAGAGGGTGTGCGGTCGCCGGTAGGTGGGGATGACGACGGAGAAGAGCGGGGTCCCCGTCACCGGAAGATCTCCGTGAGGCTCGAGCGCACGAGCTCGGGAGACCGGCCGAGCAGCTCCTGGAAATAGGGGCCGTCGAATCGCTCGTCGCCCGGGTACGTCGGCACCAGGCGAAGGGGGAATCGGGCGAAGATCTCGGAGTCGGCGCGCTTCCGACGCGCCTGCACCGCCCGGCGTTTCGCGGCGAGCGCGTCCTGGTTGCGATGGATCCAGAGGAGAGCCCGCAGGTGGGCGATCGTCAGGGGGTCGTCCACCGAAACGGGCGGCCCGCCCCCGGACGTCTCCGCGACCCCGAAGACACGCTTCCACAGTCGCGTGCGGGGCCCGGTCTCCGCGGAATACGGATCCCGCTGAAGCTCCGCCGCTCCCGGGTTGCGGCTTTCGAGCATCCGCGCGATGCGTCCGAGAAACGCTCCCAGAATCGATGGCATCAGCGCGCGGAAGTGCTCGTCGTCGAAGTTCTTCCACGCCGTCGCGAACGCGTTCTTTTCGAAGAGAAAACCCCGGGAGAACACGCCGAGGGCCTCGCCGGTCGCTCCGCCCCGGTGCCGGGCGAAGGCGCGGGGCTCGGACAGGATCCGCCGGCCGAAGATCCACTGGCGCCAGCCGAAGTCGACGTCCTCGAGATAGGCGAAGTAGTCGTCGTCGAATCCGCCGGAGTCGAGAAAAGCATCCCGGCGCACCGCCATCAGTCCGCCGCACGCGAAGAGGCGCGGCTCCCCCGCCGGCGAGGAAGAAACCTCCGCGACCGGCCGGCCCACGTCGACCTGGAAGGCATGGCCGTCGAAGGTCAGGAACCCGTCGGAGAAGTCGTTGGTCTCGCCGGTCCGATCGACGAGCCGGCCGCCGATCGCGGCGACATCCGCCGGGGCCTCCGCCAGCGCGGAAGCGAGGAGCTCGAGAGCGCGCTCATCCACGACCGCGTCGTCGTTGACGAAGGCGACGAAAGGCGCCGCCGCCGCCTGGACCCCCAGCCGGCAGCCCGCTGCGAAGCCGACGTTGCCGCCCGCGTCGATGCGGCGCACTCCCGTTCGCTCGCGCATCTGCCGGGCGAGTCCGGGCCCGCCGGTATTGTCGACCAGGAGCGTCTCGGTCGAGATGCGGCGCCCCGCGATCGCGAGAGCGTCCAGCGCCTCACGCAGATGGTCCTCGCCCCGGTGATGGACGACGACGACCGACAGGTCCGGAGCGGGCATGGCGCGCGAAGATTAGCAGGGTGCCGCGCGCCGTGCGGCTTCGGCCGTTGCAGCCCCGCGACGGACTCAGGCTCGTCCGCGAGCGGACCAGCGGCGCCACAGCGACCCCGAAGAGTGCGACGGCATCGGGCGCCGCCCGGGGTCGATGCGCGCGTCGCGGCACCACGCGGCGACGGGCGCCGCCACAACGCTCCACGTCCGGGTGGCGGCGAAGGTCCTCGCCGCCAGCGAGAGGGCGCGCATCCGATCGGCGTCCGCGAGAACGGCCGAGACCGCCTGCGCGACCGCGGAAGCGGTCGCTTCCACCTGAACTCCGGCCCCCGCCTCGAAGAGCTCCCGCGCGAGCGCGCCGCCTCCGACGGACACGCTGCCGACACCGCCCCACGCGGCATCCAGGAGCCGCGTCCGGAAAGCCAGATCGGTCTCGAGCCCGGCCGAGGAGATGGAGACCACGAGGTCCACGGCCGCGTAGAGGTCGGCCCGCGACGCGTAGGGGAGCCACGGAGCGAAGACGATCGATTTTCCGTGGGGATCGACGGCGCGCGCCCGCTCGCGCGCCCGGGCATAGACGCGCTGAGGCGTCGTCTGCGGATTCGGATTCTCGAAGAAGAGGAGCCTCGCCTCCGGCTGCTTCCGCAGAACGCCTGACCACGCGTCGAGGAGCAGATCCGGGTCGTACCAGTCGTAGATGCCGCCGAACAGCACGACGGGTCCGGCGCCGGGAGCGAGACCCGTGGCGCGGAGACCCGCCGCCGCGTCTCCGGCGGCCGGCTCTGCCGGCACGCCGAAAGGAACGACGGCGAGAAGCCGGGCGAGCCGGGGATCTCCGGGAAAGTTGGCGGCGCCGATCCGGCCGCGCGCGAAGAGCGCGCCCGCGTAGAACAACCGCTGCTCGGGCGAAGCCGAGAGGAAGAAGTCGCCGCGCGCCAGGGCGAGGTCGAGCGTCGCGTGGTCATGGCGGGCAGTCTCTTCCCCGAGTGTCGCCGCGTAGTGCAGATTCTCGACGAAGAAGGGGTCGTAGAGGTCGACGGCGACGGGGATGTCCTGCACCTGGTGAAACCAGAAGTTGGCCGCGTGTCCGGATACCACGGCCGCGTCGGCTCCCCGGGCGGCGGCTCGGAACCCCCCGGGCGTCGCGGCCTCGACCGTGACGCCGTTCGAAGCGGCGGCGGCCTCCTCGAGGTCGTTGGCGACGAGAAGCCGGACGTCGAACTCCCGTCCGAGCTCGCGCGCGAGCTCGAGGGCCCGGATCCCCATCCCCGCCATCTTCGGCCGGATGGGCTCCGGCGCGAGGACCAGGATGCGCCGCGTCACCGGCGGCCGCGGAGGCGGTCGAGAAGCAGGTGCAGCTTCCAGATCCGCGATGCGTAGATCTGTTCGAGAATGCCGTTCAAGCGGCCGAGCTCGCCGTACGACCTGACCGCATCCTTTTCATACCGCTCGTTCGCGGCATAGAGGTCGGCGAGGCGCGCGTGGACGATCTCGTTCTCGACGGCGAGCCGGGCGCGATCCGTCTCGAGCTCGATCGAGCGGCGGATCGCTTCTCGCGCCGCGGCCCGCTCGCCCTCGGCGCGTTCGAGCCTCTCACCGAGATGCCGGTGGCTTTCCCGCTGGTAGGCGAGCTCTCCCTGGCTGCGGCCGTCCCGGTCGTACCAGAACGCGATCTGCGCGCGCATCCGGTCGAAAGCGCGCGCGAGCCCCTCTTCGGACCGCCGGGATGCGTACCGCGCGTAGATCTTGCCGCGTGCGGCCTGAAACTCCCCCGCCCCCGCCGCGACGTGCGCCGGATCCGCTGCGCCCCCTTCGAAGACGCGGTACTCGCACGTTACCGCGCGGACATGTCGAAAGGGCGTCTCGAAGGAGAGACGGATGAGGAAGTCCCAGTCTTCGGAGTACTCGAGCTCCGTGTCGAATCCACCGACCTGCGCGTACAGCGCGCGCGGAAGGAGGAGGGTGTGCAGAGGGATGTAGTTGGCGTAGAGCAGATAGTCCGGGTCGTAGTCGAGCGAATACTGGAGGAGCCTGTGGCGCACCTCCCATCCCGCATCCGTGCGCGTGTGCACGACCGTTGCGGCGTCGGAGTACACGACCGCCTCCGGACCCTGGCGCCAGGCGGCGTAGAGGCGCTCGAAGTGGTCCGGCGCCAGCCGGTCGTCGTCGTCGAGAAACCCGATGAGCTCCTCGCGGGCGAGCGCCACGCCGCGGTTCGCGGCGGCCGACCGCCCGCCCCGCTCCGCGCGCTGCTCGACGACCAGGTCGAAAGCGCCCGGGAACCGGTCCAGGCCTTCCACCGGAGCCCCGCCGTCGTTGACGACCACGACCTGCCGCGGGCGAACGGTCTGGGCGGCGACGCTTTCGAGCGCCTCCGCGAGAAGCGCCGGCCGGTTACGCGTGCGGATCACGACCGTGACCGGGGCCGTCGAGACGCCCCCGGCGCGGACCAGCGCCGGGCCGATCGATCGACGGAAATCCTCGAGCGACTCGGCCGAGATCTGCGGATACGACAGCACCCGGAACGCTTCCACGGGACCGGCTCCTGAGAGCGTGAGCCGCCGATACGCGTTCAAGCCGTTCACCGCGGCCGCGTAGTCCCGGACGGCGAGCTGCGACGCGTAGGCCGATATGGCTTCGCGTTTGCGGTCCGCGACCGAGGAGATGTCGACCAGCGCGTTCGGGAGCAGGGGGTGAGACACCTCGTAGAATCCCACCCGCAGCAGCCGGTAGCGATCGTGGTCCGCATCCAGAGAGCGCGAGCCGGCGACCCGGGTGAACAGCGCCTCCGCCAGCGCGCGGTGGTCGGGGTGGATCTCGACCGGCGAAGGGCAGAGCACGAGGTCCGGACGGAACTCGGCGATGAGCGCGCCGAGAGCGGCATCGAGATCCGCGGACCTCTCGGACAGGCTGCGGTCGGGGAACCCGCCGAAGGCGGGCTCGGGGACTCTCAGCGAGCGGGCGGCGAGGCGGGCCTCGTCCCGCCGGAGCTCCCCGTACGAGGCCGCCTGGGCCGGATCGACGCCCTCCTGCCGCGTCCCGTCCGTCGCGATCCAGAGGAGGACCGCTTCGGCTCCGGAATGCAGCGCGATCGTGCCCCCCGCCCCGAGCGTCTCGTCGTCGGGATGCGCGGCGAGGACGAGCAGCCGCGCCGCCGCGAGCTCGCTCGCCTGATAGGGAATCAGCGACGTTTCATCCACTTCCGGCACTTCCTTGTTTTCCGCGGCAGTTTAACTGCTTCGACGCGCGCCTCAGACCATGTCGTAGAGCGCCGGCGTGACATGCCCGCCGCTCTCGAGTCTCCGGACGGCCGCGTCGTCGAGGGGGCGGGCGATCATCGAGAATCCCGCGTCGTGGCGGCCCCCGGGAAGGGCGGAGATCACCGAGTGGCCCGGCCCGCCGGGCGTCTCCCAGAACGCCAGCTCGCTCGCTCCCAGCCGCCGGGCCTCGGCCGCCGCCGCCGAAAGCACCGCCGGGTACGCCGCTCCTCCCTCCGGCTCGAAGAGATGGTCCGCGACGAGCGCCCGGGAGCCCGAGATCGAGAGAACGACCCAGCCCGTCATCGCCCCTGTCCGATCCGCGGTCCAGACCATGCGGTAGTAGCGGGCGGGCCGCGCGTGGAAACGCCAGTTGACTCTCGTGCGGTCCCGAACAGGACCCTCGGGAATCCGCTCCCGAATGCGCATCCAGAACGCATCGAAGTCCGCCCCGACAAAGTCACCGGTCCGTGCGCCGGGCGGCGCTGGCGGGAAGGCGTCGACGGGGACGCGCGCCTCCCGGATCGGGAAGAGCACGCGGGCGCCGACGAACCGCTCGCTGATTACGAGGTGCCGGGCACCGGGAAATCCGAAGCAATAGGGGATTCCGCGCCCGTCGACGGCGTCGTAAAAGGCGTCGGTCATTTCGCGGAAGACGTGCCGGCCGAGGCCGCGGATGCGTGGATCCGTGGCAACGTCGCCGACGGCGTAGACGAGCGTCTCCTCGCCGCCGACGCGGGCCCGCGTCCCCGACCCCGCATAGTGGCCGACGACCTCGCCCGCGTCCTCGACCACCGTCCCGAACCATCCGTCGGGGTTCTGATCGAACTTCCAGCGCCACTCCTCCTCCGAGAGGGGCCGTCCGAACGTGCGTTCGAAGAGTCGCCGGATCCCCGGGACGTCCGCGGCGGCCGCCTCCCGGACGCGGACGCTCACGGCTCCCCCCACCACGCGTCGAGAGGAGCTCCGTCGACGCCCCGAAAAACCGTCCAGAGCCACGGTCCCGGAGGCATCGCCGTTCGCACCTCCGGCGGCACCCGAAAAGGGCACTCGAGGTCCGCGCCCGCGAAGGGAAATCCCGAGGCGTGCGGCGAGAAGGCGAGCCATGCGCCCGGGCGCGCCGCGAGCTCCGCTCCGGCCCGCCGCGCCAGCGCGGGCGAGGCCGCAGCGTGGGTCCGCCGCTGCGCTCGCTCGAGGAGCGCCCGTCCGAGCGCTCCGTAGCGGCGTCGCCGGAAGAGGCTCTTCGACTCCGCGCGTCGCCGCTCCGTCTCCGGCTCGCCCGCGGCGCTTCCACCCCAGAGATGCCGCACCCTCGCCGTGGCCGCGACGCGCAGCTCGAGGCCCGCGGCCCGAACGCGCGCTTCCCACTCGGTCTCCTCGTACTCGAAGAGGAACCGCTCATCGAAGCGGCCCACCCGGTCGAAGACGTCCCGTCGCACGGCGAGCACGGCGCCGGAGAGATGCCGGGCCGGACCTCCGTGCGTCCAGAGCCGGACCGCCTCGCGGGCGAAGCGCGCGAATCGCCGCTCGTCCCGTCGGCGGGATCGGGGCCCTCGAAGCATCGCGAGCTCCTGGAGGAAGCCGGGATCGAATCCCGGCGGCAGGAGCACCCGGCCCGCGTCGTCCCACGAGCAGACCGGAGCACAGGCTCCGACGCGCGGGTCGTCGGCCGTGCGGACGAGCTCCGTGAAGGCTCCCGGCCGAAACAGGACGTCGGCGTTGGACAGAACGAGCCGGGCGCTTTGCGCCCGCGCGAGGCCGGCATTCAACCCGCCGGAATAGCCGCGATTGTCCGGGAGCAGGCACAGTTCGGCCGGAAGCGCCGCGAGAGCCGGCTTCTCCGCTTCTCCCGAGCCGCAGTCGACGACGATGATCTCGCCCGCGATGTTCTCGGCCTCGAACGCCCGGTGCGCGCTTTCGACGCACCGGGCGGCCAGCTGCGCCTGCCGGTAGTTGACGACGACGAGGGACACGGCCGGGGTCATCGATGATCCGCCCGGGCGTCCTCGAACGCCTTCTCGAGCCTCTCGGCCACGCCCGCGGCGTCGAAACGGGACGCGGCCTCCGGCCCGGCCGTACGCGCCCGGGCCCGCGCGGACTCCGTCAGGAGAATCGGGAGCGCATCGGCGAGGCCCCCGGCATCTCCATCGCGAAAGTACCAGGCGGCGCCACCCGCGATCTCCCGGTGTCCGGGTGTGTCCGACAGGAGCGCCGGAACGCCGCAGGCCAGGGCCTCGAGCGACGGGAGCCCGAAGCCTTCCGCCGGACGGGAGGCGCCGACGAACACGTCGGCGGCGCGGTAGGCGTGCGGCATGCGGTCGGGAGCGAGCCGGTGATGGTATTCGTCGGTCAGCCCCAGCGCCCGTTCCGTTACCCCGCAGGGAAGGTACGAGATCCGGACCAGCCGGAATCGTCCGCCGCGGCCGCGGAAGGCGCCGAGACCCGCGAGCGCGACGTCGACGCCTTTGAAATCGATCTCGAGGGGCCCGACGACGAGTACGACGGGAGGATCGGCGGCCGCCCGAGGCGGGCCGGGAAAGAAATCGGTTCCGTCGAAAGCCTGGCCGACGTCGGTGACGGGTCCGAAGCCGAAGTCCGTCAGGCGCGCGGCGAGGGCCGCCGAGATCGCCAGCTTGCGGGTGGGCGCGCGATAGATCGCCTCGATCTCGCTCCGGTGGGCTTCGTAGAACCCGATCTCCCCTTCATAGCCCTGGCAGAGATGGAAAACCGGTCCGCGGGCGCTTTCGAGGGCGGGGGGCACGGTCTTCCAGAACGTCGCGACGCGCACGTCCGCATCCGCGAGCTCGCGCGAATCGCGAAACGAAGAGCGCTCGAAGCGCGCCCGCAGGAGCGGGAACCACCTGGGCGCAGGTTGCGGCGACACGACGGCGACGCGATGACCGCGCCGCGCGAGGGCCTCCGCCTGGCGCAGCACGATCTGCACGCCTCCGAAGAGGTCCGTCGACTCGAGGAGGTAGGCGATCCTCACGACGCGGGTCGGGAAGTTCTTGGATCCGCCGTCATGCCGCGCGGCACACGGCGATCCACTGGTACGTGCGCAGGCTCTCCCGGTCCGCTCCGGGCCACGCGTCGGCGAGAGCCAGGAATGCGTCGGCGTCCGGAGCGGGAGCGCCCTGCTCCCCTTCTACCGATTCGACACGCCACCCCGCCTCCGCGAGGGCCTCCTCGAGCCAGGACCGGGAGAACCAGCGCAGATGCGAGGCGTCGCAGAGCCCGGCCGGGACCGGATCGAATCGTCCCGCGACGAGATCGCGGACGATCGAGAGATGCCCCACGTTCGGGACGCTCGCCAGAAGCATCCCGCCGCTTTCGGCGACCGCGAGCCCCTGCCGGAGAGCGGAAACCGGATCCTCCATGTGCTCGAGGACGTCGGCGAAGACGATCGCGTCGAAGCGTTGCCCGGAAGCGGCCAGAAGCGGGAGGACCTCCGCGAGATCCCCTTCCACGACCCGGTCGCAGAGCCGGCGCGCGCGACCGGCGAGGACGGGGTCGCGCTCGATCCCCGTGACGCTCCACGCCGGGTGGCGCGCCCGCGCGGCGGCGATTCCCGCCCCCGCGCCGCAGCCCACATCCAGGATCCGCAGAGGCCCCGGAGGCAGCCGGCGCGTCAGCTCGGGCCGCTCGCGGTGGGAGGGATCTTCGAAGCGAATCACCGGAAACCTCGGATCGTCCTGGGCGGCGGCCGACGCCGCCAGCCGGGCGAGAAAAGCCTCGACGGTCTCCCCCTCCGCCGGAGGGAAGTCCCGGGTCCGAAACGAAATCGCCGACCGCCCCGGCGCGTCGGCCCCTGCTCTTGCGACGCGGGCGCCCTCGAGCTCCCGCAGCGTGTGGACGAACGGCGGACTCGCCGGTGCCGACGGCTCCGATCGCGCGATCGAGCCTGCCGGGGGCTCCGGCACGGTCCCGCCCGCCGGCAGAGCGGAGGGTTCGAGGACCACGACCCAGGACGACGCGCCGTGAACCGCCTCGCGCGCGTCCGAGAGCGGCTCCCACAGGGCGACGCGTTCCGGGTCGACGGCGCGCGTCCATCGGAGTCGCGCGAAGGACGGCCCGAACGACTCCGGGAGCGGGCCCGGGAGAAAGGCGAGCGCGCGGGTCAAGACGAGGCCGCGAGCCGCCCGGCGCCGGCCTCGGACTCGGAGTCTCGCGCCGGAAACGTCCAGTGGTGCCGCGGCCGGATGAGTCCGACGACGTACTCGGATGACGTCACGGAAAACCCCGGCTTCAGGATTCGCGCGTCGTGGACATGGAGAGCCTTCTCGTCGCCCAGATAGACGTAGACCCGAAACTCTCCCTGGGCCACGGGCAACTCCGGGAAGACGAGCCGAAGCCGGTAGCGGGTCCGGCCGGTCAGAGGCGCCCAATCTTCGCTTCGGGTGTCGACGGCGAAGGCCTGAATTCCGTCCTCGCGATCGACGCCGACGCGCACGTGAAAGCCGAGCGAAGGACTCTCGGCCTCGAACTCCACGTCGATGGCGACCGTTTCCCCGGAGGCGAACTCGGACCGGGGATACCCCGACCCGTCGTGGAGCACGACGTCGGTGATCCGCGCGGGCTTGCGGCCGTCGGTCGGCGCGGCGGACGGTTCTTCGGGCGCGAGCGCCCGCTGCTTGTCCTGGAGAAAGGCCTCGTAACGCCGCACCACCGGAAGAGCCGCTCCCTTCGCGGCGACCTCGCCGTTCTTCAGCCAGATCACCTCGTCGCAGAGGAGGGCCACGTAGTAGAGGGCGTGAGAACAGAAGAGCAGCGTGCCGCCCTGCTTGTGGAACTCGGTGATCCGGTCGACCGACTTCTTTTGAAAATATCCGTCGCCGACGGCCAGGGCCTCGTCGACGATCAGGACGTCCGCGTCGGCGTGGGTGGCGACCGAGAACGCCAGCCGGAGCGCCATCCCCGACGAATAGGTGCGGACGGGCCGGTCGAAGAAGTCTCCGAGCTCCGAGAACTCCCGGATCCGGGGGATCCGCTCGCGGATCCGCGCGCCGTTCAAGCCCAGAAGCGCCGCGTTCATCCGCGCGTTCTCCCGACCCGTGAACTCGGGATGAAAGCCCATTCCGAGCTCCAAGATGGATGCGACGACGCCGCGGCGTTCGACCGACCCGGAAGTCGCCTGCGTCGTGCCGGCCACGATCTTGAGCAGAGTCGACTTTCCCGCGCCGTTCTCGCCCACCAGGCCGAGGGCTCGTCCGCGGGCCAGCTCGAAGGAGACGTCCCGCAGCGCGAGAAAGTCCTGATGACGCGGCCGCCGGAAGAGGAGCTCCCGAAGCCGGTCGGCCGCCGAGTCGTAGAGGCGATACGTCTTCGAGACGCTGGAGGCGCGGACGGAGATCTCGGACGAAACGACGGTCACGGCGTCTGGCTCCGAGGGGGCGCGGCCGGATCGCGATTCCAGAATCGTTTCCCGGGCGGAAACAGGACCGCCTCCGCCCTCTCGCCTTCGGCGCGATGATGCGGACTCATTCCGGCACAAACGATCTGCAGGCGATGCCTCCACGCGGATGGTCCATTTCCGAAAGCGGCCATCGTTCGCCGCCGAGAAGGTCGGACACCCTCTCCCCGTCCGTTTCCATCTTCAGCTTCTCACAGTCGTTCGGACAGTCTACGGCGCTCCTCCGGCCGCCGTCTCCGGGAGCCCCGGGGATCGAGGGAGCAAGAAAAAGGCCCTGGGCTGAGCCAGGGCCTTTTTCGGGGATCACGCGGCCTCAGAAGGCGTCGACGTCCGCCAGGCTCGCCGTCGTGCCGAGGGGGTTGTGGTAGGTCTTCACGGCACCCGTCGTCGTGTCCGTCACGGTGATCGTGTACTCGAAATTCGACAGCGCGCCGTAGAAGACCCAGAAGTGCCCGTTGAAGGCGCTTCCATCCACGACCTTGATCAGCAGCTCGATGTTGTTGGCCGACAGGAACCAGAACTCGCCGGTATCCGTGGTGACCGGCACGGCGGTGGCCGCTCCGGAGCCCGAGTCAGACCGCCAGTCGACCTTGACCTTGAAGCGGCCGTTGTTCAGGCAGAGGGTCTGCGCGTCGGCCCCGCACGCAAGGACGGAGATCGGGATCGACCCGATGTTGAGGTTGACGGTGTGGGTCCCGTCTCCCTGGACGAGGAGCTGTCCGGCGAAGTTGCCGCCCGCCGCGTAGGCGTGCGTCACGGAGCGCGCTTCGGGGGCGGCGCCTCCTCCGATCGTCCCGTCGCCGAAGACCCAGCCCCAGCTCGCGGCGTTCAGCTCGGTCGCGGTAAAGCGCACCGTGCGGCCGATCTCGGTCTCGTATTTGCCGGTCAGCGGGTTGAGCGTCGCGCCCTCGAGCGTGAAGGCCGCCGACGGAAGTCCCGGCCCCGCCGGAGGGGATATGGAGACGACCTTGGTCGCCACGGCGGTGGCCGGAGTCGGCGTCGCGGAGTCGGTGACGCGCAGCGCCACGGTCCGCGAACCGGCCGCCGAGAAGGTGCAGGGGTTCTCCGCGACCCCGGCCGTGAAGCTCGGGGTGGAGGCGTCGTACTCGCAGTTCCAGGCGTACGAATAAGGGCCCGTGCCGCCCGTGACGCTGCCGGTGTAGGCCACCGCGGTTCCGACCGTCGCGGTCGACGGACCCGAGATGTTCGCGGCGACGCCGCCGGAGCCTGCCGTCACGACGACGGTGGTGCTGCCGACCTCGGCTCCGCCGTTCGGCGATGCGCTGACGCGCACCGTGCCCGCATGGCCGTAGCTGTGCGTGTTCGGATTCGGACCGGGCTGGAAGCGGGGCGGAAAGTCCTCGCCGAAGTCCCACGAGTAGGTGTTCGCGGGAGAGGCCTGACAGGAGAACTGCTGGCCGATCGCGACGGTCGATGGCGTGCAGACGACCGTGATCGCGGCGCTCGTCGCCTCCGCGACCTTGGACGTCGGAGTCGCCGGCGACGGGAACGCGTTGACGTCCGCGAGGCTCGCCGTCGTGCCCGAGGGGTTGTGGTACGTCTTCACGGTGCCGGTCGTGGTGTCCTTGATGGTGATCGTGTACTCGACGTTCGACAGCGCTCCGTAGAACACCCAGTAGTTGCCGTTGAACGTCCGGCCGTCGACGACCTTCAGGACGAGCTCGATGTTCGTCGGACTGAAGAACCAGTAGTACCCGGTGTCGCCGGTCAGCGCGACCGCCGATCCGGCGCCGCTCTTGCCCTGATCCGGAACCGCCCAGTCGACCGTCGCCCGGAACCGGTTGGCGTTCAGGCAGAGGGTCGTTCCGCTGGTCACGCAGGAAACGACGTTGACGGTGAACTGGGAGATGACGAGGCCGTGGGTGTCCGCGTCGTTGCCCGTGACGAAGAGCTTCACCGTGTACGTGCCGAGCTGGGAGTACGTCTTCTTGACGCTGCGCGCGGCGCCCTGCGTGCTGTCGCCGAAGTCCCAGCCCCACGTGATGGCGTTCGGCTCCGCCGAAGTCATCGTGATTTCTTCGCCCGCGGACGCCGTGAAGACGGTTCCCGCGGCATTCGGGTTCGCGCCCGAGACGGTGAAGGCACCCGAGGGCGGCGGCGTGACGACCTGGACCGTGAACGACGCGATGCTCGTGCCGGTCGTCTGGTTGCCGTTTCCGGTGACGATGAGCTGGCCCTGATAGGTGCCCGTCTTCGGGTAGGTCTTCGTGATCGTGCGGCCCGTGCCGGCGCTCGTGTCGCCGAAGGCCCAGCCATACGTCGAGGCGTTGGCCTCGTTGGCCGTGAAGGTGATGGGCTGGCCCGCGCCCACGGTGATCGTGGTCCCGGCCTGCGTCGCGCCGGTCACGCCGAAGCCGTTCGACGGAGGAGCCAGACCGGTGATGTTGATGCTCGCCGTGCCGACCGCCCCGTTCGACGCGCTGTCCGTCACCCGGGCGGCGACCGCGTGGACGCCGTTTCCGGTAAACGTGCAAGCCTTCGTCTGCGTTCCCGCCACGAACTGCCCGGAACCGGCGAGGACGGAGTAGTCGCAAGCCCAGGAGTAGCTGTAGGGCTGCGTCCCACCGGTGGCGTTCGCGGTGAAGTTCAGCGGGGTGCCGGCGCTGCCCGTCGAGGGGCCCGACACGGAGGCGTTGATGGTCGTCGGAGGCGGCGTGCCGCCGGTGATGTTGACGTTCGCGAAGGCGATCGCCGAGTGCGGCGGGACCGCCGTGTCCGTCACGCGGACGGCCGGCGTCTGGCTGCCGTTGCGGTTGAACGTGCAGCTCTGGGTCGCCGTGCCTGCCTGAAAGTTTCCGCCGGTGAACGAGTTGTAGGTGCAGTCCCACGCGTACGTAAAGCTGCCCGTTCCGCCGCTCGCGTTCGCGGTGAAGGTCAGGGCCGATCCGACCGTCCCGGTCGAAGGGCCGCTCACGTTCGCGACGAGGGCCGCGGAGGCAATGACGACGGTCAGGTTATTCGAGACGGTTTTCGAGGTCGGGTTGCCCCCCGCGGGCGTGTAGTTGTATCGAAGAGTGACGCAATACGGGCCTTCCGTCGTGGGAGCCGGAGTGTCGAAGGGCGCAGGAATCGTCTGGCTGAAGGAGCCGGGGAGCGTCAGCGAGAATGCCGGCTGCGCGGCCGGACAGTTGCCGCTCGAAAACGCGAGGTCCACCGATGAGATGTTCGTGTTTGGCGCCTTCTGCATCGTGTTGGTGATCCGCAGAGTGCCACCCTTGATCGCCGGATTCGGGGACGTCGTGAAGGACGGGACGAGGTCAGTCTGGACGATGCTCCTGTCCGTGAGCGTCTGCTTGTAACCGCCCGGCCAATCGACCGTCAGGTCGAATTTGTTGGCGTTCGCCGGGATGCTCGGTTGAGAACCGTTGACCGTGCTCACAGTCGTTGTCCCGTTTTTGAAGACCCAGGTGAAGCTCGAGGCGGTCGTGTTGCCCTGCGTTGCGGAAGCGTTGGCGACCCCGCCGGTCAAAACCTGAAGCGTCGTACCGTCGAAACCGGCGATCGAGATCTGCGGCATCACGAACTGGATCGGGCCCGAGAAAAACGGCGGATCGTCACTCTGACCGTTGATGTTGCTGCTCTTCTCTCCGAATCGGAAGCTCTGGGTGCCCGGCGTCACGGGGAGGCCCACGCTCGCGCCGCAGTTCACGCCGTTGGCGAAGATGCCCGGTTGCCCGGCCGACGGATCGCAAGGGAAATACCCCGTGATCGAGAGGGCGGTGAGGTTCGGATCCGGCCCGAAGGTGAGTCCGTTCGTGTTGATGTCCCACGCGGCGCTCGTCATCGGCGAGCCGGTCGACGACGAGTCAGTCAGCTGGAACAGGTCGCCGTAATAGTTCGTCCCGACGCGGCTCTGGGCCTGCGCCGTCAGGTTGAGGTACGTCGCGTTCGCGATCGGCTTGCTCGTCGGGTCCGCGGCGATGCAGGAGATGTCGATGTTGTCGGTCACCAGAAGGTGCTCGGGGTTCACCTGGGGATTCGTGGTCGTCGCGAGCCGGTAGACGTGCGCGATGATCTGGTTGCCGTTCGTCGTGACCACGGCTTCAATCGCGTCGCCCCGTCCGGTTGGCGGCAGGCTGTTCTGGTGCGGCAGCGAGTAGGCGCGGATCGGCGCGGTGCCGTTCGCGACCCACTTCGAGTCGTAGATGTCGACCGCGTCCGTCGGCGCGCTCCGGTGAACGAAGACCGCCGGGAACGGGCTGCCCGGCGAGCCCTTGACGACCACGTTCGTGAACGTCCCGGTTAGTTTCCCCGCGAAAACGAGAGAGCTGCCGGTGTACTCGTAGACGTTCAGGCCCGCGGAGTTGTCCGCCGAGAAGACATAAGCCTTGCCGCTGACGTTCGCGAACGCGAGGGCGTTGGGTCCGTTCGCGGCGATGCTCGCCTTTTCAACGGGCGTTCCAGAATTGTCGATCTCCGCGACGCGCAGCGTCCGGCTCTGGGGCAGGTAGGCCGCCAGAAGCGTCTTAGTTCCCTGGCCCGGCACGGTCACCTTGCCGGACTTCAATGCGAAGACGCCGGCCCAGCCGAAGGTTCCGATCGGCTTGAGCGCCAGGAGCTCCGACGTGCTGTTGCTCGGGTTCGTCAGGTCGACGATCTGGATGTTCCCCGCCGGGAAGTAGCCGTAGTACTTGTTGCTGCCCGCCATGTAGACCGCAGCCAGCCCCGAGGACGACGAAACCGGGGTCACGTCGATCTGTGCTCCGAACGCCGGATCCGACCCGCCCGACGTCGTCGCCACCATCCCGCGGAGCACTCCGGAGGACGGTGCGATCCAGTTCGAGATGATGCGCGAAGAGCCGTCGGACGCCTCCGCGGCCGCCATCACCGACGCGCCCTGGTTGCAGTCGCAGTTCATGTAGATCAGGCCGCCGTTCGTGCCGCCGAGAACGGTCTTCAGACCGATCTGGATCAATGCGAGAGGGCCCGGATTCGATGGATTCGCGAGGCTCGCGCGGACGTAACCCCAGGTCGTCGCTCCGTAGATGTAAGAGTCTCCCCCTCCCGTAGACAGAAGGTTCGGGAGCGTCCCGCTGTATCGCGGATGGCTCTGCACGTTCTGGGACACCTTCGTCCCGCAATCGACCGCCTCACTCGTCGAGGCGACGGCGGCAAAGCCCAGAATCAGCGCGAAGGTGAGAAGAGGAGAGCGGGTTCCGCGAAGCTTCGAGATGGCCAAAACAGACCTCCGGGGAAGAGCGCGACGTTTGCCGATTATTTGACCCTATTTCAGATTCTCTCGGCCGTTGGCGAGAGAACGTGAAAGAGGGCTCCACCGTTTTCAGATCCCGACTCGACGCGGAAACGATGCGGAAAGAAAAAAGTGGGCGGGACTTGCGTCCCGCCCACTGAAAGAAACACCGATCAGGAGGGAGAGGTCTGCCCCACCGGGCCCGTGCCCGCAGGACCGCTCGGACCACCACCCGTGTAACCACCGGGGATCGAAGGCGCAACGGGACCGTTGACGCTGAACGGGAATCCACCAGCTCCGACCGGCACGCCGAGCGGGTTGCAGGTGGAAGGATCGAGCTGCGTCGCGGGAGCCGCGGCCGTCAGGAAAGCCGCCGGACCCTGGAACTCATAGGAGACCCAGGCCTGATCCAGGACCGTTCCATCGGGGGGATTGGACGGGTTCAGGTTCCGGAACTCGAGGGAAGCCCAGCCAGCGATCGCGCCCGGCGGACGGGGGAACGAGGCGGGGCTGATCCGCTGCGTCTCGAGCGGGATGTTGATCCCGGCCGAAGGCGGCGGAAGCGGCGAAGGCAGGGGGATGTTGGTGACCGTCGTGGTGTTCTCGTCTTCGTCGTAGAAAACGATGGACGGGATCGGCTCCACCGCGGTGCAGGCGCCGGAGTTCGAACCACTCTGGTTGTTCGTCAGGTCCTTGAGGACGCCCGCGGAGGCACGCCACACGATCCAGTTGGAGGAGATGCCCGCACCCTCGAAGTAACGCGCCGCGTACTTGAGACCGAGGGGCTCGCGCTCGTCGCCGAAGCCCTGATCCCAGGGAGCGATGACCGAGAGGTCCGTTGGCGAGACGCCCGTTCCGCAGTTCGTGCAGAACGACTCCGTAGCCGGGTTCCAGTAGCGGCTGTAGAACGTACGGGTCCTCGAGGTCGGCGACTGGTCGAGACCGACGTTCTGGGGCAGCTGAGGAACATTGACGGCGTTCGAGAAGATCCGGTCGGACTCGATGTTGACCGTGGACGCGCCGTAGGTCGGGATACCCGTGGAGGACGTGTAGATCACTTCGCCCCAGAGGTTGTTCTCGTTGCCGATCGCGTCGTTGGCGTAGTAGTTCGGGTCAGACGGGTTCGACAGGTTGCAGTAGTTGACCATGTCGATCGTGACGTAGCCGTGGATCAGACCGCTGATGACATCGTCCGGAGACGCGTCGCAGCCGTTCGAATCCGGCGTCGAATCGAGCGAGTCGAGAGTGTCGAGCTGGAACGTTCCGCCCTGCTGGAAGGCCGGCGAGGGATAGAGAGCCGTCGCCAGGGTGTTGTCTTCCGCGAGAGCCGGGGCGTTCGGACGCACGCGGAGGAAGCCGGTCGGGTAAACCGCCGCAGCCGAGTTGCGCTGACACACGTCGTCGGCCACCGAGTTGTGGCTCGTGTTGATCGGCGTGGTCGGGAGGTTGCCGCGCAGGATCTCCGACATCCGCATGGCCTGGATGTCGAAGCCCGTCAGGGCAACGTTGAAGTCGAGCACGAGGAACGAACGCTCGTTGAACACCGAGACGTGGGCGATCGTCGGCGCCGCGGAGGCGTTTCCGATCGTCACGATGGTGTCGAGAGCGGGCGCGAGCCCGGTGCTCGTCGTGGTCTGCGGCGAGCCGTCCGCGTTGAACGTCACCTGGAACCAGGGAACGAGCAACGTCGCAGCCGGCCGCTGGTCGACGGTGCACGTGATGGCGCTCGCGCTGTTCGCAACCGCGAACAGGGCGACGATCGCCAAGCACGTCACAAAAGTCTTCTTCATTATTGAGATCTCCTCGTTACGGTTAACTGCGGTAAAAATGCACGCTGGAGACTGCATCGTCTCGACGATCCCATCACCTCCCCTTTATTTTTTTCTTCTTCGCAAATCAATATCGCTACGGACACACAAGTTTGGGAAAGTTTCCGTGGGCTGTGAGGGCATATTCGGTCCTGCCGGCGGGTGGAGTCAAGGGAAAACAGCGAAAATATGCTCCCGGATCATTAAATCGGGCCTAACCCCATCACCCGCCTCCTCTTAACGATTCAGATAGATGCTCCAGCCGCCCGGGTCCGCCGGGGACGTCGAAGCGATCGTCTTGGCGACCACGAGGTCGACGCGTCCGTCGCCGTTGACGTCCGCCAGGCGCACGCACTGCGCCGGGGAGTCGATCGCCGGCTCCTGGTCCGCCGGGATCTCTCCGAACGACCCGTCGGCGCCCTGCAGGAACACACGGACCTTCTTCAGATCGCTGTCGGGGAACACCACGTCGTCCAGGCCGTCGCCGTTGACATCCCCCATCGCCACCGCGTAGAGGAAGGTATTGGCCTTTTTCTTACGAAACAGGATCTGCTTCTTCCATGAGCCGTCGACCAGCGAATACACGTTGACGCCGACGGCGGTGATGAGAGGCTCCTGCATGAACTTGCTGTAGGCGTCGGCAAACGCGGGGCGCTTTCCGGCGTCCCGACCGATCGATCCCGGACGGGTCCCGAAATGGAACGCGTACGACTCCAGGTCCGAGAAGGCGATCGGCGTCATCTCACCCGAGCCCGTCCCTTTCCACACGAGGTTTTGCGACGCGAACACATGGCTGCCGATCAACAGGTCTGTCTTTCCGTCGCGGTCGTAGTCCCAGGTGTTCATCGTGTACGAATAGGCGGCTCCCGGGAGGCTGTCGCGGCGAAAGGCCCAGGACCGGCCTTTCAGAAAGAGGTAGGCGCGCACCTGGTTCAGGTCCACGGGGTCCTTGGACGTGTCGTCCGGGCCGTCGCGGGAGACGACGATGTCGAGGTTCTTGTCTCCATTCAAATCGAGCAGTGCGACCGACTGTCCCGAGAACTCCCTCTGAGGAAGTCCGAGCCGGCAGACCGCGAACCCGCCCTGACCGTCGCCGAAGTACGAAACGATCCCGCCGTTGTGGGAGACCGTGACGAAGTCCGCCTTTCCGTCCCCGTCGATGTCGCCCGCGTCGATCCCGCCGTAGTCCACGGCGTAGGTCGGCACGATCTTGCCGTTCTCGGTGAATGTGAGCGGCCACGCCTTGTAGTGGCCCTTTCCGTCCCCCAGCCAGACGTGCGGCTTCGGATCCCCGCCGAGACGCGCGGGCGGAGCGACGACGTCCAGGATCCCGTCCCCGTTCATGTCGTGCAGGACGAAGTTCGCCCTCCAGAGCCCCTGCCGGGGCAGGCCGGTGTCCGCGGCAATCTCGAAGCGAAGCGGAGACACCGCGCGAGAGGCCGCCACGTCCTCGAAATCCGCGAGGGGCACGACAGGGGTCCGCGCGAGCGGGGTCGGCGTCGGAGTCGCGCCCTCGGCGCCCTCCGGGCGGGCCGCGGCCGCGACCTCCGGGAGCACCTTCGGCGTCCAGACGTAGAAGTACTCCTCATCTTCCTTGAAGAACTTCACGGGCCTCGGCATGATCGGGCTGCGAAAGTGGGTCTCGTCCACCCGGATGAAGTCCTTCTTGGGAAAACGTTCCACGAAGTGGGTGTCGCTCTCCTCGACCACGTTCGGGTTCAAGCGGCTCATCATCCTGTTCGCGTTCGGCGTCGGCGTGGGCTGCGAGCCGGCCGGAGCGGACGGCGTCGCCGCCGCGCAGCCCCAGACGCCTCCGACGGCGAGGGACAGGGCGGCCCATCCGCCGAGATTCGCAAGGGTCCTTTTCACGAGTCCTCCATCATTCGAATTCGGTCGGTTCGGGCCGCAGAACGTCTCAGGCACCGATCCTCTTCCAGGGCGCTCAGATCACGTCGGCGAAATGAGGCCGCGCGCGGAAGAAGAGGGCCCCGCCGAGCGCCGCGACGGCCACCGCGAATGCCGTCAGAAACAGCACGGACCCGGGCTCCGGCCACGTGTGCAGCGTGAACGCCCGTCGGTACCAGTCCGTCAGGTGGGTGAGCGGATTGGCCGCGAGGATCGGGCGCAGCCGCGCCGGGACGAGCGACGCGGGGTACACGATCGGCGTGGCCCAGAAGACGATCGTCAGCAGGACGCCGATCGCGTGGGCGGCATCCCGCACGAAAGTCGTCACCGTCGCCGCCGCGCAGCCGATCCCGAAGGTGAGGAGGATCTGGACGACGAGCGCGGGCACGGCGAGCAGCGCCCATCCCGGGGAAAAATGGCCCAGGAGGGCGACGTAAACGCCGTACACCACGAAACCGATGATCTGATTGACGACGGCGGCGAGCACGACCGAGAGAATCAAGGTCTCGATGGGAAAGACCGTCTTCTTGACCATGGCGGCGTTGTCCGTGAGCGCCGACGCCGACCGGGAGATCCCCTCCTGAATGGCCATCCAGGGGAGCAGGCCCGCCATCAGGAACTCCGGGAAGCTCGCGAACCCCGCCTCGACTGGCGCCCGGAGGATGACGGAAAAGACCGCCGTGTACAGGAACATCCAGATGACGGGCAGGGCGAACGCCCAGAGCACCCCCAGCCCCGATCCCGCGTAGCGGGATCTCAAGTCCCGGATCACCATCTCCTTCAACAGGAAGAGGCGCGCCGGAAAGGGTTTATGGCTTGACATGCAGGGAGGGGGTCGGATTATAGTGGCGGAAGGTTATGTTGCAATAGCATCGAAGATGGTCTCCGGCCTTCCGGATTTTCGACCCCTTCCAAAAGAGCAAAAGCACCCATGTCGCCCCTGTCGCGCCGGAAGGTTCATCTCGTGGGCTCGCGCATCCGCGAGCTGCGCAAAGGCCGCCGCCTCACCCAGACCGAGCTCTCGGAGAAGATCGGGGTCGCGCAGTCGGATCTCTCCCGGATGGAACAGGGGGAGTACAAGGTGGGGCTCGACACGCTGTTCAAGATCCTCCAGGTCTTCGATCTCAAAATGGGTGAGTTTTTCGGCGAGACCGGGGACCAGGACGAGGGCGCCCGCGAGCTCGTGAGCGACTTCGAAGTCCTTTCCGCCGACGCGCAGCGCGAAGTGCGGGATTTCGTGCGTTTCAAGAAGATGCAGGAGCAGGAGAAACCGGCCGCCGGGGAGCCGGAAGCCGAAGAAAAGCCTTGAGTTAGGGTGACAACTCCCGGACAATTGGAACTCCATCTCCATGAGTGATCGTCGCAAGCACCTCGAGTTCCTCCGGAAGACCGCACGCGACGCCGCGTGGGCCGGCGACTACGATCGCGCGCTCCTCCTCTTCGAGGACGGTCTCGGTCTCGCGCGCCAGTGGAAGGACCGGGACCTCGAAGACCTCTTCGCGTGCAACCGGACGATGGCCTTGATCGAGATGGATCGGACGGACTTCGACCTCTCGCGGCTGAAAGAGATCGTCCTCCGAAACCCCTCCGGCTACAACGGCGTGCTCGCGGCGTACGTCTCGGCGACGGCGCACGAAGCGCGCGGCGAATATCCCCGCGCCCGCTTCTACGCACAGTCGGCGCTCGCGAAGAGCCGCGAGCTCGGTCTCGAAGAGCTCGCGGGCACGTCGCTCAATCTCCTCGCGAACCTGGAGCTCCACGAAAGCCGTTTCGAAGCGGCGCGGACGCTTTTCGAGGAGGCACTCGAACGCCTCGAATCCGAAGGCGAAAGCCTCTCGCGCCAGGCGGCCGTCGCGTCCGACAACCTGGGCTACTGCCACATCGCTCTCGATCACATCGAGGTGGGACTTCCGCTCATCGAGCGGGCGATCTCCGTCCTCGACACTCTCGGCGCGCGCCAGGCGATGGACTATCCCTCGCTCGATCTCTGCTTCGCCCACGTCAAGATGAGCCATCTCGACGAGGCCGAAAACTGGGGCATGCGCGCGCTCGGTCTCGGGCAGGAGTTCGGCCGCGAAGACGTGGTGAAGAATTCCCACTACCTGCTGGCCGAGACCTACTCCGAAATGGGCCGCGCGGACGCGGCGGACGAGCACTACGAAGCGCTCGCGAGCTACTACCCGGGCTTCCCCGCGCTGAAGAACTACCTCCGTCAGATCAGCCTGATGGAAGTCATCAATCTGAGAGCCTGAGATGACTTTCCGCCGCGTCCTTCTCGCCGCCGCCGCGCTCTTCGTCGCCGTGGGCTCGCATGCCCTTCGCGCGGACGAGAAGTCGCTGCTCGCGCCGGACGGCACGCTGTACAACGTGCGCTCGGGCCGCGCGGCGGATCTCGGCGTCGCCGGAGACGGCATCCGGCCCGACGACAACCTGATCGAGTGGTCGTCGCTCACCCAGGACGGCCAGCGAAAGATGGGGCTCGTTCCGAACACCGTCTCGGCCAACCTGAAGACGAACCTGGATCTCGCCTACGACGACATCGGAAGCTCCCTCGTCCTCCTCTGGAAGGAAGACATCTCCGTCATCAACGTCCTCCATCTCGGTCTGCTCCAGGCCGGAGCATGGAAGCAGCTCGACCTGCTGCCGAGCTTGGGATTCGCGCACGCTTACAACCCCCAAATGCTGCTGTCCCGCCAGTCGACGCACTACCTGGACGACGCCGGCAAGGACGCGTGGCGGATGCGCACGCTCCTCTCCGTCATCTGGTGGGAAGAGGCGCAGTACGCGCAGGCGCGATACGCACCGATCTTCCTCGACGAGGATACGAGCCCGAACGACGTCACTGTGTATGACCTGCCGACGATGGTCGGCAGCGGCGGTGCCACGAGCTACGGCGACGTGCCCTCGTCGGTGTTCATGTATCCCTCCCTGCAGCTGGAGGGCCCCGGCGGCGGAATCCTCGCGAGCTTCGCCGACCTCTCGTCGGGAACGCACTACGTCGTCCGGATCAACTATCCGACGGACCTCGGCGTCGCCGACGCGACCTCGAAGACGTGGCTGCGGAGACGGATCCCGGTGTTCGGCGTGGCGATGTCCTCGCATCTCGCGTCTCTGCCCATGATCAACGCGCCGATCGTCACCGTCATCGGGCCGTCCTACAACCCGACGTTCCTCTGGGTCGCCGACGGAGCCGTGAGGTTCACGCGCTACAACGCCGCCGCCGGTCAGTGGTCCGCGCTGCGGTCGGTCGCGATCACGCCGGAGATGTCGCAGGACCGCGCGATCCGTCTCGTCCAGGAGATGGCGACCAAGAACTAGCGCCGTCCTGCTTCGGGCCTTCGCTCCGCTTCGCGATCCCTTCTAAAGTCCCTTCGGCAGATCCTCGCGCACCGGCTTCTCGTAGAGCGAGTCGAGAAGCGTCGCGGCGTCGACTCCGGCGGGCGTCTGGCTCTTCGGCACCAGGATCCGGATCGTGTAGATGTGGTCTCCGACCTGGCCCGTGCGGGGACTCTTCACCCCCTTGCCGCGCAGCCGGAACTTCTGCCGCCCCTGTGAACCGGCCGGGATGCGGGCGCGCACGGGTCCGTGGATCGTCGGAACGTCGATCTCCGCTCCCGCGTACGCTTCCTTGATCGTGACGGGGACGATCCCGTGGATGTCGTCGCCCAGCCGTTCGAAGTACGGATGGGGCGCCACGCGCACGGTGACGAAGAGGTCGCCGGGGGAAGCGCCCCGGGTGCCCTCGGAACCCTTCCCGGGCACGCGGATCTGCCCGCCGTTCTCCGTGCCTTCCGGGATCCGAATCTTGACCGTCTCCGCTTCGGCGACGCGGCCCGCGCCCCGGCACACCGGACAGGTCTCGCGCCCGACTCGGCCTTTTCCGCCGCATCGCGGACAGACCTTTTCGCGGCGCAGCGAAAGCGAGGCCGAGCCGCCGAGGACCGCGTCCCGGAACGGGACCTCGATCGTCCCGACGACGTCTTCACCTTCCGCACGCGCCCGTCCCCGCGCGCCTCCCCCGCCGAAGAGATTCCCGAAGATGTCTCCAAGATCGGCAGGATCGAACTGGAAGCTCTCGAAGCCCTCCGGAGCCCCGCCGCGTCCGTAGCCCGCGGCCCCGCCCGAGGCGCCGGGGTCGAATCCTCCGGCCGACGGTCCCGCGTGGCCGAACCGGTCGTAGGCCCGCCGCTTGTCGCCTTCCTTCAGGACGTCGTAGGCCTCCTGGACCTCCTGGAAGCGCTTCTGCGCGGTCTTGTCGCCGGGGTTGACGTCCGGATGGAGCTTGCGGGCGAGGCGGCGGTAGGCCTTCTTGATGTCGCCTTCGGAAGCCTCTTTCGAGACCCCCAGAACCTCGTAATAGTCCCGCTTTTTCATGGAGTTCCGCGATTATAACGACCGGAAAACAGGTATTGACACCCGAATTCGGTCTAATATTATTAGCCTTATCCTGATTCGTAGCTAATCTTATAAGGTGGAGCGAAAAGGGCGGAGATGACCATCGACGACATCGATCTCCGGATTCTGGACATGCTCCAGCGCAACGGGAAACTCTCTCAGGCGAAGATCGCCGGCGCCGTCGGGCTCACGACGCCTTCGGTCAACGAGCGTATCAAGAAGATGGAGCGCCACGGGATGATCAAGGGGTTCGTCGCGCTCCTGGACCACGAGAAGATGGGATTTCCTCTCACCGCCTACGTCGACGTCGCTCTCGAACACCCCCGATTCGAAAAGGGATTCGTCGACGACCTCGAGCGCCTGCTCGGCGTTCAGGAGTGCCACTACCTCGCCGGGGAATACGCCTACCGCCTCAAAGTTAAGGCCGCCGACACGAACGCGCTCGCGGACTTCCTCCAGCGCCGCCTGCTCTCGATCAAAGGGGTGACGCGCGCCCGCACGCAGATCTCGCTTGGCTCGCGCAAGGAGTCCACCCTTCTGCCTCTGGTGATCGAAACGGAGCAGGAAAAGAAGTAGCCCTGCGCCGGTTCCCGCGTCTTTTCCTCCCCCGTATCCCGATTCCTTTTCGAGCATGGCGGGCGTCCGCCCGGCTTTCGCCGGACGGATCGGCCGGGTGGCCTGGTGGGTAGGGCCTAAGAGGCGGGGAAGAGTCGGGGCCGGGCCGGCGCGGCGAGCGCGGGGCCGGTAGCTAGGGAGGGATTGGCGGCGGGGCGAATCGTCACGATGGACTTCATAGCTTGACCGGGGCGAAAGCAAAAGAAATGCCACCCGGATGTGGCTGCATCCCGGGGATTCCGGAGCCCTACGGACGCGGGGCCGATCCTCGGCGACGCGGGAGGGGAGTGACTGTTTCTCTTCAGAAGCGGAAGAGGAGGCCGGCGGTGCCGCTCAGCATGGTCCGGCCTCCACCCGAGCGGAAGCGGTGCGCGGTGATGCGGCCGACGGCGGAGAGCTTCGAGATGATGCGGATCGACCCGTCGACTCCGGCGTGCCATCCAAACACCGTGTCAGCAGGCGCGCCGTCGGGGCGGACGCGGTATCCGCCGAATCCCGCGAAGAGCCCGCTCGTGTAGTCCGACTCCCCCTCCAGGAATTCGTAGGAAACGCCGATCGTCCCGTAGTCGACGTCGCTCCTGACGCTCGCCGCGGAGTTCGTGTCCGCCGGCGCGCGCAGCGAACCGTACGTGCCCCGCAGCTGCACGTGGTCCTCGATCCCGAATTCCAACCAGGCGTTCCAGTCACGGGCGTGGAACTCCTCGATCTGGAAGCGATGCGAAATGTCGTTGACGGCGCCGAAGCTGGCTCCGATGCCCCAGTCCGCCGGCCGCGCGGCGTCCGGCGCGAGAAACGCGGCGAGGATCCCGACGAGAAGAATTCGGGCTCGGAACGACAAGACGCACCTCCAGGTCGGAGTGTAGCGTGGCACGAACCCGCGCGAACCTGGCGTCGGACGTCCGATACCTTGCGGCTACAATCCGGCTCCATGTCTACGGAGCCCGCCGGCGCGGCGTGGATGAGTTTTCGAAGCCACGTCGGCCGAGCGGTCACCACCTTCCTGTTCCCGTCGGCGTGCCTCGTCTGCGCGGAGCCGCTCGAGGAGATCCGGGCGGGCGGGGTCTGCCGGGCGTGCTGGGAATGCCTTCCCGCCCTGGCGCCACGCCGTTGCTTCCGGTGCGACGAGCCGCTTCCCGCCATGGACGCCGAGGTCTGCGGCCGCTGTCTTCTCGATCCGCCGCCTTTCGCCGGCCTGCGGGCCGCGGCGCCCTATCGAGGGACGGCGCGCGCGATCCTGATCGCCTTCAAGTTCCGATCCGCGGACTTTCTCGCGGGGCATCTCGCCCGGCGGATGGCGAACGCCCTCGAGAGGGGCGTCTTCGACGAGGTCGTCCCCGTGCCCGCGACCGCGATATCCAGACTGCGGCGGGATCACGCGGCGGACCTCCTCGGAGCCGCGCTCGCCCGCAGGCTGGGGCGCCCCTTTTCCGCCCGGCGCCTGCGCAAGGTCCGCGCGACAGAACGCCAGAGCGGACTGCGAGCCGACCGCCGCGCCGGAAATGTGCGCGGCGCATTCCGAGCGCAGGGGCGGCCCGCGCCCCGCGTTCTTCTCGTCGACGACGTGGCGACCTCCGGATCCACCGCCCGCGAGTGCTCCCGCGCGCTGCTCGCGGCAGGCGCGAGATCGGTCCGCGTCGCCGTGTTCGCGCGCGCGACCCGCGACGACGAGATCGCCGCCGCGCGGGACGAATTCCGCGAAGGCATCGAGGCCTCGTGAAGATTCTGAATTCCGCGATCGTTCGCACTCTCCCCTTCGTCCCGCGCCCGCTCGTGCGCGTCTTCTCCTCGCGCTACGTCGCCGGTGAGACTCTCGACGAGGCGCTCGCCGTGGTTCGCCGGCTGAACACGGAAGGCTGCATGGCGACCCTGGACGTGCTCGGCGAGGACGTCGTGCGGCTGGAGGAAACGGAAGAGACGGTCGCCGAGTACGCGAAGGCTCTCGACGCGATCGCGCGTGAGCGGCTCGACTCGAACATCTCCGTCAAGCTGAGCGCCCTCGGCCTGAAGCTCGACCCGGTCGAATGCCGGCGGCAGTTCTCCCGAATTTTGGAGGCCGCTGCGCGCCACGGGAGCTTCGTGCGCATCGACATGGAGGATTCCTCGGTCACCGAGGAGACGATCCGCGTCTTCCTCGAGGCCCGGGAGCGCACCGAGCGCGTCGGCATCGTCATCCAGGCGTACCTGCGCCGGAGCCGCTCCGACGTGACCCGCCTGATCGCCGCCTCCGCGAACGTCCGCGTGTGCAAAGGCATTTACGCCGAGCCCCCGGACATCGCCTTCCAGGATCCGAACGAGATCCGCGACAGCTATTCGGCGCTGGTCGAGGGCCTCCTGGGCGCGGGGTGCTACGTGGGGATCGCGACGCACGACCCGGCCCTCGTTGACCGGGCTCTCGCGACGGTGGCTTCCCGGAAGCTGTCGCGGGGCGAATACGAGTTCCAGATGCTGCTCGGGGTCGCGCCCGACCTGCGGCGGAGGCTGGTCACGTCGGGCCACCGTTTGCGCGTTTACATTCCCTATGGGCGTTCCTGGTACGGCTACTCGATGCGCCGCCTGAAGGAGAACCCCGCCATCGCCGGCCACATCGTCAAAAACCTGTTCACGGGGGGAGGCTCCTAGCCCTCTTTTCAGGGGCTGGACAGCCTGTTGCCCCCGGTCGGACCGGGGCATATACTCGGGGTGGACCTGCGGGTCCGGCATATGACACGGCGTCTCCTCCACCTCCTTTCGCTCCTCCTGGTGCTCGCTCCGGCGCGCGCCCTGGTGGCGGAGCCGGCGGCTCCGCCGATCTCGGGAGTCGTGAGCCACCTGCAGAAGCCGATCAGCGACGCGCTCGTCGTCTTCTACAACCTCGGCGACACCTCCCTGACGCGTTCACGCACCGCCCCGGACGGCACCTTCGTGGTGCCCTCGGCTCCGATCGGGGTTTACGACCTGATCGCCTACAAGAAGGGGTTTCTTCCGACCCTCGTCCGGATCTGGCATCCGTCCCTGACGGGGGCGCTCTCCGCCGTGCGGATCCAGCTGCGGCCCCGCGGCGCGTCCGCCGATTCGGCGGCGGCCAGCGAATCGACCGTCTGGGAGCTGCGCGACCGCGTGCCGACCGACGTGCTTCGCGAGATCTCGCTGCTCGAGGATGGATTCGGGGTCCCGAACGCGAGTCTTCCGGCGGGGGACCATACGCGCATCGACCGGGCGCTCGGCGGCGAGGTCCGTTCCGTCGCGGACGTCTCGGCGGGCGACACCTCCCTCTCGCGCACAGCGGTCGGCGTGCGCGGTGGCCTGCCGAACGGCTGGACTTACGACCTGCGTGGAGACTACGCGGCCGTCGCGGATTCGGCCGGCATCGGCGCCGACGCTTCCCGGACGACCGGCAACTCGGCCGGGATCGCCCTCGACGTCGCGCCCTCGGATGTCGATCACGTCAGCGTCACGACCCGCCGCCACACGCTGTCCTTCCACGACGACCGGGCCGCCAGCCTGCAGACCCATGCGGTCAGCTGGAGCCGGGGCGAGGAGGAGGGCTCGGTCGAATCGGTGGCCGCCCGCTATGTGGATGAAACGAACCTCTATCGCGCGACATCGGCCGGCACGTCGTTTTTCCCCATCGCCTCCCGGACGTGGGAGGTCAAGGCGAAGTACGCCCGTCCCGCCGGCGACTCGCCCGGAGTCAGCGTCGGCATGACCTACCGGCACCGCGAGGGGACGATCGGTCCCTCCGCCGTCGGCAACGACGGCGCTCTCCTTCTGTCGGCTCCGGACGCGGATCTCTCCGCCTCGGCCATCACGCGCGTCTCCTCCCGCTCCGAAGTCGAGGGCGGCGTGGTCGCGCGTTACCTGTCGGGAGGCTACGGGGTCGCCCCCCGCATCGCCGCCCGGTACCGGGTCGGCGGACAGACCTATCTTTTCGTGCGCGGTCTCTACCGCGTTTCCGAGTCCGTGGGAGCGCACGCGACGGTGCTGCCTCTGGTCGCGTCGATCGAAGACAATTCCGACGCCACGGCCCGCAAGGCCTTCGCCGTCGGGCTCGAGAGAAACGCCGGCCAGGACGGTTCCTTCCGGCTCGAAGCGTCGAACCAGCGGGTCGGTGAGGCCGTTCGAGCCTTCTTCGAGGGCGATTTCCTGACGGACTTCGACAGCGTGTATCTGTTCGACGGGAACATGCTGCGTCAGTACCGCGCGACGGCGACGCAGCGCCTCTCCGACACGGTCTCGGGCACTCTGGCCGTGCGTTACGGGACGATCGAAGGCGACCTCGTTCCGGAGACCGGCGCGTCCTTCGGGATCACGGCGAACCGGGGACAGTTCTGGACGGCTCGGGCGGGAATCGAGCTGCTCCCCACACGGACCGGCATCGCTCTCCTGTTGCGCGGAGCCCGCCAGCATCTCGTCACCAATTCAGGCACCCACCTGAACGAATCGGACAAGATCGCCATCTCGATCGCTCAGGACCTCTCCGTGATCGGCCTCACCCCTTTCGGCTCCGACTGCAAGCTCCTGGTGGCGATCGAGTCGGCTCGCAGCACGGCGGCGAGAGAGCGGGATGACGCCTCCGTCAGCAACCGGCTGCTCGGAGGCCTGGCGATTTCCTTCTGATTTCGTCCCCCTTCCACTTCCCGTCTCCCGCGAGCCTTCCCCAGAGGAGAACTCCGCGGAACGCTGTGACTTTTTGGGCCACCAGATTTTAGGAGCGAATCCAGCGCATTGGATTTTGAAATCGATCCCAATTCTGGAGGCCGCTATAACCATCTGGGAGTCAATGGTTTGAGTGGAGGAGGGGGTGGCGGCTCGATGGCATCCGGTTTGCTGAATCCCTCCTCGATGTCCCGTTTCGTGAAAGTCGTCGGTGTCTCTGTCGCCGTGGCTGTCGCGGCCGCGACCATCGGCCTGTCCCTGCTCTCCTTCACGCGAAAAGTCGATCACTTCACGCGCGTCGGCTTCGAGGCGGGGCGATCGGGCGGCTCCCTGATCGTGGCGCGGGTGGATCCGGCGGGGGCGGGTGCCCACGCGGGGCTCGCCGCGGGAGATCGCATCATCACCGCGGACGGGCAGACCGCCGCGTCGCTGGCAGATCCGGACCGGAGCCTGGCGCGCAAGCCGTTCCCCCATCGCCTGCTGATCGCGAGAGGCGGCGAGATTCGCGAGATCCTGCTCGGACGAGTCGCCGCCCGGCCCGACTGGTCGTACGTGTTTCTGGCCTTCGTCGGACTTCTCTACCTGTTGATCGGCCTCTTTACCGCGACGCGGGATCGTTCCGAAGCGTCGCGGGTGTTCTGCGCGATCTGTCTCGCGTCTTTCGCGATCTACGCGATCACGCCGGCGCCGCCCAGGGACCTCGCCTGGAAAGGGTTCCTCGTCGCGGAAGACATCTACCGCGCCCTTCTCCCGGCCCTGCTCGTGCATTTCTTCCTGATCTTTCCGCGCGCGACGGTCTCCCGAAGACTTCTCCCGCTTCTCTACGTCCCCGGCCTGGTTTATCTCGCGCTCCAGGAGGGACCGCTCTTCCTCGCCGCGGCGGACCCCGCCTCCTGGCTCGCGTGGGCGACGAGGTTCTGGCTTCTCTATTTCGCGGCCGCGGCCGCGGCGGTCCTCGTGCGGCTCCAGACGCTTCTCTGGAAGCCTCGCGGCGACGCCATCGCCGAGAAACAGATCCGCTGGATCGGACTCGGGGTGACGGTCGGGCTCACGCCTTTCCTCCTGCTCTACCTGCTTCCCCGGGTCGTCGGACTCGCCTCCCCGCTGCTCGCCAATGCCGCGGTGATCCCCCTCGTGTTCATACCTCTCGCGTTTGCCTACGCGATCCTGAAGTGGCGGCTGTGGGACGTCGAGATGTTCGTCCGCGAGGCTCTCGCCACGACCGCCGCCGTCGTGCTGGGCGGGATGGCGTTCGTGCTGTTGAACGCCCTGCTCGATCGCACGCTCGAAGGGATGGCGGAAACGGGGAAGAACGTCATCGCGTTCGGCTCCGGACTTTTTCTCGCCTCGCTGCTCGTTCCGGTCAAGAAGCGCCTGACCGACGTGCTGGAGAAGATCCAGTACCACGACACTTATCGCGCGCGCCGGGCGCTCCTCGACGTCGCCCGGGACTTCGCGACGCCCCGAACCCGGGAAGACCTCGCTCGCGCGATCGTGCAGCGCGTCGAAGCCGGCATGCACGTAGTCCCGTGCTCCCTCTTCCTCCTGGACGAAGGAGCCGTCCCCGCCGCCGAGCGGGCACTCCTCCGCGAGCGCCTCGCGGCGAGCGACGTCAGCCGTCTGAAGAGCTCGGCCTTCGGCGAGGAGACTCCGCCGAGCGCGGAGAGCCTTCACGCCGCCGGCTACCGGGTCTTCTTCGCGCTGCGGTGCGGAGGGGAGCTGGTCGGGGCGCTCGGTCTGGGCCACAAGGACGGCCGTGTGCCGCTCTCGACCGAGGACGAGTCCCTTCTCCTCGCCGTCATGGCTCAGGCCGGACTCGCGTACGAGAACGCCCGCCTCTATGGAGCGCTCGCCGACCGCCTCGAGGAGATCAAGTCGCTCCAGCAGTACCAGGAGAGCGTCATCCGCTCGTCCTCGTCCGGGATCGTCGTCCTCGACGGAAATGGGCAGGTCCACTCGGCCAATCCCGCTTTCGCGGCGCTCGTGGGCCGCTCCGACACCGAGCTGCGCGGCCAGGCCTTCGCCGACATCCTCCCCGGTGTGGATCTTCCGCCGGCTCCGGCGGGAGCGGAAACGGATGAAAGCACCGTCGAAGCGCGCTTCGAGAACGCTCTGGGGGAAGAGCGCGACGTCCGGGTGTCCGTGTCGGCGTTCCACGGAGCTCCCGACCGGAAGGTCGTGCTCGTCGACGACGTGACGGACCGCGTGCGCGCGGAGCGCGCCGTGGCGGAGCGCGAGCGGCTCGCGTCGCTCGGCGTGCTGGCGGCGGGCGTCGCCCACGAGGTGAACACGCCGATCGCCGGACTCTCCTCCTACGCCCAGATGCTCCTCGCGGACACCGCGCCCGGGGACCCGCGCTACGCGATCCTGAAGAAGATGGAGCGCCAGACGTTCCGCGCCGCCCATCTCGTCAACAACCTTCTCGAATTCGCCCGCCCCCGTGCGGCGGCGAGGGTCCGAACCGATCTGCGGCGGGTCGTCGCGAACGCGGCGGAGTCCGTCGAGACGACGATGGGCGCCCGGCGCCTGTGCATCGCCGAAAACGGGTCCTCCCCGATCTGGGTCGACGGGGATCCGAGGGAGCTCGAGCAGGTCTTCGTGAATCTCTTCACCAACGCGCGCGACGCGTCGCCGGACGACGGCGAGGTCTCGTGCGCGCTCGCCGACGAGGGCAGCACGGTGCGGGTCGTCATCTCGGACCGCGGGCCTGGCCTTCCGGCGAACGCGGATGACCGTCTGTTCCAGCCGTTCTACACGACGAAGAAGACCGGCGGCACCGGCCTCGGGCTCGCGATCTCGAGGGAGATCGTGCGGCGGCACGGCGGAGACATCGGCCTGGAGTCCCGGGATGGCGGAGGCGCGCAGGCGTGGGTGACTCTCCCCCTCGCGGCGCGGGTGTCGTGAGCCGTCCTCTTCGGGTTCTCGTCGTCGACGACGAAGAAGTCATCCGGGACATCCTCGCCACGCTGCTCGAGCGAGAGGGCTGGGAGGTCACGACCGCATCGACGGGAGCGAGGGGCCTCGCGGCGTTCGAGGCCGAGCCTCACGACGTCGTCCTGCTCGACCTCATGCTCCCGGATCGCTCCGGCCTGGAGGTTCTCCGCGACATCCGGCGCCGGGATCCCGACGCCGTCGTCGTCATCGTGACGGCCTATTCCTCGATCGAGGGAGCCATCGACGCCATGCGCGACGGCGCATTCCACTACATTCCGAAGCCGTTTCAGAACGAGGAAGTGCTCCTGACGGTCGAGAAGGGCGCCGAGACTCGCCGCCTGACGGAAGAGAACCGCCGCCTGAAGGAAGAGCTCTCCCGGCGCTTCGGCCTCGGCCGCATCGTCGGCAAGTCCGAGGGGATGCGGAAGGTGTTCGAGCTCGTACGCCTCGCCGGACCTTCGAAGTCGACGATACTCGTCGAAGGCGAGAGCGGAACGGGCAAGGAGCTCGTCGCCCGGGCCATCCACACCCACTCGCCGCGATCGGGAAATCCCTTCGTGACGGTCAATTCCGGGTCGATGCCGACGGACCTCCTGGAATCGAACCTGTTCGGCCACGTACGCGGAGCGTTCACCGGCGCTGTCGCGAACAAGAAGGGACTCTTCGAGTCGGCCGAGGGCGGCTCGATCTTTTTCGACGAGATCGGCACCGTCGGCCTGGAGACGCAGGCGAAGCTTCTCCGCGTGATCCAGGAAAAAGAGTTCATGCGGGTCGGAAGCGTCGAGACGCAGAAGGCCGACGTCCGGATCATCGCGGCGACCAACGTCGACCTGAAGCGGCTGGTTTCGGAGAACCGATTCCGCGACGATCTCTACTACCGGCTGTGCGTCATCACGATCTCCATTCCTCCGCTGCGCGAGCGCCGGGAGGACATTCCGCTCCTCGCGGACCATTTCGTGCGGGTGTACGCCAGCGAAAACAATAAGCCGATCACGGGGCTTCACCCTGAGGCCCTGCGCGCGCTCCTCGACCACGACTGGCCGGGCAACGTCCGTGAGCTCGAGAACGCGATCGAGCGCGCCGTGGTTCTCTGTCCCGGAGGGACGATCGAGCTCGATCTGCTTCCGGAGAGCGTGCTTTCCCCCGATCGTGCGGACCTGCCGGTCCGGATGCCCGAGAATGGCTCGACGTACAAGGATCTCGTCGAAGAATACGAGCGCCGCCTCGTCCGGACAGCCCTGCGCCGCACGGGAGGCGTCCAGAAACGGGCCGCGGAGCTGCTTCGGATGAAGCCGACCACGCTCCACGAGATCATCAAGCGCCTGGAGATCCAGAGCCGGGAGACCGGGCCTTAAGCTCGCCCGCGCGACAGATGCGGTTGGCGCGCCCCGCCCGCGCCGCCCACCGGTTCCGGCTACATCCGGCTCTTCAGTTTCTGGGCCGCCACGCGGACCTCGGAGGCGGACGGCTTCAATCCCCCGGTCGTCGGATCGCCGGCCCGATGGCGCACGACGCCGTCGACGATCGTCGCCGCGACGTTCTCGCGTCCCATCGCGTGGACGATCGCGCCGTAGGGGCGGTCGGTCCACGTGTCGGGGAGAGCCCAGCCGGCTTCCGGGTCGAGGATCGCGAGGTCGCACAGCGCTCCGGCCTGGAGCCCGACCTCCTCGGAGAGCCGGAGGGCGCGGGCACCCTCGACGGTCGCCATTCGCAGGGCGTCGAACGCGGTCAGCTCCTCCCGCTCCCGCGTCCTCGGCAGGAACGTGGCGAGCCTCATTTCGGCGAAGGGATCGAGGCGGTCGTTGCAGGCCGCGCCGTCCGAGCCGAGCGCCACGCGGACCCCCGCCGCCTGAAGCCCGGTCACCGGGCAGACGCCGGAGCGCAGCCGCATGTTCGAGGAGGGGCAGTGCACGACGCTCGTCTTCCGGTCGGCGAGCAGCGACCAGTCGCGCGAATCCGTATGCACGGCATGGGCGACGCACGTGCGGGGCGTGAGAAGCCCGAGCCCGTCGAGGTAGGCGAGGTTCCCCATGCCGGTGCGCATGCGGACCAGCTCGACCTCGTCCCGGTTCTCGCTGGCGTGCGTATGGAGGATCAGGTTCCGGTCGGCGGCGAGCTCCGCCGCGCCACGGAGGAGCTCCTCGGTCGAGGTCACCGCGAACCGGGGTTGGACGGCGACGCGGAGCCTTCCGCGTTCGCGGCCGTGCCACGTGACGCGAAGGCGCTCCGTCTCCGCCAGGCCGTCGTCCGCCCGCGCTCGGAGGTTCACGGGCGTCGTGTCGGGGTCGTCCATGAGGGCGTTGCCGCCCGTGTACCGGATCCCCGAGCGCGCGGCCGCCCGGAACAGAGAGTCGGAGTGCCGGACGGTGCCCATGTCGAGGACGGCAGTCACGCCGCCGGCGAGGCATTCGGAGAGACCGAGCCGTGCCGAGACCATCATGGTCTCCGCGTCGTGGGACGCTTCTCCCGGCCAGACGTGGCGTTCGAGCCAGGAGAGCAGCTGAAGGTCTTCCGGACCGTTTCGGAGAAGCGTCTGACAGAGATGGAGGTGCGCCTGCACGAAGCCCGGGATGATCCATTTCCCGCGGGCGTTCAATTTTTCGACCGGCTCGCCGGTGACCGCGGCGAGGCGGCCCGCCTCCTCCCCGACAGCGCGGATGGTTCCGTCTTCGGCGTAGAGGTCCGCGATCCGGATGTCGGCCGGGCTCGCCAGGCCGATCAGCGTGCCGTTCTCGACGAGGAGGCGGCTCATTCCCGGAGAGCCGCTCTCGTCGTACGGTCAAGCTCGCGCACCGCGAGAGTCTCCGGCCCGCGCCGCCCGGTGCCGATCCCGCGAGAGCGAACGACGGCCCCGGGGATCTCCATGGACGTTCGAGTTAGGAGACCCGGCGGATCATCAGGAGCGTTCGGTCATCCGCGAAATGCTCCCCCGCGGCGTGCTGCTCGAGGGTTCGGCCCAGCGCCTCGTCGATCTCGGCGGGGCCCGTCCCGACCTGTGTGCCGAGGAACTGCTTGAGCCGGTCGAGACCGAACTCCTCCCCGGCGGGATCGGCCGCCTCCGTCACGCCGTCCGTGTAGAGACAGAAGAGATCGTCCGGAGCGAGGGAGATCCTGGAAGACCCGTAGGGCCGCCCGGGGAACAGGGCCAGAGGCAGTCCGTGCGAGGGAAGCTCCTCGATCTCGCCGCTCTTGCGGATGACCAGGCCCTGGTTGTGCCCGGCGTTCGTGTACTCGATCTCCGACGTGGCTGGATCGAACAGGAGGAGAAAGAAGGTGATGAAGCGATCGGGTCCCGTGCGGCGCGAGATGGCCTCGGAGAGACGGCCCGTCATCTCCGACACCGGGACGAGCTCGTCCGCCCAGGCGTGAAACGACGCCTGGAGAGAGGCCATGAGGAGCGCGGGACCGACGCCTTTGCCGCAGACGTCGGCGATCGCGCAGTAGATCTTCCCGTCGGGGCGCGGCTTGAAGTCGAAATAGTCCCCGGAGACCTGCCGCGACGGGACGTTCGACCCCCAGAGCTCGTAGCCCGCCACTTCGGGGGGCTGATCCGGAAGCAGCCGCTGCTGGATCTCCTGCGCGAGCGCGAACTCGCGGTCCATCTGCCTCTTCTCCGCAGCCTCCGCCATGAGGCGCGCGTTCTGGATCTTCGCGGCCGCCACGTTCGCAAGGGACGTCAGGAGACGCAGGTCGGCCTCCTCGAAGGAGCGGTGACCCATCCGGACGTCCACATAGATCAGGCCGACGACCTCTCCCCCGTTCTCGAGGGGCGCCGCGAGCACGGACTTGATTCCCGACAGGCGGATGGATTCGGAGAGAGAGACCCCGGAGGAGTTCGCCGTATCCATCAGGAGGAGGCCGTTCTTCTTCTCGACGACCGCCGCGACGAGGGTCTTCGAGAGGCGGATGTCCTCCGCGGAGATCCCCTCTCCGACGCGCACGACGGCGGGCACGAGCTCGTTCGTGACGCCCGAGCGGAGCATGACGACCGCGCGGTCCGGCATCAGGGTTTCGAAGACCTTGTCCATCAGGAACTTCAGGAGCTCGTCGACGGAGATGTCGCGGAGGAGCTCGATCGTCAGCTCGTTGACGACCCGCAGCGATTCGATCAGCTTCGACAGCTGTTCCGCGGGAAGCCGGGGATCCGTCTGGGTGGGCTTGCGAAGGAGCTCGGCGGAGGCCTTGAGGATCGTGTTGTCGAGCGCGTCCTCACCCGCGAACTCGTCGATCCGGACGCGCGTCGTCGATTCCGATTCCACCTTCAGCGTCACGCCGCCGACCGTGATCCGATCGCCCGACTTCAGCGGAAGGAGAACGGTCAGCCGCTCGCCGTTGACGAAAGTCCCGTTGCGGGATCCCATGTCCTCGATCGAGACGCCGCCGTTGCCGTCCTTGACGATCCGCGCGTGCTGGCGCGAGAGCATCTTGTCGGCGATCGGAAGATCGTTCATCGACGACCGGCCGATAGTGGTCACCGGCCGGTCGAGCAGGAATTTCTGCGCCGGCATGCCGGGAGCGGTGAGGTAGAGGTAAAACACGGCGACCGGGCGGATTCTACCTTGCCGTAGACCGAAGATGGTTGCAGGAGAAGAGGTTGCGGAGCCGGCCGGGGCCGCGCCGCGCGGATCGCCGCAGGGCCGGCTTGCGTCGGCGGCCTCGGTGCTTTAAAATGCGCGGTTCCATGAAACAGAACCTCCACCCCGAGTATCACGACGTCAACGTCCACTGCGCCTGCGGCGAGACCTGGACGACCCGGTCGACCAAGAAGGAGCTGCGGCTCGAGATCTGCAGCAAGTGCCACCCCTTCTTCACCGGCAAGCAGAAGCTCGTCGACTCCGCCGGCCGCGTCGAGCGGTTCCGGAAGCGGTACGAGAAAAAGCCCGCCGCCTCCGCTTAGCCGGACGTGACGGCGTCTCCCGCCCTCCACCGTCTTTTCCTCTAGCGGAACGGAATCCGCTCGTTTGCGGCCAGGCTTCGTCCTGACCGCCGGGATTTTCCATGCTCGAAAAGCTCGAAGACATCCGCCGCCGTTACGAAGAGATCCGGGGCCGCCTCGGCGATCCCGAGTTCGTCCAGGACCACAAGGCCGTCCGCGACGCCCAGCGGACGATCTCGGAGTTCGAGCCGATCGTCGCCAAGATCGAGGAGCGCACCCGGCTGGCCCGGGAGCTCCAGGGTGCCCGGGAGCTCACCGAGTCTCTCTCGCCAGGAGACGAGCTCTACCAGATGGCCTCGTCCGAGCGGGCCGCTCTGACCGCCGCTCTCGAACAGGTCGACGAGGATCTGAAGGTCCTCCTGCTCCCGAAGGACCCGAACGACGCGCGCAACGTCTTCATCGAGATCCGGGCGGGCACCGGCGGCGAGGAGGCGGCCCTGTTCGCGAGCCAGCTCTTCCGGATGTACGAGCGCTACGCGGAGCGCCGGCGCTGGAAGATCGACATCGTCGACCGGGACGACACGGGCATCGGAGGCTTGAAGGCCATCACCGCGCTGATCGAGGGCGCGGGGGCCTATTCGAAGCTGAAGTACGAGGGCGGCGTCCACCGGGTCCAGCGCGTGCCTGCCACCGAGTCCTCGGGGCGCATCCACACGTCGGCGGCGACCGTGGCGGTCCTTCCCGAGGCGGAAGAGATGGACATCCAGGTCGCCGACAAGGACATCCGCGTGGACCGCTTCTGCGCGTCCGGACCGGGCGGGCAGGGCGTCAACACGACCTATTCCGCGGTGCGTCTGACCCACGTCCCGACCGGCGTCGTGGTTCAGTGCCAGGACGAGCGGAGTCAGATCAAGAACAAAGCGAAGGCGATGCGCGTGCTCAAGTCGCGCCTGCTCGAGATGGAGAGGGAGAAGCACGACGGCGCGATCGCAGCCGAGCGCAAGAAAATGGTGGGATCCGGAGACCGCTCCGAAAAGATACGGACCTACAACTTCCCGCAGAGCCGCATCACCGACCACCGGATCGGTTTCACGACCCACCGGATGGCGGAGGTGCTCGAGGGAAACCTGGACGAGCTCGTGGAGCCTCTGACCGCGCATTTTCAGTCGGAGAAGCTGAAAGCGGAGCTCGCGAAGGCGTGACCCCGGAGAGGCGTCGCCGGCGACCGGCGGTCCGCCACCCGTTGGCGCGTCCGGAATGACGACCGGCGAGGCCCTCGAGGCCGCCGCGCGCGCCGCCCGGGAGCGCTCCTCGGAAGCCACCCTCTGGGACGCGCGGATCCTTCTCGCGCACGCCCTCGGCCACGCCAACCCGCTCGCCCTGGAGCCCCGGTCTCCGCTCCCCGACCGTGCCCGGATCCGTTTCGAAGAGCTGTGGAGCCGCCGGCTCGAGGGCGTTCCCGTCCAGCACCTCGTCGGCGAATGGGACTTCTTCGGCCGCCCCTTCTCGGTCGACGGGCGCGGCCTGATCCCTCGGCCGGAGACGGAGGTCCTGATCCTCCAGGCGATCGGCGCCGCGCCCGGCACGCGCCGGATCCTGGATCTCGGCACCGGCAGCGGCATCATCGCGGTCACGCTCCTCCGCGAGCTGCCCGAGGCCCGGGCGGTCGCCATCGACGCCTCCGTCGACGCCCTCGCGCTCGCCCGAAAGAATGCGCTCCGCCACGGGGTCCTCCCTCGGATCCAGCTGCTCGCCTCGGACTGGCTGACGGCCCTCGATGGACCGCCCTTCGACCTCGTCGTCTCGAATCCCCCCTACCTCGCGCGCTCGGAGGCGGGCCGCCTCTCCCGGACCGTCGCGCAGCACGATCCCGCCCTCGCCTTGTACGGCGGCGACGACGGCCTCGAGTGCATCCGCGGGCTGCTCGACGCCGTGCCCGCCGTCCTCCTTCCCGGCGCCCCGTTCGTGTTCGAGATCGGATTCGGGCAGGCCCGGGAGATCGAGAAGGAGGTGCGCTCGCGCGAAGCGTGGCAGTTCGAAGGCATCTCCGTGGACCTGTCGGGCATCCCTCGCGTGACGCGGCTGAGGCGGACGTAGCCCCGGCTGTCCATCCCGGACGCCGCGTACAATCGCGTTCCGATGGATCGATTCGTCGTCGAAGGTCCCACGCGTCTCGCGGGCGAGGTCGAGACGGCCGGCGCCAAGAACGCATCCCTCCCGTGCCTCGCGGCGACGCTCCTGACGGCCGAGCCCGTCCGGCTGACGAACCTTCCCGACGTCCGGGACATCCGGACGATGCAGAAGCTCCTCCAGCACATCGGGGCGTTTCTCTCTTCGGAGCCGGGGGGAGCGACGATCGAAGCGCGCGAGATCGGATCCGCCGACGCTCCCTACGACCTCGTGAAAACGATGCGGGCTTCGGTGCTCGTTCTGGGACCGCTCCTCGCCCGTTCGGGGTCCGTTCGCGTGTCGCTGCCGGGAGGCTGCGCGATCGGGGACCGCCCGATCGACCTTCACCTGGAGGCGTTCCGGCGGCTCGGGGCCGAGGTGACGCTCGCCCACGGCTACGTCGAGGCGCGTGCGTCCCGGCTGACTGGGGCCGAGATCGCTTTCGAGACCGTGACCGTGACGGGAACCGAGAACGCGATGCTCGCGGCGACGCTCGCGGACGGGACGACGACGCTCGCGAACGCGGCCCGGGAGCCGGAAGTCGTGGATCTCGCCGATCTCCTCCGGTCCATGGGAGCCCGGGTATCGGGCGACGGCACGGAGACGATCGTGATCGAAGGAGTCTCGTCCCTTCACGGCGCCTCGCACGCGATCGTTCCCGATCGGGTCGAGGCCGGCACTTACGCGATCGGCGGCGCTCTGACCGGCGGCGACGTCACGGTGACGCGCTGTCGCCCGTCGCACCTCAAGGCCCTGACGACGCGGCTGATCGCGAGCGGCGCCGCGGTGTCCTCCGGCCCCGACTGGCTGCGTGTCCGCGGCGCGGGTCTCCTGGAGCCCCAGGACGTCGCCACGGCGCCCTACCCTGGCTTCCCGACCGACCTGCAGGCACAGTGGATGGCGCTCGCGACGCGGATGAACGGGATCTCGACCGTCACGGAGACCGTCTTCGAGAACCGCTTCCAGCACGTCCCCGAGCTCGTCCGGATGGGCGCGCGGATCCGCCTCGAGGGGCGATGGGCGGTCGTCGAAGGGCCCTCCCGTCTGACCGGCGCGAACGTGATGGCGAGCGATCTCCGGGCTTCGGCAGCGCTCGTCCTGGCGGGTGTGGCGGCCGAGGGAGAGACGACGATCGATCGCGTCTACCATCTCGACCGGGGCTACGACCGCATGGAAGTGAAGCTCACCGGTCTCGGCGGGCGCGTCACGCGGTCGTCCATTCCGACCGGCACGTTCCCCCTCCCCGCCGGCGCGCGCCGCTGAGTCGGGGCCGCCGCGGGTCGGCTTGGTAGACTGCCCGCATGTCCGAATGCCTCTTCTGCCGGATCGCCGCGCGTGAGATTCCGTCGCGCGAAGTCTTCTCGGACGAACGGATCTACGCCTTCGAGGACATCAATCCCCAGGCGCCCGTCCACGTTCTCGTCATCCCCCGCAAGCACGTCTCCCGGGTCTCGGAGCTCGCCGAAGAGGATGCGCTGCTCGCCGGGGAGGTCCTCCGGCGCGCCGCCGCCATCGCCCGCGAGCGGGGACTGACCGACTTTCGCGTGGTCGCGAACGACGGAGCCGGCGCAGGCCAGTCCGTCTTCCATCTCCACTTCCACGTCCTGGGAGGACGGCCGTTCTCCTGGCCGCCCGGCTGATCCGCGCGGTCGCGCTTTTTACGAGCGAGGCACGACGGGCGGGGAGTGAGGAGCGGGGGCCGCCGGAAGGGGCCGCGGGGTCTGGGCCGGAAGAGGCGTCACCGCGAGCCCGGCCCCGATCGACGCGTCGTCGCTGAGGATGGACACGCGCGCCTTCTGGCGGATCTCCTTCATCCACTTCTCGGATTCCTCGTCGAAAACCCGCTGCTGGGACCGCCGCCGCATCTCCTCCGAAACCTTCTCGAACGCCTCGGGAAGCTGTCCGGCGGCCCTGCGCTCCGGCGCATAGACGGTGTCGTACTCCTCGCGGGCCCGCTCCTCGTCCGCGAACGCGACCGGACGAAATCGCTCCTGCAGATACTTCTGCACGACGATCTGTCTTTCGAGGGCGGCCCGGACCTCGTCCGGGGTCATCCCGGCGGCGGCGAACTCGGCCACCGGATCCTTCCCCTGGCTCTTCAGGCGTTCGCGGAGGCGCTCCAGAGCGCCGTCGACTTCCGCCGGCTCGGGCGTCGCCGGCCCGAAACGCAGCGCTTCCCGGTACTGGAGCCGCTGATCGATGAGCGCGTCGAGGACGCGCCCGCGAAATGCCCCCGGAGCCTCGCCCGGGGAGGGCTGCAACGCGGAGATCGCCATGGCCTTGCGGACCTCGCTCTCCGGGATCGCGACGTCGTCGACCGTCGCCGCGATCCGGTCCACGATCGCGCCGGCGCCGGATCCCGGGACTGACGGGACGAAGAGGACGAGAACCGCGAGGAGGGCGGCGGCGGGAAAACGGCTCACGACGTCATCATAACGGCGCGGAGGCGCGTGCTATTTTGCCGGCGATGCCGAAATCGCGGGAGCCCGGGAGCCTCTGGATCGTCGGGACGCCGATCGGCAACCTCGAGGACCTGTCGCCCCGTGCCCTCCGCGTTCTTTCGGAGGCGAACGCCATCTACTGCGAGGACACGCGCGTGACCGCGAAGCTCGCGGCGCGCTTCGGGCTGGCGGCCGCCCGCATCTCGTGTCCCGCGCCCCGGGAGGCCGCGCGGGAAGAGGAGGTGCTCGCGCGGCTTCGGGCGGGTGAGACCGTCGCCTTCGTGTCCGACGCCGGGATGCCCGCCGTCTCGGATCCGGGCGACCGGCTGGTCGCGGCGGCGGCGGCCGCGGGCTTTCCCGTGTACGTCGTGCCCGGGCCCTCCGCGGTCTCCGCCGCGATCGCGCTGTCGGGCATCCCCGCGGTCCCCCACGTGTTCCTGGGATTCCTGCCGGCGCGCTCGGGCGAGCGCGTGCGGGCCCTCGAGGCGCGGCGCGCCGGCCGCGAGGCGCTGGTCTGGTTCGAGTCGCCCCACCGGCTCGTGGCGTCGCTCGAGGACGCCGCCCGGGTACTGGGCCCCCGCCGGGCCTGCGTGGCGCGGGAGCTGACCAAGGTGCACGAGGAGGCGGTGCGGGGAACCCTTCCGGAGATCGCCGGGGTCTTCCGGTCCCGCGGACCGGGTCGCGGGGAGATCACCGTCGTGGTCGAGGGCGCTGCCGCCTCCGAAGATCGCGCTCCCATCTCGGACGACCAGCTGGACGCCGCGATCCGGGACGCGGTCCGGGACGGCCTGGACAAGCGCGCGCTCTCCCGCGAGCTGGCCGCGAGGACGGGCCGGCCGGCCCGCGAGATCTACGCCCGGGCCGTCCTGCTCTCGCGGTGACCTCGGGGCGCCCGCGCCGCCGCGAACGTCCGCCCGACCGTCAGCCCTTCAGCCCTTCTCCGCCGCGTCCTGGCGGCTGACGCTGGTCAGGGCGTCCAGCTCCCGCGCCGCCTGATCGAGAGCGGCGGGAGGAAGCGTCCCGGCGGTCCCCTCCCCCTCGCCGGCATCGGGCGGCTCGGCGAAGATCCGCTGCTGGAGGGCGAGCTCCGCCGCCAGGGGCGCGAAGACCTCGCGGTCTCCCCGGGCGTCGGGGTAGTCCCAGAGGCCGTTGGGGCAGTGCCGGTCATCCTCCCAGCCGGGGTGGTTGACGATCGGGTACCAGCAGATCCCTTCTAGGGGCACGCCGAGGCGGATCGCGGCCCGGCCTTCGCCGGCGATATACCTCAGCCATTCCGGCCGCGTGTCCCCTTCGATGCCCGTTTCGGCGATGAAGATCGGGCGGCGATACCGCTCCCACACCTCGCGGACCATGTACCGCACGGGCAGATGCTGAGGATGCGACGGAACGAGCACCGCGCCGTTGTGGATCCACTGGTTCTGCACGTAGTAATTCAAACCCATGACATCCAGGGCGTCCTCGCTGCCGCCGAGCTCCGGGTTCCGGCGGCCCGCGATCATGTCCCAGGCGGCGAACTGCGACTGCCGGTAGTTCTCGGCAACGAGACGGTCCTGCGGACGCGTCGGGTCCGCGAGGATGTCGATGATGGGTTCCGGCTGCACGAGGCGGACGCCCGGGATCGCGGCGCGCAGCTCCGCCGTCGCCGCGAGACAGGCGCGAACGAGCTGCATCTTGAGCTCGTCGCCGCGCTGCCTCGCGAAGGGATTGAAGAATCCCGCGTCGCCCCCCGCGTAGGACAGGAACGAGATCTCGTTGACGGGCGCGACGAAAGCCGTCTCATCCGTCTCCCCGGCGAGCAGCCGGGCGAAAGCGCGCGCGTACCGCCGGAAGCGCTCGACGAACCCGGCGGTGAACGGATCCACCTCGTCGGGAAATCCGAAATGCAGGAGGTCCCAGATGACCTGCGTACGCGTCTCCCGCGCGGCGCGCAGCATCGGCGCGACGCGGCTCCAGTCGTAGCGACCGCCGCCCGCGTCGACCTGCGGCCACGGAACGCCGTCGCGAGCGGCGTCGATGCCGACTTCATGCAGTCTCTCGTAGTCCCGGCGCACCAGCGCGTCGTGATGCGTCGAGGCGATCAGGTCGAGCCGCTGGTGGTCGCGGTGGCGCCGGTGGTTCGAGCACTCGAACCCTCCAAGAAAAAAGCTCCGGAACAGGGGCATCGGCTCAATCCACCCAGGCGAGGCGGGCGAGGATGGCCGCATAGACGTCGATCCCGTCCCAGAGGTTCTGGATCCGCAGATTCTCGTTCGCGGCGTGCTGGTTGTTGTCGTGATTGGCGATCGGAACGCCCACGACCGGTGTCGCCAACTTCTCCCGGAAGAGATGCATCGGGATGCTGCCACCGAGCATGGGAAGGGCGATGACGGGGCCGCCCGACGCTCCCGAGACGACGTCCACGATCGCCCGCGACGCCGGAAGGTCCATCGGGGTGCGGGACGCCGGGTATCCGGAGCCCCAGACCATCCGCGCCAGGCGGCCCCGGCGCCGCGCGGACTCGTCGGGCGCCGCCTCCACCACCGTGTAACCCCGCGCCCGCACGTGGGCCTCGATGGCCTTCCGGATGCCCTCGAGCGTCTGGTCCGGTACGAGCCGGAAGTCGATCGACGCGGTCGCCTCCGTCGGGATCGAGTTCGTCGCGCGCTCTCCGACCGCGCCGCCCGAGATGCCGCGCAGATTCAGCGCCGGTCTCTGGATGGCCGCGATCAGGCGATCTCCCCGCCCCTCCGGTCGCGCGATCGCGAGCTCGTCCGCGAGGGCGGCGTCCGTGTCGGGGGCCGCGGCGATCGCGCGGCGCTCGAGCTCGGTGAGGGGGCGAACCCCATCGGCGAAGCCGGCGACCGTGACAAAGCCGTCGGCGTCGCGCATGCTCGCGAGAAGCGTCGCGAGCGCCGCGATCGGATTCGGCGCCCAGTTGCCGTAGTGTCCGCTGTGCAGGCGGCGGGAGGGGCCGTAGAGCGTGATCGTGAGATCCGTGACGCCGCGGGCCCCGAAGTAGACCTGCATCCGCCGCGTCGTGTGCACCGGCCCGTCGAAGAGGACCCACAGGTCGGAGCGCAGGCGGTCCGCGTACTTCTCGAGGATCTCCCCGAGGTGCGGCGAGCCCGCCTCCTCTTCGCCCTCGAAGAAGAATTTCAGATTGCAGGAGGGGGCGATGCCGGCCGCTCGGATCGCGTCGAGAGCCGTCAGGATGCCGACCACGGGAGCCTTGTCATCGCTCGCCGAGCGCGCGTAGATCCGCCACTCGGGCGGAATCGGAGCGCGCAGGTCCTCCCACGGAATTTCCCGGCCCTTCGCTTCGAGGGGCCCGTCGCGCAGCCGCGGGATCCAGGGGTCGCCCGTCCAGTCGCGAGGATCCACCGGCTGGCCGTCGTAGTGGGCGTAGAGGACGATCGTGCGCGAGGCCCCGGGCACCTCGAGCGATCCGAACACCGCCGGCGGCGCGTTCGGAACGCGGAGGAACTGGGGATGGATGCCCCGCTTCTCCAGGGCCGCGGCGACCGCCGCCGCGCTCTTCTCGATATTCGGCCCGTCGGAGGCGACGTTCGGCACACCGAGGAGACCGACGAGCTCCCGCACGATCGCGACCTCGTGGGCGGCGCGATAGGCGCCGACTCGCTCGCGAAGCGCGGACGCCGTCGGGATCCCGGGGCGGGTCCCGCCCGGGGACGCCGCGGCGAGGCACAGGAGCGCCGCGACCGCGGGAACGCGCGTCAGGCGGGGATCTCCGCCGGTGCCGGCTTCTCTTCCGCCGCAGCCGGCTGCCGGCGCCTCGCCCCGACGAGGGCGAGAGCCGCGGCGGCGAGGAGGGCGATACCGACCCATCCGGCCGCCCGGTCGGCCGCCGCCGGCTGCGCGAGCAGCCGGGAAGCGGCAGAGCCGCCGAACGCGAGCGCGCCGAAGAACACCCATGCCGCCGCGTGATCGCGCAGCAGAGCGAACGCCGAGATGGCGAGCCACCCCGCCATCAGCAAGGACCCTGCGAGGCCGCCCGCGAGCTCCACCGCCGACCGGGCGGAGCCGGGAAGGAGCGCCACGACCGCTCCGATCAGGACGAGCGCCCGAACGTCGGCGCGCCGCAGCAGCGCTTCGCGGAATCCGCGGGCCACGACGGCGGCGACCGCCGCCGCCAGAAACGTCAGGGTCGCCGCCGACCAGAGCACCGCGAGTGACGGGATCGCCCTCTCCATCGCGGAAGGCAAGGAGGGGTCCGGATCGAAGAGCGCCGGCACCGCGCGCCCGACGATCCGCGTCCATCGGGAGAGCCCGGCGAGCCCTGCAGCCGCGATCCCCGCCCGGAGAAGGGCGTCTCCGAGGCCGCCCTGGGAGCGCAGCGCGCGCTGCCAGGCCGGTCGGGCCGCGGAGAAGAGCACGAATCCGATCGCGGCCACACACAGCACGCCGAGCCAGCCGATCAGCAGAGACATGAGCGCGGTGAAGCGAAACGTCGCGAGCGGGAGCTCCGTCCGGTACTGGCGGAAGACCGTCGGGTAGGCGTTCGCGATCGCGGCCGCCGCGAGGAGCGCGGCGGGGACGAGCGGACGCAGGAGTCCCCGCCAGCGGAAATCGGAGCGGCGGGCGGCGCGCAGGAACACGACGATCCCGAAGCCGACGAATGCCCCGGAGGCGACGATCCGCAATCCGAGGAGGAGCCAGTCGATCGACGTCTTCCGGCGATCGCGCTCCAGGAAGGACTCGGGGACGTGGATCGATGGGTAGAAGGCGGACAGGCGGCTGCCCTGGAAGACCGCCGTGAGCCGCGGAGCCGCCTCCGCGACTCCGGAGCGCGACTCGAGGACGACGGTGGTGTCGACGCGCCTGGGCCTGGCCCGCGTGCCGACCTCGAGCACCCTGTAGTCCCCTGCCGGATAGCCCAGGGCGGCCGCCGTCCCCGTCGCTCGCGCGCGCGCCCGGGAGTCGTCCGGAGCCGGACCGCCGGTCGCGGCCTCCTCCTTGGGGTTCAGGAACCCGATGACCCGCGCCCGGCGAGGATCGACGAAGACCTTCCACTCCTCCTTGCGCATCGGCTCGAAGAAGCGAACCACCCAGAAGTTCAGGGGAAGGGTCGTCCGGCCGAGACGCTCGAAGGCGGCGACGCCGGATCGCCGCACGACGTAGCGAGCGGCCGCATCCGAGAAGCCGTCGATCCGGCCGGATTCGGCGGGCTCGCTTCCCCGGACGTCCGTGTCCTCCGCGAAGCCCGTGCCGCCGTAGGAGACCGTGTGAAATCTGCCGGAGGCGATCCCGTTTGTCTCGAGAAAGCGCCGCGCAATCGTCTCGGCGCGTGCGCGGCCGATCCCGTCTTCGACGCGAGCCGCCGACCCGGAAGGAAAAAAGAAGCTCCCCCCCAGCAGAACGGCGGCGATTCCGGCCAACGCGAACGTGCGCGCCGATACGCGCCGGACCGGCGGCACCGGTTCCGCCGTGAGAGGGGGCGGCGGCGGCTCGGGGGCCGACCCGATGTCCGCGTTCGTCAGGCCGGCGTCCGAAGTGAAGCCGCCCCGGCGGGCGGCCAGCACCGCCGAGGCGACGAGCGGCACCAGCAGGATCCCGGACGCGATCCCCCCCGAGATGACGTAGTAAGCGTCGTGCGAGCGAAGCATCAGGAGCGCCGTGTACAGCGCGTCGACGGTGAAGTGCCAGACGAGGAGCGGCAAGACCCCGAAACGCAGCATCACGAACCCCATCACGACGCCGACGAAGCCCACTTCCAGCCCGCGGATATAGAAGGGCTGATTCGGATACGTCGAATGGCCGAATCCCCAGATGAAGGCCGGGATGACGACCGCGAGAAACCGACCCGCGCCGAGCCGGTCGAGGAACGAGATCGAGAACATCCGGCTGATGCCCTCCTCGGAGATCGCCGGAAGAAACCCGATCAACAGCACGGTCGCCCAGGGAAAGGCCGTCGAGAGCATGTCGCTGTAAGGGACCTCGGCCGGCGACCACGCTCCGAACCGCTCCGCGACGACGTAGAACACGGCCTGGTATCCCGTGAAGAACGCGACGAGCGCGTAGCCCAGCAGGACGCTCCGGAAGAACGATTTCGAGATCAGTGCCCGCCCGGAGAAGATCGCCGAGAAGGAGAGCTGCCGGGGGAATCTCTCCCGGTAGAGCGGTTCCGCCGCCGCGACGATGCAGGCGATCAGCGCGCCGATCGCGATGGCGCCGAAGACGCCGAGCACGATCTCTTTCGTGAGATGGCTCGAGAGGGGACTCGAGGTCTCGTATTCGTAGATCGACATCGGGATGTTGTTCAGCGTGTTGAGCAGGGCGAGAAGGAATCCCACGATTCCGAACGCGCCGACGAGACCCCAGCGGACGTCGCGCCGGGAAATCCGCGTGATGAGCACGCCGAGCATCGCGAGAAAAGTCAGGATCAGGGCGAACGTCGCCGCCTGTCCCGCCGCTTCGTTCTTCGAGCGCAGAGTCCGGTAGTCGCGCTGCCAGGCCTCGGGGACGTGGACGAACTCTTCGAAGCCGGTCACCTCGTCCCCGGAGATCTGTGTCCGATACCGACGAGTGGCGCCCGCCATCCGGAGTCCCTCGACCTCGTCGACGAACGTCCAGTCGCCGCGCTTCGGTCGCGCCACCGGGACGGCCTCCACTTCCCGGAGGCGTCCGGCGGCCAGGCCCCGTTCCGCGAGAAACCGCGAGGCGAGGGCCCGGGCGTCGGCGCGCGCGAGCGATCGCCCGGGGGACTCTTCCCGCCGCACCGAGCTCCAGGAGACGAGGTCCCCCGTGGGAGAGATCGAGACGCGCTCCTCTTCCTTCACGCCGGAACGGAACCAGCGCAGGTCCCAGTGCCAGATGCGGGCCTCCCGGCCGTAGAGCTTGGACGCCTTCTCGAGGCCGAGCTCGCGCTCGAGGTAGACCTTCGGCTCCTCGTCGACGCCGAACCGCGCGGCAAATCGCGTTCCGGCGACGGAACGGCCGTGAGCCGTGAGGAACCGCTCGCCCCGCGCGCGCGCCTCGTTGCGGTTCACGCGGAACTCAATCGAAGCTTCGGGAAACGCGCGGCGGAAGAGGGCCGCCGTCGTGCCGGCGCCGACGGCCAGGATCGCCAGGCACGCGAGGACGAAACGCCAGTCCCTCCGGTCGAACCGTTCCAGGCGGGATCCCGCCGATCCCGGAGCGTCCGCGCTCATCCGACGAGCACGCTTCCGCCGTTGACGTTCAGGATCTCGCCCTGCACGTGCCGGGCGAGGTCGGAGACGAGGAAGAGAACGGGTCCGGCGATGTCGCGCGCGGAGGCGACCCGGCCGACCGGGATGCCGTGTTCGATCTCCCGCCGGGCGGCGGCGTCGCCCAGTGTGGAGGCGGACATCTCGGTGTCGACCCAGCCCGGAGCGACGGCATTGACGCGGATCCCCCGAGGGCCGAGCTCGGCGGCGAGGGACTTCGTGTAGGAGATGAGGCCACCCTTGCTGGCGGCGTACGCCGAGTGTCCCGCCTCGCCTCGCTGGCCCGCCGTCGACGAGATGAACACGATCGAGCCCTTCGTGAGAGCGAGGGGCGCCACCGCCGCGTCCGTCACGAGAAACGCTCCGCGAAGATTCACGGCCAGCGCGCGGTCCCAGACGTCGAGAGCACCCCCGCCGGCGCGGTCCTCCTCCCACACTCCCGCGTTGTTGACCAGGATGTCGAGGCGGTCCCACGCGGCGACGACGTCGCGGACGAGCTGCCTCGCCTCCGTGGGGTCCGACACGTCTCCCGCGAGCGCCATGGCCTCACCTCCGGCCGCGCGCAAGTCGTGCACGAGCGCATTGGCGGAGGACTCGTCCGAGCGGTAGTTGATCGCCACGCGGGCCCCCGCGAGGCAAAGCTCCCGAGCGACGGCCCGCCCGATCCCGCGCGAGCCCCCGGTGACGAGAGCGGTGCGCGGCGCCAGATCCAGCGTAAAACGTTCCGCCACTTGGCCGTCATTCTAGCCGCGAACCGAAAGCGAAACCGGCGGTAGAGGAAAGAGGAGAGAGGAAAGAGGAAAGAGGAAACGGGAGAGAGATCGGGAAGCGCGCAGTCCTTCAAGGCGAGCGCTCTGAGCGGTCGAGGCTGAGCCGAGCCGCGGCTTGTGCCTGAGACGAACTGGACGAGCGGCACGTCCCCAGAAGCGCCCCGGTCGCATCGCGAATAGTCTCCGCGCGATTCCGCGCGGAGGAGGTTCGCGATGCGGGAGGCCGACGGTCGCTCAGCGACCCAAAGGCCTCCGGTCAAGCGCCCGCAACGAGCTCGGCGATCCAGGCTGTGAAGGCGTCGAGGGGGGGCGTCGAGTTTTTCAGCTGGACGTCGACTTCCGCGGCGCGCGAGAGAGTCCGGGCCAGCTCGTCCAACTCGTAGCGGGACGCGCGCTGCGCGGCCTTGAACCAGATGTATCCATTCACCTGTCCGCTGGCGGCGGCGAACGGCGAGCGACCGAACGGGGCCACCGGCTCGGCCAGGCGCGGCAGGATCCGCGCCTGGAACTCGGGGTAGGGCATGCCCGAATGGAACCGCGGCGCGCCGGGGCCGGCGAGCGCGGAACGGACGAGGAGCATGTGGCGGATCTCGGAGGAGACCATGCCCAGAAACTTGACCGGCCAGTAGTCGTCGGTGTCGACCTCGCGCTCCCCCATCCGGACCGGCCGGTCGGAGAACAGGCGGGCGAGCCGGTTGAGAGCGTCGGCCGCGTCCCGCCGCCCGAGCGCGTCGTAGAAGGCGTAGACGTCCTCGGACGCCGCGTCTTCGACGTTCTCGCGCACCTCCGCCGCGGTGATGCGCCCCCCGGACCCCGCGCCCTCCAGCAGCTTGTCGAGCTCGGATGAAAAAATCGCCGGGCTGCGATCGGTTCGGATGAGGAGCCGCTGGATCGCATCCGGGTCGATCGAGACCTCGCGCTCCTTCGCCCGGGACCGGGCGAGGCGGATCAGGGCGTCCCCGTAGTCCTTGACGGCGGGAGCGAAGAGGTGGGTTCCGTCCCGTTCGATATCGGCGACGAGACCCGAGCCGGTCGGCGGGGCGGTGGCGGTGAGCAGGGCGACCGTGCCCTCGTTCCCGCGGCGGAGGAGCAGCCGGATCGCGGCGGCCAGGCCACCTCCCCCGCCCTTCTCCTCGGGCAGCTCCCGGAGGACGTCGGCGAAGGCCGCGGCATCCTCCTTCCGGCGCGTCTTCTTCGCCGCCGCCGCCGCCGTCTCGGCGGGATCGGCGCGCGCGAGGCCGAGCGCCGAGAGTACCGCCCGGGCGCTCCGAAACGCCTCCCGCCGTCCCGCGGGCGTCCCCTTGGCCCATGCTTCGACGGACTGGCCGAGGAGCTGTCCCGGCGACTCGGTCCCGAGCATGCCGGTGACATCGAGCTGCACCACGCGCCGGGGCGAAAAGAGCGAGCGATGGAGGAGGGCGTCCGCGATGGAGTCGGGAGTCGCCTCGTCCTCGAAGCGAAGGACTTCCGTGTCGGACCCCGCGAGGCGATCGACGACCGCCGCGGCGTTCTCTTCGACGAAGAAGTCCACCTGAGCCGACACCAGGATCACCGGAGGCGCGTCCTCGAACTTCGGGATCGTCTTCGCGGAGAACTCGGATCTGGGCACGCGGCGAGTCTACGTCGCCCGACGAAAAAGGGCCTCCCGAAGGAGGCCCTCTCGTCCGGGCAAGTCCGGCGCGTCAGTTCTCGAGCAGACCCTTCTCGGCGAGCTCCTGGCAATCGACACAGTGCGGCGCCCAGGGCACAGCGTTCAGCCTCTTCTCCATCATCAGGACGCCGCAGTTCTGGCAGTTGCCGAACGTGCCGTCGTCGATGCGTCCGAGGGCCTGGTCGATGAGGAGAAGAGTGTTTCGGTCGTTGTCGGAGAGAGAGTAAAGGAATTCGCGCGTGTACGAAGAAACCGCCTTGTCGGCGATGTCCTGCGTGACCTCTTCGCCGGTCTCTTCCTCGGCACTGCGCGTCTTCGCGAGATCCGCGGAGAGACTCGTCTTCTTCTCGGTCAGAAGCCGGCGGTACTTTTCCATCTCTCTCTTCGGCATCTTGACCGGTCGAGCGGTCGTCGTCGGCATGGCTTCCTTCTCTTTCTCCCCGCTCCTTCGGAACGCGGGTGCGAATGGAACGCGAGATGATAACCGAGAATTCCGCCCCGAATCCGGGGAATCGGCCGCCGGCCGGCCGGTGCCGCAAACGCCTCCGGGAGCGTTATGGGGCTTTCTTCCGGCTGCGTTCCCAGAGCGATTTCCGGGACACGCCGAGGCGCTTCGCCGCGAGCGTCTGATTGCCTCCGGCCCGGCGGAGGGTCTCGTCGATGTAGACGTCGGTGAGCTGCTTCAGCGTCCAGCGGCGCTCGACGGCGGCGGCGAGGATCGTCTCGGGCGAGCCGAACGAGCCCGTGGGGAGATCGTCGGGTCCCACGTCGGCCTCCTCCGCGGAAAGGGCGGCGCGCTCGACGACGTGAAGGAGCTCCCGGACGTTTCCGGGCCACGTGTGCCGGAGAAGCGCCGCCTCCGCCGATCGGGTGAAACGGCGGCCCGGCCGCCGATAGGCGCGCGCCGCGTGCTTCAGGAAGCCGCGGGCGAGCGGCAGGATGTCCTCGCTGCGGTCACAGAGCGGAGGAAGCCGCACGGAGACGACGTCGATCCGGTAGAAAAGATCCGGGCGGAAACCTCCCTGCTCAACCAGTCCTGCGAGCTCCCGCCGCGCAGAGACCACGAGCCTCGCGCGAAACGTGAGCGAGGCGACGCCGCCGAGCCGTCGGAACGTCTTCTCCTGCAACACTCGCAGGAACTTCGCCTGCGCCGCGGGAGAGAGAGACGAGACGTCGTCCAGGTAGGCCGTCCCGTCCGCCGCGACCTCGAGCAGACCGCGCTTGGCCGACACGGCGCCCGTGAACGCGCCGCGCTCGTGCCCGAAGAGCTCGCTCTCGAAGAGGTCGTCGGAAAGGTTCGCGGCGTCGATGCGGACGAAGGGCCGGTCGGCGCGCGCGGACGCATCATGAAGCGCACGCGCGAGCCGATCCTTGCCCGTCCCGCTCTCGCCGATGATGAGGACCGTGCTGGGCAGATCGAGCGCGCGCTCGAGCGCGGCAATCTCGCCGGCGAGCCCCCGGTTACGCGTCCGAAACAGCGAGCCGAGCGATCCGATTTTCACCATGGGATGGCGCGCCGCGGCGGCTGGCTGTCTTTACGGCCGCAACGAGCGGCCGCTCAGGATGCCGCGAATCTTCCCGTCTCGTTCTCGGCGTCTCCCCAGAGCCTCTCCAGGGCGTAGAAGCGGCGCGCCTCCTCCTGGAAGACGTGAAAGACCACGTCGCCGTAGTCGAGCAGGATCCAGTTGGCCGTCTCCAAACCCTCGACGGACATCGCCGGGCCGAGCGCCTCGGTGATCGCGTCTGATATCGCACGGGCCTGACGGTCGGAGCTCGCGGTCGTCAGCACGAAGTAGTCCGCCATCGTGGTCAGATCCGTGAGGTTGAAGACCAGAACGGCGGCGGCCTTCTTGTCGAGCGCGGCCGAGAGACCCTCCCGCACTCGGTCACGGGCGGAGAGGTCCTTCAACGCTCGGCGACCTCCGGGATGTACAGACCGTGCTTCGTGATGTACTCCGCGACGGAGGGGGGAACCCTTCCCGCCGCTTCCGCTCCCACCGCCAATTCGTCTCGAAGTTCCGTCGCGGAAATTCTAACCGATCCGGCGTCGAAAACATCCAGGCGTTCCGAGAGACCGGCCACGCCGGGAATGACGAGCCCCTCCCCCCGGAACGGCTCCCGATAGAAGGCGGCGACGCGGGCGAGCGCCACGATCGCCTCCGGTTCTTTCCAGCGGGCGAAGCCCGCGAGCGTATCGGTTCCCATCAGCAGCCAGAGGTCGTCGTGCAAGAGACGGGCCGCCAGGCGGCGGAGCGTATCGACCGTGTACGACGGCCCCTCGCGGTCGAGCTCTTCCAGATCGATGGACCAGGTCGGATGGCCCTGGAGCGCGAGGGCGAGCATGGCGACCCGGTGCCGCGCGTCCGTCGGGAGCCGCGTCTTGTGCGGGGAAAGCCGCGCGGGAAGGAAGACGAGGCGCTCGAGACCGAACTTCGCCGCCGCACCCTCCGCCATCACGACGTGCCCTTCGTGGACGGGGTCGAACGTGCCGCCGAATATCCCCACTCTCAAGCGGCCGCTCCTATCGCTCCGCCGCGGGAGGCGGGAACCGATGCGCGACCTCGTCGGAGACGAGCGCCTCGACCGGCCGGGCTCCGACTCGAAAGAGCTCGCCGACGAGCTCGGGCAGCCCGCGATGCGTGGCCGCGGAGATTTCGAAGCACGCCAGCCCCCGGCGCTTCGCAGCGGCGTGGATCGAGGCGAGCCGATCCGGATCCGAAACGGCGTCGCACTTCGAAGCGGCGATGACTCTCGGCCGCGAAGCGACGTCTTCCGAGAAGGCGCGGAGCTCGTTTTCCAGAACGGACACGTCGCTCTCGGCGTCGCCGGACGCCGACGCGTCGACGAGGTGGCACAGGAGGCGGCAGCGCTCGACGTGCTTCAGGAACCGGATGCCGAGGCCCGCGCCGCGGTGGGCGCCCTCGATCAGCCCGGGGATGTCGGCGACGACCAGCGTGCGGTGATCGTGCCCCTTGACGACGCCGAGGTTGGGGACGAGGGTCGTGAAGGGATAGTCGGCGATCTTCGGCTTGGCGGCCGAGATCGCCGCGATGAGCGTCGACTTGCCGGCGTTGGGGAATCCGACGATCGCGACGTCCGCCAGCAGCTTCAGCTCGATCGTCAGGCGCCGCTCGGCGCCCGGCAGGCCCGGCTTGGCGAACCGGGGGGTCTGCCGCGTCGCGTTGGCGAAGTGCTGGTTGCCCCAGCCGCCGTTGCCGCCGCCGGCGAGCAGGACCTTTTCGCCCGCGTGCACGAGATCCGCCACCCGCTCCCCGGAATCCGCATCGACGACGACGGACCCGAGCGGCAGGGGAACGACGGCGTCCGCGCCCGTCTTTCCGTGGCAGTTCGACCCCATCCCGTGCTCGCCGCTCTCGGCGCGGTACACGTTCTGGTGGCGCAGGTGGTACAGCGTCGTGAAAGACGGATCCGCGAGGGCCCAGACCGACCCGCCGTGGCCGCCGTCGCCGCCGGAGGGCCCGCCGCGCGGGACGAATTTCTCCCGGCGAAACGCCACGCAGCCGTTGCCGCCGTCGCCAGCCTTGACGCGGATTTCCGCGGAGTCGATGAACATGGAAGGATGACCGTCAGGCGTCAGGCGTCAGGCGGGAGGGAAGAAGCGCTCGTCGAACGCGCGCGAACGTCGGACCGGAATCGGAGGGGACGCGCGCAGCCCCGGCTTCGATTCCGAAGGGGCACGCCGTTCGCGTTCCGATCTCCCAGCGGGCCGGGCCTCAGGCCTGTGCGGGCTCGATCGAGATGACGCGGCCGTCGCGGCCGCGGTCGTGGTAGCGCACGATGCCGTCGACCTTGGCGAACAGGGTGTCGTCCTTGCCGCGACCGACGTTCAGGCCGGGGAAGAAACGGGTGCCGCGCTGCCGGACGAGGATGGATCCTCCGGAGACGAGCTGGCCCGCGAACCGCTTCACCCCGAGACGCTGCGAGTTGGAGTCTCTCCCGTTGCGGGAGGAGCCCTGACCTTTTTTGTGTGCCATCGGTATTCTCCTGAGAAGTTCGCGGACGGGCCGCTGCGCTCCTACGCGCCTTCGATGCCCTCGATGCGGATCTCGATCATCGACTGGCGATGACCCTTGGTCCGGCGGTACTGCTTCGTCCGCTTCTTCTTGAAGACCAGCACCTTCTTCGTCTTGACCGGGCCGAGCACGGTCGCCCGCACCGACACCTCGTCGAGCTTCTTCGACTCCTTGCCTTCACGGCCGCCGACGAAGACGATCGAGGAGAGCCGGATCTCCTGACCCTTCACGACGTCCTCGGCCGGCGTCTCGATCCGGAGGACGTCGCCGGCTGTGACTTTGATCTGTTTGCCGCCCGCGCGGACGATGGCGTACATGAGGCCTCCCAACTGAG
>JBDTOO010000010.1:0-73428 GCA_039933215.1 Acidobacteriota bacterium
TCCGCGCGGAGGAGGTTCGCGATGCGGGAGGCCGACGGTCGCGCAGCGACCCAAAAGCCTCCGGTTTGACTGTCCCAAACGCTTGTGAAAAAGTTCACACGCTTCGGATTCAGGAGGGGAGGTCGGGGCGCGCATGGCACGGGACTACGTTCCCATTCTGATTCTGATGGGCGTGGCGGCGGTCATCGCCGCCGTGATCATCCTCCTCTCGACCCTCCTCGGCCCGCGGCTGAAGACGCGCCGCAAGCTCGACACCTACGAAAGCGGCGTCCCTCTTCTCGACGCGTCCCATAAGCGGATCTCGATCAAGTTCTTCGTCATCGCCATGGTCTTCATCCTGTTCGACGTGGAAATCGCCTTCCTGTACCCGTGGGCCCTGATCTACCGCACGGGAGGCCCGGGCCTCTTCGTCGAGATGCTCGTCTTCCTCGGGATCCTCGCCGTCGGCTACGCGTACATCTGGAAGAAAGGGGCCTTCGACCTGTGAGCCATCGCCGCTACGCGGTCGAGGAATCGGGGCACCCCGCCGACTTCCCTCCGGAGGCGAAGGCCCGCATCGAGCGCATCCTCGCCCGCTATCCAACCAGGCAGGCGGCGCTCCTGCCCGTTCTCTGGGTGGCGCAGGAGACGTGGGGCTGGATCTCCAGGGAGGCCGCCGAGGAGGTCGCGCGGCTCCTCGAGCTGTCGCCCGCGCACGTGGACGGCGTCCTGACGTTCTACACGATGTACAACCTCCGGCCGGTCGGAAAGAACCTGATCCAGATCTGCACCTCCCTCTCCTGCCACCTGGCGGGGGCGGCGGGGCTGATCGCGCGCTGTGAGCGCCGATTGGGGGTTCATCTCGAGGAGACGTCGGCCGACGGAAAGTTCACCGTCGTCGAGGTCGAGTGCATCGCGGGCTGCGACAAGGCCCCGTCGATCATGATCAACGACACGTATTACGAGCCGGTGGACGAGAAGAAGCTCGACCAGCTCCTCGACACGCTGTCGGCGGACGCGTAGGAACGCCATGGCTGCCGAAAAGGTTCTCCTCGCGCGCGTCGGCAAGGAAGACTCGCGGTCCCTGCGCGGGTACGTCGACGACGGCGGCTACAAGGCGCTCCGGACCGTGCTCACGGGCGGGTGGACTCCCGAGAAGCTCACCGACGAGGTGAAGCGGTCGGGCCTTCGCGGCCGCGGCGGCGCCGGATTTCCGACCGGCATGAAGTGGGGCTTCGTCCCCAAGGACACGAAGGGAAAGCCCGTCTACCTCCTCTGCAACGCCGACGAGTCCGAGCCCGGCACGTTCAAGGACCGTCTCATCATCGAGGAGGATCCTCACCAGCTGATCGAGGGGATCATCCTCTCGGCCTACGCCCTGCGGTGCCGGACCGCATACATCTACATCCGGGGCGAGTTCTATCTCGGGGCCCGGGTGCTCGATGACGCCCTGGAAGAAGCCCGCGGGGAGGGCTTCCTCGGCGAGAACATCCTCAATTCCGGCTACTCCCTGGACCTCTGGGTCCACCGCGGGGCCGGCGCCTACATCTGCGGCGAGGAGACGGGCCTGATCGAAAGCCTCGAGGGAAAGAGGGGCCAGCCCCGGATCAAGCCGCCGTTTCCCGCCGTGTCCGGCGTCTTCGCGGCCCCCACGATCGTCAACAACGTCGAGACCCTCGCGTGCGTCGTCCCCATCGTCAACCGCGGCGCCGAGTGGTTCGCGAAGATCGGGCGCAACGAGAAGAACACCGGGCCGAAGCTGTACTGCATCTCCGGCCACGTGAACCGGCCGGGCGTCTACGAGGCCCCGATGGGCCTGCAGATGAAGGACCTCATCTTCGGCGACGACTTCGCCCGCGGAATGCGGGACAACCGGCGCGTCAAGGCGGTCATCCCCGGCGGCGCCTCGGCCGCGATGCTGACGGCGGACGAGATCGAAGACTGCCCGCTCGACTTCGACGGACTGGCCGCCAAGAAGTCGATGCTCGGTTCGGCGGCGATCATCGTGATGAACGAGGACACCTGCATCGTGAACGCGGCGCAGAACCTGACGAAGTTCTTCGCGCACGAGTCGTGCGGCCAGTGCACGCCGTGCCGTGAGGGCACGCCCTGGCTGAACAAGGTCGTTTCGCGCATCGAGGAAGGCGCGGGCCGCGCCGAAGACATCGAGCTTCTCGAGCGGATCTCGAACCAGATGGGCAACGGGATGACGATCTGCGTCTTCGCGGACGCGGCGATCGCCCCCGTGCTTTCCTCGATCGGCAAGTTCCGCGAGGAATACCTCCATCACGTGAGAGAGAAGCGTTGCCTCGTGGGACCGGGCGCGGCAGCGCTGGTGACGGCATGAGCTCCGCGCCGAAGCCCGGCGGCGACCCGAAGCCGCCCGGGGCTCCCCCGACCGCCGCGGAATCGCGGCCCGGGGGCCCTCCGCCCCCGGCTCCGCCTCCCGAGAAGAGCACCTTCACGATCCTCTTCGACGGAAAGCCGATCGAGGTCCCGAAGGACGTGAACCTGATCGAGGCCGCGAAGCTCGCGGGAATCGAGATCCCCCACTTCTGCTACCACCCCCGGCTCACCGTCGTCGGGCAGTGCCGGATGTGCCTGGTCGAGGTCGAGGGCATCCCGAAGATCCAGGCCGCCTGCACGACGCCGTTGAAGGACGGCCTGTCGATCAAGACCACGACGGAGAAGGTCGTCCAGTCGCGCGCCGCGAACATGGAGTTTCTCCTCATCAACCACCCGCTCGACTGCCCTATCTGCGACCAGGCGGGCGAGTGCAAGCTCCAGGACAACTCGTTCGGATACGGAGACCAGAAATCTGATTTCGACGAGCGCAAGCGCCAGTACCCGGGATTCGACCGCACACTGATCGGTCCGCACGTCATCGCCGACATGACTCGCTGCATCCAGTGCACGCGCTGCATCCGCTTCTGTCAGGAGATCGCGGGCACGGGGGAGCTCACGTTTCTCGACCGGGGCGGCCGGACGCTCGTCTGGACGCACGACGGGAAGCCCCTCGCGAACGACTGGTCGGCGTGCGCCGCCGACGTCTGCCCCGTGGGCGCCCTGACGACGCGGGAGTTCCGATTCCGCCGCCGGGTCTGGGACCTCCAGAAGACCCCCTCGGTCTGCCCCGGCTGCAACATCGGCTGCAACATCTCGATCGAATCGAAGGACTCGATCGTCTATCGCTTTCTGCCCCGGCTGAACCCGGAGGTCAACGACTACTGGCTGTGCGACTACGGCCGCTTTTCTTCCGAAAAGCTGAATCAGCGGGAGATCGACAAGGCCACCGTCCGCGAAGGGGACGCGCCGCGGACCGAGATCGTCCCGTCGGCCATCGTCCGGATCGGCGCGGAGATCCGGCGGACGATCGAGGGAGCCGGTCCCTCCGCGCTCTTCTTCCTGGGCTCGGCGCACCTCTCGAACGAGGAGAACTTCCTTCTGCGCAAGATCGCGGATCACCTCGCCTGCGGCAACCGGGACGCCGTCGTCGATCGCTCCCGGGTCCGGCGGATGAAGTCGAAGACGGAGTGGATCGAGGGCGACCACTTCGGCGCGAACTTCGCCGGCGCGAAAGACATGGGGATGTCGCCGTCGTCCGGCGGCTACGGCCTCGAGGACGTCCTGGCGGGGCGCGCGACGCCCGAGGTGATCGTCGTGGGAGACGCCGCCTTCGCGGCGATCGCCGACGACCCGGAGCGGGTGGCGATCCTGCGCCGGGCGAGATTTCTCGCGGTCGCCGGGCGGACGGTCAACGCGCTGACCGCCACCGCCGATGTCGTCCTTCCCGCGTCCTCGCTCGCCGAGCGGGAGGGGACGTTCACGAACGTCCAGGGGCGCGTCCAGAGGTTCGAGCGGGCCTTCCTGCCGAAACCGCCGGTGCGGGCCGCCTGGGAGCTCTTCCTCCTGCTCGCGGACGCGCTCGGCTACGGCGACCGCGACTGGAAGCCGGAGGACCTGCGGCGCATGATCCAGGCCGAGGTCGAGGGCTACTCGGAGGTGACCGAGGCCGAGCTCGAAGGCGGCGGCCTCATGAGGAAGGGCCTCTTCGTCTCGACGGGGGCGATCTGAGCGATTCGCTTCTGGATTGGGCCCTCGTCGCGCTGCGCGTGTTGATCCCGCTCGGCGCCATCCTCGGCTTCCTTCCCCTGCTCCTGTGGGTCGAGCGCCGGGGAGCGGGACTGATCCAGGACCGGCCCGGGCCGAATCGCGTCGGGCCGTTCGGCCTCCTCCAGTCGCTCGCGGACGTCATCAAGTTCTTCTTCAAGGAAGACATCATCCCCACGCACGCGGATCGCGGCCTGTACCTCCTTGCGCCGGCGCTCGCGGTCTTCGCGGCGCTCAGCACGTTCGCCGTCATACCCTACGGCGCGACCCTGCCGCTCAAGCGGGGCGACGTGCCGCTCATCGGCGCGGACGTGTCGATCGGAATCCTCTTCGTCTTCGCGATCACGTCCCTGTCGGTCTACGGAATCGTGCTCGCGGGATGGTCGTCGAACAACAAGTTCTCGCTGATGGGCGGCATCCGTTCGAGCGCGCAGATCATCTCGTACGAGCTCGCCATGACGACCGCCGGGGCGGGGGTCATCCTGAACGCGGGCTCTCTGCGTCTCACGGAGATCGTCGGTTCCCAGAACGGAACCTGGCTCCACGTCATCCCGAAGTGGAACGCCATCCCCCAGCTCGTCGGGTTCGTGGTGTTCTTCGTCTCCGCGTTCGCCGAGACGAACCGTACGCCCTTCGATCTGCCGGAGGCGGACGCGGAGCTCGTGGCGGGGTACCACACCGAGTACTCGGCGATGAAGTTCGCCATGTTCTTCATGGCCGAGTACATCAACGTCATCGTCGCCTCCGCGATGATGGTGACGCTGTACTTCGGCGGGTGGACGTTCCCCGGCTTCGTTCCTCACGGGATCGTGGGCGCCGTTCTCTCGATCGTCATCTTCACCGTCAAGACGCTCTTCTTCGTCTGGGTGTTCGTATGGGTGCGCTGGACGCTCCCCCGCTTCCGCTACGACCAGCTCATGAACCTGGGCTGGAAGGTCCTCCTGCCGCTGGCGCTGTTGAACCTCTTCTGGACGGCGGGGCTGATCGCCGCCCGGGTGCTGTGATGGCCGGCTTCCCGGCGGAGCGCATCGCCTTCGACCTGGCGGCCGCCGTCATGGTGGTCTTCGCCTCCGTCATGGTCGTGCACAAGCACCCCGTCAAGAGCGTGCTGGCCCTGGTCGTGGGCTTCTTCGCGCTGGCCGTCTGCTACGTCGTCCTCTCGGCGCCCTTCATCGCTGCGATCCAGGTCATCGTGTATGCGGGCGCCATCCTCGTGCTCTTCCTCTTCGTGCTGATGCTCTTGAACGTCGAGGTCGAGGCTCGCATCCCGGCGGACCGCCGCCCGCTCCAGGTCGTGATCTCGAGTGCCGCGCTCATCCTCTTCGCCGGGGCGCTCCTCTCCCTGTTGCGGCGGGAGGGAGCGTCCGTGCCGGCGGGGCGGTCCGGGCCCGCGGGGGCGGAGATCGCGCCGCTCGCGAGGCTCCTCTTCTCCGAGTACCTGCTGCCGTTCGAGGCGCTTTCGGTGCTGCTCCTCGCCGCGCTCGTCGGGGCGTTCGTGCTCGCCCGGAGGGAGTCGTCATGATCGGTGGGATCCCTCTCGGAGACGTCCTCCTCGCGTCCGGCGCGCTCTTCCTGATCGGCATCGCGGGCGCCCTCCTGCGCCGCAACGCGATCACGATCTTCCTCTCGATCGAGGTGATGATGAACGCGGCCAACCTGGCGCTCGTCGGGTACGGCGCCGCGCTCGGCACCCGCGAGGGCCAGATCGTCGTGTTTTTCGTCATCGCCATCGCGGCCGCCGAGGCCGCCGTCGGACTCGCCATCTTCGTGGCGCTCTTCCGGCACACTGAGTCCATCAACGTCAACGAGATCCGGCTACTCAAGTGGTGAGCGCTTGACGTCTCTTCCACTGTGGGTGATTCCGGCCCTGCCGCTGGCGGGGTTTCTGCTGTGCATTCTGTTCGGCCGGAGGCTCGGGAAGGGCTTCGTCTCCGCCGTCGGAGTCGGGTCGGTCGCCCTCGCGACGATCGCCGCCTACGGGCGGCTCCTCCCCTTCTTCGGAAGCGACCATGCCCCCGTGGTCGAGACCATGGCGGGCTGGATCACGGCCGGATCGTTCTCCGTCGACCTGTCGTTCCGCCTCGATTCGCTCTCCGCGCTGATGGTGTCGTTCGTCTCCTTCGTCGGTTTCCTGATCCACGTCTACTCCGTCGGATACATGTCGCACGACGAGACGGACGCCGGGTATGCACGCTACTTCGCCTACCTGAACCTGTTCATGTTCTCCATGCTCCTCCTCGTGCTCGCGAACAACTTCCTCCTCATGTTCGTCGGGTGGGAGGGCGTCGGCCTCTGCTCGTACCTCCTGGTCGGTTACTACTACGATCGGGACTACGCCGCCGCGGCGGGGAAGAAGGCGTTCGTCGTCAACCGAATCGGCGACTTCGGCTTCCTCCTCGGAATGTTCGGGATCTTTTCGCTCTTCGGCAGCCTCGACTTCGGCACGGTGTTCGGGGCGGCGGCGGCGGATCCCGCCCGCTTCTCGCCCTTCCTGACGGTCGTGTGCCTCTGCCTGTTCGTGGGGGCTATGGGCAAGAGCGCTCAGGTGCCTCTGTACGTGTGGCTCCCCGACGCGATGGCGGGCCCGACGCCGGTGTCGGCGCTCATCCACGCCGCGACCATGGTCACGGCGGGCGTCTACATGGTCACCCGGTGCAATGTCCTCTTCCGGCTCGCTCCGGACGCCATGGCCGTCGTCGCGATCGTCGGCGCCGCAACGGCGATCTTCGCCGGGGTCATCGCCCTCGCCCAGAACGACATCAAGAAAGTCCTCGCCTACTCGACCGTCTCCCAGCTCGGCTACATGTTCCTCGCGTGCGGCGTCGGCGCCTACGTCGCGGGGATGTTTCACGTGATGACCCACGCCTTCTTCAAGGCGTGCCTCTTCCTCGGGTCCGGATCGGTCATCCACGCGATGGGCGGCGAGCAGGACATGCGGAAGATGGGCGGCCTCCGGTCGAAGCTGCCCGTCACGTACTGGACGTTTCTGATCGCCACCCTGGCGATCGCCGGAATTCCGCCCCTCGCGGGCTTCTTCTCGAAAGACGCGATCCTGACCGGCGTCTTCGAGCACCATCGTTACGGGCTGTTCGCGATCGGGCTGTTCACGGCGGGTCTGACGGGGTTTTACATGTACCGGCTCGTCGCGCTGACCTTCGCCGGCGGATTCCGAGGGACCGCCGAGCAGGCGCACCACCTCCATGAGTCGCCCCGCTCGATGACGATCCCGCTCGTCGTCCTCGCGTTTCTCTCCATCGTCGGGGGCTTCGTCGGGCTTCCTCCGGTTATCGCGGAAAATGGGGATCGCCTCGCGGCCTTCCTGAAGCCGGTCTTTCCGGCGCTCCCGGCCGCGGAGCACGCAGCCCTCTCCCATGCGACGGAATGGCTCCTGATCGCCGTCTCGACCGCCGTGGCGGCCACCGGCCTCCTGGTGGCGCGCCGGTGGTACGTCACGGACGGCGGACGCCCGCCCGCCCGCATCGCCGCGGCTCTCCCCGGGGCCTATGCCCTCGTGCGGGACCGTTTCCGCGTCGACGAGCTGTACGCCGCGCTCTTCGTCCGCCCGTTCGAAGCGCTCGCGCGGGGCCTGTGGAAGATCGTCGACGTCCTAATCATCGACGGCGTCCTGAACGCCTCGGCGTTTCTCGTGGAGCTCACCGGCGACCTCCTCCGGTTTCTCCAGACGGGCAACGTCCGGAACTACGCCCTGACGTTCTTTCTCGGCGTCGTGGCGCTGACGCTCTTCGTGATCGGGGCGTTCTGACCATGAACGACCTGCTCTCGAACCATCTGCTTTCGGTGCTGATCTTCCTGCCGACGGCGGGGGCCCTCCTGCTGCTCCTCGTCCCCGAGTCTCAGGCGCGGATCGCGAAGACCTTCGCGCTCGGCGTCTCCGTGCTCGAGCTCGCCCTCTCGATTCCGCTCTGGATGCGCTTCGAGCCGTCCATGCCGGGCTTCCAGTTCGCGGAGCACGCAAGCTGGGTTCCGTCTCTCGGCATCTCTTACTCGCTCGGAATCGACGGCATCTCCCTCGTCCTCCTCATGCTCACGACGGTCCTGACTCCCGTTTCGCTTCTCTTCTCGGTCACGCACGTCTCGAAGAGCGTACGCGCCTTTTCCTTCGCGTTCCTCGCGCTCGAGACCGGCGTCATCGGGACGCTGTGCGCGCTCGACCTCGCCCTTTTCTACGTCTTCTGGGAAGTGATGCTCGTCCCGATGTACTTCATCATCGGCATCTGGGGCGGATCGCGCCGCATCTACGCCGCCATGAAGTTCTTCCTCTTCACGATGGCGGGCAGCCTCCTCATGTTCCTGGCGATCCTGTACGTGGCGGCGCGGCATCGCGCCCTGACCGGGGAGTGGTCTTTCCTGCTCTCCGATCTCATCCGGATCGATTTCCCGGGCGGCGTCCAGGCGGTCCTCTTCCTGGCGTTCGCGCTGGCCTTCGCGATCAAGGTCCCGGTGTTTCCCCTGCATACCTGGCTTCCCGACGCCCACACCGAGGCGCCGACGGCGGGATCCATCCTTCTCGCGGGGGTTCTCCTGAAGCTCGGCGTGTACGGGTATCTGCGCTTCGCCCTGCCGCTCTTTCCCGAGGCCGCGATGCGGTACGGCCCCTGGGTGGGTCTCCTCGGCGTGATCGGCGTCGTCTACGGCGCGCTCGTCGCGTACCCGCAAAAGGACATGAAGCGCCTCGTTGCGTACTCGTCGGTGTCCCATCTGGGCCTGATCGTCGTCGGAATCGGCGCGTTCACGGCCACGGCGCTCTCGGGAGCCGTGCTCCAGATGGTCAACCACGGCCTGTCGACCGGCGCGCTCTTCCTCCTCGTGGGCGTGCTGTACGAGCGCCGCCACACGCGCGAGATCGCCGCCTACGGGGGAATCGCCGGCGTGGTCCCGGTGACGACGGCGCTCTTCCTCGTCGCCACGTTCTCCTCGATCGGCCTTCCGGGCCTGAACGGCTTCGTCGGCGAGTTCCTGATCCTCCTCGGCACGTGGACCTCCTCCCACCGCTGGTGGGCCGTCGTGGCGGCGAGCGGAGTGGTCCTGTCGGCGATCTACATGCTGACGCTCGTCCAGCGCGTCTTCTGGAATCCGCTCGTCCACGATGAGAACCGGTCCCTGCCCGAGATCCGCGCGAGCGAGCTCGTGGCGGCGTCGGTTCTCGTCCTCCTCATGGTGTGGATCGGCGTACGGCCGAACGACGTGCTCGACCGGATCCGCCCCTCCGTCGACGCGCTGCAGACGACCGTCAACGCTCGCCGCGCCGAGGTCCGCGCCCGGCCTCTCCCGGCGATCCGCGCGGCGGAGGACCGGTGAACGGCGGAATGGGATTCGGGCCGGCGGAGCTCGCCGCCGTCGCGCCGGAGATCGTGCTGGCGGCGGCCGGATGCCTGCTCATCCTGCTCGACGCGTTCTTCCCCCGAACGCGCGCCTGGTTCGCGACCGTGTCCCTGGCGGCCATCGCGGCCTCCCTTTACTACCTCCACGCCGCGCCGGCCGGCACGTCGTTCGGGGGGCGGCTCGAGACCTCCGCGCTGACGAACCTCGTCGGGCTCTTCATCGGCGGGACGGCCGCCGTCGCGATTCTCATCGCCAAGCCCTACCTCCGCCGGACGGGAGAGGAGAAAGGCGAGTTCTACGCACTCCTTCTCTGGGGACATCTCGGCGTGTCGCTGCTCGTGCGCGGCATCGACCTTCTGGTGATCTTCATCGGCCTGGAGCTGCTCTCCCTCGCCTTCTACGTTCTCGCGGGGTTCTTCCGGACCGTTCCCGCGTCGGGGGAAGCCGCGCTCAAGTACTTCCTGACCGGGGCCTTCGCGTCGGCGTTCACCCTCTACGGGATCGTCTTCCTGTTCGGCAAGAGCGGCAGCATGCGCATCTCGGCGCTCTCCCAGGTGGGCCTCGCGAACGACCCCCTCGTCGCCTTCGGGCTGCTTCTCCTGATCGTGGGGTTCGGCTTCAAGATGTCCCTGGCGCCCTTCCACGCCTGGGCGCCGGACGTCTACCAGGGGATGCCGACGCCCGCCGTCGCGTACCTGTCGGTCGCACCGAAGGGCGCGAGCATCCTCGTGCTCTATCGCGTGCTCGCCGCCGTGTTCCAGGGCGGCCTGCCGGACCGCTTTCGCATCGCGATCGCGGCGATCGCCATCCTGTCGATGACGCTCGGCAACGTGGTGGCACTCGCGCAGCGCGACGTCAAGAGGCTCCTCGCGTTCTCCGGAATCGCGCACATGGGCTACATCGCGATCGCGCTCGCGGTGTTCGGGCGTGACGCGCTGGCCGCGGTCATCGTCTACTTCTTCGCCTATCTCGTCTCGAACGCCGGGGCGTTCGCCGCAGTGGCGACGCTCTTCCGCGACGAGACGAAGCCGCACCCGATCGGGCTCCTGGCGGGTGAAGGGCGGCGATCGCCGTTCGCGGCGGGGGTTCTCGCGCTGTGCCTCTTCTCGCTCGCCGGCATCCCGGCCACAGCGGGCTTCATCGGGAAATTCTTCGTGTTCAAGGCGGCCGTCGACCGCGGCCTGTACGCCCTGGCGATCATCGGCGTCGTCAACAGCCTGATCTCGATCGGTTACTACCTGAAAGTCGTCTACCTCATGTACATGCGCGACACCGTCGAGGCGGAGGGGCCGCCCCGCCTCGCGATCGAGGACCGCCTCGCGCTCGGCCTCTGCGCCGCGGGGATCTTCGCGATCGGGATCTTCCCCGCCAAGCTGTGGGACCTCGCCCGCAGCGCGGCGGAAACGTTTCCCTTCTTCGGCCCCTGAAGCTTCGCCGAGATTCCGGCCCATGACCCTCGACCGCCGGTCCGTGTCGGAATCAACGGCCTCCCGGCTGTCGATCTACGTCCGGTCCCTGGCGGTTCTCGAGGCCGAAGGTGTGCGGCATGTCTCGTCGCACGCCTTCGCCCGGCGGTTCGACCTGAACTCGGCGCAGATCCGCAAGGACCTGGCGACCTTCGGCGAGTTCGGGGTGCGCGGCGTGGGATACGAGGTCGCGACGCTGCGCCGCCACCTCGTGACGATCCTCGGGCTCGACACGGCGCGCCGGGTGGCGATCGTGGGCGCGGGGCGCCTCGGGACCGCCCTCTCCGACTACCCGGGCTTTCGGTCCGGCGGGTTCGAGGTCGCGGGCCTCTACGACGACGACCCCGCGAAGATCGGGACGCGGACGCGGTCCGGCCTCGCCGTTCGGCCCGTGGCGGGGCTGCGCGAGGACGCGGAAACGCTCGGGATCGAGATCGGGGTGCTCACCGTGCCGGGGGCCGCCGCCGCGGAGGTGGCGAGTCTGTGCTGGGAGTCCGGCATGAAGGCGATCCTGAACTTCACTTCGGTCCGGCTCGCACCGCCCGCGGACGTCTTCGTCAAGAACGTGGACTTGAAGGTGCACCTGGAAACGCTCTCTTTCTACATCGGCGGGAAAGGACTCTTTTCGACGGATGAAAAGGAGGATCCATGGCCCCGGAACACAAGCCGGCCGCTACCCCGGAAAACCTGAACCCCTGGGAGTTCGCGCGACGCCAGTTCGATCGGGCGGCAGAGCTTCTCGGCCTCGACGCGGGGACGCGCGAGGTCCTCCGGAGCCCGAAGCGCCAGCTCACCGTCTCCATCCCGGTCAAGATGGACGATGGAGCGGTGCGGGTCTTCGAGGGCTACCGCGTCCAGCACTCGATCGCGCGCGGCCCCTCCAAGGGCGGGATCCGCTACCACCCCGGCGTCACGATCGACGAGGTCAAGGCGCTGGCGATGTGGATGACGTGGAAGTGCGCCGTCGTCAACATCCCCTTCGGCGGCGCGAAAGGCGGCGTGACCGTCGACCCGAAGGCGCTCTCCTTCGGCGAGCTCGAACGGATGACGCGCCGATTCACGTCCGAGATCTCGATCATCCTCGGCCCCGACCGGGACATCCCGGCCCCGGACGTCTACACGAACTCCCAGACCATGGCCTGGATGATGGACACGTACTCGATGACGAAGGGGTACTCGACGCTCGGCGTCGTGACCGGGAAGCCGCTCTCGATCGGCGGCTCGGCGGGGCGCAACGAGGCCACCGCCGAGGGATGTTTCGTGGCCATCGAGGAGGCGGCTAAACGGCGCGGCATCACCCTGAAGAACGCCACCGCGGCCGTTCAGGGATTCGGCAACGCCGGATACTTCGCCGCGAAATTTCTCGCCGAGGCCGGCACCCGCGTCGTCGCGGTCTCCGATTCGGGAGGCGGCATCTACAACGACAAGGGACTCGACCTCGAGGCCGTGGCCGCCGTGAAGGCCTCGAAAGGCAGCGTCGCCGCCGCCCGGGGAGACCGCATCTCCAACGAGGAGCTCCTCGAGCTCCCGGTGGACGTCCTCGTGCCGGCCGCACTCGAGGGCGTGATCACGCGCCAGAACGCGCCCCGCATCAAGGCGAAGATCGTCGCGGAGGCCGCAAACGGTCCGACCACTCCCGACGCCGATGACATCCTGCGCGCCAACGACGTCATCGTGATCCCCGACATCCTCGCGAACGCCGGCGGCGTGACCGTCTCGTACCTCGAATGGGTCCAGGATCTCTATTCCTTCTTCTGGGACGCGGACATGGTGCGCACGCATCTCCAGAAGACGATCCGCCGGGCATACGATGACGTCGAGAGCGTCGCGCGCCGGCACGACACGGACCTGAGGACCGGCGCGCTCGTGCTCGCCGTCGGGCGGGTCGAGGAAGCGACGCGCATCCGGGGGATCTTCCCGTGAAGAGACGGACAACCGAAAAGGAGCCCAGATCTTGAAGTGCATCCAGCCGTTTCGGGCGCCGGCCGCGGCGCTCTTTTTCGCGGCGTCCGCTTGCCTCGGCCTCGATACCGCTCCGGGCCGGGATCCCGCGCAGCCGGTGGACGAGGCTTACACGAGGAAGATCAAGGAGTACACGACGGAGCCCTACTTCCTGTCCCCTCTCGTCGACTACCTGCCGGCGTCCAGGTCGGTGCCGACGCCGAAGGAAGTCCTCGGGGACATCGCGGGCGCGCCGGGGCACCTTCCCTATACCGCGGACGTCTCCCGGTACATGCGGATGCTGGAGAAAGCCACGCCGCGGGTCCGCGTCCGCTCGATCGGCACGAGCGAGGAGGGTCGCGAGATGATCGCGGTCGCGATCGCCTCGGAGAAGCTCCTCGCCGGCATGGATGCGAACCGGGCGCGGCTCGCAAAGCTCGCCGACCCGCGGACGATCCGGCTGGACGACGCCGAAGCGGAGCGCCTCGTGGCCGACTCGGTGCCCGTTTACTACATCACCGGCGCAATCCACTCGCCGGAGACCGGCTCCCCCACCGCCCTGATGGAGCTCGCGTACCGGCTGGCGGTGGACGAAAGCCCCTACATCCGCGAGATCCGCGACCGGGTCATCACGGTGATCACCCCCGTGGTGGAGACCGACGGCCGCGACCGCCAGGTGGACGTCTACAACTGGCACCTCGCGCACCCGAACCTCAACTGGCCGCCGCTCGTGTACTGGGGCAAGTACGTCGCGCACGACAACAACCGGGACGGGATGGCCCTGACCCTGAAGCTGACGCGCAACGTCTTGAACGAGTTTCTCTACCAGAAGGCGACGCTGCTGCACGACCTCCACGAGTCCGTCCCCTACCTCTACGACAACACCGTCGGCGACGGTCCGTACAACGCGTGGCTCGATCCCATCCTGACGTACGAGTGGCAGATGCTCGGATGGAACAACGTCCAGGAGATGACGCGCTTCGGCATGCCGGGCGTCTTCACGCACGGCACCTTCGACACGTGGACGCCGGGCTACCTCATGTTCCTCGCCGCCACGCACAACGGCATCAGCCGCCTCTACGAGACGTTCGGCAACGCCGGCGCAGACACGGTCGAGCGGACGCTCCGCCCGGACGACTACGCACGGACGTGGTATCGCCAGAACCCGCCCCTGCCGCGCGTCCGGTGGTCGCAGCGCAACAACAACAACTACCAGCAGACGGGCTTGATCGTGTCGCTCCACTACTTCGCGGACAACGGGAAGGAGTTCCTCCGAAACTTCTACCGGAAGGCCAGGCGCTCGATCGAGAAGCCGAACGCCGAGGGACCGGCGGCCTACGTGTTCACCGCGGACGACCCCCGTCCCGGGGCGCAGGCCGAGCTCCTCCGGATCCTTCAACTGCAGGGCTGCGAGGTGTCGCGCGCCACGGCGTCGTTCACCGCGCGGGTCGATGTCCTCCGCAAGGCGAAGCCGGAGGAAGACCCGGATGCGGACGCGAAGCCGGCCGAGCCGAAGCCCCAGAGGTCCGCGACCGCTCCGGCGCCGACGCCCGGCGAAGAAGACTCGGCGGCCGCCGCGGCGGCCCCGCCGGACTCCGCGCGCCGGAAACCGTCTCCGGCCCCCGAGAAGGAGCCCGAGGCGAAGAAGCCGAAATGGACCCGCGAGAACCGCAAGTTTCCCTCGGGGACCTACGTGGTCCGCATGGACCAGCCGTACAGCCGCATCGCGGACATGCTCCTCGACTACCAGTACTGGAGCCCCGACGATCCCCAGAAGAGCCCTTATGACGACACCGGCTGGACGTTCGGGGAGCTCTTCCACGTGCAGGTGAGCCGGGTCGCCGATCCGGCCGTCCTCTCGGCCCCGATGAGCCCGGTCGCCGGCCCGGTCGCCGCCGCGGGAGGCCTGCAGGGATCGGGACCGGTCGTCGCGATCCCGCACAACGGCGACTCGGCCCTCGCCACCCTGCGTTTCCGGTTCCCGAAGGCGGACTTCCTCGCCGCCGAGGAGCCCTTCGAAGCCGCGCGCCGGAAGTTCCCGCGAGGTTCCTTCCTCGTGCGGGGCGTCGGTTCGGCGGAGCTCTCGAAGGCGCTGTCCGACCTCGGCCTCTCCGGGGTCGCGATGGCCTCGATGCCCGACGTGCGCACGCACCCCCTCCGCGCTCCGCGGATCGCGATCCTCCACACGTGGCTGTCGACGCAGGACGAGGGATGGTGGCGCCTCGCCTTCGACGAGATGGGCATCCCGTACGACTCGATCAGCACCCAGACGGTCGCGGGGGCTCCCGGCACGCCCGACCTCAAGGCCCGCTGGGACGTCATCGTGTTTCCGCCGGTGGGCCGGTCGCCCCAGGCGATCGTGAGCGGGATGCCCATGTGGGGCAATCCCCTCCCCTGGAAGAAGACTCCCGAGACCCCGAACCTGGGAACCGCCGACCAGACCGACGACATGCGGCCCGGCCTCGGGTTCGCGGGCCTCGAGCACCTGCGCGGCTTCGTCCGCGCCGGAGGGCTCGTCATCGGCGCGATGGACACCGCCGAGCTCGCCGCGGGGTTCGGCCTGACGCCGGGACTCTCCGTGGCGCGTCCCGATCGCCTGAAGCTCACCGGCAGCGTCGTCCGTTCCAAGATCGTCGACGGCTCGAGTCCGATCGCCTACGGGTACTCGAGGCCTCCCGCCCTCTACGCGTTCGACGGCCCGATCTTCACCCTGAGCCACCTCGCCGGCCGTGCCGGCCGCCGGCAGCAGCCCGAGGACTCCGAGAGAGCCACCGGCCGTGGCACGGCGGACGATCCGGACCGCCCGACGGGACGCGCCTGGGTCGAGCCGCCCGAGGAGCCCGAGGCGGAGGCCTGGGAGGCGATGCCCCTGACGGACGAGCAGAAGCGCAACGGGATCTTCGTCATTCCTTCGGAGGCGCGGCCGCGCGTCGTGCTCCGATTCGGCGACGCCAAAGACCTCCTCGTCTCCGGACTCCTGGAAGGCGGCAAGGAGATCGCGCAGCATCCGGCGGTCGTCGACGTTCCCGTCGAGCGCGGACACATCGTGCTCTTCTCCAATAACCCGGTCTGGCGGGGCGAGACGCGAGGCACCTACGCGCTCGTCTGGAACGCGATCCTCCAGTGGGACTCCTTGAGCGCCGGACGGCGATAGGAGATCGCCGCCGCCGGAAGCCGGCCTTCAGACTCCGGCCGTCAGCGGCGCGGGGACCTCGCCGCGGGCTTCGCCTTCGGCGCCCGCCTCCTCCCCGGTTCGGGCGGCGGCGGCTCCCGGATCAGCACGGCGCGGACCGGCGCCGCGTCGAGGTCGGCGAGAGGCATGGGCAGCGCGATCAGCCGGTAGTCGCCCGGCTCCGTGGCCGACAGGTCGAGGCCCTCGAGGAGGTAGACGCCCCGGCCGAGCAGCATGCGGTGCACGGGCAGGTCTTCCGCGTCTTCGGGGTCGATCGACGCGGCGTCCGTCCCGACGAGGATGGCGCCGCGCTCCGCGAGACGGACGGCGGCGAGGGGCGCCAGGAACGCGCGACCCCCCGTGCGGAACAGGACGCGCGCGACGCCGAGGCAGGCCCGCGGGAGCGCGTCCGGGCCGACCTCGCCGCGCCCCGGCAGGTCGACGACCCGCGCGGGACCGAGGAAGGGCCCGAGCGGGAGCGCGCCGGCGGAGGCGCCGCCGGGAATCACGTGAGAGATGGCGTCCGCGTGCGTGCCGAGGTGGGCGCTCATGGTGAAGCAGCTCGACTCCCATTGCGATCCCTCCGCCAGGCTCGCCGTCGTCCGCCACGAGAAGGGTACGTCCCCGGGCCATGCGGGCGTGCGCTCGTCCAGGCGGCGCGAGACGTCGAAGATCAGCGCATCCGGCGGACGGTCTTCGTCTCCGCGTCGCGTTCGGCGACGTGCGGGTCGTACCCGCGGTGGCGGGGATTTGGCGGGACGTCCCGGTACTCGGCGTCGCATCGGTAGCAGATCGTAACCGGACGGATACGTGCGGCCACGATCCAGTCGACCACGACGCTCGCCAGGAGCGCGGGAGTGAACCAGATCCAGCCGTACTTCCAGCCGACGAAGAGCGCCAGGCCGAGCGACACGGCGAGAAACAGACATCCGAGGCGCTGGTCGAAGTCTTTCTGCAGGAAGAACGCGCGCTTCCCGCAGAAGGCGCAGCGCTCGACGCCCTCGGCGCCCAGGACCCCGTCGAAGGAGGCCTCGAAGGCCTTCCCGCACTTCGCGCAGGCGAACTCACCCGCTTCGTCCCCGGCGAACTCGCGGGCGCAGAGGCAGTCGGGGCAGTACCGGCGGGCGCGCAATCCGGGGTCAGGCCGGGAAGCCCGTCGCCACCGTGAGGTAGGACGAGAGCAGCTCGCCGATCAGGACGAACACGAGCGCCACGTAGAGAAGGCCGGTGGCCGCCTGGTTCGACTTCATGTCGGCCGTCTTCCAGATGAACCAGGAGAGCGCGAGCGGTCCCACGATCCCCCACATGATCCGGAAGAGAAAGAACAGGGCATCTCTCTCGAGAGAGAGAAGAGCCGAAAGCCCCTCTCCCTGGTGGAACGCCATCGCCGCGGCGAGCCAGACCGTCCGAGCCGCGGCGAGCCCCGCGAACAGCGCGGCACCGCGCGCCAACAACCGAAACGGAAGGGACCGAGAAACCAGATACCAGTGCCCGAGATTCATCGTCAGAAGCACGGCGCCAAAGAACAGCCCCCCGAGGCCGGCCCCTACGACCACCCAGATCCCGCCTCCGTCCCCGCGCGCCGAAGCCGCCGCCCCCGAGACCAGGACCAGGCAATACCCGGCTGCCACAGCCGCGGCCGCCAGAAGGGGCCGCGCCGCCCCGGCACGCCCCGCGTGCGCCGCCAACAGGTAGATCCCAAAAAGTGCCGCGGCAACCCAGGCCGTTCGAAGTGGCAACCCATCGGGCCGAACCAGCACCCCCAACACCATGAAAACGAGCGCGCAGCCGGCATGAAGGGTAAAAAACCCCTTCCCCAGGGTTCGAACAGGAAAAAACAGCAGGAGTAAGCCAGTCCCCGCCGCCGCTTCCAAAAAAAAGAGCCCCAGCCCTCCTAAAGCCATGAGCGCGGGAGTGTATTACGGGCTGAGTCCCAGCCAGCCGCGGCAGCCCACTTCGATCACCCGGACAGAAATCCGTGCCCCCGGTGAAAACCGCGAGACCCACTGATCGGCGACGACAAGACTCTGGAGCCGAGCTGCAACTCACCCAATCCCCTTTCAGAGACCGTCCCCACCTTCTCGCCGAGTGAAGGCCTGGATGACGCGAGCCACAACAACTAGCTCGGCTCGGCTCGTATCAGCGGCACGGGATGAAGACGCCCGGCGACGGCTGCGCCCCCCGCGGAGGCACGCGTCGGCCCTGCCTCGACCGAGAATACCGGGCCGCCGCTCGGGTTCGGTCGCAGTCTCAGCGAGACGACAGTCTCAGTTCGGTGCGCTCCCTCACCCACGGCCTCCGCGGGGGGCTCCGCCGCCTCCGGGCTCCGGCGAGGCTCAAGCCGGAGCATGCGCCCGGGGCCCGGTGAAATCGGCGCACACCGCAAAGGTGGTTCGGCTCTCCATGACGGCGCCGATTTCGCGGAGGCGCGACTGCCACCTGCCCTCTTCCGCTCCGCGAATCGCCGCGCGGCGCCGCCGGGGGCGCGCCGGGTACCGGGCGCCCATTCCGCCATGAGTGATTGAACTGCCGATCGGCGAGAAAAGAAACAGAGCCCGTGATTTTGAGATAGGGGTGGGAAGAGGGTGTGAGACCGGCGCTGGCGTAGAACGGATACTACGGGCTCGCTCCCGGGAGCCGGCGTCTCCCCCCTGATACAACCGCCGACCACTCATCGGCGACGAACAAGACTTTCGAGCCGTACTGCAACTCCACCCACCCCCTTTCCAGAGGGTGTCCCCCCAAATTTCTCTTGACGAGTGAGGGCCTGGTATCAACGAGTCCGGACAACGAGAGCCCCTTCGGCTCGTTCCAGCCGAGTGAGAACAAGATGCCGCTGACAGCTGCGCCCTCCGCGGCAGGGGTCGGCTCTGCGTGACTGAGCAGACCGGGCCACCGCTCGTCGTTCGGTCGCGTCGCTGGATCGACGCAAGACGCGGAAACGTTTGCTCCCTCGCTCACGGCATCCGCGCGGGCGCCCTCGCCCGGCTGCAGCGAGGCATCAGCCCGAGTGTGAGCCCGGGGCCGGGTGCGCTCCCGGAGGAGACCCTCGAAATCGGTGCACGCCGCGAGGGTGGTTCGCCTCTCCGCGACTGCGCCGATTTCGAGGAGGCGCGACTGCCACCTCCCGTCTTTCGCTCCGCGAGTCGCGCCGTGTCTCCGCAGGGAGCGCGCCCGGACTCGGGCGTCTCTTCCGCCCGACTGGTGCAGCTGTGATCGGCAGAGGAAGAAGGCCCGGAGTTGGGAAAAGGGTGTCAGACCTGCGTTGGGGTGGAGGGGGCGGTGCGGCGGATGAGGTCCATGGCGACGATTTCGTCGGCGATGCGGGCGACGTGGGGGATCAGGCCGTGATCGCCGCCCGCGATCGCGACGAAGCGGGAGCCGGGAGGAAGGGCGTTGGATTTTTCCCAGGCGCTCCAGGTCCGGGCGACGCCTTCGAAGGGGACGCTCTCGTCTTCTTCGCCCATGAGGATCGAGACCGGGATCGGTGGGGGCGTGGATTCGAGGTCCAGGGCCGCCATCGATTCGAAGAAGCGGCGGTGGATCGTCAGCTCCCGGTTTTCGCCGTGGTGGAAGAACGGGATCGTGTCGCCGGGGGGCAGGCGGTCCATCCACGGGCGCCCGAAGCCGATCGCCGGCGCGATCAGGACGAGGGCGGCGGGCGGCGAGATTCGCGCGACCTCCAGGGCGACGAGCGCGCCGAGGGAGCTTCCCACGATCACCGCCGGCATCTGCTTCTTCGCTTCCCAGAAGGCGACTTTCGCCATGGCGCGAAAGTCGAGCCGCTGGAAGGAGGGGATGTTGAGGTCGGGCGCGATGATCCGAAAGCCGCGGGGCTCGAGCAGGTCCCGGAGGAGCCCGATCTTCCGGCCTCGGGGCGACGACGCGAAACCGTGGAGATAGAGAACGTTTTTCAGCGTTCCTCCTGCGAGGAGCCTACAACGTCCCGTCGCGTGCCCCGGGCCCGGAATGGTTCTTGCTCGAAAGGCTTCGAGACGATCGGATTCGGAGACAGACGAGAACAGGAGGCGAGAAATGGAACAGGAGACCCCCGGTCGAAGCACCCGCCGCGGACTCCCGGATCGCGCCCGGAAGGGAAGGTCCGCCGGTTCGGAAGAGGGCGGGGCCACGGAACAGAACGAGAGCTTGATTGCGCGCGTGATCCGGGTGGCCACGGGACACGACCCACGCGAAGAGAAGAATTCGACGAGAGCGACCGACATGCTGCGGGACGACCATCGGAAGGTGCGCCAGCTCTTCCGCGAGTTCAAAGACGCGGGCGAGCGCGAGCACGCCTCCCGGAAGAAGATCGTCGACCAGATCACGCGGGAGCTCGACGCGCACGCGCAGATCGAGGAGAAGATCTTCTACCAGGCGTTCCGGGACGTTTCCGAGGAGGAACCGAAGAAGGTGGTTCGAGAATCGTTCGAGGAGCACAAGATCGTGAAGACGCTCCTCGCCGAGCTCGCGCCAATGAAGGCGTCGGACGAGCAGTTCGAGGCGAAAGTCACCGTGCTGAAGGAGAACGTCGAGCACCACGCGGAGGAGGAAGAGGATGAGCTGTTCCCCGCCGCGGAAAAGCTCTTCGGCGACGAGAAGCTGGAGGATCTCGGCCAGCGCATGAAGGCGCTGAAAGATCGGATCCTGGGAGAGACCGCCGCTTCCTGATCCCTGCGCGAGTGCGCGCCCGGTTCTGTCATATCGTCTCCGGGATTCCCGGAGGCGATATGAGGCCCTTTCCCGGCCGTTTCGTTCTGGCGGTCGTTCTTGGACTTGTCGCGGTTCGGGCTCGCGGAACGGAGCCCGTCGCCGCGCCGATCCGCCTCGAGGTCGATGCTCGCGAGGCTCCGCGAAGGCTCTTCCACGCCCGACTCGTCCTGAAGGCGGCGCCCGGCCCTCTCACGCTCCTCTATCCCAAGTGGCTGCCGGGCGAGCACGGTCCGACGGGCCCCATCGCGGACCTCGCGGGCCTCCGCATCGCAGCAGGAGGGCGGCCCGTTGCCTGGAAGCGAGATCCCGTCGAGATGTACGCCTTTGCGTGCGAGGTCCCGGCGGGAGCCACCGAGATCGAGGTGTCTCTCGACTATCTGTCGCCGGCTTCGGCGGGCAGCTTCTCCTCCGGATCTTCCGCGACGGAGAACCTCGCGGTCATCTCGTGGAACACGCTGGTTCTCTATCCGGCCGGCGCGGACGCGGATCGGACGGACGTCGTGGCGTCGCTCCGGCTTCCCGCCGGATGGTCCTTCGGGACCTCGCTCGGCCGGGCCGGCGACGGGTCCGATCCCATCCGGTTCGAGCCGGTCCCGCTCTCGACGCTCGTCGATTCCCCGGTCCTCGCGGGCGCGCATTTCCGCGTCGTGCCACTCCCGTCGGACGGAGGGATCCCCCACCGGATCGACATCGCCGCCGACAGCGCGGCGGCGCTCGACATGAACGCGGCGACGCAGGCGGCGTACCGCAATCTCGTTGCGGAGACGGGCGCTCTGTTCGGCGCGAGGCACTACCGGCATTACGACTTTCTGCTCACGCTTTCGGACACCGTCGCCCACTTCGGCCTCGAGCACCACGAGTCGAGCGACGATCGCGTGGCGGAGCGGTCGCTCATCGATGAGGACGACCGCAAGGCGAACCTCGCCGACCTGCTCTCCCACGAAATGGTCCACTCCTGGAATGGAAAATACCGGCGCCCGGCGGGGCTCGAGCCGGGTCACTTCGATCGCCCCATGCATGGCGACCTCCTGTGGGTCTACGAGGGACTCACGCAGTACCTCGGTGAGATCCTCTCGGCGCGGACCGGATTCCTGACCGAAGAGGAGTACCGCGAATACCTCGCCCTGACCGCGGCGGAAATGGACGCGCAGAAGGGCCGCGCGTGGAGGCCGCTGCAGGACACCGCCATCGCCGCCCAGATCCTCTACGAGGCGCGGCCCGACTGGGCGTCCTGGCGGCGTGGCGTCGACTTCTACTCCGAGTCGAGCCTCATCTGGCTCGAGGCGGACGCCCTGATCCGCCGCGAGTCCCGCGGCAGGAAGACCCTCGACGACTTCTGCCGGCTCTTCTACGGCGGGCCGACCGGCGCACCGGCCGTCGTGACGTACACGGCGGACGACGTCTTCGCCGCGCTCAACCGGGTCCTGCCATGGGACTGGAAGCGCTTCTGGACGGAACGGCTCGACGCCACCGCCCCGGGAGCGCCGCTCGGCGGCGTCGCGGCGAGCGGATGGAAGCTCGCGTGGGGGGACAGGCCCTCCGGCATGCAGAAGGCCCGCGAGGCGGCGTCCGCGTCGACGGACGTCCGCTTTTCCGTGGGATTCACGGTCTCCGAAGACGGCGCCATCCCCGACGTGGTGCCCGACTCCCCCGCGGCCCGCGCCGGCGTGGGCCCCGGAATGCGGCTGCTCGCCGTCAACGGGCGCCGCTGGTCTCGCGAGATCCTCCGGGAGGCGATCCGCGCGTCGACGACCCGTCCGATCGAGCTCTTAGTCGAGAACGGCGAATTCCTGCGGACGCACCGCCTCGAATGGACGGGCGGAGAGAGATATCCGCGGCTCGAGAGAGTCGCCGCGCAGCCCGATCTGCTCGCCCGGATCGTGCATCCCCTCGTGCCGACGGCGCCCGCGGCCGCGCCCAGGAAGTCGCCGTAGCTCGGCCTGCCGGGATCTCGCCGGCCCGGCGCCGCTTCCGGCGAGTCCTGATCGGGCTCGCCGCGGCGGCGGGGATTCTCGCGGCGGCGGCCGCGGCGGTCGTCGCCTCGACCTTCGTCGCGCGCTCGGGGCGGGTCCGCGTGACCGGCCTCCACGGGCCCCTGCGCCTCGAAACGGATGCCCACGGGGTGCCGACGATCCGGGCGGCGACCGCCGACGACGCGCTCTTCGGCCTCGGGTTCGTGCACGCGCGCGACCGGCTCTGGCAGATGGAGCTCCAGCGGCGGATCGGCGCGGGCCGGCTCGCGGAGGCCCTCGGGGCAAAGCTCGTTCCGACGGATCGGTTCCTGAGGACGATCGGGTTTCGCCGCGCCGCGGAAGACGCGCTGCGGTCGCTCTCCCCCGAAGCCCGATCGGCCGTCTCGTCCTACCGAAGGGGAGTCAACGCATTCCTCGCGGCGTCCCGCGCGAGGCCGATCGAGTTTCGCATCCTCCGGATCGATCCCCCGCCCTTCGACGACGCCGACTGCCTCGTCTGGTCGAAGCTCATGGCGTGGGACCTGTCGGGCAACGCCACGAACGAGATCCGCCGCGCGCGCCTCTCCTCTCTCGTCGGACCGCCTCGCGCCGCGGAGCTCCTGCCGTCCGGCGCCCCGCTCCCGACGATCCTGCGGGACGAGGAGTGGCAGAGTCCCTCTCCGGAGCGGCCCGCCGATTCCGAGGCGCGCCCGCTGCCCGTGCGGGGGGACGGGAGCCTCGCGGAGCGGGAGCCGGGCGGCACGGATCCCCTCGCTCTCGCGGCGGGGGGCCTCGAGCGTTTCGGCTTCGGCGGCGAGACGGTGGGAAGCAACTCCTGGGTCCTCGCCGGCTCGCGGACGCGGTCCGGCCGCCCGATCCTCGCGAACGACCCGCACCTGGGCCTCCGTACCCCGTCGATCTGGTACATCGCCCGCCTCGAAGCGCCCGGCCTCTCCGTCGAGGGCGCGACGCTGCCGGGTCTGCCGGGGATCGTGATCGGCCACAACGCGCGGATCGCGTGGGGCCTGACGAACCTCGAGCCCGACGTTCAGGATCTCTTCGTCGAGCGCGCCGATCCCGCGGATGGGAACCGGTACCTGTGGCGCGGGCGTTCGCTCGCCTTCGACCGGCGGACGGAGGTGATCCGCGTCCGCGGGGCGGCCGACGTCCGGCTCGAGGTTCGCTCGACCGTCCACGGTCCCGTCGTGACGGACGTCCTCGCGGGCGCCGAGCGGCTCGGCGGACCGGTCGCTCTCCGATGGACGGGCCTCGATCCCGGCGACCGCACCGGGGAGGCGTTCCTGGCGATCGACCGGGCGCGCGACTGGGCGGAATTTCTCGCGGGCGTCTCGCTCCTCCATTGTCCGGGTCAGAACTTCGTCTACGCCGACGCGGACGGCCACATCGGCTACACCGCGTCGGGATCGATCCCCATCCGGCCCCGGTCCGATGGTCTCCTGCCGGTCTCCGGGGAGGGCGCTGACGACTGGTCGGGAGCCGTGCCCTTCGCGTCTCTCCCGCGCACCTTCGATCCGCCGCGCGGGTACGTCGTCACCGCGAACAACCGCGTCGTCTCGGAGAATTATCCCTATCCGTTCAACGCCGACTGGGTCGAGCCGTACCGGGCGCGCCGGATCGAGGACCGGATCCTGGCGTCGCCGCGCCTCTCGGTCGACGACGTGCGGGCGATCCAGCTCGACCGGGTGTCGTACCAGGCGCGCGACCTCCTGCCGATTCTCCTGACGACCGCGCCCGCCGACGCCGCGAGCCGGTCGGCGCTCGACAGGCTGCGGGGGTGGGACGGGACCTTCGCGCCCGAGTCCGTGCCGGCCGCGATCTACGCGGCCTGGTACGCGGCGCTCTCGACGATGCCGGAGGACGAGCTGAGCGAGCCGGCCGCCACCTGGGTGCGGTCCCGGTTCGTGATCGACGCGCTGCGGGGAGACTCCGCGTGGTGCGACGACGTCCGGACCCGCGGCCGCGAGACGTGCGCGGACTTCCGGTCGTCGACGCTCCGGCGCGCCGTCGCGCTGCTCGGCCGCCGCCTCGGACCGGCGGCGGACGGCTGGCGATGGGAAAGGCTCCACCGGGCGCGCTTCCCGCACGCCGCGTTCGACGGCGTGCCGGTCCTCTCCCGGCTGTTCAGCCTCGAAACCGGACAGGGCGGCGACGGCTCGACGGTGAACGTCGGCGGCTACCGGCGAGACGGATCGTTCCGGATGTCCGACGGCCCGAGCTACCGGCAGATCGTCGACTTCGGAGATCTCGCGGGCGCGCGGTACGTCCACACGACGGGTCAGTCCGGCAATCCCTTCGAGAGCGGGTACCGGAATCTGCTGCCGCTGTGGCGCGCGGGCCGGGACTTCCCGCTCGGCGGGACTGCGGCGGCGACGATGGTCCTCGAGCCGGGAGGCCCGGGTCCTTAGCCCTTCGGGCGGCTAGCTCGCGCCGACCATCACGGGGCTCGCGTTGGCGTGGTCCTCGGTGACCTTGCCGTCGCGGAGCCGCACGATCCGATGCGCGTGGGCGGCGATGTCTTCCTCGTGGGTGACGAGGACGATGGTGTTGCCGCGCTGATTCAGCTGCTGGAAGAGACCCATGATCTCGTTGCCGGTCTGGGAGTCGAGGTTGCCCGTCGGCTCGTCGGCGAGGAGGATCGAGGGGTTGTTGATGAGAGCCCGCGCGACCGCCACGCGCTGGCGCTGGCCGCCCGACAGCTCGTTCGGTTGGTGCGTCATCCGGTCGGCGAGGCCCACCGCCTCGAGGGAGGCGACGGCGCGCTCGCGGCGCTCCCGGCGCGGGAGTCCCGAGTACACGAGGGGCAGCTCGACCTGCTGGAGCGCGGACGTCCGCGGGAGCAGGTTGAAGGTCTGGAAGACGAACCCGATCTCCTGGTTGCGGACCGCGGCCAGCTCGTCGTCGGTCATGCGCGCGACTTCGCGGCCGTTCAGCACGTACGAGCCGGACGTCGGAGTGTCGAGGCAGCCGATCAGGTTCATCAGGGTCGATTTCCCCGACCCCGAAGGACCCATGATCGCCACGTATTCGCCGCGCGCGACGCCGAGATTCACCCCCGAGAGGGCGTTCACCTGCTCCTGGCCCATCTGGTAGGCCTTGGTGATGTCGCGGATGTCGATCAGCATGGAGATCCGATCCCCCTCGCGTTGATACGGAGTCCCGAGGCAGAAGTTGTGACGGAAGGGCTCACCCGAGGAGGGCCGAGAGACCAGCCTTCCCGAGCACGAAGAGCGCCCAGAGGGTGAACACGACCCCGCCGGCGGCCTTCCGGGACGTCCGGCCGGCCGCGGCGAAGCCGATTGAGAGGAGGATGAGGGTCCAGATCGAAAAGACGTCGAGGGATCCGAGCAGCGAGTGCAGGGCGGGTGAGGAGGTCTTCTCGACGAGGAATCCGAGGTTCGATCGCAGGAGATCACCGACCGCCTGCGGGTCGACCGACTCCCGTTGCATCACCACGGGAATGAGCAGCAGCGCGCCGAGCACCGACGGCAGATAGGAATGCGCCGTGGCTCCGACAGCCTGTTTGAAGCGCACGTCCCAGCCGAACGCCTTGAACGATGCCCAGAGCACCAGGGCCACGATGAGGGTGACGACGGTGGGGGCGATGAGCGAGATGCAGGTTCCGATGATCGGCGCGATCTTCTTCTGCGTCGCCACGATCGACTGGATCCGGTCTTCGGGGACGGTCTGTCCCTTCTTCTCGATCGACTGCCGGATCATCTTTTCGTAGTCGAACTTGGGGGCCATCGCCGCGTACAGGCCGAGAGACACGAGCGTCCAGACGATCAGGGGAGCGAGGAAGCCGGGCTTCGCGGCGATCGAGCGAAACGTCGCGCCGGGCGAGAAGAAGGTCCCGACGAGCCGGCCGAAAGCGGAGGCCGGCTCCGGGACTCCCGAGGGGTTCTGTTGTTCCGTCTCCGTCACTTCGCGGCCGAGTTTACATCCGTGACGGGGGGGGCGGAATCAGGCATTCCTTCGACGCGGATCTTCTTCCAGTCGAGGTTGTCCGCGATGGCGTAGTGGTACTGGGCCAGGGCTTTCCGGTAGATCGCCAGCGCCTGCTGCTCGGCCGTGCGGGCCGCGGAGAGGTCGCGCTGGATCTGGTTGACCTGAAAGGAGGTGGTCATGCCGTTGTCGAACTTCTTCTTCTCGGCGTCCAGGTTGCGTTCCGCGAGCTCGCGCCCCTTCCGCGCGGCGACGATGGAGCGGCGCGCCGTGTCGATCGCCCGGGCAGCCGCCCGCACTTCGACCACGACGTTCTGCTCGACGGTCGACAACCGCGCCTTGTCGGATTCCCACTGATACTGCGCGACGCCCTTGGCGCCCCGGGCTCCCCGGTTCAGGATCGGGTAGGAGAAATTGAGCCCGATCGACCAGTTCTTGTTGTCGCGGTCGAAGGTGTCCCGAAAGGACTGCGAAAAGTTCGTGTCCGTCACGACGCCGGTGTTCGGGTCGACAGAGAAGCCCGCGAGTCCTTTGCTCCCGTACGACCCGTTCAGGGTCAGCTGCGGGAGGGTCTGATTCCGGTAGTACTGGTAGCGCACGAGATCCGTCGCCACGGCGTAAGACGTCGAGAGGATCTCGGGCCGGCGCTGCAAAGCGGTCGCCGTCCCTTCGTCGAGCTGAACCGTGACCTCTTCCGTCGAGAGCGGGTCCGTCGGGACGATGGGAACGTTCTGCTGAGAGGGCTCGAAGTTCAGGAGACGCTTCAGGCGGTCCTGCGAGTCGCCGATCGACCCCTCCGCCGTGATGATGTCCTGCTCCGCCGTCGCGATGCCGACTTCCGTCTGCGTGATGTCGATGGGAGCGAGGGATCCCACGTCGATCTTGATGCGCGTGATGCGGTTCAGATCCTGCGCGATCCTCAGCGACTCCTTCTTCACCTCGAGATTCTGGAGCGCGTAGACGAGATCCCAGTAGGACTGCTCGACCGAATTCACGGTCCCCTGCACGATGCGAAGAAGGTCCTGGTAGGCCGAGTCGCGCGAATTCTTCGAGATGCGGATCAACCACGTCGTGGCCAGGTTCCCGAAGCCCCGAAGCAGCGGCTGGTTGAACGAGAGAAGAAGGCCCGAGCTGTAGGCCGGATTCACGTCGAAGAACGGATTGTTCGTCTTGCCGCGGTTGCCCTGGAGGCCGAGCTGCACCTGCCCGCCCGTCGGGAGGAGCTGGCTGACGCCCGCGTTGAAGCTCGTGTTGTCGCTGACGCCGGAGGTGATCTGCGACGCGGACGGGTCTTCGGCGTGCGTGCGGGCGATGCCCGCCGAGATGAGCGGATCGTAGATCCCCTGGTTCTGCAGAATGAGGTACTCGAACGACTCCGCGGCATTGACCGAGACGTTCAGGTCTTCGTTGTTCGCGACCGCGAGGGCAACGGCCTGCGAGAGCGAGAGAGGAATGCCCTGCTTGTCGGCCGCCGGGAGCGGAAGCGGGTTGCGCTGCCCGGGGCGCGTGGAGATCGCCTGCGGGTCCTGACCCAGGGCCGGAAAGGCGCACGACGCGCCCAGGAAGACAGCGAGGGCGCGGACCGTCCAGGACTTGGGGAACCTCTTCATTCCGTTACTCCTTCGTCTCCCCTTCTACGCAGGTTGGGGGGCGAATGTTTCGCACCGGGCGACGCCTTTCGTCCCATCCGGTTTGTCCCGTTGAACCGCCCGGATCATAGTCCAGGTTCCCGGGATCGCGCCCTCTTTCCCGGGAGTCCGGCTCAGAGGCCGGGCAGCCGCAGCTCGCCAGGATAGAAGCACGCCGCGGCGCGGCCGGGACCGACCGGCGCGAGGGGGGGCGCTTCCTCGGCGCATCGGGGCCGGGCGATCGGGCATCGAGGCGCAAACGCGCAACCCTCCGTGATCCGCGCCGCCGGGACATGCTCCCCGGGAATCGGGATGCGCGCCGGCGCGGGGGCTCCGGGCGGGGCGGGAACCGAGGACACGAGCGCTGCCGTGTAGGGATGCATGGGAGCGGCAATGACCTCCGCCGTCGGACCTTCCTCGACGATGCGGCCGAGGTAGACGACCGCCACGCGGTCCGCCACGCGGCCCACGAGCGGCAGATCGTGAGAGATGAACAGGTACGCGAGCGCGAGGCGCTCCTGCAGATCGAGCAGCAGGTTGACGATCTGGGCGGCGATCGAAGCGTCGAGCGCCGAGACGGGCTCGTCGCACACCACGAGCTTCGGCCGCGTCGCCAGCGCCCGCGCGATCGCGATGCGCTGCCGCTGTCCGCCGGAAAACTCGGACGGGAAACGCGACGCGCTCGCCTCGTCGAGTCCGACTTCCGCGAGAAGGAGCCGGACTCTCTCCCGCAGATCCCGGCCCGTGGCCAGTCCCTGGACGTGCAGGGGCTCACCGACCTGGTCGCCGATCCTCATTCGGGGATTCAGGGAAGTCTGAGGATCCTGAAAAACGATCTGGAGATTTCGGCGCTTCACCCGCAGATCTCTGCCCGTCAGGGCCAGCCAATCGTCGCCGTCGAACCGGATTTCTCCCGAGTCGGGACGCTCGAGCCGGGCGACCAGGCGTCCGATCGTGGTCTTCCCGCTGCCGGATTCCCCGACGAGGGCCAGAGTGCGGCCCGACGCGATCGAGAACGAGACGCCGGCCACGGCCTCGAGAAAGGTGCCGGCGGGCGCCGCCCGCACGGCGTAGCGCTTGCGGAGGTCCGTCGCGGCGAGGAGAGGCGCGGGATCGGCGGCTCCCGGCGCCACGGCGGGATCCGCGGCCCTCAGGGGAGCTCCGGCCGCGACACCGGCGGCGGCGCGCCGCCGAAGAGAAAACAACGGGCGAGCCCCCCGCCCGCCGGCTGGAACGCGGGCTCCGCGGCGTCGCACGGCTCGAATCGCGCGGGGCATCGCGGCGCGAACGCGCAGCATCCCCGCGGGCGGAAGGCGAGATCGGGCACTGTTCCAGGAATGGCGGAGAGCCGGGCTCCGCGGGTGATCGCGTCGGACAGGCGCGGCAGCGAAGCGAGCAGGGCCCGCGTATACGGGTGCTGCGGATCGGAAAAGACGGCAGCCGCGGGCCCCGTCTCGACCACGCGGCCCGCGTACAAAACGAGCGCTCTTCCGGCGCGGCGCGCCGCCGAGGCGAGGTCGTGCGTGATGAAGATGAGCGCGAGCCCGCGATCCCGCCGGAGGCGGTCGATGAGATCGAGGACGTCGGCCGCGACGGTCGAATCGAGCGAGGCCGTCGGCTCGTCCGCGACGAGGATGGCCGGGTCGCCCGCGAGCGCGATCGCCAGAAACGCGCGCTGCCTCTGCCCCCCGGAGAGCCGGTGCGGATACTCGGCGAGCGCGCGGTCCGGATCGGGGAAGCTCACCTCGGCCAGGAGCTCCCGCGCGCGGCGCCGGAGCACGGCCGAAGATCCCGACCTACCGCTGCTCGACAGGGCCTCCTCGATCTGCCATCCGATCGTCCGCACGGGATCGAGCGCCGCCGCGGGCTCCTGGAAGACGAGGCCGATCTGGCGCCCGCGCACGCGTCCCCAACCGCGCTCGGTCAGGCCGGCGAGGTCCTCCCCGCGCAGGCGGATGGAGCCGCCGAGCCGGGCGCCCTCCGGCAGGAGATCGACGAGGGATCGGCCGAGGAGCGTCTTTCCGCATCCGCTCTCGCCGACGACGGCGAGGCTTTCGCCGGGCTCGAGCGTGAAGGAAACGCCGTCGACCGCGGGCCGCAGGATTCCGCCGACGGGGACCTCGACGCGGAGGTCCGCGACCTCCAGGAGCGCGGGAGCTCCGGCGGGGCGGGAAACGGCGGCGAGAGTCACCGCGGGCGCGTCGCTGCGGCGCGTCTCCTCGTCACGGCCTCAACCCTTCCTCACCTCTTCGAGGTCCTTCACCCGATGGACCACGTCGCGGTAGTTCGTGTTGAGGCCGTACACCTCCAGGAACGTGCGGTACGCGAGGTCCATGTCACCGGTCGATTGGTAGACGCACCCCAGATCGTAGAGGAGCCCGACCGTCTCGGTCTCCTCGATGTCCCCGGCTTCGAGCCCCTTTCGGTACCACTTCACGGCGAGCTGCGGCATCCCCTTCTCGAGGAAGCAGAGCCCGAGCATGCTGCAGCATTCCACGGCGCGAGCGGGGTCTTTGCTCGCGAGCTGGAACTCGCCGATCGCTTCGTCGGTCAGCCCCATTTCCTTGTAAGCGATGCCCAGATTGAAATGGGTCTCGTAATCCTCCGCCGAGAGCTGCTGCTCGACGCCCTTCTTGAACTCGCGGAAGATTTCCTCGAGCGAGGCCTCCCCTTCCGGTCCCGCCATCTCGGGTGCCGCCGCGGCGGGTGCCTCCTCCGCCAGCTCTCTCTCGAGCTCCTCGGCGAGGTTGAAGAACTGCTGCTCGTCCGCGAACAGGTTGCTGTCGTCGACCACGGCGGGAGGGGGCGGCGCTGGCGGCGGCGGATGATCGCCGGCTTTCTGCATCTCGTCTTCGAGAAGAGAGCCGAGCTCCTCGTACGAGACGAAATCGGAGTCCGTCGCCGCCGCGGGCTCGCTCGGCGAGAGGACCCTCGTGGAGCCCGTGGACCGGGGCGCGTCGCCCGGCCCCTCCAAACCGATCTCGCTCGGCGAAAATCGCACGGTCTCGGAGCCGAAGTCCTCGACGAACTCCGGCGAGGCGGCCTGCGGAGCGGCCGGCTCCAGGTTGAACTCGTCGAAATGCGTCTCGACGGACTCGCCTTGAGCGGAAAGCTCCGGCGCCGGGGGGGCGTCCTGCGCCGCCGGCGAAGAAGGCATGAGCTTCAAGCGTTCGAACAGCGCATGCGCGTCGGCCTCGCGCCCCTGGCTGCGGTAGAAGGCGGCCAGGCCCTCCGCCTCCTGGGGCAGCGCAGGGTTCTGAGAGTCCTTCAGGAGGTCGACCAGCCGTTCCCGCGGGTGCAGCAGATCCGGGCGTCGGCGGACGAGGGCGCGCAGCCGTTCGATTGCCTTGTCGGTCAGGCCGTACTTGGCGAAGACCTCGGCTTCGACGACGAGGGTTTCGATCTCCTGCTCCTCGGCGGTCCGGTTGGCCGCCGGAGTCGCGAGCGCGGAGGCACCCGGACCCGGTGTCCCGGTCGCTCTTTCCTCCGGCTCCTCGATCTCCACCTCGAGCTCCTGCGCCGGGGCCTGTGCGCTCGCCGCCGGTTCGCCGGATTCCGCGGCGGGCGCCAGGACCGCGAGGCGCTCGGTCGCATCGGCCTGCCCCGGAGTCGCTACGAGGACGCGCCGGTAGTTGTCGACCGCCTCCTCGACGTTCCCGCGCCGGTCCTCTTCCTGCGCGAGCGAGAGGCGCAGCCGTCCGGCTTCGGGCGAGTTGCCCTCCGCTTCCCTCACCTCGGCGAACTTCCGGAGCGTCGCGGCGTGCGCGGGCTCGGCCTGGAGGATCGGCGCGAGCGCGTTTCCGGCGCGAGTGAAATCGCGTCCGGCAACAGCCGCGTCGACGAGGGGCGCGATCGCGCCGAGCGCCGACTCGAAGGATCCCTCGGCGATGCGGACCCGCGAGAGGAGCAGACGCGCGCCCTCGTGCCGGCTGTCGAGCGCGATCGCCTGCTCGGCCGTTCGCGCCGCATCGCCGCGGTCTCCCATCTCGAGCTGCGCCTCCGCCAGGAGCGAGAGGCTGTCGGCGGTCCGCGGGGCGGCTTTGAGAATCGCAATGGCGGCCGTCGGGTTCTTCTGCGCGATCAGGGATCGCACGAGATTTCTCTGGATGCCGGCGTCGTTCGGGGAGAGCTCGAGCGCCTTCTGGAACACCGCGGCGGCCTCGTCATGGGCGCCGCGCCGCAGGAGCATCGAGCCGATCAGTCCGTACTGCATCACCGCCTGGTCGACCTGGTTGCTCGAGCGGTACAGGTCCGCGAGCTTCACCTGGATGCGCAGATCGTTCGGATCGACCGACGCCATCTTCTTGTAAGCGGAGACCGCCTCATCGGTCTTGCCGGTCTTCAGGTAATGGTCAGCGAGCACCTGGTACTGGCTCCGCGCGTCCTGCGTCAGCCCCTGCTTGTGGTACAGGTCCGCGAGCCGGTCATAGACGTCCAGCCGGGCGGGGTCGATCTTGTTGATTTTCTTGTAGATCGCGATGGCCTTCAGGAAGAAGCCGTCGCGGGAGTAGAAGTCCGCGATCCGCGTGAAGAAGGGGATCGACTCCGCGGGCCGATTCATGCGGACGTAGAGGTCCCCGACCCGGTTCAGGGTCGCGATGTCCTTGGGGTTCTCGTCCAGAACGCGCAGATAGTCCTTCAGCGCCTGGTCGAACTTGCCCTTTCCGACGTTCTTCTCCGCCGACTGGAGAAGTTGGTCCCGGGTCGTGGCCATGTTCTTAAAGTTTACCCTGCCCGATCGACGGACCGAACGCCGGCGCGGCGTCCCCGTTCCCCGGACCGGTCGTTCTAACCGTCGAGAAGAGTCGGTTGCGGGCGGTGCGACGCCCTCCGTCGCTCGCCCCGGGCCCGGACGGCCGCCGGCGCTTCGGGCTCTTCGTCGATCCAATCCCGATCCAGAACGACCCCCCGGTAGCTCAGGCGGTGCTCGGGGCAGGGCCCGTAGCGGCGAAGCGCATCCCAGTGCTCGGGGGTCCCGTATCCCTTGTGGTGCTCGAACCCGTACGCCGGGTAGCGGCTTCCGAGATCTTCCAGGAGCCGGTCGCGGTGGACCTTTGCGACGATCGAGGCCGCCGCGATCGACGCGCACAGCGCGTCGCCGTGAATAACGGGGAGCTGCGGGCGCCGGATCCCCGGGACGGACACGGCGTCGCAGATCAGGACGTCCGCCTCGGGCGACAGCGACAGCACCGCGATCCGCATCGCGGCGAGGCTCGCCCGCAGGATGTCTCGCACGTCGATGTCCCGCGCGGAAACGACGCCGAGGCCCCACGCGATCGCGTGATGACGGATCTCCCGATCGAGGCGCCCGCGCGACGGGGCGTCGAGCTTCTTCGAGTCGTCCAGGCCCGGAAAGACGCAGCCGCCCGGAAGTATGACTGCGGCCGCCACGACGGGGCCCGCGAGAGAGCCCCGCCCCGCTTCATCGACGCCGGCGACCAGGCGGTAGCCGCGCCGGCGGATCTCCCGCTCCAGGCGGTCGAGGAGGGCGAGACGTCCGAGCTCGGCGAAGAGAGTGGAGAGCGGCTCGGGGTTCAACGGGGCCGGAGGCTCGAGCGGAATTACTGGACGCGCTTCTCGTCGATGCGCGCCGCCTTGCCCTTGCGCTCGCGCAGGTAGTAGAGCTTCGCGCGCCGCACGGCCCCGCGGCGTTCCACCTCGATACGGTCGATGACGGGCGAATGGAGCGGGAAAATCCGCTCGACGCCGATCCCGCTCGAGATCTTGCGGACGGTGAATGTCTCGCGGGAACCGCCCCCGCGGCGGGCGATCACGACTCCGGCGAAGATCTGAATCCGCTCTTTTTCGCCCTCACGGACTCTCACGTGCACCCGCACGGAGTCTCCCGGCGCAAACGCGGGGAGCCCGGAGCGGAGGGCGGGCTTCTCGACTTCCATCAACATGTCGGTCATGAGGCGTCTCCTTGCAGATGCGGATTCGGGTGCCGGGACCGGTTCCTGTGGAGCGGCACGCCGACAGGAAAACAGGGCGAACGGCCAGTATAAACGAGCTCGCCCTGTCGAATCAAACGGCCTAGCCCCGCCTGTCCCCGGTCCCTGGGTGGGTCCGGCGGGCGCGCGAGTCTCCCGGCGTCGGGCGGAGTGGAAGGACGGTTGCGGAAAAGCCGCCCGGGGCCGGGCGCACTCCCTGCGGAGACACGGCGCGACTCGCGAAGCGGAAGACCGGACGTGGCAGTCGCGCCTCCGCGAAATCGGCGCAGTCATAGAGCGACGCAGTCGCCCGTGTGGTGCGCGCCGATTTCGAGGGTCTCCTCAGGGAGCGCTCCCGGCCCCGGGCTCTTGGTGCGGCTTTGCGGGGCGGGGCCTGCGTGCCGGACCGAGTGTGGGATTGCCATGCCGGACTTTCGCGGAAGAGAACTCGTGAGCGTCGCGAAAGGTGGAATCATTTGAGCGCCCGCGCGCCACGCGGATCGGGATATCGAAGTCGGCGCGTTTTCGTGTTCGGGAAGGGGTCCGGTGAGGCGGTCGAGGCTCACCGTGGCGTCAGGCGTCGGCTTTCACTCCCTCGGGGGCGGGGGGGACGGTGGTGGTTGGTCGTCCTCCTCTTTTTCGGGGGGGCGGCGGGCTATGAGGTCGGGTCGTCGGACTTTCGTGCGCTCGAGGGCTCTTGCTCGGCGCCAGCGTTCGATTTTTGCGTGGTCGCCTGAGAGGAGGACTTTCGGCGTTTCCAGGCCTCGGAACTCTCTGGGGCGCGTGTAGTGCGGGTGGTCGAGGCGGTCCTGCGAGAAAGATTCGCGTTCGACGGATTCGGATTTGCCTACGACGCCCGGGACCAGGCGCGAGAGGGCTTCGACGACTGCGAGGGCTGCAGCTTCGCCGCCCGGGAGGACGAAGTCGCCGAGCGAGATTTCTTCGTCGAAGAGGCCGAGCTGGCGGGCGCGCTCGTCGACGCCTTCGTAGCGGCCGCAGAAGAGGAGGAGGCTGGTGCGGCGCGCCAGACTTTCGAGGCGGGCCTGGTCCAGCCTCTGGCCGTCGGGCGTCAGGAAGACGCTCCAGGCTCCGGTCTCGGCCCGCCTGGCCTCGACGGCCGCCGCGACGACCGGCGCGGTCATCACCATTCCGGGGCCGCCGCCGTACGGCTCGTCGTCGACTTTCCGGTGCTTGTCGGCGGAAAAGGTTCGCAGGTCGGTGACCGCCACCCTGAGAAGCCCGTTCGCGATCCCCTTGCCGAGAAGGCTCTCGGCGAGAGGCGATTCGAAGTACGCGGGGAAGATCGTGAGGATCTCGATGCGCATCAGACGTCCAGGAGCCCTTCCGGCGGATCGATGACGATGCGCCTTCCCGGCTCGTCGACGGAGACCACGATCGGCGAGATGAACGGGACGAGCGCCTCTTTGCCGGATGCGAGCTCGATCGAGAGAAGCGGGCCCGCCGGAGTCTGCTCGAGCAGGCGGACCTTTCCCGCGAGCCGTCCGGAGAGGTCCTCGCACCGCCATCCCTCGATCTGATGGCTGTAATAAAAGTCCGGGCGCGGAGGAGCCGCCTCGGCCTCGGCGACGTGGAGGGCTCCGCCGGAGAGAGCGCGCGCGGCGTCGACGTCGGCGATGCCTTCGAAGGCGACCAGGAGCCGGGACCCATGCGGGCGGACGGAGCGGATGGTCAGAGCGCGCTTCACGCCCGCTGCCTGCCATTCGAGCACGGCTCCGGGCGCGAAGCGCTCCGGGAAATCGGATCGAGTCTCGACCGAGACCTCGCCGCGAAGGCCGTGAGGGCGGCGAACGAGGCCGACGAGAAGCATGACGGTGATGAGGACGGGATGGGGCGCGGAACGGGCCGCGGAGAGATCTAGTCGCGGACGCGAATCGTGACCTTCTTGCCCCGCGCCGACGCGGCCGCCCCGACGAAGGCGCGCAGCGCGCGGACGGTCCGGCCTTCGCGGCCGATCAGACGCCCGCGGTCCGCCTCGGGAACGGAGATCTCGTAGACGGAGTTGCGTCCCTCGGACGTCTCGGTGACCCGAGCGAGCTCCGGATTGTCGGAGAGCCGCCGGATGATCGTCTCGACGAGACGCCGCATCGTGGCTCCTTCCCCGCCGGGCGCCATCAGGAGGCCGCGGCCGCCGGCGGCGGCTCCGGCCGGCTGAGAAGCGAGCGGACCGTGGGAGAGAGGCCGGCGCCGAGGCCGATCCAGAATGCCGCGCGCTCGCGGTTGATCGAGACCGCCGCGGGCTCGCGGAGCGGGTGGTAGGAACCGATCTCCTCGAGGACCTCGGCGCGCGCCGTCTGGCGGGAGTCCGAGACCACGACACGGTAGTACGGCTGGTTGCGGGCGCCCATCCGGCGCAGGCGAATCTTCAGCATCCTGAGTCCTTTCGACCTGAATCCCCTCGACGCAAACCGCGAATCATAGCAGAAGGCGGCCCCGCCTACCCCGGATCCCGGGGAGCCGGCAGCGGGAGCTTCGACATGTCGAGCCCCCGCATCCCCTTCCTGGCGGCTTTCATGAGCTTGCGCATCTGCTGGTACTGCTTCAACAGGCGGTTGATCTCCGACACGTTCGTCCCCGATCCGCCCGCGATCCGCTTCTTGCGGGACCCGTTCAAGACCTGCGGGTAGCGCCGCTCTTCGGCCGTCATGGAGTCGATGATGGCGCCCACCCGGGTGAGCTGTTTCTCGTCGACGGCGTCCGGCGCGGAGAGCCCCCGGAACGCCCCTCCCTTGGGAAGAAGGTCGATGAGGCTCGAAAGAGGGCCCATCTTCCGCATCGACTTCAACTGCTCGCGCAGATCTTCCAGGGTGAATTCACCCGCGCCCGCCCGCTCCGCCATCCGGCGCGCGGCGGTCTCATCGACCTGCGCCTCGACCTTCTCGATCAGCGTCAACACGTCCCCCATCCCGAGGATGCGCGACGCCATGCGGTCGGGATGGAACGCCTCGAAGTCTTCCGGCTTCTCGCCGACGCCGACGAAGAGGATCGGCTTGCCCGTCGTCTTGACGACGGTCAGCGCGGCGCCTCCGCGCGCGTCGCCGTCGGTCTTCGTCAGGATCACGCCTGTGAGCGGAAGGACGGCGGCGAACCCCGCCGCCGAGCGCACGGCGTCCTGCCCGGTCATGGCGTCCGCGACGAAGAGGATCTCGCGGGCGCCCGTCGCGTCCACGACCTCGCGCACCTGGCGCATGAGCTCCTCGTCGATGTGGAGCCGCCCCGCGGTGTCGATGATGACGGTGTCGCGCCCCGTGAGCTTCGCCTCCCGGACGCCCTCGCGCGCGACCTCGACCGGGTCGGTGCGACCCGCCGGATCGAACACGGGAATGCCCGTCTGGCGCCCGAGGGTCATCAACTGCGCGACCGCGGCGGGCCGCGCGAGGTCTGCGGGGACGAGCAGCGGATAGCGGCCCCTCCCCTTCAAGTGGAGCGCGAGCTTCCCGGCGGAGGTCGTCTTTCCCGAGCCCTGCAGGCCGACGAGGGCGAGCACCGCGGGCTTGCCGTCCAGCGCGAGCTCCGATTTCTGGCCGCCCAGGAGGGCCATGAGCTCGTCCCGGACGATTCGCGTCACTTCCTGCGCGGGAGACAGCTGCTGGAGAACCTTGCCCCCGACCGCTCTCTCGCGCACCCGGGCCGTGAAATCGCGCACGACGGGCAGCGCCACGTCGGCTTCGAGCAGCGACAGGCGGATCTGCCGCAGCGCCGTATCCAGGTGGTAATCCGTGAGGTGGCCTTCGCCACGCAGGTCCTTGAAAACGCCCTGGACCCGCTCCCCGAGACCCTCGAACATGTTCGACCTCTGGCTCTCCCCCGGCTCAGTTGGCGCGGGAATCGCAAGGATACAGGCCAGGGTCCCATCCGTCGAGGAGCCCCTGGCCAGTTGACACCGGAACCGGTTGGGGTATCATTCGGCGGCGTTTTTTGCAGGGATTCTTTTTGCGTGAAAAAGACGCTTAGAAAAAGGAGATGAGGGATATGAAGAAGCTCGTGACCCTGGGCCTCGTTGCCGTGTTTGCGACGGCGCTTGTCACCGGTTGCAAGAAGAAGGAAGAGACCACGACTGAGACTACGACCACGACCGAGCAGCCCACCGTCGTCGAGGAAACGGCAACTACGGCCACCGGCACGACCATGACGACCACGGACACGACGGGCACGATGGCGACGACGCCGTCCGCCATGATGACGCCCGCGGCTTCCGGTTCGATGACGACGACGACCGACACGAAGACGACGACGTCGACCTCGACGAAGAAGTAGCTCAAACCGGACTCGACGAAAGGCCCCGATCTCGGGGCCTTTTTTTTGTCTTCGCGGGCCGAGGCCCGTGTCCCGGGATCCTCTAGACTTCGGTCTTGCTCCCCGTCTGGGCCGAAATCCTTCTGGCGGCGGCCGCCGTTGGCGCGGCCATCGCCGCCGTCTCGCTCCGGGCGCGGGAGAAACGACTCCTCGCGCGGCTCGCGTCCCGCGAGCGCCGCGGCCACTTCCTCGGTGAGTCGCCCGACCTTCGCCAGATCCTGAAGCACGCCTTCACCGCCGCGTCGGAAGTCCTGCCGGTATCCGGGTTCGACCTCTATCGCATCGGAGTGAGCGGCCAGATCGAGGAGGTCTGGACCGTGACACGCCCGGACCCCGCCGGCGATCCGGAACCGCTTCTCGACGCCGAGAGCCCCCACCTCGGCGAGACGATCGACGCGGACCGGCTTCGGGACCTCACGGCGACGGAGACCGATCACTCGTTCTCCGCGAGCGATCTCCTGCCGGGCGGCCGCCCCTCCCGCCGGCTCCGGCTGCCCCTTTACTCGGGCGACCGGCTCATCGCGCATCTCGACCTGACGAGCCCTGATCCCATCGAGGACGCCATGAAGGACGAGATCCGGTCGCTCCTCGGCCCGCTGACCTCGTCTCTCCACGCGTTTCGCAACTGGACGATCGCGGTCACCGACGAGCTGTCCGGGCTCGCCTCCCGCCGCTACTTCGAGACGCGCCTCGCCGAGGAATGGGCCCGACGCGAGCGCTACGGCGGTTCCCTCGCGGTCGTGTGCTTCGACCTCGACCGATTCAAGGTCTTAAACGACACCTTCGGGCACGCGGCCGGCGACGCCGCGATCCGGCGGTTCGGGGACGTGGTGCGGGACGCCATCCGCAGCACGGACATCGCCTGCCGGTACGGCGGCGAGGAGTTCGCGGTCCTCTTTCCCGAGACGCAGGGCGCCGCCGCGCGGGCCGTCGCGGATCGGATCCGCGGCGCTCTCGCCGGGGAGCGCTTCCGCTTCGCGTCGCGGCCGTTCGGAGTGACCGTGTCGGCGGGCGTCGCCGAAGCGGAGCGCGCCCGCGACCGCGAGCAGCTCCTCTTCCACGCGGATCAGGCGCTGTATGCCGCGAAGAACGCCGGCCGTAACCGGGTCGTGGCGTGGGAGCCGGAGATCGCCTCCGCGGCTCGCGCGCCGGAGCTATAGTCGTCCGCCGTGGGTCTCGAAAACTCGGGAGGTCCTGAGGACGCCGCGCTCGTCCAAGAGATGGTCGAGGCGCAGCGCCGGAGGATCCGAGAGATCGCCCGGCGGATCGCGCCGGGCTTGAGCGAGGACGATCTTCTGCAGCCCCACGACCACGCGGCCCTGGCGTCCCACCCGGATTTCCAGTTCGAGGACGGGATCCTCGCGGGTTATCTCGCGGTCCTGGCCGCCCTCCGCGCCAGGCGGTAGAGCCAGTGGCCCCGAGCCGGACGGGAGGCGCGATAGAGACTGGCGATCGTCTCGGCGTGGGCCTCGATCCAGCGGGCGTCCTCCGGGCGCACGCCGAGATCCCCGAGCCGGCGCCCCGTCTCCGAGGCCAGCCGGGCGAGGGGCTCGTCGGAGGGACCCGATCCCGTGGGCCACTTCATCCGGAGCCCAGGCCGGCAGAATTCAGAAGAGCCGCGACCGCGGCGTCCCAGGTGATGCCCTCGACGCGGCGGCGCCCCTGCTCCCCCATCTCCGTGAGCGCCGCCGTGTCGTTCCACGCGACCCGCAGAGCGGCGCCGAGGGATTCGGCATCGGGGGCGACGACGAGGCCGGTCGCGCCGTCCTCCACGAACTCGAGCGGCCCTCCGGCGTCGTCGGTCGTGATCACCGGCTTTCCCGAGAGGAACGCCTCGAGCGGCACGTACCCGAGGTCCTCTCCCGCTGGAGGGACCACCACGACCCGGGCTCCCGCGTAGAGGGCGAGGAGCTCCTCGTCCGAAACGCTCCCGGCCCAGCGCACCCGGTTGGCGACGCCCGCCTCGCTCGCGACGCGGCGGCAGCGCCCCTCTTCGGGGCCCTGTCCGACGACGACGAGGCGCGCCTCGGGAGCGTGCGCGAGCGCGGCGACGGCGAGATCCGCCCGCTTCCAGGCGTCGAGACGGCCGACCGTGAGCGCATAGTCGCCGAAGGGTCCGGGCCTGTAGCGCCCGACGAGCGGAGGCGGATGGTAGAGCGGCCGGCTCGAGATCCCGTTGTATCTCGCGAGCCTTCCCGCAACGGTCCCCGAGTTCGCGAAGACGGCTCGCGCCTCCGTGAGCCCGACCGTGTCCACGCGGGCGATGGCTTCCCGCGTCCGGCGGTCCTCCGGCGAGGACGTGAAGTCGCTGTACGGGGTCCCGAACTGATCGTACGCCTGCCGGTACTGGTGGATCAGCCAGACGATCTTGTTCGCGTGCCGCGCGGCGTAGCTCGGAAAACGCGTCGCGATGACGGCGTCGACGGGGCGCCCCCCGATCTCGGAGAGGTCCAGCCCGCGCCAGGCGAGCGCGCTCCGAATCAGGTCGAAGCGTTCGCGCTCGATGAGCGGCATCGTCACGAGGTCCGCCTCGACCCCGCGCGCCTGGAGAGCCTCGGTCAGGCGCTTTACGTGCCGCTCCGCTCCGCCTTCCGAGAACGGGCTCTGCACGCCGAGAACGAGGACACGCGGGCGTTCCGTCAGGCGCCCTCTCCCGGAACGCGCGCGATGAGCGCGTAGTCCTGTGGCGCAAAGAGCAGGCGGTTCAAGACGCGGTCGTTCTCGGACCGCTCCTCGAGCCGCTCCGAGGCGGGCAGGGGCGCGAGGTACTCGATCCGCGCGTCCGTGAATCCCGCGGTCTCCGCGAGGAACCGCAGCGCCTCCGCAGGGACCGGCCGGACATGGGAAGGATCGAGGAAGAACGCCCGCCAGGCCGAGAGCGAGTCTGTGTTGATCGTCTCGGCGACGAGGAGTCCGCCCGGAGCGAGAGCGCGGCGCGCGGCGCGGAGGAAGGCGAAGATCGTCTCGGGCGTCCAGTGCTCGACCACCTGGAAGGCGGTGACCGCGCCCGCGGTCCCGGCGGGATGCGCGGCCAGGTCGGCGACGCCGTCCCCCTCGCGTATGTCGAGTCCTTCCTGCCGGCCGTGGGCGACGGCGATCGGATTCGTTTCGACGCCGGAGGCGGACACCTCGGCGCTGCGGAGGAGCTTCAGGAACTCGCCGCGACCGCAGCCGACGTCGATGACGGGCCCGGGCAGGTTCTCGAAGAGCGGAAGGTAGAAGCGCTGCTTCGCCTGGACATCCTCGGCGCGCCCGCGGAAGCGCTCCTCGAAGAGGCTGTAGACGCCGGGAGGAAGCGAGGGCATCGCCGGCGTTTCCGCGGCGCCTCCGGGCCGCGCGGCCGCTTCGGGCGTACCCGTTGACTCGAGCGCGGCCAGGCGGCCATCCTGGATCGCGGCTCGGCGCTCGGCGGCCGCGTTCGAAGCCGCGATCGACTTCTCGATCCGCCGGAGTCGCTCGCCGGCGTCCCGCCGGTCGCGGGACAGCGCCTGCCGGAGCGACTCGACGATCTCGAGGAGGAGCGCGTTGAAAGACGCCTGGTCGCGCCAGACGAATCGCAGGGCTCGAATCGCGCCGCGCTTTACGCGCGCGAGCTGCGCCCCGGCCGGGACGGTCGGCATGACGTGCGCCCCGGCCCGCGAGGACGCCGCGCGAGCGGCCCGTTCGTCGGGATTGCCCGGCTCCGTCTCCACGCGCGCGACGCCGGACGGCGCGGTCTCCGCGATCGCCGCCCGGACCTCTTCCGCCAGACGCCTCGCCCGGTCGCGCTCGGAGCTCACCGCAGGCGAGAATAAGAGGCTGGCATCGTGGATGCAACCGAAAGGCCCATCGAGAACCGAATGTCCCGGCCATGATCCCCTCCGCCGCGCGCGCCTTCGAGCGCCTGTTCGGTGCCGGGCTGCAGCCCGCCGCGGCGGCGCTGCGAGCCGCGGCTCTCGCCATGCTTCTGGTGGCGGTCACGCTCGCTCTCGTCCGGCTCGGCCGGGCCGTCGCGGCCCGCCGGTTCGGGTGGGAGACGGCATCGGTGGTCCGATGCGTCGTCTGCGGCGGCGTCGCCTCGGACCCCGTCCTCCCCTTCTGTCCGTCGGGCCATCCGGTCCGGTTCCCTCCCGGCGCGCGGGCCCTCCAGGGGAATTCCGGCCGCGCCGGAAACCGCGGCTGGCTCGCCGCCGCGGCGGCGGTCCAGGCGCTGCTCGCTTTCGGCGCCGTCTCCGGCGCGCGCTCCTTTCGCGTGACGGACGCGTCCGCCCCGCCCCTCGCCGCCCTGGCGGGCTCCGCGGGGTATCTCTTCTTAACCGGCGCGCTCCTCGCGGCGGGGGCCGCGGCGGCTCCGTCCGCTCGCGGCATCCTGGCCCGCGGTCTCGCGGGAGTGCTGGCCGCGGCGGCCCTCGTCCCGGCTCTCACGCTCCTCTTCTTCGCCCGCGTCGCCGACCCTCCCCCGCACGTCGCTCTCGGCAGCCTCTGGGAGACGCCGACCGCTCTCTACGTCGAGTCGGGCGGGCGCCCCCGGCGTGAGGCGGACGCGCCGGCGCCCATAGAGGCCGAGATCGTCGAGATCCGATCGCCGCTCTTCGGCGTCCAGTGGGAGGGGCTCGCGAGCCTGCGCACGGGAGGCCGGACGATCCCCTGGCGCGGAAGCGGAGGCTGGAATGCCCGCGTCGCCCGCCGATGGCCCGCCGCGCTCTCGGGTGTCGTGCTCGCGACACGATCCCGCGTGGTGGCCGTGGAGACGCCACCGAACGTGCGCCTCTGGGTTTTCCGGGGCCCTGACGGGATTACCTTCTCGAGTGCGGGAGAGGGACCCGCGGCCGCAACGCCGGACGCCCGACCCGACCGGGACTGAGGGGAGCGATCGGTCAGGGGATGGCCGCCGGCCGCGACGTCGCGGCCGCCCGCTTCCCCTCGTCCGTCTCCCCGCGCGAGAAGCGGAGCAGCGCGAGGGCGAGGGCGAGGACGACGGGACCAAGAAACATCCCGATGGGGCCGAAGGCGGCGATGCCTCCGAGGACGCCGAAGAAGACGGGCAGGGTCGAGATCTGAGCCCGTCCCGAGATCAGCATCGGGCGCAGCACGTTGTCGGAGGATCCCACGATGATGGCGCCCCAGGCCGCGAGGCCGATCGCCCATCCCCAGCGGCCCTGCATCGCGAGGACGACGGCGCCGGGCGCCCACACGAATGCGGTGCCGCCGACGGGCAGGAGCGCCGCGATTCCGGCGATCACGCCGAACACGACGGGGGTCGGAAGGCCGCAGACCTGGAAGGCGATTCCGACGAGCGCGCCCTGGACCAGCGCCGTCAGGAGCGATCCGTAAACGACCGCCTTCGTGACCTGGGAGAGGTGCTCGACGAGCCGTGCCTTCCGGTCCGCCCCGACCGGCACCGCCTGAAGAAACTCCTTCGCCATCGCGTCGCCGTCGCGGAGGAAGAAATAAAGGATGAAGAGCATCAGCACCATCGAGGCGACGAATCCGAGCGCGCCGAGCAGGATGACCTTGCTGCGCCCGACCGCGAATTCGAGAACCGACCGCGCGCCGCCGACGACCCAGTCATGGACCTGAGCGGCCGTCAGCGGGGTCTTCGCATCGATCCACTCCACCACCCGGCCGATGGCGGGCACCCGGAAGAGGTCTTGCGGCTTCTCGATCCGGTAGGTGTTCGCCATTTCCGTCACGCGGGTGGAAAGCTCGCCCGCCTGCCGCACGAAGAGGGCGCCGAGAAAGAACCCTGGCACCACGACACCGACGAGAACCATGAGCGTGACCAGCAGCGCGGCGCCGCCGTGGCGGCCGCGGAACTGGCGCCGGAGGGCCGCGTTGACGGGGAAAAGCATGAAAGCGAGGAGGATCGCCCAGAGAATCGGCGGGAGAAACGGGCGAAAGATGAGCCAGAGGACGTACAGGAGGAGCAGAGAGAACCCGATCATGAACGCGCGGACGTAGAAGCGATCGTCGCTGTTCACCGTTCGCCTCCGCGGGCGATGCTAGCATGCGGGGTTCGATGAATCCGGCGGAAGAACACGCTCCCGGGCAGTCCGGGCTTGAGGGAGGCGGGCGGCCGGACCGGGCGCTCGCGGCGCGCCTTTTCCGCGAAGAGGCGGCGCGCGAAGGCTTCACGGGAGTCGGAATGGCGCGGGCGGAAACGCCCCCCCATTTCGACCGCTTCGAGCGCTGGATCGCGGAGGGCCGGCATGCCGGCATGGACTATCTCGAACGCACGCTGACCGTCCGGGCGTCGCCCGAGGATCTCCTGCCCGGCGCTCGCACGATCGTCTGCCTGTCCATCCCTCATCGCGCGGATCCGCAGGTCTCCACGGACGGCTCCCGCGTCGCCCGCTACGCGGCGGGAGACGACTACCACGGCGGCCTCCGCGGCCGCGCCGAACGGGCCGCGTCCTCGGCGTCCCGGCGGCTCGGCGGAGGCTTTTCGTGGCGCGTCTGCGTCGACTCCACGCCGCTCGCGGAGCGCTCCTTCGCCGCCGCGGCGGGAATTGGCTGGATCGGGAAGAACGGATGCTTGATCGATCCGGAACGCGGCTCCTTTCTGCTCCTCGCGGAAATCGTCACGGACCTCGACATGCCGGCGGACGAACCGATCGCCGAACGCTGCGGCTCCTGTGTCCGCTGCCTCGACGCGTGTCCGACGTCCGCGTTCATCGAGCCCGGCGTGCTCGATGCCTCGCGATGCCTCGCTTACTGGACGATCGAGCATCGCGGGACGCTGCCCGAGCACGTGGCCCGGCGAATGGGTGACCGCGTTTTCGGATGCGACGACTGCCAGGACGCCTGCCCCTGGAACGCCCCGCTTCTCTCCCCCGCGGCGCCGGCGGAGTCGCCGACCCGGGTCGAGTGGCTCTCGATGGGCAAAGGCGAGTGGCGCCGGCGTTTCGGAGCGACGGCCTTGAACCGAGCGGGCCGGCGGGGGCTGCAGAGGAACGCGGCGGCATCGGCCGGCAGCACGGGCGACGGACGGACGCTTCCGGGTCTCGAGGGCGCGGCCGCGAACGCAGACGCGGGCCTCTCGGCGGCGGCGCGGTGGGCCCTCGGCCGTCTGGCCGGTGCGGGGAGCTGAGGCGCATGGACTATCGCATCCCGCTCTTCATCGGCCTGTTCGTCCTTTCCCTCGTCGTGTCGGCCTTCTTCGCCGCCGCGGAGACGGCTCTCGTGTCCCTCTCCCGGATCGATCTGCAGCGCCTGCGCGAGAAGGGCGATCGCCGGGCGGGCCTCATCCGAAGCCTCAAGTCGAAGACGTCCGGTCTTCTCGCGACGATCCTGATCGGCCAGAACCTGGCATTGAGCTCCGCCTCCGCGCTCGCCACGACCATCGCGACAGTCTGGGTCGGCGAGAAGTGGGGCGTGCCGGCGGCGATCCTGGTCTCGACCGTCACTCTCTTCGTGTTCGCGGAGATGGCACCGAAAGCGATCGCTTCCGCGTCCCCCGTCGCCGTGGCCCGCACGGTCGCCGTGCCGATGACCTGGGTGATGAAGATCTTCTCTCCGATCGTCACCCTCGTCGTGAACCTGACCCAGCGCTCGCTGCGGGTCCTGGGGATCGCCGAGAAGTCCCCGACCCTGACCGAGGAGGAAATGAAGAGCGTGATCAACCTCGGCGCCGACGAGGGGTTGATCCACGGCGAGGAGAAGCGCCTGCTCCACAAGGTGCTCGAATTCGGAGACAAGACCGTCCGCGACATCATGGTTCCGCGCACGCGCGTCGTGGCCGTCGCCGACACGGCGGGGTTTTCGGAGGTCCGGTCGCTCCTGCGCGAGCACAAGCTGTCGCGGCTCCCCGTCTATCGCGAGTCGCTCGACAACGTGATCGGCATCCTGCACGCCAAGGACCTCTTCGACGTCACCGACGAGGAGGAAGAGGCGTTCCGTCTCGAGAAGTACGCCGATCCGCCATTTCTCGTTCCGGAGTTCAAACCCGCCGAGGACCTCTTTCGGGAGATGCGGCGCCGCAAGACGCACATGGCCGTCGTGGTCGACGAGTTCGGGGGCACGGCGGGGATCGCGACGATCGAGGACGCCATCGAGGAGCTTCTCGGTCCGATCCAGGACGAATTCGACGAGGAGACGCCGGGCTTCGTCGCCACCGGCAAGCGCCAGTTCCTGCTGGAAGGCGTGTACCGCCTGGACGACCTCGAGGAGCAGTTCGGCATCTCGTTTCCGAGGGATGAGGCCGAGACGATCGCGGGCCTCCTCCTGATGCGATTCGGACGCATCCCCCGAAAGGGTGAGCGGTGGCGCGGCCGCCGCGCGGATTTCGTCATCGAGGAGGCGAGCCCGACGACGATCCAGAAGGTGCTGATGATCCTTCCCGAGAAAAAGGAAATCCCCGCCGGCCGGAAGGACGGGGACGACATTTCGAGCCGGACGAAGGCCTCCGCCGCGGAGACGAAAACGCCCCCCGACTCGGACACCGGGACGAGCGGGCGGCGGACGGACTGACGCCCGCGACTCCTGATCCCTGGACCAGTTTCCTCAAAGGAGCCCGATTGCCCACTCCCATCCGCCCCGTGACCCTGATTCGAGGCGACGGCATCGGCCCGGAGGTCGCCGACGCGGTCGTCTCGATCCTGGAAGCTGCGGGAGCCCCGCTCTCGTTCGAAGAGGCCGTCGTCGGCGTCGAAGCCGAGAAGGCGGAAGGCGATCCTCTCCCTCCCCGCGTCCTCGACCAGATCCGCAGGAACGGGGTGGCATTGAAGGGCCCCGTCGGCACCCCCATCGGGAAAGGCTTTGCATCGATCAACGTCCGCCTGCGCAAGAGCCTCGACCTCTACGCGAACCTGCGTCCCGTCAAGAACGTTCCGACGGTGAAGAGCCGGTTCGAGAACGTCGACCTCATCGTCGTGCGGGAGAACACCGAGGACCTGTACAGCGGGCTCGAGCACGTCGTCGTGCCGGGAGTCGTCGAGTCCTTGAAGATCATCACGGAATACGCCTCGACGCGGATCGCCCGGTTCGCCTTCGAGCACGCGCGGCGCCATGGCCGCAAGCGCGTCACGGCGATCCACAAGGCGAACATCATGAAGCTCTCCGACGGGCTCTTCCTCGACTGTTTCCGTAAAGTCGCCGGGGACTACCCCGACATCCAGGCGGACGATCGGATCGTCGATGCCGCGTGCATGCGCCTCGTGATGTTTCCGGAGACGTTCGACGTCCTCCTCATGGAGAACCTCTACGGCGACATCGTCTCCGACCTGACGGCGGGGCTCGTCGGGGGCCTCGGCCTCGTGCCGGGGGCAAACATCGGCCCGAGCGTCTCCGTCTTCGAGGCGGTGCACGGTACGGCCCCCGACATCGCGGGGCAGGACAAGGCGAACCCGACCGCGCTCCTGATGAGCGCGATCCTCATGCTCCGGCATCTCGATCTCGGCAATCTCGCGGACCGCGTCGAAAGCGCCATGTTCGCGACGATCGCCGCGGGGATCCGGACGGCCGACGTCGGCGGCAGCGCGGGGACGCGGGAGTTCGCCCGCGCCGTCTCCGAGAGGGCGTGCTGAAGTTCAACCGGCCCGGATGAGCGCGACCGGCCCCGCCCGGCAGCCCTCCTCCCGGCCGATGAGCGGAGACGAGACCCTGTGGACGGGCCCGGTCACGGACTTCGCCGCGATCTTCGGCCGGCGCGCGCCTCTCGAAATCGAGATCGGGTCCGGAAAAGCGCGGTTCCTGATCGCCGCCGCCAGGGCGAACTCCGCCCACGATTTCGTGGGCCTGGAGCGCGCCCTCGCGTACTACCGCATCTGCCGCGACCGCGTGGCGAAGGCCGCGCTTCCGAACGTGCGGGTCGTCCGCGCCGACGGCAGGCTCTTCTCCGAATCCCTGGCGCCCGGTTCCGTGCGCGCTTTCCACGTCTATTTCCCGGACCCCTGGCCGAAGAAGAAGCAGCGGAAGCGGCGCCTGATCGACGGGGTGACCCTGGAGATGCTCGCCTCGCGCCTCGAGCCGGGCGGGATCCTCCGGATCGCCACCGACCACTCCGACTATGGCGCGGCGATCGAGCCGACGATCGTCTCGGTGCCCGGCCTCGAGCGTCTGCCGTGGGACGCCCTGCCCCCTCCGCCACCCACGCACTACGAGCTCAAGTATCTGGAGGAGGGCCGGGCGATCTCGCGTTTCCTCCTCCGCCGCCGGGCGGAAACTACGGCCTGAGAGCGGCGGTCAGTCTTCCGTACCGAGCGCCCGGGCCGAATCGGACCGATCCGGACGGGGGCCGGCCGGGAAAGCGACGATCCTCCGGAGAAACTGGACGAAGTACTGCGCTCCCGAGAGTAATGCCACGGTGACGACGACCCAGAGCGCCACCTTGCCCGCGAGGATCAGCTCCGGATAACGCTCCGAAAGGATGAGCAGGGAGATCGCGGCGATCTGGGAGGCCATCTTCGCCTTCCCCCAGCCGGACGCGGCGATGAAGAGGCCCTGGTCGGACGCGATCGTGCGGAGGCCGGTCACCGCGAACTCGCGCGCGACGACGACGACGACCATCCACGCGGGGGCCAGTCCGACCTCGACCAGTGAGATGAACGCGGCGGAGATCAGGAGCTTGTCGGCGATCGGGTCGAGGAGCGTTCCGAGGGTCGTGATCTCGCCGCGGCGGCGCGCCAGCCAGCCGTCGAAGAAGTCGGTGGCGGTCGCCGTCAGGAAGATCGCCAGGGCGACGATCTCCCGCCCTTCGAACTTGGTCAGGAGCACCACGACCAGGAAGGGGACGAGAAAGATGCGAAGAAGCGTCAGCGCGTTCGGGAGATTGATTCTCAAGAACTTCGAGCCGTAAAGAAGGGACCGCGCTCGCGCGAGGCGCCGTCCGCGGCGAACCGTTCGAGGCTCATCGGACGCACCCGGTGATAATAGCTCCATGAACGTCCCCTGTCCGGTCCACGAGAACCGGCGCGCGCACCGGGGATGCCACCACTGCCGCAAGCCGATCTGCCGGCTCTGCGAAGTGAGCATGCGCGGTCATCTCTACTGCTCGACCTCGTGCGCGCGGGACGCCGGGCGAGCCGCCGTGCGCCGCCTCATTCGGGGACGACTCGAGAAGCCGGTGCCGGCGCGTCTCGCGGTGGCCGCCGTGCTGGCGGTGACCATCGCCCCGGGCCTCCTGGCCCTGCGAGCCGTCTCGCAGCTCGACCGCCTGAACGCCCCGGCCCCCTTCACGCCGGCGCGGCGCCCTCCGCTCGCGCGCGTCGAACGGGTCGTGCCGGGCCCCGAGGGCGCCGCGATCGAGGGGAGCGCCCCATCGGGGGCCGCCGTGTTCCTGTTCGCCGGCGGCCGCTTCGTGGCGACGTCTTACGCCGGGGATGGAACGTTCCGCTTCGAGCGGGTCGTTCTCCCGGGCCCGTACCGGGTCGGTGTGCTGCCGCTCGCCGCAGCGCCCGAAGCGGCGACGCCGCTGCCGCCCGCGCTCGCGGCGCAGGCTTCCGCCACCGGGGCGCCGCCTCCCGGCCCCGTTCCCGCGGCGGCCGAGATCCCCGACACGCGCGGGTCCGCAGCGGCGTCGGGCGTTTCCTCCCCCGCTCCCTTCCCCCGACCGGCGTACGTGCCCGACCTCACCCGGGGGCCGAGGGACACGCGCGAGGTGCTCGTTTCGTTCGACGCCGGCTCATCGGACCGCGGCGCGCGGGAGATCCTGGACGCTCTTCGGGAGAAGCACCTTCGCACCACGATCTTCCTGACGGGCGTCTTCATCCGGCGGTACCCCGATCTCGCGCGGCGGATCGCCGCCGACGGGCACGAGGTCGGCAACCACACGGACACGCATCCGCACCTGACCACGTATGCCGGCAACGGACGGCAGGCGACGCGTCCCGGCGTCGACCGGGCGTTTCTCGCGGGCGAGCTCGCCCGGACCGCGCAGGCGTACCAGGAGGTCACCGGGCGGCAGATCTCGCCCTTCTGGCGCGCGCCGTTCGGGGAACAGAACGACGAAATCCGGCGGTGGGCGGCGCAAGCCGGCTACTGGCACGTGGGATGGACGGGCGGCCGCGCGGGCCTGGACGGGCTCGACTGGATCTCGGACCGGGCGGCGCCCGGTTATCGCACGTCGGATCGCGTGATCGAGGCGCTCCTCGAGCGGGCGGAAAACGGCGGCATCGTCCTGTTGCATCTGGGCACCGACCGGGAGGACCCCGTCTCGAGCCGGATCCCCCGTCTGCTCGACGGGCTCTCGGCTCGCGGATTCCGGTTCGCGCGCGCGTCGGATTTTCTCGCCCGCGAGGGTCTGACCGACGAACGTCTCGCCGCGCTCGGCGCCAACCCCCGGAGTCCGGCCCTCCGTTGACCTTCCCGCTCGGAACGGACGGGTGGCGCGGCGTGATCGCGGACGGCTGCACCTTCGACGCCATCGAGCGCGTCGCCGGCGCCGCCGCGGCGGTGTACCGCACGCTTTCCGAGGGAGACGTCTCCCGGGTCGTGATCGGCCACGACACGCGGTTCTTCTCGCCCGAGTTCGCGACCCGGGCCGCCGAAGCGTTCGCTCGCGCGGGCGTCGACGTCCTGCTGACCGACCGGGCGATTCCCACGCCCGCCGTTTCGTGGCACGTCCGGCGTCTCGGCCTCGGAGGCGGGATCGCGATCACCGCGAGCCACAACCCCGCGGAGTGGAACGGATTCAAGATCAAGTCCGACCGCGGCGGCAGCGCTTCCCCCGAGCTCTACGCCGCCGTCGCCTCGGCAATGGCGGGCGAGAAGCCCGCCCCCGCGGCCCGGTCCGGCCGCGTCGAGACCGCCGATCTTCTGACTCCGTACCGCGACGCGCTCGCCGCCGTCGTCGACACGGCGGCGATCCGGGGAGCCGGACTCTCGATTCTCGCGGACTCGATGCACGGGGCCGCGGGGACCCTGGTGGCCGACATCCTCGGGGGAGGACCGACCCGCGCGCTCCCCTTCCGGTCCACCCGCGATCCCCTGTTCGGCGGCGTCCACCCGGAGCCGATCGCGGCCAATCTGCACGCTTCCGCCGATCGAGTCCGGCGCGACGGCCTCGATCTCGCCGTCGCGCAGGACGGCGATGCCGACCGACTGGGGGTGCTCGACCGTCGCGGAGAGTTCGTCTCGCCGCATCGCGTGCTCGCCCTGCTCGTCCTCCACGCGTACCGCCGGCGCGGCCTCAGCGGGGGCATCGCCCGGACGTTCTCGACCTCTCTGCTGATCGACCGCGTGGCGGCGGCGCTCGGGCAGCCGCTCCACGAGACCGCCATCGGCTTCAAATACGTGGCCGATCTGATGAATCGCGGGGCCGCCGTGGCGGGGGGAGAGGAGAGCGGAGGGTACGGGTTCGCGTTCCACCTGCCCGAGCGGGACGGCGTCTTGAACGCCCTGCTGCTCGTCGAGAGCCTCGCCGTCTCCGGTAAGGGCCTCGATCGAGCCCTCGCCGACCTGGCCGCGGAGTTCGGCGAGTTCGCCTACGGCCGGCGGGACGTATACATGCCCGTCCCCGCGATCGCCGACTTTCTCGAGGAGGTCCGCCGCACTCCGCCCCGGGAGGTCGCTGGCGAGCCCGTCACAAGCGTCCGCGACCTGGACGGCGTGAAATATCTCTTCGGGGACAGGGGCTGGCTCCTCCATCGCCTCTCCGGAACAGAACCGATGATCCGCCTCTACTGCGAGCACGAGGACGAGGACCTGATGCGGCGCATCCTGGAAGAAGCCGAAAACCGCCTCGCCGACTTCGCCGACCGGACCCGGTGATCGGATTTCCAGTTCCGCTTTGATCCGAATCGATCGCCTGACCAGGTAAAGCCGTCACCGCGAGTGCTTCCCTCGGCTCCCGTCGGTCCGACGAACCGCGTAACTCCATACTCGGCAATCTCCCCCATCCGCTCGCGACGAGAGGAGTCTCCCGACCGGAGGGAGGGAGGAGCCTCTCGTCGCGGGAGCCGGAGCGCTCGCGCCGCAGCGCGAGCGCGGAGGCGACGGTAGAGGCGACGGTAGAGGCGACGGTTAGCTTCTCCGGTCGGAGTCCCCGGCGCGCGCGAGGTCAGAGGCGCGGCGGCGGGGGCGCGGCGGCTCCGTCAAGACCATGCCTTCGCCTTCGAACCGGATCTTCGGAGCGCTTCCGACGTCCGGCATCATCACCTCTTCGAGGAACCGATCCTCGAGCACCGACGGAACGAGGTCTCCGGTCCAGGCGACGAGGTCGCGCGAAGAGACGTTCAGAGGGAATTCGGTCGACACCACGTGCGAGAGGAGGGGCCCGCCGACCGAGAGGATCACGCTCCCACGCCCGTGGATCTTCAGGACGTCCACGCGGCGGTTCACGCGGAAGTCGTGGATCGGCTCGAGGCGGAAGGAGAGCCCTTGGTCGAGCGCCAGGATCCGGCTGCCCTCGACGTAGAGCGCCTCTCCGACGAGATCCCGGCGCACGGCCTGACGACCCGGGTCGTTGACGAAGAGATGACCTCGACCGTCCGCGCGGAGGATCTTTTCGAGTCGCGAGCCCCGGAACGTCGGCTCCGCGGCGAACCGCATCTTGCCGCTGTACCAGACGACCGAGCCCTTGCGCACGAAGACGATTCCCCGGGACGCGACTTCGAGGCCGCCGTCGGAGCGGACGTGAAAAAGCGGGTGAGAATCGGCGACGCCCGCAAAAGGCGGCGGCGCGGCCGCGGGATCGGGGGCCGCCGTCTCCGGCACGGCGGGCGGGGCCGGGGCGCCTTGCGGCGCACCCGAATCCGCTTCGGGAAACGGGGCCAGCATGGCGGCCGTCAGCGCCTCGTCGACCGCCGCGGGCTCTTCCGGCGCGTCGTCGATCACGCTCTCCGCCACCGGGGGCCCGGGCGGGACGACGGGGACGTCGACCACTCGGACCGTCTCCTCGAGGAACTCCGCTCCCGGCGTGTCGTCCGCGGGAGCCTCGGGGATCGTGGCTCCCGCGGGGGCCTGCGCCGGGGCCGGCGCCGTGAAGCGAGGGCCCGCCTCGGAGGGCGCTGGCTGCGCGAGCTTCAGGATCGAGGGAGAGAGAATCGACGAGGTCGGGGACGCCGCGCCGCCGCCGGAGCGCGCAGCGGCATCCGCGCCCGCGCGGGAGGCCGGCTCGCGCATCGACTTGCGAAGGGCCTCCTCGATCTCGCCGACGACCCGTTTCGCTCCGGCGAATCGCAGATGCTCGAGCGCGAGGCCGAGCTTGCCGCGCATGCGGTAGAGGAGTCCCAGGTACAGATGGCTGCGCACGTGGTCCGGCTGGAGGTCGAGAGCGCGTCGCAGCTCGTCCTCCGCTTCACCGAGCACGCCAGCCTTGAAGAGGATCAGGCCGAGGTTCGAGTGGAGCACCGCCGAGGCGGGGTTGTTCTTCAGGAGGGCGCGCGAAGCCTGAGCCGCCTCGTTGTAATAGCCGCGCTTGAACTCGATGACCGACAGGAGATTCAGGACGTCTTCGTCGTTGGGCCGGGCGAGCAGCGCGAGCTCGAGCTCCTTGCGGGCGACGTCGTATCGCTCTTCCTGCACGTGCTGGCGCGCCCTCGAGAGCTGGACGAAGAAGACCCCGCCTTCGGTCGAGGAGACGTCGCCGGTGGTCGCTCGCGACACCGCGCGCCCCGCTAGCTGCGGAGGGCTCGGCGCGCGGAGAGTTCGGTCGTGATCAGCGGACGATTGCGCTTGTCCCGCGTCAGTCGGACCGGCTTGCCTGCCACCTTCGCCCAGGTTTCGGCCCGCGGCCGGCCGAAACCGCCGCCGAGCGTCGGTTTGCCGTAGTACGCCGTCAGGCCCTTGTTCACGTAGAGGCGCGTCTCGTTGTAGGGCGGGATGCCGCCGTAGCGGGCGACGGCTGCTTCACCGGCGTTGTAGGCGGCGAGGGACTTTTCGACGTTGCCGCCGTAGACCCCGAGGAGGTAGGCGAGGTGCTTGGCACCGCCGGCGATGTTCTCGAGCGGATCGAACCTGTCGCGCACGCCGTACTGCGTCGCTGTCTCCGGCATGAGCTGCATCAGGCCGCGCGCACCCTTGCGCGAGATCGCGCCGGGATTGAAGGCCGACTCGATCAGCATGACCGACTTGACGAGCTTCGGATCGACGGCGGCCGCACGGGAAGCGTTCTCGATGGCGGCGTCGTACAGCGAAGGCAGCGAGACTCGCGAGGCGAGCCAGTCGTCCGTCCGCCGAAGGGTCTCGTGCGGCGACGAACCGATTCCGTCGTTCCAGATGTACCTTTTTCCATCACGAATGCCGATGCGAACCGCCGCGGTGGCGGTTCCCGAGAGCGCGAGCAGCGCCCCGAGCGCGAGGAGGGATCGGCGTTTCATTTTTCGGGTCTCGAAGGTCTCGATTTGAGGGGGCGATTATAACCGACCGGTCCCCGCCTCGGCGTACCCGCGCCGGGCCGGTCTGGCAGGACCCGGCCGCACCCACAGGGCTAAGTCACCTGTCTTCAGCCTGTTGCGCTGGCGTCGCCCGGCGCCCGCAGCTCACGCACCGCGGCCTCGGCCTCCCGCAGGGCCGCCGGGAGGAGCGCCTCGTCGCGGCCCCCCGCCTGCGCGAGATCCTTCTTTCCGCCGCCGCTTCCGCCGAGGGCCTTGCCGATTCGAGCCGCGAGGCGCGAAGCCGGCAGGCTGTCCGCGAGATCGGCGGTCACGGCCACCACGACGGACGTCTTTCCCTCTCCCGCGGACCCGACGACGACGACGCCGCTCTTCAGGCGTGAGCGGAGCGTGTCGGAGAGGTTGCGCAGCTCCGGAATCGAAAGGCCCGCCGCGATCCGGGTCAGCACCGCGACCCCGTCCACGTCGAGCGTGTCGGACGCCGACGCGCCGGAACCCTCCCCGGACGCGAGCTTCAACTTCAGAGCCGCGACCTCCCGCTCGAGCGAGCGCAGCCGCTCCTCGCGCTCGCGCCATCGGCCGACGAGCCCCTCGCGCGGAGCCTGCGCCGCGGCGGCGATCTCGGTGAGGTCCCGCTCGTCCTGCTGGAGGAGCTCGACCGCGCCGAGTGAGGTGACGGCTTCCATCCGGCGCACGCCCGCGGCGAGTCCGCGGTCCGAGACGATCTTGAACGCTCCGATCTCGCCCGTCCGGTTCACGTGGCAGCCGCCGCAGAGCTCGGTCGAGACGCCCGGCACCGAGACGACCCGGACGCGCTCGCCGTACTTCTCCCCGAAGAACATGTCCGCGCCGCGCGAGCGGGCATCCTCCATCGCCATCGTCTCCTTGGAGACTGGCTCGTCGCGGAGGATCGCTTCGTTGACGAACCGTTCGATCTCCTCGATCTGTGCGGGCGTGGGCGCGGCCGCGATCGCGTAGTCGAATCGCATGCGGTCCGGCGCGACGAGGGACCCCATCTGCCGCGCGGAGCCGCCGAGCACCCGGCGCAGGGCGGCGTGCAGGAGATGCGTTCCGGTGTGGTTCGCCTGCGTGCGGCGGCGGATCCACTCGGGGACCTCCATCGCCACCCGGGCGCCCGTTTCAAGCCGGCCTCGCGTCACGCGGACCCTGTGCGCGATGACCCCCGGGGCGGGACGCCGGGCGTCCTCGACCTCGCCCTCGCCGTCCTTCCAGCTCCACCGCCCGGTGTCGGCGACCTGCCCGCCCCCCTCCGGATAGAAGACCGTGCGGTCCGTGACCACCTCTCCGGTCTCGCCCTCCTCGAGCGCCGCCGCCCGCTGCCCGCCGCGGGCGATGCCGAGCACCGTCGCGTCGTCCAGGCGGACGAAGTCCTGCTCGGGATAGCCGCGGAACTCCGAGTGCGCGGAGGGAAGGCCGAGCCGCTCGAAGACCGATGCGTCCGAGCCCTCGAATCGGGCGGAGGCGCGCGAGGACGCTCTCTGCCTGTCGAGATGGACGGCAAACCCTTCCCGGTCGATCGAGACCCCTTCGTCGCCGGCGATCTCCTCGATCAGGTCGAGTGGAATGCCGTACGTATCGTAGAAACGGAAAACGGCATCCGCGGGAATCCGCGTCTCCCCCGCCCGGCGCACCCTTTCGAGCTCCTCGCCCACGCGGTCGGCACCGATCGACATGGTGCGGGCGAAGCGGCTCTCCTCGTCCTCGAGGGTGCTCCCGATCGAGCGCAGCATGTCGTCGTAGCCCGGCTTTTCCGGGAGGAAGTACACGCCGCGGAAGACCTCCTGCACGCCGGTCACGAGCTGACTCAGGAAGGGCGTCGAAAAGTCGACGCCGAGGCGCCGCGCGTAGCGGAGCGCCCGCCGGATGATCCGTCGCAGGACGTATCCGCGCCCCTCGTTCGAGGGAAGGACGCCGTCGGCGATCAGCATCGTCGCCGCGCGCACGTGGTCGGCGATCACCCGGAAGGGAGCGTCTTCGACCGCCATCCCGCCGGTGTACTCCCGGCCCGTCAGGCTTTCGATCCGCTCGATGATCGGCCGGAAGAGGTCGGTGTCGAAGTTGTTGTTGGCGCCCTGAAGGATCGCCGTGATCCGTTCGAGACCCGCACCGGTGTCGACCGACGGGCGCGGCAGCGGCGTCATCGCACCCGTCGCGTCGCGCTCGAACTGCATGAAGACGAGGTTCCAGACCTCCATGGTCGTGTCGCCCTCGCCGTTGACGAGCTCGGGCCGGTTCTTCGAGGCGTCTTCCGGGTCCGGTCCCTGGTAGTAGTGCAGCTCGCTGCAGGGCCCGCAAGGGCCGGTCTCGCCCGTCGACCAGAAATTGTCCTTCTCGCCGAAGCGGAGGATTCGCTCCTTCGGCAGGTGGGATTCCCAGAGCTTCGCGGCTTCGTCGTCGTCTGTGTAGACGGTCGCCCAGAGCCGCCCCGCGTCCAGCCCGTAGCCGTTGCGGGGATCGGTCATGAGGGCCCAGGCGAAATCAATCGCGTCGTTCTTGAAGTAGTCGCCGAAGGAGAAGTTCCCGAGCATCTCGAAGAACGTCTGGTGCCGGCCGGTGTAGCCGACGTTGTCGAGGTCGTTGTGCTTGCCGCCTGCCCGGACGCACTTCTGCGAGCTCGTCGCCCGCGCGTAGTCGCGCTTCTCGCGGCCGGTAAAGACGTCCTTGAACTGGTTCATGCCCGCGTTCGTGAAGAGGAGCGTCGGGTCCTCGGCCGGGATGAGAGACGAGGAGGGGACGCGGCGGTGCCCGCGCTCCTCGAAGAACTTCAGGAACGTTTCCCGGACGTCAGCGGAGGTCCATTTCTTCTTCGTCATCGGAGCCTTTCATCATCGCAGAGATCGCGTCGGAGGCGAAACCCCTCCGCGCCAGCGCGTTGCGGACCCGGCGCCGGCGCGCCGGCTCGTCGAGGCCGGACGCGCGCTTCCAGAGCAGATGAAAAGCGCGGGCGAGCGCGGTTTGTTCCGGTTCCCCTTCCTGCTCGGCGAAAACGGCCGCCACCGTCTCCTTCGAGAAGCCGAGCACGGAGAGCTCCCGCGCGATACGGGCCCGGCCGTACCGGGCGGCGCGCGCGCGCACGAGAGACCGGGCGGCGGCCAGATCGTCGAGCCAGCCCTCGCGCGCGAGACGGTCGAGCGCCTCCGCGACCGCCGCCCGCTCGAAGCCCCGGCGGGCGAGGGTGGCTCCGAGGTCCTCCCGCCCCCGGGCCCGCACGGTCAGCAGACGGAGAGCGACGGTGCGCGCCGCCGCGGGCGACGCCGGATCCAAAGGCGGCTTGGGACGGCGGGACCGCACGGAGGAAGGCGGGAGGAAGTTGAGAGGTGAGAGGTGAGAGGGAAGAGGTGGGAGGGGGTGAGAGGTGAGAGGTGAGAGACCGCGCCCTCTCTCCCCTCTCCTCTCTCCTCTGACCTTCCTAGCCTCTGACCTTCCTAACCCCTGACCTTCCTAACGGCCGTGCCCGGGGTTTCCCTGGCGGCTGAAGTCGAAGGGCGACTCCTCTTCGGCCATCGGGTTGAAGTCGGATGGCGCCTCGAGCTCGGCGTCCATTTCCTCGCGGGCGAGGTCGGACGTCGACTGGATTCCCTGGATCTTCAGCTTGAACTCGTTCGGGTTCGTCGAGCGCTTGAGGGCTTCCTCGAGAGTGATCAGGCCGGTCTTGTAGAGCTGGTAGAGCGACTGATCGAACGTCTGCATCCCGTACTGGGACGTGCCGGCCTGGATCGCGTCCTTGATGAGCTTCGTCTTCTCCTTGTTCTCGATGCACTCCCGGACGTAGGCCGTCCGCACGAGGATCTCGGCGGCCGGCACTCGGCCGAGGCCGTCGGCGCGGGGCATGAGACGCAGGGAAATGACCGCCTTGAGGACGGCGCCGAGCTGCAGGCGGATCTGCTTCTGCTGGTGGGGCGGGAAGACCGAGATGATGCGGTTGACGGTCTCCGTCGCGTCGAGAGTGTGGAGCGTCGAAAAGACCAGATGGCCGGTCTCCGCCGCGGTGAGCGCAGTCTCGATCGTCTCGTAGTCGCGCATTTCACCGACGAGGATCACGTCGGGGTCCTGCCGCAGCGCGCTTCGAAGCGCCACGCCGAATCCCTTCGTGTCCACCTCGACTTCGCGCTGGTTGACGATCGATTTCTTGTCGCGGTGGAGGAACTCGATCGGGTCCTCGATCGTCATGATGTGCTCGTTGCGCTGCGAGTTGATCTGGTCGATCATCGCGGCGAGCGACGTGGATTTGCCGGAACCGGTCGTTCCCGTGCAGAGAATCAGCCCGCGCTGTTCCGAGCAGATTTTCTCGAGGACGGGGGGAAGCAGCAGCTCGCGGATGGTGAGAATCCGCGCCGGGATGACGCGCAGGACCAGTCCGACCGTGCCGCGCTGCTGGAAGATGTTGCATCGGAACCGGCCGAGGTTCGGAACCGAGTACGCGATGTCGATCTCGTAGTCGTTCTTGAACTTTTCCTTCTGCCGCGCCGACATGATCGAGAAGGCCATCGCGATCGTGTCTTCCTGCATGAGGCGCCGGACATCCGTCATCGGAGTGAGCACCCCGTCGACACGCAGGACGGGAAATGCGCTGACTTTGAGGTGCAAGTCGGACGCCTTGCGCTCGACGGCGACCTTCAGGAGATCGTTGATGTGCATGAATTGGCCTCTTTGAGTCGGTAGATTACGCCGGTTGGGCGGGGAAAGGAAGCCGATCGATCGCGCGGGGGGTCCCACCTGGAGAACTGGCGGCGGTCCCGCCTCCACCCGTAAACCTCTGATTCGAACCCGCTAACCGCCGACGCGGACCCCCGACTCGACAGGCAAAGGCGTCAACCAGCCGTACGTGTCGTCGCGCTCTCCCGCGAGAAGCGCGAAGAATTCCTTCTGGAGGCGCTCCGTGACCGGTCCGCGCGTGCCGATTCCGACGGGTATGCGGTCGACCGACCGGATCGGCGTGACCTCGGCGGCCGTGCCGGTCAGGAAGACCTCGTCGGCGATGTAGAGCATCTCCCGCGCGATCTGCTGCTCGACGACCGTGTACCCGGCGTCGCGAGCGAGGGTCATGATCGAGTCTCGGGTGATGCCGGGAAGGATCGTCCCGGCCAGGGGCGGCGTAAGGATCCGCCCGCCGTATACGAGAAAGATGTTCTCACCGCTGCCCTCGGAGATCCGCCCGGCGTTGTCGAGCGCGATCCCCTCGGTATAGCCGTTGGTGATCGCCTCCATCTTGATCAGCGCCGAGTTCAGGTAGTTCCCGGTCGCCTTCGCCATCGCCGGGAAGGTGTTCGGCGCCATGCGATTCCAGGAGGACACGCAGACGTCGACGCCATTTTCGATCGCCTCTTCTCCCAGGTACTTACCCCATTTCCAGACGGCGATGAGCACGTCGACGGGGCTGCGGAACGGGTTGACGCCGAGCGCGCCGAGGCCACGGTAGACGACGGGGCGGACGTAGCACTCCTCGAATCCGTTCGCCCGGATCGTCTCGAAGATCGCGTCCTTGAACTCGACCGGCGAGTACGGGATGTCCATGCGATAGACCTTGCACGAGTGGTAGATCCTCTGGATGTGCTCGTCGAGCCGGAAGGCCGCCGGACCGTTCTTCGTCTTGTAGACGCGCAGGCCCTCGAACATTCCCGACCCGTAATGGAGGACGTGGGAGAAGGCGTGGATCTTCGCCTCCGCGAAGTCCACCAGCCGGCCGTTCATCCAGACTTTCTTGACGTCCTCGTAAGACATCGCGCGCGACCTCCGTTGTGGTGCGAAGTTCCGGGGAGGGCCCGCAGCGAGTTTATCAATGACCGGCGGCGCCGGAGGCGCCGTCTTCTTTCGAAGGTTCCCTCGCGAGGGCCGCCCGTGTCAGCACGACGGCGGCGACGGCGGCGGTCTCTGCACGCAGCGTCGCGGCGGGCAGAGCGACCGCGCGCCAGCCCGCTCGCGAAGCCGACGCTCTCTCCGCCTCGCTCCACCCTCCTTCGGGCCCGACGAGGAGGGAGACCGGTCCCTCGAGCGAGGGGGGGAACGCCTCCCCGGACGCATCCAGAAACAGCCGGACACCGTCCGCGGCGTCGAGCGCCTCCGCGAGGTCGACCGGGCCCTCGCAGAGCGGCCATCGATCGGCGCCGGACTGCTTGGCCGCTTCCCGAACCAGCCGTTCGAGTCGCGCCAGCGCCGATGGGCCCGCGCGGAAAGACTGCGTCCGATCGGTGCGCACGAGGGTCAAGCGGGAGACGCCGAGCTCGGCCGCCTTTTCCGCCGTCCAGGACATTCGCTCGGGGCGGACTCCGGCGACCGCGAGCCGGATCGCCGGGCCGGGATCATCGGCCGGACGGATGCCCGTCACGTTGATGTGGAACTCCCCGCGCGCGGCCTCCGCGATCCGCCCCTCTGCCCGGGCGCCGGTTCCGTCGATCAGGAGGACCTCGTCGCCGGAGGCGAGCCGCCGGGAACGGGCGTGGACCTCCTCCTCCGCGGGCAGGCGCACGCGCTCTCCCGACGCCGGCAGCCGCTCGACTATGAAGCGCGGCGGAGGCATACGCTCGTCCAGTCGTTCTCGATCCGGCGGCCCGCGAGGGTGAACTTCCGGGATCGGACGCTCGCGACGACCTCGGCTTCCCGATCGAGGGGAATGCCGGAGAGGATCAGCTTGCCCCCGGCCGCGACGCGCGGGAGAACCTCGGCGCGGATTCCGAAGAATTCCTCGGGAAGGAGGTTGGCGACGACGATCCCGAATCGGCCCCCCACGGCGGAGGCCTCGGCGGCGGCGAGCCGCACCAGCTTCCCGAAGGAATGGCGCCGGACGTTCTCGCGGGCCACCAGCACCGCGTCGAAGTCCGTGTCGTAGCCGAACGCCTCCGAAGCGCCGAGCGCGGCGGCCGCCAGGGCGAGGACGCCGGAACCGGTGCCGACGTCGAGGACGCTCTCTCCCCCGGTGAGCTCCTCCTCGAGAGCGACGAGGGCGAGGCGGGTCGATTCGTGGCCGCCGGTGCCGAAGGCCCGCGACGCCGGGATCCGCAGCGCCACGCGCCCGGAGGGGGGCGCCGAGTCGGACGGATCGCCGGGGTCGAGCCACAGCCGGGCTCCGACGGGAAACGGCCGCGACGCGGCGCGAAAGGCCTGGAGCGGGTCGCCCTCGGCGACATCCGCGGCGAGGTCCCACCGGATCCCGCGCTCCTTCAGGGATGCGGCGGCGGCCCGCGCGTCTTCCGCCCGGCGGAAGCACGCGACGAGGTCCATGCCTTCCTCGACGAACCCCAGCGGCCCGAATCGGGAGAGGTGCCCGACGACGATCTCGTCGTTGGCTTTTCGAAAGATGACGAGGCGCGAGTAGGTCGGCGGCGTCATGCGTCTCGGGCTCCGCCGGCCTCGGCGCGCCTCGCGCGCGCGAGAGAACGCGCGGGGCGGCGTTACGAGAAGATCTTCTTCGCCTTGCCCAGGACGCCGCGAGGCGCGACCGGGGCGCCCGTCGCCTCCGCGTACTCGCGGAGCATGTCCTTCTCCCTGGAAGTCGGCGACTCGGGTACGAGAACGGAAGCGCGGACGACGAAATCGCCCCGTCCACGATGGCCGAGACGACCGAAGCCGCGCCCCCGCAGGCGGATTTCCGAGCCCGTGCGGGTCCCCGCGGCGATCGAGATCTTCTCGGGCTCCTCGAGCGTCGGCACCGTCATTTCGCCGCCGAGCACGAGCGTCGGAAACGGGACGTCGAGGGTGAGCACCACGTCGTCGCCCTCGCGCAGGAAGACCTCGTCGTCGGCCACCTTCAGGTTTACGTAGAGGTCGCCCGGAGGACCGCCGTTCGGGCCGACGTCGCCCTCGCCGGCGAGGCGGAGGCGGGATCCCGACTCGACGCCCGCGGGAATCCGGATCTCGAGGCTGCGGCTCGCGCGGCGGCGACCACCTCCGCCGCAGTCCGGGCAGGGCTTCTCGACGATCGTGCCCTGGGCCTGGCAGCGCGAACAGGGGCGCGCCACCGTCAGAAAGCCCTGCGAGAACCGCTGACGTCCCGTTCCCCGGCACGTCGGGCACGTCTTCGGCCGGCTGCCGGCCTCGGCGCCGGAGCCGGAGCAGGTCTCGCAGCGCTCCATGCGCGAGATGAGCAGCGGCGCCGCCACGCCGAACGCCGCGTCGCGAAACGAGATCTCCATCTGGTAGAGCAGGTCGCTTCCGGCCACCGACCGGGCGCCTCCACCGCCGGCGAATCCGAAGATCTCGCCGAAGAGATCCGAGAGGTCGCCGAACGCGGACGGGTCGAATCCGAAGCCGCCGGCGCCGGCCGATCCGACTCCGGCGTGCCCGAGGCGGTCGTAGCGGGAACGCTTGTCCGGATCGGACAGAACGGCGTACGCCTCCGACGCCTCCTTGAATTTCTCCGCAGCCTCCGGGTCGTTCGGATTCCGGTCCGGGTGGTACTGGAGAGCGAGCTTCCGGTAGGCCGATTTCAGCACGCCGTTTTCGGCGTCGCGGGAACACCCGAGGATTTCGTAGTAGTCGCGTTTGGTGCTCATAAAGTCCCGAAGGGTTTGAGGGCGATGCCGCGCCGGGTGGGCGCGTCGCGCGCCCGGCTTCCCGCCTCGGAGGCGTTTAGCCCTTGGCCGCGGCGGCGGCGCCGCCCGTGCCCGCTCTCTGGAGCATCACCCGGGTGAGAACCTTGGAAACCCCCTGCATGTCGAAGATCGCCTCGTTCAGCGCGTCCCGCGACTCGCTGCCCGCGATGTCCCGCGAACGCTTCAGGGTCTCCTCGATCCGCTCGCGCTCGTCGCTCGCGAGGGCGGCGCCGAACTCGGCGAGCACGCGCTCATTCGAGGCGAGCATGCCGTCGAGGCGGCTGCGGATCTGGGCGACTTCGCGCCGCTGGTGATCCGCTTCCGCGAACGCCGATGCCTCCTTGATGATCTTGTCGATCTCGTTCTGCGAGAGCCCGCCCGCCGGGTTGATCTGGATCCCCTGGGCCTTCCCGGTGGCGAGGTCCTTCGCCGAGACGTTGACGATGCCGTTCGAGTCGATCGCGAACGTCACCTCGATCTGCGGCACCCCTCGCGGAGCGGACGGGATTCCGACGAGCTCGAACCGCCCGAGCGACTTGTTCTCGCGGGCGACCTCGCGCTCCCCCTGCAGGACGTGGATCTCGACGACGCCCTGATTGTCCGCCACGGTCGTGAAAACCTTGGTGTTCTTCGTGGGAATGGTCGAGTTGCGCTCGATCAGCTTTTCGAAGACCGAACCGTGCATCTCGATGCCGAGGGAGAGGGGGGTCACGTCGAGGAGGACGACGTCCTTGATCTCGCCCTTGAGCACCCCGCCCTGGATCGCGGCGCCGATCGCCACGACCTCGTCGGGGTTGATCTCCCGGTTCGGCTCGCGCCCGAAGAGCTCGGCGACCATCCTCTGCACCTTCGGCGTGCGCGTCTGTCCCCCGACGAGGATCACCTGGTCCACGTCGGACGGCTTCAGGTTCGCGGCCTGCAGCGCGTCGAGGCAGGGCGCCGCCGTCCGGTCGATGAGATCCGCCACCAGCGATTCGAAGCGCTCGCGCGTCAGCGTCCGGTTGATGTGCTTCGGTCCGGAGGCGTCGGCGGAAATGAAAGGCAGGGTGATCGTCGACTCGTTGGCGGTCGAGAGCTCGCACTTCGCCTTCTCCGCGGCCTCTTTCAGGCGCTGCAAGGCCATTCGGTCCTGGCGCAGGTCGATGCCCGTCGACTTCTTGAAATCGTCGAGCAGCCAGTCCATGATTTTCTTGTCGAAATCCTCTCCGCCCAGGTACGTGTCGCCCGCCGTCGCCTTGACCTCGTAGATCCCCTCGCCGAGCTCCAGGATCGAGATGTCGAACGTGCCGCCGCCCAGGTCGTACACCGCGACGATCTCGCTTCCCTTCCGCTCGAGGCCATAGGCGAGAGAGGCGGCCGTCGGCTCGTTGATGATGCGGAGCACCTCGAGGCCCGCGATGCGGCCCGCGTCCCGGGTGGCCTGCCGCTGAGCGTCGTCGAAGTAGGCGGGCACCGTGATGATCGCCTCGGTGATCTCCTCGCCGAGCGCCTCTTCGGAGAACTCCTTGATCTCCTTGAGGATGAACGCCGAGATCTCTTCGGGGCTGTATTCGCGCGAGCGGGCCCGGATCTTCACGTCGCCGTTGACGGCCCGGACGATCTCGTAGGGAAGGATCTCGCGCGCGTGCTGCGTCTCCTCGGAGTCGTATTTGCGCCCGAGCAGTCGCTTCACCGCGAACACCGTGTTCATCGGATTGGTGATCGACTGCCGCTTGGCAATCTGGCCGACGAGCTTGTCGTTGTCTTCGGTGAATCCGACGATAGACGGCGTCGTGCGGCTGCCCTCGCGGTTGGAGAGGACCTGAGGGGTCGCGCCCTCCACGACCGCCACGCAGCAGTTCGTCGTCCCGAGATCGATGCCGAGAATTCTTCCCAAAGAGACCTCCTGGACGCCCTAGTTGACCGCGCCGCCGGATTCGGAATGCTTCACGGGACCGGCGCTACTTTCCCGAACCGCCGTCGCCGCGCACCGTCACCTTGACGAGTGCCGGGCGGATCAGCTTGTCGTTCAGCGTGTATCCCTTGCGCATGACGTCTACGACCGTGTCCTTCGGGAGGTCGTTCGACATCTCCGTCGCCACGGCCTCGTGCACGTTCGGGTCGAATCCGGCCGTGGTGTCGACCTCGTTCAATCCGTATTTCTTCCAGAGCTCCTCGAGCTTGCGTTGGATCAAGGCGACGCCCTGTCCGAAGTCGCTCGACAACTCTTCGGGCGAAGCGTGCGCGAGCGCCCGGTCGAAATCGTCCGAGATCGTCAGGAAATCGCCGACGAACTTGCCGAGAGCGAGCCGCAGGTATTCGCCCTTTTCGCGCTCGGTGCGCTTGCGCATGTTCTCGAATTCGGCGAGCTTGCGCCGGTGGCGGTCCTTCAGGTCTTCGAGGTCGTTCATGACCGAGCGAAGCTTCTCCTCCGCGGCGACGATCGCGGAGCGCTCTTCCTCGGCCAGCGCGGCCTCGAGGCTCTCGCCTGGATCCTCGACCTCGATGCGGTCGGGGTCCGTCGCCGACACGCCGATGTCCGCGTCCTCGCGGGGATCTCTCATTCCGAGGGTTCCTCCCTGTCTCGTGAATCCCGGCGGTCCAGCCGGTCCGACAGCGCGCGCCCCAGAAGCTCGACGACCGGGATCACGCGCGGATACTCGCGCCGCGCCGGGCCGATAACTCCCAGCATCCCTGCCAGTGTCTCTCCCGATCCGTAAGAGGTCAAGACCGCCGACAGCCTGGGATCGGTCGTCAGCGGGTTTTCGGACCCCAGGACGACGCTCGTGCCCTTCGAGTCGAGGTACTTCGTGAGGAGATCGAGCAGGCGCGCCTTCTCGTTGAACGTCAGGAAGACCCGGCGGACCGACTCGACGTCGGCGAACTCAGGCTTGTCGAGAAGGTTCACGGCCCCCTCGAAGTAAACGAGGCTCTCGGAGCCCAGGCCCTCGAGCGCACGCTCTCCCAGGCTGAGCGCCCGGCCGAGCATCCGGTCGCACGAGGCCTTCTCTTCCGCCATCGCAGCGATCAGGCGGCGCCGGATCTCATGCAGCGTCTGCCCGCAGAATTCGCGCGTCAGCCGTTGGCTGACCGATTCGAGCTCCTCGGGCGAATATTCGACGGAAGTCTCGATGACCCGGGAGACGACGACGTCCGGCTCGTTGACCTGGACGGCGAGGATCTTACCGGGAGCGACCGAGAGGAATCGGACGGATCGGACCACCGTGTGGAGGGCGTCCGGAGCCACCACAAACCCGACCTCTCCCGAGAGCTGGGAGAGAAGCCGCGAAGCGGCCTGGAACAGGCGGGTCACGTCGGAGCCCGCCGAGGCCAGATCCGAGTCGACCTGTTCGCGGACGTCCTCGGCCACCCTCCGATTGCGCATGAGCTCGTCGATGTATAGGCGGTAGGCCTGGTCGGTGGGAATCCGGCCTGCCGAAGTGTGCGGCTGAACGAGAAAGCCCGCGTCGGTCAAATCCGCCATGATGTTTCGAATCGACGCTGGGGACAGGTCGAACCGGCTCGACTTGAAGAGCGCGCGGGACGAGACCGGCTTTCCGGTGTCGACGTGGACGCGGATGATCTCCTTCAGGATCGTCCGACTGCGGTTGTCGAGCGTATTCGGGATCGTCATGCTTCTTTTTTGTGCGCCGGGCTGGCAGTCCCGCCGCCGGAGTGCTAACAGACTAGGGTAGCGGCGCATGTTCCCACAGTCAAGGAAGAGGCGGCGGGCCGGGGGAGTCGGCGGCGCCGGACCCCGCTCGCGGCCGGCCGCTCTCTCGGTAGACTCCGCTCGATGGCCCCTGCCCCTCTCCCCTCTCTGACGCTCGCCGGTCCCGGGCGGGCTGGCCGGGCGCTCGCGCGCAGCTGGGTCGCGGGAGGAGGCCGTCTGGATCAGGTCCTGGCGCGCTCCGAGTCTGCGGCTCGCGCTGCGGCGTCGGAGCTCGGCGCGGCGAGAAGCGGCGCCCTCGGCGAGTCGGAGTTCGACAGCGCCGTCCTGGTGATCGCGGTGCCGGACGACGCGCTCGCGCCCGTCGCGGAGCTCCTCGCGGGCCGGGGGCGGGCCCGGTTCGCCATCCACCTTTCCGGAGCCCGGGCCGCCGACGAGATCGCCGCCCTCGCGCGCTCGGGTGCGGAGATCGCGTCCCTGCATCCCCTTCGGGCGTTCCGTGGAGCCCCCGACGAGACGATCCGCGGCGCCTTCGTCGCCGTGGAAGGTGCCCCGTCCGCGTGTGACGCCGCCGAAAGATTCACGCTCGCGATGGGCGCCGATCCGCATCGCATCTCCCGGGAGGCGAAGCCGCTGTATCACGCGGGCGCCACGCTCGCGGCGGGAGGCGTGGTCGCTCTGCTCTCCGCCGCGGTCCGCGCCTGGGCGCTCGCGGGGCTCCCGCAGGAGGGAGCCCGCGAGGCCCTCTCCGCTCTCGCCGCCGAGGCCGTCGCGGGAGCGGCGAGGACGCCCTTCGAGCTGGCGCTGACGGGTCCGCTCGCGCGCCGCGATCTCGGAACGATCGGGGCGCATCGCCGCGCGCTCGAAGGCCATCCGGATCTCCTGGAGCTCTACGCCCTGCTCGCGGCGGAAACGCTCGCGCGCACGCCCGGCCGCGGAAACGAGGAGGAGATCCGCGCGCTGTTCGCGTGTTAGATTTCGTGCGAGTCCGAAGTTCCCGGAGCGCATAATCAGGAATGGTCTTCTTCAACTACGCCACCATGCAGATGGCGGCCAAGATCGTGTATTACGGTCCTGGTCTCTGCGGGAAGACCACCAATCTGCACCACATTTACGGCAGAACGTCCCCCGGCTCGCGCGGGGAGATGGTCTCCCTCGAAACGGAGACCGATCGGACGCTCTTCTTCGACCTCCTGCCTTTGGACGTCGGCGTCATCGGGGGCTTCAAGACGCGCGTGCAGCTCTACACGGTGCCCGGCCAGGTGTTCTACAACACCACCCGGAAGCTGGTCCTGAAGGGGGTCGACGGAATCGTGTTCGTCGCGGACTCCCAGAAGGCCATGCGCGACGCCAACGTCGAGAGCGTGAACAACCTCCGTTCGAATCTCGCCGAGATCTCCGTCCGCATGGAGGACCTTCCCCTCGTCTTCCAATACAACAAGCGCGACCTCTCGAACATCCTTTCGGTCGAGGAGCTTCAGGAGAGCCTGAACGCGCAGGGCCTTTATGAGTCGTACGAGGCGTGCGCGGTCGCCGGTCAGGGAGTCTTCGAGACGCTGAAGGCCATCTCGAAGCTGACGCTGCGGTCCCTCAAGAAGAGAATGCTCGGAGACGATCGCCAGGCGCGTCCGGCGATGGTCGCCGCACCGGCTCCTCCGATTCCCAAGCCGACGGCGTCGTTCGATTTCGGTTCGCCTCCCGCTCCGCCTGCCTCGTCGCGCGACTCCGGCCGGACTCGGAGGCCTACCGTCGAGTCGACCGAGACGACCACCATGCCGTTGGTGCCGGTCCCTCCGCCCGCGGCGCCGGAGGAGCCCGCCGCGGCGGCCTTCGAGTCTTCCTTCACGCCGCCCGTGCCTCCCCCTCCGCCTGCCATCCTCGGCGTCGAGCCCTTCGACGGCGAGGACGTCGAAACCGTCAACGAGTTCGAGGAAGCCCTGAATTCGCTCGATGCGCCGCTTCCGGAAATCGAGTCCTCCGCCGAGCCCCTGGAGATCGGCGACGTCTCCTTCGCGGAAGCTCCGCGGGAGGAGCCGCCGGCGGAGGCGGAGGTGAAGCACGTCCGCGTCCGCTCGAACATCGACATCCTCGCGGAGCTCGAGAAGCTCCGCAAGAACGCGACGTCCGCTCCGCCCGCCGAGAAGCCCGGGCGCCGTCCCCCGGCGGGGATCTCGATCGACGATCTCCTCGCCAACAGCTTGAACCACCGCAAAGAGGTCAACCGGATCTTCGAGCTGCAGATCCCCCAGCGAGAGCTCGCGCAGGGGCATCAGGTCACGGTGAATCTCCGCCTCGAAGACAAGGACTTGAAGCCCATCGGCGACGACAAGACTTTCTCGATCGAGCTCCACACGCGCCAGGACATCGAGAAGCTTCTCCTGTCCCTCAAGTTCCACATCTTCGGAAAGTGACGTTGCGCCGCGCCGGCGGCGGCGCCCGGCGCACGCACGCGGCGCGGCGCGCGAGACTGTCCCCTCGGCGGGACAGGCCTCGAGGCAGAAAGTCTTTTGCATTCGCCGCGGCGGGGTTTACCCTCCTTTCATGACCCCATTCGTTCTCCGCAAGGCGAAGCCTTTGGCATTCGCGGGCGCGGCTGTGCTGGCGCTGTACACGGGGTCCTGCGCGTCGACCGCGGCAAGCCGGGCAGCGGCGGCGCCACGGCCGCCGGACGCCGTGACGCGGGCGATCGAAAGCGCCGCCGCGGACTTCGCGCTCGGCCGGGAGGCGGCCCTCTCAGGGGACTTCCAGTGCGCGCAGTTCTATTTCGGCCGCGCCGTCGACCGGGTTCGGCCCGAAGGCGGAGGCCCGGTCGCGAGCGCCGAGATCGCCACCTTCTCTTCGGAGCTCTACGAGGGGATCGTCCGGTACGAGGCGCTCGCGGCGCCTTCCGACGAGACCGCGACGGGCGAAGACCACGTCTCCCCGGAGCTCCAGAAGATCGAGACCCCCGTCGAAGCGAGCCAGGAGGCCATCTCGGAGGCGGCGTCGGCCGTCGCGTCCGACAGCACGGGCGTCACGTATGACATTCCGATCGTCGTCAACGACGGGGTCCTGAAGATCCTGGCGACCTTCCAGCACGACCTGCACGACATCATCGGGCGCGGCCTCGCGCGGTCGGGCCGGTATGTGCCCATGATCCACAGGGTCTTCGAGCAGGAGGGCATCCCGAAGGACCTGGCGCAGGTGGCGCTGATCGAGTCCTCCTTCATTCCCCACGCGCACTCCCGCGCGACGGCTCACGGCATCTGGCAGTTCATGCCGAGGACGGGACGTCAGTACGGTTTGACGTCGAACGCCGTCGTCGACGAGCGCAGCGACCCGGAGAAGGCCACGCGGGCCGCGGCGAAGCACCTCGCGTATCTCCACGACCTGTTTCACGACTGGTATCTCGCACTCGCCGCGTACAACGCCGGAGAAGGGCGGGTCCTCCGGGCGATGGAGAAAACGGGGCTGAACGATTTCTGGCAGCTGGCAGCGTCCGGCATCCTGAAGCCCCAGACGCAGAACTACGTTCCCGCGGTGATTGCCGCGACGCTCATCTCCAAGAACCCCGACCATTACGGATTTCAGATCGACTACGAACAGCCGCTCGACTACGAGACGCTCCTCATCGAGCGCCCGGTGCGCCTGAGCAGCCTGAGCGCCGGGTCCGTCACTCTCGAGGACCTTCAGAAGTTGAACCCCGAGCTCCGCACCGAGATCACACCGCGCCAGCCCGAGGGGTACCAGCTCAAGGTGCCGACGGGGTTCCGCGAGGCGGTCCAGATCGCCTACGCCGACGCGCCGACGGCCCAGCCTCCCGCCTTCCGCCGCCACGTGGCGCGCCGGGGCGAAACCCTCGCCTCGGTCGCGCGGCGCTACCGGATACCGCTCGCGGATCTCGCGGCGGCCAATTCGCTTTCGCAGAAGGCCCGGCTCCGCAAGGGTCAGGTCGTCGTCATTCTGAAGCCCGCGGAAGTGCTGGTCGCTTCGAAGCACAGGCGTAAGGGAAGCGTGGCGAAGGCTGCCCGCGGGGGCAAGCGCTCCGCCCCGCCGGTTTCGGTGGCCGCGCGGAGCTACCGGGTGCGGGGCGGCGACACCCTCTATCGCATCGCCCTGAAGAACGGCGTGACGGTCGAGCGGCTCATGAACGCGAACCGGCTCCGCTCCGGGGGCGCGATCAAGCCCGGAGACCGGCTACGGATCCCTTCGAGCAACAGCCGCTGATCGGGTAGACTCTCCCGGTCCTCACCGGCTCCTCCGCCGGCGTCTCCTCGGCTCTCGAGGAGGCATTCATGCTCGCACGGGTTCATTCGGCTGCCGCCTTTGGCATCGACGCGCACGTTCTCGACGTCGAAGTCGACGTCTCCCCGGGCGTCCCCCGTTTCACGATCGTCGGCCTGCCCGATGCCGGCGCCCGGGAGGCCCGGGAGCGGGTCCGTTCCGCCCTTCACAACGGCGGGTATCCCCCGGTCGAGGGCGTGATCACCGTCAACCTCGCTCCCGCCGCTTTCCGGAAGGTCGGAGCCGCGATCGATCTCCCCCTGGCGGTCGCTTTCCTGCAGATCGCCGGGCTCGAGAGCGCGTCGCCGGCGCGTCGGGTCTTCGTCGGCGAACTCGGATTGAACGGGGAGGTGCGTTCGCTGCGCGGCGCCCTGAGCCTCGCCCTCGCGGCCCGCGACGCGGGATTCGACGAGCTCGTTCTGCCCGCCGACAACGCGGCCGAGGCTTCGGCGGTCGACGGGCTCCGCGTCGTGCCCGTCGCGAGCCTGGCCGCGGCGGTCGCTCACCTGCGCGGGGAGCCCGCTCCCCGGGGCTGCGGGCCGATCCGCCCGCCGGCCGCGTCCCGGCCGCCGGCGGGCGACTTCTCGGAGATCCGCGGTCAGGCCGTCGCGCGCCGGGCGCTCGAGATCGCCGCGGCCGGGGGCCATCACATCCTGCTCACGGGCCCGCCCGGAACCGGGAAGACGATGCTCGCGCGCCGCCTCCCGACGATCCTTCCCCCGCTCACGCGCATGGAGGCGATCGAGGTGACCAGGATCCACTCGATCACCGGCGTTCTGCCCGCCGGTGCGGGACTGGTCGAGATCCCGCCCTTTCGGGCGCCGCACCACGGCATCTCCGCTCCCGGCCTGGTCGGCGGCGGCACCCGCCCTCGGCCCGGAGAGATCTCTCTGGCGCACCGCGGAGTTCTCTTCCTGGACGAGCTGGCGGAGTTCCGCCGCGACGTGCTCGAAGGCATCCGTCAGCCCCTCGAAGAGAAGCGCGTGTCGCTCGTCCGCGTCGGCGGCGCGTGCGACTTCCCGTGCGACTTCCTGCTCGCCGCCGCGATGAACCCGTGCCCCTGCGGATTCGCGGGCGACGCCCGCCGCATGTGCCGCTGTTCCGCCGCGGAGCGCGCGCGGTACTCGAAGCGCGTCTCCGGACCCCTGCTCGATCGCGTCGATCTCCACATCGCGGTTCCGCCGGTCCCGTGGGCGGACCTGCAGAGTCAGGCCGAGGGCGAGTCGTCCGCGGTCGTCGCGCACCGGGTCGCGGAAGCGAGGCGGACCGCGGCGTCCCGCTTTCCGGACCGTCCGGCCTTCCGAAATGCCGACCTGCCGGCGTCCCGTTTCGAGGTGACCCTGAAGCTGCCCTCGACGGCGCGCACGCTTCTCGCCCGCGCCGTCGACCGCATGGGACTGTCGGTCCGCGCGGCGCATCGGGCTCTCCGGGTCGCGCGGACGATCGCCGATCTCGAGAAAAGCGAAGTCGTGCGCGCAGAGCATCTTGCCGAGGCGCTGGCGTACCGGATCCGATCCGCGGACGACGCTCCGGAACGCCTTGACACCGGGCGGTTGGCCCCTTACCATCCCGGTCAACCAGGACAATCCAATCCACGGATTCCTCGAGGGTAATCGCCGCAGGCTTGCCTTCGAAGGGCGTCGAGGAGGACGACCTTGAAGTACAACACGATCATCTTCGTCCCCCACGCGAAGGCGCGGTTCCGCAAGCTCACCGTCTCCACGCGTCTTCTCGCCGTCGTGGCGGCCGGCTCGGCGCTGTTGCTCGCCGCGGCGGTGCTCTTCGGCTGGGCTTTCTTCTCCTCCGCCCGCCGCGACCGCCAGTACCTGCAGGTTCTCGCTGACAACACCCGCCTGAAGTCGGCGACGGCCGCGCTGCACGGGCGGCTCGAGGGTCTTTCCAAACAGCTCTCTCTCTTCGAGTCCCGAACCCGCCGCCTGGCGATCGTCGCGGGACTCTCCGAATCCGGCCGGACCGGCTCCGGCGGACCGATGATCGCGGAGCTGCCCGGCACGCGGTTCGAGGAGCGGAGCGCGTGGCTGAACTCCCGCCTCGGGGCGATCGAGAGCCAGTTCGTGCGCCGCGAGGCCGTCGTCTCCTCGACTCCCACCGTCGCGCCCGTCCGGGGCCTCTTGAACTCGGGGTTCGGCAGCCGCAAGGATCCGATCACGGGCGAAGGGGCCTTCCATCCCGGCCTGGACATCTCGAC
>JBDTOO010000011.1:0-73422 GCA_039933215.1 Acidobacteriota bacterium
TCTTCTCGGTCTGCGCCTGGAGGATCTTGAAGATCAGGTCCTGCTTGCGCATCCCGGTCGCGTTCTCGACCTCCAGGTCTTTGGCGATCTTCAGGAGCTGCGGGATCTTGATCTCGTGCAGCGCTCGGATGTCGAGCGTGTCGCCATGCTCGATCGCGAGGGCTTCCTGCTCCTGCTCCTCCGCGGTCGTGTCGGGCAGACCCTCCGGAGTCACGGGGGGCTCCAGCGTCTGCACGTCCGAGCCGTTCGACCCTTTTCTTCTAGCCATGTGCTCTCTCCTCGCCTCGCGAGATGACCCGGCGGATCTCCCGCCGCAGCTCGTCAATTCCTTCGCCCGTCTTCGCCGACACGGGCCACACGGCGCCGTGCCCCTTCTCGATCGCCCGCCGGGCGCGCACGCGCTCGGCCGAACCCACCCGATCCCACTTCGTCGCGATCGCGAGCGACGGGACGCCCACGCTCTCGAGGTAGTCCCTCAGCTCGACGTCCGCCGCCGCGTCGGGAACCCGTGAGTCGATCAGCCTCAGGGCCAGGCTCACGCGCCCGCTCCCGAAGAGCTCGTCGGCCAGGCGCGCCCAGCCTTCGCGCTCTTCCTTCGACCGCCGGGCGTACCCGGCGCCGGGAAGGTCGGCGATGTGATGTCCGTCTCGTGTTTCATAAAAGTAGATTCCGCGCGTCTTGCCCGGGGTCTTGCCGACCCGGGCCGCCTCGACTCCCAGGAGCCGGTTCAAAAGGCTCGACTTCCCGACGTTCGACCGCCCGACCATGGCGACGACCGGATGGTCGCCCGCGGGAAAGTCTTCGCGCCGGTGAACCGCGGCGATCAGGGCGCCGCGGTCCTCATCCCTTTTCAAGTCGTTCGGCCGCGACTAGTGCGCGACCGTGCCTCCTTCGGCGGGTTTCGTGTCGGGAGCGAGGTTCGCGGGGGCCGCGGGAACGCCTTCCAGGGCGACCTTGATCACCTCGTCCATGTTCGAGACGAGATGGAACTCCATGTCCGTCCGGATCTCCGCGGGCAGATCGTCGAGATCCTTGTCATTCTCGGCGCAAAGGATGATGGTGCGGATCCCGGCACGATAGGCGGCCAGGACCTTGTCCTTGATTCCTCCGACCGGGAGAACCTTCCCGCGCAGGGTGATCTCCCCCGTCATCGCGACGTCCTTCAAGACCGGGATCTTCGTGACCGCCGAAAAGAGCGAGACCGCCATCGTGATGCCCGCGGACGGGCCGTCCTTCGGGATCGCTCCTTCGGGGACGTGGATGTGGATGTCGAACTTCTCATGGAAATTGGGGTCGGCGTCGTACATCTCGGCCCGGCTGCGGACGTAGGAGACGCCCGCTCGCGCGGACTCCTGCATGACGTCGCCGAGGGAGCCCGTCAGGGTCAGGTTCCCTTTGCCCTTCAACAGGCTCGTCTCGATCGAAAGGATCTCTCCGCCCGCCTCGGTCCAGGCGAGGCCCGTCGCGACGCCGATCTCGGACGTCTCGCCCTTCCGGCGGTTGCGGAACTTCGCCTTGCCGAGGAAGTCGCGCAGGTTCTCCGGGTTGATCTGGACGGGGATCTCCGCCTTGTTCTGGACGATCCGGCGCGCGACTTTCCGGCAGACGCTGCCGATCTCGCGCTCGAGATTGCGCACGCCCGCCTCGCGCGTGTGCGCGGTGATGATCGAGAGAACCGCGTCATCGCCGAAGCTGATCTGGTCGAGTCTCAGGCCGTTCGCCTCGATCTGCTTGGGAACCAGGAACTGCCGGGCGATCGCCAGCTTCTCGTTCGGCGTGTAGCCCGAGAGCTGGATGATCTCCATCCGGTCCTTCAGCGCGGGCGGGATCGGGTCCGCGATGTTGGCGGTCGCGATGAACATGACCTTCGACAGGTCGTACTCGACGTCCAGGTAGTGGTCGACGAACGTGCCGTTCTGCTCGGGGTCCAGGACCTCGAGAAGCGCGGACGCGGGGTCTCCCCGAAAGTCCGACGACATCTTGTCCACTTCGTCGAGCAGGAACACGGGGTTCACGGTCCCGGCCTTCTTCATCATCTGGATGATCTGGCCCGGGAACGCGCCGATATAGGTGCGGCGGTGGCCGCGGATCTCGGCCTCGTCGCGGACGCCTCCGAGCGAGAGGCGCACGAACTTCCGGTTCAGGGAACGGGCGATCGACTTGGCGAGGGAGGTCTTTCCGACGCCGGGAGGGCCGACGAAACAGATGATCGATCCCCTCGTCTTCTGGACGAGCTGCCGGACCGCCAGGAACTCGAGGATGCGCTCCTTGACCTTCTCGAGCCCGAAGTGGTCCTCGTTCAGGATCTTCTCGGCGCGCGTGATGTCCTTCGACTCGCGCGACGCCTTCTTCCAGGGCACCCCGACCAGCCACTCGACGTAGTTGCGCGACACGGTGGCTTCGGCCGACACCGGCGGCATCGCCTCGAGGCGTCGCAGCTCCTGCTCGGCCTTCTCGCGGACTTCCTTGGGCATCCCCGCGGTCGCGACCTTTTTCTTCAGGTCGTCGACTTCGTCGGTGCGGTCGTCCTTGCGGCCGAGCTCCTGGTGGATCGCCTTGATCTTCTCGTTGAGGTAGTACTCCTTCTGGGCCTTCTCCATCTGCTTCTTGACCTTGTTGTTGATCCGGCGGTCGATGTTCACCTTCTCGACCTCGATCTCCAGCAGGTCCTGCAGTTTCTGGAGGCGCTCGTAGACGGACTCCGCTTCGAGGAGCGTCTGCTTCTCGGCGGTCGACACGGCGAGGTGGGCGGCCAGGGTGTCCGCGAAGCGCTCCGGATCCTCGATCTTGAGGGACGCCGCGATCCCCTCGAACGCGAGATGGTGCGAGAGCTTCGCGTACTGCTCGAAGAGCCCGAGCACCTTGCCCATGTACTCCTTGAGCTCGCCGGCGTCCGCGGTCCGATCCGGAAGCGGCTCGACGACGACGCCGAGATAGTCGCGCAGCTCCTCGAACGAGCGGATCCGCGCGCGGCGGACGCCCTCCACCATGACCTTGATGTGGCCGTTCGGGAGCTTCAGCGACTGGGCGACCGTGGCGACGACGCCGACGGAGTAGATGTCCTTCGGCGAGGGCTCGTCGAGCTGCGGGTTCTTCTGGGCCGCCAGGAACAGCCGCTTCGACGGCGTCGCGAGGGCCGCCTCGAGCGCGTGGATCGACGACTCCCGGCCCACCACGAAGGGGGCCATCATGTGGGGAAACACGACCATGTCCCGCAGCGGGACCAGCGGGAGCGTTTCCTGAAGCCGGCTTGGATTGTCAGGTTTCATGGGGATCGGGTCCTTTCGAACCCGCGGCGATCGGCCGCGGGCCGAGGGGGTCGGTTTTACCCGGCTTTGCGGAGGATCGTGATGGGGTTGGTGCGGTGCTTGACGACGTCCCGGGTGATGACGCACTCCTCGATGTCGTCGTCCGAGGGGATCTGGTACATGACGTCGAGCATGAGGTCTTCGATGATGATCTTCAGTCCCCGGGCGCCGACGTTGCGGGCGAGCGCCTCCTCGGCGATCGCCTCGATCGCGTCGTCGGTGAAGCGCAGCTGGACGTTCTCGAACTCGAGCATCGTCTGGTACTGCTTCACGAGCGAGTTCTTCGGCTCCTTGAGGATCTCGACGAGCGCCGCCTGATCGAGCTCCGAGAGGGTCGCGACCACGGGCAGGCGGCCGACGAACTCGGGGATCATGCCGAACTTGATCAGGTCCTCCGGATGCACCTTCTCGAGGAGCGCGCTCTGGCGCTTCTCCTTCTTCGAGGTGATCTTGGCGCCGAAGCCCATCGTCTTCTCGGTCATGCGCCGGCTGATCAGGTCCTCGAGGCCCACGAAGGCGCCGCCGCAGAGAAAGAGGATGTTCGTCGTGTCGATCTGGATGAACTCCTGGTGCGGATGCTTCCGGCCGCCCTGCGGCGGAACGTTCGCGATCGTCCCCTCGAGGATCTTGAGCAGAGCCTGCTGCACGCCCTCGCCGGACACGTCGCGCGTGATCGACGGGTTTTCCCCCTTGCGGGCGATCTTGTCGACCTCGTCGATGTAGACGATCCCGCGCTCCGTCTTTTCCTTGTCGTTTCCAGCGGCCTGGTAGAGCTTCAGGATGATGTTCTCGACGTCCTCGCCGACGTAGCCCGCCTCGGTCAGGGTCGTGGCGTCGACGATCGTGAAAGGGACGGACAGGAGCTTGGCCAGGGTCTGCGCGAGGAGGGTCTTGCCCGTCCCCGTCGGCCCGATGAGCAGAATGTTCGATTTCTGGAGCTCGACGTCGAGCTTGCGGTTCTTCTCGAGGTAGTCGATCCGCTTGTAGTGGTTGTAGACGGCCACCGCCAGCTTCTTCTTGGCCTGGTCCTGGCCGATCACGTAGCCGTCGAGGAACTCCTTGATCTCCTTGGGCTTGGGGAGCTTCGTCTCGGGCGCCTGGGTCTCTAAGACCCGGTCCTCGGCGATGATGTCCAGGCAGATGTCGACACACTCGTCGCAGATGTACACGGTGGGACCGGCGATGAGCTTTTTGACGTCCCGCTGACTCTTGTTGCAGAAGGAGCAGCGCAGGACGTCGCCGTTTCCGGTTTTTTTCGACATTCAGCCTCCGGCGGGGATGGAAACGATTCTAGGCGGCTGTCGGGGGCCCGTCAACGCCTCGACCCGCCCCTGTTTCAATCTAGCACACCCAGCAACATTAACGCCCACCAGCGGGCGCTATTCCAGTACGCGGGAGGCGGCCGTGGCGATTCAGGACGGGCGCGTGCTGTCAACGACTTCGGGGCCTTCTAGCGCGCCCGCAGGTGACCGGTGACAGCAGCACCCCGTCGCCCAAGCCGCTGGTGACGGGTGACAGGTGACAGGTGACAGCAGCACCGAGAACGGGCGAGCGCGGGGTGAGTGAGGAGGGGTGTCCGGGACTGCTGTCACCGGACACCTGGCACCCGTCACCTGTCACGCGTCTACCCGGCGGCTTTCAGGGCCACGTCGTCGCGGCGGTGGTAGATCGAGTCGACGAGGCCGTACTTCTTCGCGTCCTCGGCCTCCAGGATGTAGTCCCGGTCGGTGTCCTTCGAGATCCGTTCGATCGGCTGGCCGGTGTGGTTCGACAGGATCTGGTTCAGGCGCTCGCGCACCTTGAGCAGGTCCTTCGCGTGGATCTCGATGTCCGTCGTCTGGCCCTGCAGCCCGTACGCGAGCGGCTGGTGGATCAGGAAACGGGAGTTCGGGAGCGCGAAGCGTTTGCCGGGCGCGCCGCACGCCATGAGCACCGCGGCCATCGAAGCCGCCTGTCCGATGCAGATCGTCGCAACGTCCGGCTTGATGTACTGCATGGTGTCGTAGATCGCGAGGCCCGCCGTGATCGAGCCGCCCGGCGAGTTGATATAGAACGAGATGTCCTTCTCGGGATTCTCGGACTCGAGAAACAGCATCTGGGCGATGATGAGGTTGGCGATCGTGTCGTCGACCGGCTGCCCCAGGAAAATGACGTTGTCCTTGAGAAGGCGCGAGTAGATGTCGTACGCGCGCTCCCCCCGGCTCGTCTGCTCGATGACCATCGGAACGAGAACCATGCCGCCTCCCTCGTATTCTTCTTCCATTAGGGCTTTATCTCCGGGTGACAGCCTCTGAAACATCGAGACGCGGCGCCCGAATTCCGGCCACCGGCGCTGCCGTCTCCTGCCACCTGTCACCTGTCACCTGTCTTCTGTTACCTGTCTTCTGCCACCTCTTCCGAGGGTAGCACCCGCGCCTCGTTAATCAAGAGGTCGACCGCCCGGGCGAGGCGCATCTCGTCCCGGAGCGCCGTCAGGCCGTCGCTCTTCGCCATCTGCTCGCGCAGCTCCGCCGGATCGACCCCGCGCCGCGCCGCGGCCTTCTTGAACTCCGCTTCGACCTCCGTGTCGAGGACTTCGATCCCCTCCTGAGCGGCGATCCGGTCGAGAAGGAGGTACTCCTGGACCCGCCGCACCGCGCCCTCGCGGGCCGAATCGCGCAGGTTCTCCCAGTCGGCGTCCTTGGGATCGACCCCGTTCGCGGACAGATAGCGCGCGTAGTCCTGGAGACCCGAGATGATCTCCGATTCGACGAGCACCTCGGGGGCCGGGACCGTCGTCTTCGAGAGGAGGCTTTCGAGAATCTCTCTCCGAAACCTCCGGCGGCGCTCGATCTCCTTCTCACGGCGGAGCCCGTCGCGGACCTTTTGCCGGAGGCCCTCCGCCGTCTCCCCTTCCGCCGCCTGCTTCGCGAGCTCGTCGTCGAGCTCCGGAAGGCGTTTCTCCTTCAACGCCGCGAGGGTCAGCTCGTAGTCGACGGTCTTCCCGCGGAACTCCTCGTTCGGGAAGTCGTCGGCGAACGTCTTGCGGAACTTGCGCGTTTCGCCGGGCGTCGCGCCGCGGAGCGCCTCGTTGATCTCCGGCATCGAATCCGGGTGCGCGACCTCGAGGGTGACCTTCTCGTCGCGAAACGTTCGCGGGTTCTGCCCGGGCGCGAGGATCTCGACGAAGCTGCCGGTGATATCCGCCACCGCGTAGTCGCCGGGAGCGGCCGAGCGGCCTTCGATGGGGTGGAACTCGGCGTGCTGCTCCCGGAAGCGGTCGATGACGCCCGCGATCTCCTCTTCGGTCGGCTCGATCGGCTGGTCGTGGACGGGAACCGCCCGATATTCGGGCAGCTCGATCGACGGCTTCAGGTCGAGCTTGGCCGTGAACCGGATGGGCCCCGGCGGATCCCAGGTCAGGGCCTCGATGTGCGGCCGGCCGAGCACCGCGAGCTTCTTCTCTTCCACCGCGGCGGCGAGGGCGTCGGGCAGGACCTGCTCGAGCACATCCCCGCGGATCTCGTCGGCGAACTTCTTCTGCACGACGCCCTCCGGCGCGTGCCCCTTGCGGAACCCGGGGATGGCGGCGCCCTTCGTGTACGCCCGCGTGACCGCCTTCCAGGCCTTCTCGACGTCCTCCACCGGGACCTCGATCTCGAGCTGGGTCCTCGTCGGAGACTCCTCCTGCGCGTTCAAAACGACCATAGGCGCCGGAGTCTACTGGATCAGGAGCGCGGCAGGACGCGTCCCACCGGCCGGCGATGCGGGCGGGGGATCGGCTGGGCGCGCGGCTGTGTCGGAGCTCCGGCCGCCGCCACCGCCGCGGCGACGTCGAGCCGGCCCCAGCCGAACACGGCGTTCGGCACCGACGCGCCCGGAAATCCGCCGCAGTCCTGCGTCGAGGTCAGGGGCGCGGCGGTCCGCTCGAGAAGAGAGGCCGTCGCGGCGACGTTCCCGATGAGCGCCGGGGCAGACGACCAGAGAAGCGCGACGGCGCCGGTCACGTGCGGGGCCGCCGCCGAGGTGCCCGAGAAAGTGCGGTAGCCGTCCGCCGAGACCGAGGTGCGGATGTTGACGCCGGGCGCCGCGATCTCCGGCTTCAGCCGGCCCGATCCGTCCGCGGCGGCCGGGCCGCGGCTCGAGAACCCGGCGATCTGGTCGTCGAGATCCGTGGCGGCGACCGTGAAGGACGAGGCGTAGAAGGTCGGGGCGTCGTCGATGGTCGCGCAGGACGGCCCCGAGTTGCCCGCAGAAACAGACACGAAGATGCCGGCCGCCACCACGTGGTCGACGACGGCGACGAGTACGTTCGGATCCGTGCAGCCCTCGCTCGCCGGGCAGCCCCACGAGTTGTTGATGACGTGCGGGGCGAGATCGGCGCGCGGGTTGCCTCCGTGTACGTCGGTCGGCTCGAGAAACCACTCGAAGCACTCCGCGTAGCGCGCCGGAGTTCCGACGCCCCGATCCATGTTCCGGCAGCCGATGAGCCGAGCCCCGGGCGCCACGCCGATGCGGTTGCCCGCGAGGTCGTCCCCGACGGAAACGCCCGACGTGGACGTGCCGTGACCGTCGTCGTCGCAGGGGGCCGGCGCGTCGGCCCCGCAGGGATTGCCGGCCGCCGCGTCGTGGATGGCGTCGTGCCAGTGATGGTCGTGCGAGACTACGGCGCCGTCGAAGCCGCGGTAATGCGGCTTCAGCGCCGGATGGTCCCACACGAAGCCCGTGTCGGCGACGCCGACCACGATGCCCTGTCCGGTGAAGCCGCGCTCCCACACCTCGGGCGCGCCGATCCTGGTGAGGTTCGGCTCGATGGCGAGCTCCACGCTCGCGGAGAGAATGGAGGGATCCGTGCGGGAAACCGGCTCGCGCTCGATCCGGATCCGGGGATTCGCCGCGACGCTCGAGACGTCGTCGCGGGAGGCGAGCTCCTCCGCGAGCGCGCGCGGCGCCTCCACCTCGATCATGTTGACGACGAAGTACGGCCGGAACGGGACCCCGGCCGCCGCGAGTCGAGCCAGCAGCGGGGCCTGGGAGCGATTCGCCTGCTCCCGCAGCGCGCCGGCCACGAACCGGATCCGCTCGACACGGTCCGCGATGCGCGCCGCCCCCGAGAGATCCGCCTCCTCCCGCAGGACGACCAGAAACGAGGCCGGCTCGCCGGAAGGACGGCCCGAGAAGATCCGCTCGTCGATCGGCGCCGCCGCCGTCAGCCGGCGCGCCGGCGCCGCCGCCAGGGCCAGGGCCGCGAACAGGAGCATCCGAAGGGGGATCGGGGGCCGCACTCCGACACTCTAACGGACCATCGGGCCCGCGCATTCGCTGCGCGAACGGCGGGCCAGGAGATTTCAGGGTGAGGGCCCGTCATGCGACCCGCGGCGCTCGCACGCCGCCTCACACCATACTTTCAGCAGCCTGCTAGAGGCCGGCCCGGCGCCTCGCCGCTTCGAGGCCCTGCTGCGCCTCGCGGAACCGGGGCTTGAGACGCAGGGCCTCCTCGTAGTGCGGGATCGCCTCCCGGTAGCGTTTCCCGGCGGCGAGGAGGTCCGCGAGATTCAGGTGCGCCTCGGGATAGTCGGGCTTCGCCGCGATCGCCGCCTCGTACTTCTTCTCGGCCTCGACCGCCTCGCCCTGGGCGTCGAGAGCCGAGCCCAGCACGTAGAGGGCCTCGGGCAGACCGTGGCGGATCGAAAGGGCCTGCTCGACCGGCGCGACCGCATCCTTCGGACGTCCCTCCCGGACGAGCGCCACCCCGATCTGGACGAAGGCCTCCGCGAAGTCCGGGTGAAGGCGCGTGGCCTCTTCGAAGCGGGACCGCGCCTCCGCGGGACGGCCTTCCGCGAAGGAGAGGCTTCCGAGAGCGTAGAGGGCGTCGCGGGATCCCGGCGCGATGCGCAGCGCTTCCTGGAGATGGCGCGAGGCCTCCTCCGACCGGCCGCGCCGCGCGAGCTCGTTGCCGAGGTCGATCTGCATGGTCTCGTTCGGGCCGGTCACGGCGATCGCGTGCCCGTAGAGGGTGAGCGAGTCCCGCCAGGTCGCCACCTGGCGGATCGTCAGCGCGGAGAGCGCGAGGACGATCACGCCCGCGGCCGCCGCGAGCGCGCGCGCGGGGAGGCGCCCCTCGAGAAGAGAGGCGGCGCCCCACGCCGCCGCCACCGCCAGACCGAGAGACGGGAGGTACGTGTACCGGTCCGCCAGGCCCTGCCACCCGACCTGGACGATCCCGAGCACCGGCGCGAGCGCGATCAGATACCAGAGCCAGCCGGCGAGGAGATACGGGCGCGAGCGCCGCGCGACCCAGACGGCGGCGGAAATCGCGGCGAGAAGCGCGAGAGCCCCCCACGTCCGCCAACCCAGCGCGGCGGCGGGGTGGGGATAGAAGACGGCGAGCTTCGCCGGCCAGATCGTGAGCGCCAGGTACCGGACGATCGAGACGACGGCGTTCTCGAGGCGGAGGCCCGCGGAGAGGGCGAGCGCCGACGTGGCGCCGCCCGCGCGCTGGGCTCGGAGCGCCAGCCATCCTCCGGCGATCGCGAGGACGGCGTAGGGGATCTTCTCGACGAGAAGACTTCGCGTCCCGGGCGCCGGAACGCTCGCGGCGTCGCGCGGCGGCGTTCCGAAGCGGCGCAGCGGCCAGAAATCGAGGACGAGCAACAGGAGCGGAAGCGTGACGAGCGTCGCCTTCGCCATGAGGCTCGCCGCGAAGAGGATGAGGCTGCAGGCATAGGCCCCGCGGTTGCGAGAGCGGCTCCATCGCGCCCACGCCGCGATCGCCAGGAGGCCGAGGCAGGCGGAGAGCACGTCCTTGCGCTCCGCGATCCAGGCGACCGACTCGACCCGCAGCGGATGCAGCCCGAAGAGAAGGGCGGCCGCGGCGCTCCGGCCGGTGCGGCCGGTCGCGGCCCGGAGAAGGAGGAACACGAGAGCGACGTTGATCGAGTGGAACAGCAGGCTCGTGAAGTGATGGCCGGCGGGTGAGAGTCCGAAGAGGGAGACGTCCGCCATGTGCGAGAGCCAGGTCAGCGGATGCCAGTTCGAAGCCTCCCTCGACGTGAAGGCCCAGCCGACGTTGGCGGCCGAGAGGCCCGCGCGGACGTGCGCGTTGCGCACGACATAGGCCTCGTCGTCATAGCTGACGAAGTCGTTGCGAAACACCCCCGCAAAGACGAGGAACGTCGCCGCGGCGAGAAGGAGGGCCGGCAGCGCGGGCCGCGCCAGGAGGCTTTCCGGCGGCGCCGCCGGCACGGCTCGGGACGAAGAGGCGCGATGCGGTTTGCGGCGTCGGCCCGGCTTCATCGCGACAGTCTACGTTTAAGCCGACGAGGCGACGTTTCGTCGAGCGAGACGTTCGGCTGGGGCCAGGTCCTGACCGCCGACTCGGCTCGACGAGGGCGGAATCGCTGGTGCGAGAGGAGGGATTTGAACCCTCACGGGTTGCCCCACGGGATCCTAAGTCCCGCGCGTCTGCCAGTTCCGCCACTCTCGCTGCCGGTCGAGCGTACGCGGATGAACGGCCGGATTCAACGCGTCTTCGCGGGCGAGCCCTTCGCGAAGAGAGAGACGTACTGCGAGTAACCCTCCCGGCGAAGGTCGCCGGCGGGGATGAAGCGGAGAGCGGCCGAGTTCATGCAATAACGGAGTCCCGCGGGAGGAGGGCCGTCGTCGAAGAGGTGGCCGAGGTGCGAGTCCGCGTGCGCCGACCGAACTTCGGTTCGAGAGCCCCCCAGCGAGGCATCGTTGCGGGTCTTCACGTTGGCCGCCACGAGAGGCTTCGAGAAGCTCGGCCAGCCTGTACCCGAGTCGAACTTGTCGAGAGAGGAGAAGAGCGGCTCTCCGGAGACGACGTCGACGTAGATCCCCGGGCGGTGGTTTTCGTCGTAGGCATTGTCGAAGGCATGCTCCGTCCCCTGCTCCTGCGTCACTTCGTACTGGAGAGGCGTGAGCCGCCGGCGAAGCTCCTCCTTCGAGGGCTTTTGAAAGCGACCCGTCCATCCCTGACCCGCCGTCGTCTGCGCCCCGGCGGTCGAAGCGATCGCGAGAAGCCCCGCCAGCAGAATCGGCCGCGCCAAGCGAATCCCCGGTCGGATCGCAAGAGGGCCCCTCATGGCCGGGCGTTCCGCGCCGTCGCAAGAATCTGCTCGAGCCTCGAGGCGTCTCCCCGGCGGGCGGAAGTCTCACCCGCATCGTTGTAGACGACCCGGCCCGCCGCATCGAGGAACGCCAGCGTCGGAATCGCCCCTCGATAGAAGCCCGAGACGAGCGCCTTCTGATCCCGAGAAGGATGATCGAGATCGACCACGAGGAACCGGGCGGCGTCCTTTTCCTTGGCATACAGAGCCACGAAGCGCTCCGCCTCGCGGTTCGTATTCCAGCAGTGGGATGTTCCGAAGAAGATCGCCGTCGGGCGGTCGCGGGCGATTCGCCCGTCCTCGGCGTTCTGAGCCCGGATTGGAAACGCGCTGGACGAGTCGTCGGTGAAAGACAAACCGGGAGCGAGCGTCAGGCCCATCGCTCCGCCCGCACCCGCAGGTGCGATCGCGATCGAAGGATCCGCCGCGATCAGACTCCCGGCCGCGAGAGACCAGAGTGCGGGCGCGATCACCGCAAGAATGGAAATCCTCAAGTCGCCTCCTCTCAGGAAACGGGGGCGAACCGCCCCGGCTGGATGGAGAAGGCCGGCCCTCGGGCCGGCCCATCGTCAGAAACTCGCGGAGAGCGTCACATCTTTTTGTCGGACATCATCTTCTTGCCCGACATCTTGACCTCGTGCGCCATCATCTTTCCATCCATCATCATGTACTTGACGGTCGTCATCGAGCCCTCTTTCATCTCGCCGGTGACTTTGGTCGAGGCATCCCAGTTCATCATCATCTCTTTGCCCTTGCTGTCCTTCATCATCATCATCTTGCCCGACTCGTCGACCTTCATGACCATGCCCTTTGCCGTCATCATCTTGCCGGCCATCTTCGAGTCGCTCTTCATCGTGTCGTCCTTCTTCATCGAATCCTGGGCGACCGCGAAACCGGCACACAGGAGCGCCGACAGAGACCAGAGCGCGATTCTCTTCACGAGAGCCTCCTCACCGTACGACCGGAGCGCGAAATGCGCACCGCCGAAAAACCTCTTCTTAGCCGGGAACCGACGCATGAGGCCTGGCGAGCGGCCAACGGGACGTTAGAGAGACGGTCGCCGGGCCTCACGCGGAGTCTGTCGGCCGGAGGTCACGGAGAGATCACGACAACGTCACCTTTCGATCACGGCTCGTCACTCAAACGCTCACTCGGCGGCTCTCCTCCGAAGGGAGCCAGAACCGGAAGCGGGAGCCTTCGCCCGGGCCGCTTTCGCCTTCGATCCGCCCGCCGTGCAGGTCGACGATGCGCTGCGCGATGGCAAGACCCAATCCCGCGCCGCCCTCACGGCCGGACTCGTGCGGCGCCGCTCGATAGAAGCGCTCGAAAACCCGCGACAACTCGCTCGCCGGAATGCCACTGCCCGTATCCGCGACCGTCACCGAAAGAAAGCCAGGCTCTTGTTCGATCGTGACGGAGACGATCCCGCTGGACGGCGTATGTCTGAGCGCGTTGTCAATCAGATTTTCCAGCACACGTTCGATGAGGCCGATATCTCCGGAGGCGAACGGAAGGTCCGGTGGGTGATCCGTCGTGAGCCGGACAGCCTTCGTCTCCGCGGAGAGGCGAAACTTCTGCACCACGTCCTGGACGAGCTCGGCGAGGGAGAAAGGCTCCTTTTCGGGAAGGGAATGCCGGGAGTCGAGTGTCGCCAGCTCGAACAACTCCGACACGAGCTTGCCGAGACGCTCGCTGTGGCGGGCGGCGGTCTCGAGATAGTCCCGCCGCTCCGTGGGCGACAACGCCGCCTCCTTGAGCAGGAGCGTATCGAGATACCCCCGGAGGGCGGCGAGCGGGGTGCGCAGGTCGTGAGAGACGTTCGCCACCAGCTCCCGCCGCAGGGAATCCGTTTCTTTCAGCTCACGCACCTGTTCGGCGATCCGATCGGCCATGAGACGGAAGGACGCAGCGAGCTGATCGATTTCATCCGCCCGGCGCTCGACGCTCAGATTCACGAAACCATCGGAGAATCCGCTCTTCGCGAAGCGATCCACATTCTCGGTCAGGGTCCGCAGGCGGCGCGTGAGCAGGCCGAAAAGGACCAGGCCGGCCAGCGCCGTGAGCAGGAGAGCCGCGAGACCCGCCCGTGCGCTCTGATTCAGGACGTAGCTTCCTCGCAGGAGCGTGGCTGCCGACTCGTATTGCTCCCCGCCCAGGATGACGTAGAGGAACCCGTCTGCGCCCGACGAGGGGCTGGCGTCGGAATGCGCTGGAAGAGCCGCGGCGGAAAACGCTTTCACGCGCCGCAGGTCGCGCGGGTCGTCGCCGAGGATCGGAAGTCTCTGGCTCCCGGAAAGAAGGCGGCGGATGGGCTCCAAAGCGACCCGGTCCCGTTTGACGGTGCCGGCGGGCGCGGAGAAAGCGAGGATTCGCCCCGACGGATCGAGCAGATAGATCTCGATCGAAGGATTGATGACCATCAACATGTGGAAGACGCGTTCGAGAGCCTTCTGATTGATTCGGCCGTTGGTCATCAGGATCTCTTCGGACGCCAGATGAGCGGCCAGGGTTCGATTGACCCGCTGATCCACCTCCTGGAGATAAAGCCGCGTCGTCACGAGCGTCGAGACGATCTGGAAAGCGCCCAGGAGCAGGAAGAGCCCGAGAAGAGCGGCCGCGAGCCTCGCGTAAAGAGTGTGGAACACCGCTACTCGTTTCTCCCGCCGGGCTCGAAGAATTTATAACCGACGCCCCACACGGTGAGGATGTACCGGGGCCGCGACGGATCCTCCTCGATCTTTGCGCGGAGACGGTTGATGTGCGAATTCACGGTGTGGCTGTAACCCTCGTGCCCGTAGCCCCACACCGCGTCGAGCAGCTCCGATCTCGTATAGACGCGTCCGGGATGCTGAGCGAAGTGCTGCAGAAGATCGAACTCTCTCGCGGTGAGCTCGACCAGCTGGCCCGCGAGCGACACCTGCCGCCTTCCCGCATCGATCTTCAAGTCGCCCGCGGTCAGCTCGCGGCCCGGCGGAGGCGCCCGGGTGGCATCGATCCGGCGAAACAGCGCCCGAACGCGCGCGACGAGCTCCAGGATGCTGAATGGCTTGGTCAGATAGTCATCCGCCCCGGCCTCGAGACCCAGGACGCGGTCGAGCTCGGCCGACCGAGCGGTCAGCATCAGGATCGGGACCCAGGCCGGCTGCTCGCGCAGCCGGCGGCAGACCTCGAGCCCGCCGAGACGCGGCAGTGTCAGGTCGAGAATGACGAGGTCGTATTCCCCGGTGAGAGCCCGTTCCATTCCTTCCCGCCCGTCCACGGAGATGTCCACATCCCATCCCGCGTCGCGCAGGTGGATCTCCAGCAGATGTCCGATGTCGCGATCGTCCTCGATCACCAGCAGCCGCTTCGTCATCGCGGCTTTTGCAGGCGCGAGTTTCCCAAAGGCATGACGGGAAGGATGTCAGCAGATTCTCACGAAACGATCACGCCCGACCGCTGTCGCACCGACTCCACGATGAGCGTGCGCGGAGGAAGCTCGAATCACACCAGAGGCCGCGGGCCGGCAGCCACTCTTCAATCGATCGTGACGTCGCGCGTTGCGACGCCTCGCCGGCCCGTCGCCGCGTCCCGGACGACGACGGCGAGCCGCGATTTTCCCTTCGAGGCTTCGAGCGGAAATTGCGCGGTGCATCGCGACGCCTCGCATTGACCCGCCAGGAAGGCGATCTCCCGGCGCGAGACGTCGCTCAATCTTCCGGCGTCGTCCGAGGCCACGAAGAAGACCTCCGCCGCCGCACGCCGGCCGGTTTCGCCCGGCAGGAACGTGAGGTCCTTTTCCGAGACCCGGATGCGGACGGATACCTGGACGCGGCCAGCCTGCCGTGTCGGCGTATCGGTTTCGATGGACACGGCGATCGCGCCTGGCTCGACCTGCGTCAGCAGGGCCGTGCGAGCGAGCTCGACGGCGAATTCCGAGGTGGTCGGCGAGGTGACCCCTCGCCGGTAACGGATCGAGACGCCCGGGCGCGAGCCTTCGACTCGGACGTCCCGGAACCGGTTCGCTTCCGCGCGCGGCAGAATGATGCCGAGCGAGTAATAGTGCGACGTGGCGAGCGCGACCTGGTCGAGACCGTCGCGGAGGATGCCTGGACGAAACAGGGCCAGCCCGCCGGTGTCTTCGGACAGGCGACGCAGCCCGTACTCCTCTTCGGCCCGGCGGGGGGCCGACACGCTCCGGGGATCGACGGCGAAAAACGTCACCCGCGACGCGTTCGCGTGTCGCACGACGCGATCCAGGCCTGCCTCGACGGGTCGTCGCTCGGCCCCGCTCTGGACCCCGGCGGGATCGGCGTCACGCGAAAGGGACGAGGCCGATTCGGTTTCGATGCCGGCGCTCAGCAGAAGAACCGCCCGGGTTCCGTCCACAACGGAAAGCGTCGAGATCTGCAGGTCGAGGTCGGCGAGCATGGCTGCGGCGGTTTTCCGGTCCTCGGCCGCAAAGGCCGTCGCTCGGAAGCGGCGTATCGTATCGAGCCCCTCGGGCAGATCTCCCGACAACCCGCCAGCCGTGTCGTCGACGCTCCGAATCGCCTGCTCCTCCGAGCTCGCGCGGGACCCGACTTCCAATGAAGCGGCTGCGTCGAGGCCTTTCGAGAGTGCCACTCGATCGCTGGTCCAACCGGTCATCTCGCGCGAATTCCTGTTCCACGAGACGATCCGGACGCTGTCCTCCGGCGACATGCGGCCGATGAACTCCCGGAGCGGACCCAGAAATCGGCTTCGATCCGCCGACGAGAGCCGCGCCATGTCCAGGTAGACGAGAAAACGCCTCGGCGGCACCTCGCCGGCTGCGCCGGCCGGAGGATCGACCCTCGAGAAGTAGTCGACGCTGCGAAGCTTCCCGTCGAGGGACACCTTCAGCTCCGAGGCGGTGAGATCGGGAACGAAATGTCCCTTCGCATCCGCTGCGAACACCTCGAGGTTGAGGACGTGGACTTCGGCGGTTTCCTGCTCCCGAGGGACGGCGGTTTCCTGCGCCGGAGTGACGGCGACAGGCTCCCGTTCGACACTCTGGACCGCCGGCGGAGGGCGAGCGATCGTTCCGCCTCCTGCGAGGATCTCGAAATTCGCGGCCGCCGGCGACAGCTCGATCTCCTGAGGAAGGTACTCGCCTTCGACCCAGACGATCTCCTGCCGGCCGAGCTCCTCTCGGAGCCGCCGCACGGCCTTTCCGAGCTTCCCGAGCGACGAGACGTCCTCGGCTTCGCCCCATCTCGACGCGGACGATCGGTTGTCGAGCGACCAGACGGAGAGGGGCACGTGGATGCGATCGAGGTACCGGCGCACGGCGTCCGGCGTGAGCGCGCTCGCGTCGTCGAATGGATTCGTCATGAGAACGACGGCTCGTCGCGAGTGCCCGGAGAAGGCGCGCATCCCGGCGAGGGCGACGGCGTCGGCGGTCCGGTAAACGGGGGTTTGCCCCAGCATCACCCGAGAACGCGTGAGCAACGATCGAAAGCCGGCCACTTCGCCGGAGTACTCCTGCGACTGATCGAAGAGCTCTGCGGGCCCTTCCGAGCCCTGGACTCCTCGAGGCACGGGCCAGGCCAGGCGGATCCGGTCTTCGTCTTCCAGACGCGGATCCTGCAATTCGGCTTCGGGGATCGCGAAGGCACCCGCCCCCATCGCGGGCGCGGCAGGACGGCGGGATCCATATCGCGCCAGCGCTCCACGTCCATCGAGCTCGCGAACCACCACCACCTCGGCGGGAGGTCTCTCGACCGCCAGGACCTTCAGCGGCCGCCCGTTTCGCAGAAACCATCCCTGCAATCGATCCTGAGAAGGCAGGCGTTCCTTTCCGCGCCGCCGGACGGGTATCGCGGTGAGGGCGTTGCGCGTTTCTTCGGCGGCGCCGCCCCCGACCACGACGGCGACATCCCGGTTCACCTGCCCCGGAAAATCGACCCTGGCGGCCAGGATGTGCGTCGTGGAGCGATCGAACGGCGGCAGAGCGGCGTACCCGGATGCATCGACCGGGACCCGCCGGCCGTCCCAGGTGACGCCGAGAGAAGCGGGCGAGCCGAGCAGGCTGCTCCAGAGAACCTTCGCGCCGCGACCGTTCGCGTCCACCACGATCTGGGCGTCGGCGAGAGGGCGGGGAAGGTTGAGCCGCTGGCGGACCTCCCCCAGAAGGCGTCCCCGCGAATCGAAGCCCCGCGCGACGATCTCGTGCGGTGTGAGCTCGGCTCCGAGATCGAGATCCATGGTCCATGGGCTGTGCGTGATCTGGCCGACGGCCGCGCCGTCGAGCGAAACCTCGATCCGCGCGACCGGATCCTGCACGACGAAGCTGACCGGCAGGACTCCGACCACGAGTCCCAGGACGAGCGAGGCGAAAGCAATCACGAATTCACAAGAGTTGGTGCCCGCTGACGCCGCTTCCCGCGGCGGGAGGGCCGCTTACTGCGAGTCGATCGGCTGATCCTTCTTCGGAACCGCGCAGGACGCGACGTAAGTCTTGAGCACCTTCACGGATGCGACATGGAGGGACTTCTTGCCCGCGTCGACGGACGCGGCGACTTCGACGTAGTGGCTCGCCTGACCCTCAGCCGCCGAAGGGTTGTCGACGAAATACATCTCTTTCGCCGTCTCGTCGATGAACACCATCCGCGCGCCTTCCTTGAGGCACTTCTCGACGCACTCCCGGCCGTTCGGGCCGAAGTTCCCGGCTTTCACCTTCGAGGGAGCGCACTTCTCGTCCGAGAACCAGCCCTTGTGGACGACGGCGGTCGGCGCGTCGGTCCCCGCCGCGAGAGCGGCGAAAGCGAGAGAAAAGGCGATTCCGAGACCGATCGAGATCCTCGCGACAGCGGTTGTCATGGCGGGCCCTCCCCCTGCTAATTTAACCCGGATTCGAGGGCAAAGCCCGCGTCATCGGCCGCGGCCGGCCGCCTTCTGCGCCGCTTCCCCGCGACGTGCGTATTCCCGCGAAAGCGCCTCGTCGCCGACCCGGTTGTAGAGGTCGGCGAGCAGGAAGTCCGCGAGGGCGATCCGTTCGCCGTGGAGACCGAGATCGATCGCCCGGCGCACCATGGGGATCGCCTCCGCGAGCCGCGTGCCCCGGGCGAGGAAGAGTCGGGCGAGGTCGAGATACGCGGGCGCGAAATCGGGAGCGATCTCGATGGCGCGCCGGAGGGCCGCCTCCTCCTCCGCGGAGCGGCCGAGCCTGCGATACATCGCGGACAGGCCGAACACGGGGCGGACGTCCTTCGGCGCCACCTCCGCTTCGAGACGGTACTCGGCGACGGCGTCCTCCGTCCGGCCCTCCCGCGCCAGGGAGTCCGCGCGCGCCAGGTGCGCGCCCTGGATTCGCGGGTCGATCGCGAGGGCCCGGGCGGCGTGCTCCTCGGAGGCCGCGGCATCTCCCTTCCTCCCGTAGATCGCGGCGAGCTCCGCGTGCGCAGGGGCGGACCGGGGATTCTCCGCCAGTGTCTTGCGGAAGCTTCCGATCGCCTCCTCGTCCCGGCCCCTGGACGCCTGCACCGTCCCGAGAAGGAAGTGGAGGCGAGGCTCCGAGGGCACGGCGATGAGCGCGTCCCGCAGGATGCGCTCCGCCTCCTCGGGGCGCCCCGACTTCAGGAGGGTCGAGGCGAAGCCCGTGACCAGGACGGGATCGTCCGGCCTTCGCCGCATGGCTTCGCGATAGGACGCGACCGCCTCGGCGAGCCGTCCCTGCTTGACCTGGATGCCGCCCAACGCCGAGTACGCGTCGATGACTTCCGGGTCGCTCTGGGTGATCCCGACGAGGAGCCCTTCGGCGCGATCCCATTCCTCGTTCGCCGCGGCTTCACGCGCGGCCTGCAGGCGCCAGTACGTGACGATCTTGCTGCGCGGGCTCGGGAGCTTCGACCCCTCGCCCGATGCGGGATGGATCGAGCCGGAGAGGTATCCGAGGGACGCGAGCTTCGCAACCGTCTCGGGGTCGGACTTGTGTCCCGCGGATTTCGCCTGCTGACCGAGCGTTCCGACGAGAGCGGACAGCCGCGCTCGCACGGCGGCCAGGCGTTCGGGGTGTTTCTCGAGGACGTTCACCCATTCCTCGGGATCCTCGGATAAGTCGTAGAGCTCCGGATCCGAGGACTCCACGAACTGGTATCGACGCTCCTGGATCGCGGTCAAGGGGCTCCAGCCGTAGTGCAGGTTGGCGTAATAGGTCTCCGCGTAGACGGGTCTTTCCGTCCAGGGGCCGCCCGAGAGGAGAGGCTGGAGGCTTCTCCCCTGCACTTCGCGAGGCAGCGGCAGATCGACGATCCCCGCGATCGTCGGCAGCACGTCGACCAGGGACACGGTCTCCTCGCGGCGGACGCCGCTCGGCCGGCCCGATGGCAGAGCCAGGATCAGCGGAACTCGCAAGGTCTGCTGGTACGCGAAGAAGCCGTGCCCCTTCTCCTGGTGCTCGCCGAAGCTCTCCCCGTGGTCTCCGGCGAAGACCACCAGGGTCCGCTTCCTTTCGCCGGACGCGTCGAGCTCCGCGAGGAGACGCCCGATCTGAGAGTCCGCGAAGGCGATCTCGGCGACGTACGGGTCGTCGGGATATTGCTCGCGGAACGGAGAGGGCGGGTCGTACGGCGAGTGCGGGTCGTACAGGTGGACCCACGCGAAGAACGGACCCGACGGTTTCTCGCGGAGCCACGCGAGGGCGCGATCCACGACCTGATTCCCCGGCCGGCGGATGTCGCCGATCGAGATCAGGTTCTCCTGATGCACATCGAAGTCGTCGGCGTAGGTCTGGAACCCTTGCTTGAGCCCCCACCGGGAATCGAGCACGAATGCGCCGACGAACGCGCCGGTCCGGAAGCCCCGGGCCGCGAAGAGCTCCGCCATGGTGGTCAGGTCCTGGGGAACGACGAAGTCGCCGTTGTCGCGGACCCCGTGGAAGACGGGGTACGTCCCGGTAAAGAGAGAGGTATGGGACGGCAGGGTCAAAGGCGCGGCCGCGATGGCGCGCTCGAAAAGCACGCCGCGCTTCGCAAGCGAGTCGATCGCCGGCGTGTGGATCTTTGCGTATCCATACGCGCCGAGCCGGTCGGCCCGGATCGTGTCGAGCGTAATGACCAGCACGTTCTTCGGCCTCGCGGAGAACGATCGCCCCCCGATGGCGAGGTACGCGACGGCGGCCGCGGCGACGAGCACGAGGACGGCGGCGGCGGCCCGGAAGCGCCGGCGCGGGTGGGCGGTGGGACGGGGCATTCCGAAGGGCCGATTCTATCCGCGAAGACGCTTCGCGCCCCTGCGGCTTGCGCTCCTCATGGAGCGCCTTCCCGCCGTGAGACGCGAGGCGAGCTTTCGCAAACGGCCTTCTCCTCCGGCTATCCGCCGGTCTTCGCGGGGCTGCGTTTCTTCACGCGGTCCCCCTCGAAAATGAGGTTCCCGGACGCGTCGCGAGAGATGTCTCCGAACTCGTCCAGCCAGGAATAGATCCGCGACCACATGTCCCGGATGTTCGCGGGGCTCTCGAGGACATGGCCCTCTCCCCAGTAGCGAACGAACTCGGCCCGCTTGCCCTGGCGGTAGAGCGAATTGAAGAACTCCTCGCCCTGCTGCACGGCGACGTAGTCGAGATCTCCCTGGATGATCATGATCGGCGTCTGCACGCGGTCGACGAAGAAGACGGGGCTGTTGCGGATGTAGCGCCCCAGGTCCTTCCAGGGAGGGTTACCCATCCCCGTTTGCGCGGACTCCATGAGCGACGCCATGAAGAGGTTTTCCTGCGGATGCTCTTCGTATCTCATTCGCGCGTCGAACTGCGAATACAGGCTGATGAAGTCCGAGAGCCCGGCGAGCGAGACCGCCGCCTTGAAGCGCGTCGTCTGCGTCACGAGGCCGTACGTCGAGAAGCCCCCGAAGCTCTGACCCATGACGAAGACCCGATCGGGATCCGCGAAGCCGAGCTCCACCGCCTTGTCCACCGCCGGCAGGACTCCCTCCGTCAACCGCAGCATCGGGTCTTCGACCTCCCCCTCCGGCTTCAACGGCATGCTCGGAAGGAGCACGGCGAACCCGTGGGCCGCGGGGATCTGCATGTTGAGAGAGCTCGGGTGCGCGATGTTCGACGAATAGGGCTTCTGCGCGCGGTACATGGCACCCGCATACACCTCGGTGAGCAACGGGTACCGCTTCCCCTTTTCGTAGCCGACGGGAAGGATGATCCAGCCCTTCAGCTTCTCCCCGTTCAGGCTCAGATAGTCGAACGGCCGCGGCTCGCCCTCCGTGATCTCCTTCAAGAAGGTGTTCGAAGCCATGAGGGTGTCGGCCCGGCCGCCGGCGGCCGCCGTCCTCCAGATGAACGTCCCCTGGATCCCCGCCGCCGAAAAGATCGCCGACCCGCGCGGATCGAAGGACTTGAGCTCCGCCTCGGGCGCGGGCTTCGCGAGCGGGCGCGTCGTGCCCGATTTGAGATCGAGGATCGTGTAGTCCTCCTTCTCGTCCTTCTCGTCCTTCCGCGACGCGAGGACGACCTGTGTGTACGTCCGGCCGACGAAGGGATATTCGTCATCTCCGCTGTTGGTCCGCCGCGGCCAGGCGATCTGGCTCGTCCGCGCCTCGACGTTCTTCGTCAGGTTCTCCGGCGGGCCCTCCGGACGGATTCTCCAGACGTCGTCTTCGCCGGGCGTTCTCGCGGGCTTTCCGTACTCGGGCTGAGGCCCTCCAGCCAGCCCCACGAAGGAGCCGCGGCCATCCTCCGCCCAGAGCTCCGGCGGCGGCGATTTCATCTCGGCCGACAGGCAGCGCTTCTGACCCGCGCGGTCGAGCAGCCACCAGTCCCGCCGGGCCGTCGGCGACGGCTTCTCTCCCTTGTCGCGGCGCGCGGCGAGCAGGATGAGGTCCCCTCCCGCGGTCCATTCGAGCTGCGGCTCGAGCCGGATCGCGGGCTCCACGTCGAGCTCTCCGAGATCCGTCTCCTCGACGTGCCCCGTCTCCGCGGAGACGCGATAGAGGCGCGGGGGGTTCGCCCGGCTCGCGCCGAACGCCAGGAAGGCGAGCTGCCGCCCGTCCGGCGACCAGCGAAGCGACTCCCGGAGGACATCCTGGGAGAGCGCCCGGTCCGCGGTCCACGCGTGGCCGTCCAGCCGCCGGACCTCGACCGTGAACGTCCCGGCCGTCGCGAACCTCAAGGGCTCGTTCGCCTTCGGCGTGTAGACGCCGACCTGGCGGCAATAGGCGACGGCTCCGCCGCTGGGCGCGAGCTGCCACGCGGCGGTGTTCACCTCGGCGACGGCCTGCGAAGTCCCGGCTTCGGCGTCGATGAGCAGGAGCTGCCCCTGGGGCCGTTTCGTCAGATCGACCGGGACGCCGCTCTCGAGCACGCTCGCCGTCGCCTCCTGTCCCTTCGGCGTCTTCGCCCACTCGCGCGTGGCGATCTGAGGCGTGTGCAGCTCGACGCGCATGCTGAGCGGCTGCTCGCCCTCGGGAAGCACGGCGCACAGGATCCGCTTCGCGTCGATCCACAGGTAGGGCCGCTCGCGAACGCCCGCGAGGTCGACCCCGCGCTCCGTCCGGCGCACGACCCTGCGCGTCGTCGCGTTCCAGATCCAGAGACGGACGTTGGCGCCCCGCGTCGAGAGCATCGCGAGAAAACGCCCGTCGGGGGACCACTGCGGCGCCCACCAGCCCGAGCCGTCCTCGATGCCCCGCGTGATATTGACCGGCGCCTCTCCCGGAGCGCGCTGCAGCCAGACGTCCGCGCCGGCGTTGCCCCACAGGTACTCCCACTTGTGGTTCGTGAGGGTCTTCTTCGCCCTCACCCGCGTGAACGCGAGGGCCCGGCCGTCCGGCGCGAAGGCGTAGGGTCCGCCGAAGTACTGCCCGATCCCCTCGAACTCGAACATGTCGTCGATCCGGAGCGGCCGATTCGGCGCCTGGGCGAACGCCGCCGCCGCGAGGACCAGACTTCCCAGAATCGCCGCCGCGATGCATCGGCTCGCGTGAAAGAAAATCGTCATCGGCCCGTTCCTCCGGTTCTGGAAAATGGGCTCGCCGCTCAGGGCCGGCCCGGTCGAGCGTTCTTCGCGTGCCGATCGAACCAGCGAAGGATGGCGCTCCAATAGTCGATCAAGTTCTCCCGGCCTTGCGGCGCGTGCTCCTCGCCGATGCACTTGCGGACTCCAGTCTCCGGCGCGCCGCCCGGCGCGGGGCGGGCTTCACTTCTTCAGGTGCTCGTCGAACCACGCGATCATGCGGTTGCAGTAGTCGATCTGGTTCGCGAAGCCCTCGATCTGGTGGCCCTCGCCCTCGTACCGGGCGAGGACGACCTCCTTGCCGAGCCTCTGGAGGTCGACGAAGACTTCCTCGGCGAGATGCGGCGCGACCGCCGTGTCCCGCGACCCGTGCACGATCAGCAGAGGCGTCTCGACGCGGTCGAGATAGAGGACGGGCGAGTTCTCGAGATACCGGGTCAGGGAGTTCCAGGGGTTCCCCATGCCGAAAGCGCTCTCCGACACGCTCAAGCCGTAGTGCGTCCCGTCGCGGCCGAGTTCGCCGTAGAAGCTGACGAAGTTGCCGAAACCGGCGCGCATGACCGCCGCCTTGAAGCGCGTCGTTTGCGTGATCAGGGCGAGCGTCGAATAGCCGCCATTGCTGTGTCCCATGATCCCGACGCGTTCGGGGTCTCCGATGCCCAGGTCGATCACCCGGTTGACCCCCGGCAGGACGCTCTTGGGAAGATCGCGCATCTGGTCCTTGCGGTCCGAAGGCGCGTCCGGAAGGAGCACGGCGTAACCGCGCGTCGCGAGGAGCTGGAAGTTGTCGTCCGCCCCCCACGCCTCCCGCATCGAGAAGCTCCGCAGCGCGTCGGAGAGCTGCTTTCCGCCGTAGACGAAGACGACGAGCGGATACCTCTGCCCTTCCCTGTAGCCGGCGGGGAGGAGGAGCGCGCCACGAAGAGGCTTGCCGTCGGCGCTCCGCCACTCGATCAGGCGGCTCTCGCCCATCGCGTACTCGTCGAAGGACGGATTGATGTGCGTCAGCCGGCGCGGCTCCCCCGCCGCCTTCCCGCCGTTGCGACGAAGCGCCCAGAGGTCCTCGGCATGTCCCGCGTCCTGGGGGGTGAAGACGAGGACGTCGGAACCGGCCGTGATCCGGGAATCCCGATCCCGCCCGAGGTATTTAGGACCTTCCCAGAGCCGTTCGGCGGTTCCCGAGGCGAGGTCGAGCTCATAGAGTCCCTCGTCTTTCGTATCCTCCCTGCGGGTCAGGACGAGGACCTGGCCCGGGCGTCCGCCGGGCACGAGCGCGGTCGCCTCCCGGTCGGCGGGCGTGACCTCCTTCGCGGGCGAACGAGCCCTCGTCGAGAGCCGGAAGATCTTCTTGCCGGCGTGGAAATGCATCCACTCGCCGCGAGCGTCGAAGAACGGCATGGAGAGCAGGTCGAGCGACAGCCCGGCGACGGGCGCTTCGGTGAGCTTGCGGGGCTCTCCGCCCGCGGCGGGCACCACGAACGCATCGCCGTCTCCCGTCGTGTACCCGATCGATCTGCCGTCCGGAGTCCATGCCGCGGAGATGCCGAGACCTGCCAGCGGCACCGCCCGGGAAAGCCGGCGGGAAGGGCCTCCCGCGGTCGGGACGACGTCGATGTCGAAGATCTGTTGCTGGGACTGCGACGCCGCGAAGCCGCGGTCGAGCGAGACGGCGACGAGCGAGCCGTCCGGCGACATCCACACGCCGGTCGGCTTCTCGTGAGTGACGAGGCGACGCAGGCTTCCGGTTTCGATCTCGATCCGCGCGATGTCCGAACGGAGGAGCTCCGTCGACCATGCCCCCGCCTCGGCGGTCGCGGCCTTCCCTTTCGCGGAAGGAAGGTTCTCGAAGACGGTGACCGTCGCCTCGCCGGTCTTGCCCCGATCCGCCGATTTCGAGGGGTCCGCCCCCTTCAAGAAGCCGGGGCCCTCGGCCGCCTGCTGGATCGTCACGCCCTCCGGCAACGGGATAACGACCGCCCGGCTGTCCCGCGTCCACGCGATACCCGAGAGCCCCCACGGCCTCACGATCACGTCGGAGACGCGGCGGCTCATGCCGGTCGCGCCCGACCAGATCCAGAGCGCCGCCGTCCCGGATCGGTCGGAGTAGTACGCGAGAAGCCGGCCGTCCGGAGACCAGTGGGGCGACCAGTTGCTGGCGGTCCCGTCGGTCAGGTTCTTCGACTCGCCGGTTGCCACGTCGGTGATCCAGACGTCGCACCCGAGACCGAAGCGCCACACTCCCGTACGGGAGTGGGCCTGATAGCGGGGATCGGGCTCCGGAGGCACGCGCCGGTTGTCGCAGACCGTGTACGCGACGCTGGCCTGGTCGGGCGAAAGACGGATCGCGCTGTACAGGCCCAGGGACTTCTCGGCCAGCGCCGTCTCCACCGGCAGCGGTTCCGCTCGAGGCGCCGCGGTGACGAACGCCGGCGCCGCGGAGAGAAGAATGGCCGCGAGACGGAGTCTCCTCATCGCGCGCCCGCGGCGGGAGACGCGGCGAGGTTCGCGTCCTTCGAGGCCGAGACCACCTTGAACATCATGAACGGGTAGTCCGGCTTCTCCGGGATTCCGGTGAAGCGGAAGTGGAAGGGGCGAGCCGCCGTCGACGCTCCCGGCGCGAGCGTTCCTCCAGGCGCCGCGAAGTCCCAGCGCGCGCCCTCGGCGGCGCGGCCGTTGTCCGCGTTCTCGACCTTGAACTCCTTCAGATTGACCATCATGTTCAGGAGCTCGACGGTGAACGGGCCGGCGACCGGAAGGGGCGACTTGTTCTCCAGGTGCATCTGGCATCCGAACGAGTTCACCTTGAAGTCGAAAGCACAGTGCTCCGCCACCAGTTTCACCTGCGTCGTGACGTCGGCCTCCCTGCGCGCGACCACGGACGCTGTTCCGGGAACCGTGAAGGGCGTCGTCGCCAGCCGCATGACCCCCGAGGAGCCGTCGATCCACGCCGCATGGAAGACGCCGTCCGCGTCGGCCGCCAATCCCTGCGTGTCGCCTCCGCCCGGGAAACGGGTGGCGATCATGAGCACGTTGAACCCCTGGCCCTCCACGGAGACTCCGTCCTCCGTCTTCGGGTACGCACTGACCTCCGCGTTGGGCGTCCAGTTCCCGAGGGCCATGGAGCACGTCGGCCTGGTCTTCGGCGACACGTTCGGCAGGAAGGTCTCGCCGCCGTCCGAAGACGCGGAGAAGGAGAGGTCGTAGCACTCGTTCTTGTGCGACCTCCGATCGTTCCAGACCACGCCCACGACGCCCTTGTCGTTGACGGCGATCGTCGGATTCGCGTGGTCCGCGGGCTCCTTGTTGTCGTTGACGGTCGCGGGCTTCGACCACGTCTTCCCGTTGTCCGAGGAGTGGATGACCTTGATGTTGGTCCGGTCGCCCACGTCGTCGTTCCAGACGAAGTACATGCGGCCTCGGAACGGCCCGTCCGACAGGTCCATCACCGTGTTGGGGCCGCCCTGGATCCGCTCGAAGCGGTGGCGGTCGCCCGACTGCTTGTAACTCACGATCTTCGGCGAGACGGAGTAGCTCGCGCCGCCGTCGCCGGATACGGCAATCCGCAGGGCGAAGTCCATGCGGAGGTCGCGTGTCTTTGCCTCGTCCATCGGTTCGAAGAGCGTAAAGTCCGTCAGCTTCATCGTCATCGTCGTGAAAGGCAGGATCACCGTCCCGTCCGGTGCAACGACCATGTTCGCGAACGCGAACACGTGCTCCTCGCCCACGCTCGAGATCAGGCGGGGCTGGCCGAAGGTCTTCGCCCCGTCGTCGGAAAACGCCACGGCGAGCGCGGGCGATTCTTTCCCATCGAGACCGACGGACGCGACGCTCGCGCCCGCGTAGATGCGTCCGCCGAACCGGCCTTTCGCGTCGAAGCCCATGAACTGGCGGTCGAAGCCCTTCGTGGCCTGGAGCAGCGTCGCCTCGCTCCACGTGCGTCCCTCGTCCGTCGAGTGTGTGATCCAGAGGCCGTCGCGATCATTCGCCGCGTAGTAGGCATTACCCCTGGCGTCGAAGTACGCAATCGCGTCCCAGCCGCCGGAGACCTTCGCCGCGGAACCCGGCGGTGTCACGCGCGTCCACGTGAGCCCTCCGTCGTGCGTTACGTACGCCGAGCTCCCCGCTTTGCCGTCGTGGATCCGGCAGGCGGTCGCCACCTGATTCCGGGAGTTCTTCGGGTTGATGGCGAGGAACGACTCACCGTGGGGGTCCGCCGGGGCGTCAGAAGAGATCGTGACCGTCGGCCCGATTGCAATCGACGGAGCGGAACTCGCCGGCACGGAAGGGGTCCCGAATCCGAATCCGGCGAACGCGAGAAGTGCGGCGGTCATCGCGACGGGGCGAACCCGCCTCATCGCGCGGGGGTCCCCGCGGTCGTGGCCGCCGGCGGAGGCGCGGGAGCCACGCGGGGCTTCGCGGCCGCGCCTTCGAAGACCACGCCTCCCTTGCCGTCCACGGCCAGGTTGAGATTCTCGGAGAGGAAGTCGAGCCTCCGCCTCCAGAAGTCGAGCACGTTCGGCGTCTGCGTGATGACGTGGCCCTCACCCTGGTAGACGCGGTACTCGACCGGCTTGCCGAGGCGCTGCAGGGCGGCGAAGATCGCGTCGGAGGCGATCAGCCGGCCGTCCGTCGAGCCCTGCCCGATCAGAAGCGGCGTCTGGATCCGGTCGAAGAGGAAGATCGGCGAGTTGCGCATGTAGCGCTCGCGCTGCTCCCAGATGCTCCCCTTCATGTTGCCCTGTCCCTGCTCGTAGTAGCCGATCGCGCCGAGATAGTCGGCGAAGAGGTCGGGGTGCAGGACGGCGGCCGTGATGATCGCCGCCTTGAAACGGGTGCTCTGCGTGATCAGCGCGAGCGTGCAATAGGAGCCATAGCTCTGCCCCATCACGGCGAGACGGTCCGGGTCCGCGTAGCCCTGGTCGATCGCCGCGTTGACACCGGGCATCACCGTGCCCATCAGGTCTTCCATGGGCATCCCTTCCCGGATGGGCGCGTCCGGAGAGAGGATGGCGTACCCGCGCGTCGCGAAGATGTGGCAGTTGAGCGCGGGCAGGCCCCAGAAGCCGAAGCGGTTCAGGTAGCGGGACCCGTAGTCGCCGCCGTAGACGAACACGATCAGCGGCAGGCGCTGGCCCGCTTTGTAGCCGGGGGGCAAAAGGAGCGCGCCCTTCAGCGGCTCGCCCGTCAGGCTCCGCCACTCGATCAGCTTCGCCTGCCCGAGCTCGTACTTCTCCATCCCCGGATTGATGTGCGTCAGCTGCCGCGCCTTGCCCGTCTTCGTGTCGAGGATCCAGAGGTCGTGATCGTGCTGCTGGTCGGTCGCCGAGAAGACGATCTCGCCCGTCTTCGTGCTCCCGTCGAGATTGAAATACGTGCGGAAGCTCTTGTCCTCCTCGAGCAGCGGCCGCGCCTTACCGGTCGTGACGTCGATGGCGAAGAAGCCCGCTTTTCCCGCGTCATTCCAGTAGGTGGTCGGACCGGTCGTGCCGGTGGTCGGCGGAGCCTGCCGCGCGGCCACCCAGACGGTCCGGCCGTCCGGGGAGAGCAGCTCCGCACGCCCGTACGGCTGCACGATGGACCTTATCGTCCAGCCCGGGATCTTCCCGACGGCCTGCCCCTTTCCCGTCGCCGCGTCGACGCGCCATAGCGCTCCGCCGCCCACGGCGTAGAAGTTTTCGGATTTCGCGTCCGCGACGGGCGCCACCTCGCCCTCACCCGGGTTGAAGCTCGGCACGCCCTCGGACTTCAGCGTCCGCGGGGCGGCTCCCGAGACCGGGAGGACCACGATCGGACCGTCCAGCTTCTTGCCCGCCGGGATGTAGGCGAGGTTCTTCCCGTCGGGAGTCCACACGAACTCGAAGCCGTACCCGAGCGGGACGTTCGAGGTGAGCGTCCGCGGCGCGCCTCCGGCCGCATCCACGACGTCGAAGTCATAGCTCGGCTGCTGGGTGTTCGGCTCCCATCCTTTGAGCACGGTGTACGCGACCCTCTTCCCGTCCGGCGAAAACTCGTAAAAGCGGATCGACTGGCGCTCGGCGAGGCGAGTCACCTTCTTCGTCGCGAGGTCGAGCACGGCGAGATCGGCCGTGTTCCAGTCCGTCTCGCCGGTCGGTTTCGGCGCGGCCTCCGCGGGCTTCTTCTTGTCCTTGTCCACCGGCTCGGACTTCTCAACGATCACGGACGGCTCCCCGGGCGCCACCTTCGGGAACTTCTTGCCCTCCTCGAGGCTCATGCCGAGGGCCGTGATCTCCGCGAGTGACATCCCCTTCGGGACGACCTTGCAGAGGATGCGTCCGCCGTCCGGGCTCCAGCGCACGACCTCGAACCCGAAGAACGGCCGCGCCATCACGCCCGGGAAGCGCTCAGACTTGCGCGTCGCCTTGTCCCAGATCCACAGACCGGGCTCGCCGCCCTCGTCGGAGTAGAAGGCGACTCTCGAGCCGTCCGGCGACCAGACGGCCGCCCAGCTCGAGCTCCTGGCGAAGCCCAGGCGGATCGTTTCTCCCGTCTTCACGTTCGAGACCGTGGCCTCCATGCGCGAGTCGCCCTCCGCGAACGGGAACCCGGTGGCCGAGTACTGGTGGGTCGCGCGCGGTACGGTCTCGACCCCCGCCACCGTGTACGAGACCCACTGCCCGTCGGGCGAGAGGGCAATCGGCGAACGGCCGTTCAATCCGCGCGTCGCCGTGGCGACGTCGAGCGGCAGCGGCTCGCGGACGCGGGCGGCGGGCTGCGCGCCCGCGACGCCGGCGCCGATGAGCGACGCCATCGAGATGATTCCGAGAACGCCGAGCCCAGGGTGACGCTTCATGGGACTCCTTTTTATCGATCGGCTGCGACAACGCGAAGGCCGGACAGTTCGTCGCACCGATCTCATCGCTGGTTGACCGTCGGGAGATCGAGGTCATTCACCCAAACGGCTCCTTCTTCTTTTCCGTACGGCCCCTCCGGCCACGCGGCATGCAGACGTCCGCTGGAGGAAATCGCGGCACCGCCGTAGTGGCCGAAAAACTGACCAAAACCTTCGATCCCCCGAGAGGCCGCCCCGTCGTCGCCACCGGCGCGGCGGTTCGATAGGAGCGTCTCATCGCCCCACGAGCGGCCACCATCCGCCGTGCACCGCGCCCATATGTTCTTCGCGCCGAGACGATCGTCCATCCACACCACGCATGCGCGGCCGTTTCCCTGGGCGGCGACGTGCACGAAATCGCAGTCCGCCTCGTCCGCCGATTTCTGCCGGCGTGCGAGGCTGAGTCGCCGGGCTGCCGTCCAGCTCTCTCCCCCGTCGACGGAGGACTTCAAGAAGAGCGTGTAAGGCTGCCTCGCCTTCCCCTCGGTGTAAGCGACGTACGCTTTCCCTCCCCGATCGGCCGCGACACCGATGGAGGGGACCTTGACTCCGCACTCGGGGTCATGGACGCACCCGCCCAAAATCCTGGGGGATCCCCCGAACTCGGAATCGCTCCAGGTCTTGCCGCGATCGGACGACCGGAAGGCGTGAAGAGTGACGGTCGTCGGCAGTTTCTTTTGAATGTCCGCGTCGGACATCGAAGGCACCGCGAACCAGATGTCGCCGCCCGGACCCATCGCGAGCCCGGTCGGCCAGAAGTGGCGGCCGACGCTCGGCACGACGACTTTCCCTTCGTCCCAGGTCGCCCCGGCGTCGTGAGAGGAGATCAACCTCGGTCCCGGGCTCGACTCGTAGACGATCGAGATGTCCTTGCCGTCGGGGGACACGGCGAGCTCAGGCTTGTCCGAGACGTGTTTGTCCGTGACGGTTTGGACCGCGAAGGTGCGTCCGGCATCCTCCGATCGAGCCAATTCCAGCGAGCTCGTCTCCTTGTCGTACCCGATGTAGGAGACGTACAGGGTTCCTCGATCATCGACGGCCATCCGCTGATCGGCGGCGAGTTGACCTTCCGCCGAGACGGGAAAAGGTCCTTCGAAGGTCGCTCCGTCGTCGCGAGAGCTCCAGACCACTATCTGTTGACTGAATTCGGCCGTTTTATCTCGCGGCGATCCCCGGCGGCGGCCTGCGGTGACGTACACGCTTCCGCGAGGCCCCGCCGCCAACGCCGGCTCCCAGTCATGGACGGAACCCGGGAGAAGGCGTTCGTGGCTCCTGGCAGGCACCCACCCGGACGGTCGCTTCTTCGCCGTGCCGATTCGGGATCCCTCGGGGACAGGCGAGGAGCCGGCCGGCCCCGCGCCGGTCAGCGCGGCGAGGAGAGCGGCGAATGCGACGACGGCGTGACGGTTCAATGCGGAACTCCTGCCTTGTTCGGTGGAGGAGCCGCGACGGCCTTCAAGTGGTCGTCAAACCACGTGATCACGCGCTTCAGGTAGTCCAGGCGGTTCGCGTAGCTCCAGTACAGCTCGCTGTGGTCCTCGCCGTCGTACCTCGCGTAGACGACCGGCTTGCCGAGCCGGCGCAGCGCGACGAAGAGCTGGTCCGCGTTGTGAGACGGGACGCGCGCGTCCGCGGCGCCGTGGATGATGAGAAGCGGCGTTTCCACGCGGTCGAGATAGAACCAGGGCGAGTTCTCGATGTAGCGGGAGGGGTACTGCCAGAGCGACCCGCCCATGCTTCCCTGCCCGCCCTCGGCCCACTGGATGTTCAGAGACGTCCCGTCGTGGCCGAGATCTCCGTACGCCCCCGAAAGGTTGAAGAGCCCGGCCCGGGCCACGGCGGCGTGGAAGAGCTTGCTCTGGACCAGGACGGAAAGCGTGCTGTAGCCCCCGTAGCTGTGACCCATGACGCCGAGGCGCTCGGGGTCGGCGATCCCGAGCTCGATCAGTTTCGCGACTCCCGACAGGACCGAGTCCGCGATGTCGCGCATCGGCGTGCCGGGGTGCGTGCGGCTGTCGGGCAGGAAGACGGCGTAGCCGCGGGACGCGAAGACCTGCATGTTCTCGGTGCCCGTTCCGGACAGTCCGAACTCGAAGAGGCTGTTCGACCGGTTGGAGCCGCCGTACGGATACACGATGACCGGATACCGCTTGCCGGGCTCATAGCCGGCGGGAAGAAGGAGCGCGCCGCGAAGCGTCTCGCCGTCGAGCGCCCTCCAGTCGACGAGCCGCGTCGCCCCCATGGCCACTCTGTCGAAATCCGGATTGACGTGCGTCAGCCGGCGCGGGTTTTTCCAGTCGGGCCCCACCGTCCAGAGATCCTCCGGGTGGCTCGCGTCCTGAGAGATGAAGACGAGCCGGCGCCCGTCGGCCGAGACGTCCCAGGAGAGGCTCGGCACGTAGCCGTCGAAGTAGACGTCCTCTTTGGAGAGCGTCGTGACCGCGCCGGAAGAGAGGTCGATGCGCGATGCGCCCGCGCGCTTGGTGGCGTTCTCGCGCGCGACGACGGTCAGCGAGCGGCCGTCCGCCGACCAGAAGCCGCCTCTACGGCCACCGGCAGAAACGACGTCCAGGATCGTCGAGTCGGAGAGTTTTGCGAGCTCGCGCGCGCCGGAGCCATCCGCGGCGGCCTTCCAGATTCCGGCTTCCGCGGCGAGATACAGCGACCGTCCGTCCGGATCCCAGCGCGGCTCCCGGTAGCCGTGGCTCCCGAAGGAGGGATGCTCGCCGGGCGTCAGCAGCTTCGCCGAGCCGCCGGAGGCCGCGACGGTCCGGCAGTGTCCCTTCTTCCCCTCGGACGAGTCGCCGCTCGTGCACCAGGCGATCGCGTGGCCATCCGGCGACCAGCTCGCCTGGTTGCCGGCCTCCGTCGGAACTCCCGCCGCCACGACGCGCGTCCTGCCCGTCGCCCAGTCGAGGACGAGGAAGTCGTAGGTCGCCTGGAAGACGTTCCCCGACCCGAAGGACTTGAGATCCGAGATCCCCATCGCCCGGCCGTCGGGCGAGAACTCGTACCAGGCTGTCTTGACGCCGTGCGTCAGGTTCCGGACAGCGCCGGAGGCCGGGTCGACCGACACGAGATCGGAGACCATGCTCTTCGTCGACCAGGCGTTCGCCGTGGCCGCCTCGCGGGTCGAGTCGAAGACGGCGACCGTGGGGCCGCCGGAGGGGCGGCGATCCGGCGCGGGCGCAGGCTTCTCCTGCCCGAAGAGGTCGGCCGCCTGCTCGATCGTCATCCCCTCGGGCAGAGCCGGAAAGACGAGGTGCCGCCCGTCCGGGGACCATTTCGCGGACTGACCCCCAAAGCCTCGCACGACGCGGTCGGAGGCCCGGCGGCTCTGCTCCGAAGCGCGGTCCCAGATCCAGAGGTTCGCCGTGCCGGCGCGATCGGAATAGAAAGCCAGCGAGCGCCCGTCCGGCGACCAGACGGGATAGAAGTTGTTTCCGGCATCCGGCGTCAGGTTGCGCGTGGCGCCCGTCGACGTATCCGTGACCCAGACGTCGCAACCGACCCCGAAGAGGGACGTCCCCTTTCGGTCGTAGGAGTGGTACCGGGGGTCGGGGTCGGTGACGAAGCGGCGCGGATCCCGGATCGTGTAGGCGACGAGCTGTCCGTCCGGCGAGAGAGAGATCGGCGCGAATTCGGCGAACTGGACCGCGTTCAGCGCGGTTTCGACCGAGAGCGCGGCGCCGGCTCCCTCGGCGGCGAAGGCCGGCCCCGGTGCGACGACGGCGGCGGCCGCCGTTGCGAGGAGAATGGCCGAGGCGAAGCGGGCTCTCATCGCGCGGGCACGTACTTCTCGACCCAGGCGATCACCCTCTGGAGCAGGTCCTTCTGATTCTCGGGCCTGACGATCACGTGACCCTCGCTTCCGTACACGAGCATCGCGGTGTCGATCCCCTGCTTCTTCCACGCGGAATAGAGATACTCGTCGTGAAATTTGGGAATCCCGTTCTCGCCGTTGATGAACATCGTCGGCGTGCGGACGCCCTGGACGAACGTCGCCGACGACTGCTTCCGGTAGTTCTCGGGCACCTCCCACGGCTTGCCCTTGTGGAACCACTCGAGGATCGAGTTCCCGCCGACGCGGAAGCCGGTCCCGTAGCCGAACGCGTCGTCCGAGCTCCCTTCATAGGACACGGCGACCCGGAAGCGATGCGAATGCGTCACGATCCAGTTCGTCAGGACCGCGCCGTAGCTGTGCCCGATGAGGACGAGTCGATCGGGGTCCGCGCCTTCCGTCTGGATGACCCGGTCGACCCCCGACAGGATGTCGTCGAAGTCCATCTCGTTCGCGTTCTGACGGTCCCGGGCCTCCGTGATCTGGTCCCAGCCGTAGACGGCGCTCGAGCGATAGTCCGGGGCGAAGACGAGGAAGCCCTTGGCCGCCCACATCTGCCATTCGAGTGGGGTCGCGCAGAGAATCGAGCCGGAGAGGCTCGTCCCGCCCACGGGTCCGCCGTGAAGGTCGACGATGAGCGGCGGCTTGACGCCCGCCGTCCGCTTCAAGGGCTGGATCACGTAGCCGGCGATCTCCAGCCCGTCGCGGCTCTTCCACGACGTTTCCTTCGCTTCGGAGAGCTCGAGGCCGCGCACGTCCGGCGCGAGGTCGAGCGCCGCGCGCGACCCGGTGCCGTCCGTCGGGCCGACGCGAAGCTCCATGCCGCCGAAGAGGTCCTGCGCCGTCCAGGCCATCCGGCGGCCGTCCGGCGAGATCGCCGGCGCCGAACAATTCGCGGCTCCGCGCGTCAGCTGCTTCCAGACCTCGGGACCGTCGACGGCGAAAATCTGCGAGAACGCGCCGCGCTTGACGGTGACGAAGATCCGCCGGCTGTCGGGCGACCAGACCGACGCCGAGTTCACGAAGAGGCCCCGGGTGAGCTGCGTCGGGGAGCCGCCCTCGGCGGGCACCGTCGCGACGTTGAAGAACATCGGGAACGTCACGTTGGCGGGGTCGTAGCCGAAGGCGATCCGGCGGCCGTCCGGCGACGGCACCGGCCGGAGCAGCTGGACTCCCGCGTTGCGGACGAGGACGTCGAACCGGCCGCCGGGCACCGTGAGGGAGCGCACTTCGCCGACGACGTTGTCCGATCGGTTGTCGAAGCGGCCGACCGCGGCCATGGTGAGCCCGAGGCCGTCGCGGCGCCAGGCGAGGCTGCTCAGGTCGAGCGGCGCGTGCGCGATTTTCTCCGCGCGGGACGATGCCGCTTCGAGCACCCAGATCTCCGAATCCGGGGGGACGTCGCCCGCGCCGCCGATCACCCGCACGGTCGGCGCCGCCGCCGGTCGGGACGAGGCGGCGGGTGTCCCGGTCGAGGGAGCGCGCGCCGGGGCGAACGAATAGGCGACGCGGCGGCCGTCCGGCGACCATTCGTAGTGAAAGTAGTAGGAGCCGAACTGGGCGATGGGGATTCCGGCGAGCCGGCGGGGGTTATCTCCGCGGACGGACGCTACCCGCAGCTCCGTCTTCTCCTCTTCGCCGTGGCGGAAGAGAAACTCACGCCCCGAAGGTGAGACGCGCGGGCCCGCGCCGGGTACCAGACGGGTGCAGCGCCCCGACTCGACGTCGACCGACGCCACCCATTCCACGAACCGGGCCGGACCGGCCGGCGGAACGGGCCGGGCGCCCTCCCCCGCGGGCGCCGAGCAGGAGGCGAGGCGCCATCGTTCCGCCGAAAAGAGGACCGTCTTCGAGTCGGGCAGCCATTCGAGGCTCGGCGTCGAGAAGTGCGTCGCCGAGAAATCCGAGAGGAGACGCTGCGGAGTGACGGTCGCAGCGGCGGATGGGGACACGGCGGAAGTCCGGGTCCGGCCGCGCGCGGGGGGAGGAACGGCACTGACCTTCCGGGGAGAGTCCTGGATCATGTCGGCGACGAGCGCGCCGTCCGGGAAGGGCGCAATGGGGACGAAGGCGGCGGTCTGGAGCGCGTCGACGGCGGCGTCGACGGAGACGGGCTGTTGCGCGAGCGAGACCGAAGCGGAGGCCGCCAGGAGGAGCGATGTCAGCCTCCGGCGGCAAGTCGTCATCGCGCGCCTGCCCGCGACACGGTCACGGCCGCCGTGAACACCTGGCCGATCCCACTCCGCTGGTCCGCCCACAGCGCGTGGAAAATCCCGTCCGCGTCGGCGGCGAGGCCGCCCGTGTCGCCGCCCTTGAAGATGGTCCGCCGGCGCGAGCCCGGTTGGTCCGGCTTCTCGTCGGCCCGGAAGGTGGGACGCACGAGCCCTCCCTCGACGGCCCCGCGGGGCGACGAGACGAGCACCGGAGGCATCCACGTCGCGCCGCCATCCTCGGAGGCGGTGAAGTAGACCTCGCCGTCGTCCGTGTCGCGCGTGCGACGCCGGAAGGAGAGGCCGACGATCCCGTCGCGGTTCACGGCGACCGTCGGCTGGAAGTCGTCGAGCGGCGCGTCGCCGGCTGGCGCGCCGAGGCCGTTCGCCCGGGCGATGGACCACGTCTTGCCCGAATCGCCGGAAGAGGCGACGAAGATCTTCGCCCGCGGGGTCCCCGTGTCGGTCCAGGTCGCGTAGAGATGCCCCCGCCGGGGTCCGGCGGTCGCGTCCATCGCCAGCGAGTAGAAGGTTGCGGAGGCCGCGTGGTCGCTGACGAGGTCGGCGATCTTGACCGATGGCCCCAACAGGTTGGCGCCCGGCTCCGAGACCGTCATGTAGAGCTCGTGGCGGGCGGCCTCCGGAGAGTTCGCGTCGTCCGTGATCGTGCGCTTCAGCCAGAGCACCGCGAGCGACCCGTCCGGCAGAACAACGGCTCCCGTCGCGCTCGGGAACACGTTCTTCTCCGTCATGACGCCCATGGCGGACTTCTGCCACGTCGTCCCGCCGTCGGTGGTCCGGCGCACTTCCAGGGTCGGCAGCGTCCGGTCGCGCGGAACCGAGGCGGGCCCCTGATGGTCGAGGTGCGCGATGCGGATCGAGTAGACGACGTACCCCCAGCCGGCGGTCTTACCCCGGCCTTCGTCGAAGGCGAGCCACGGCCGGTCGCCGCCCGGCATCAGTTCCCCGGGACCCCACGTGCGGCCGCCGTCGTCGGAACGGAAGATCTCCATCCACCAGTCGACCTTCTTCCAGCTCTCGTCGTCCGTGCCGATCGAGAGGAAGTACGCGCGTCCGTCCGGACCGTAGCCGCACATCGGGTCCCCGTCGAACGCTGTGGACTCGACCACGTGCTTCCAGTGGAGCCCGCCATCCTCGCTGCCGTACGCCACGGCATGCATGCCCCGCTGTTTGTATCCGTCCTCGTCGACGATCGAGCAGCCGATGAGGCGCTTCGGGTCTTTCGGATGAGCCGCGAGGATGACCTCCTCGTGCATGCGCTGGGCGGCGCCGCCTTCACGGCTCACCTGCACCGTGGGCCCGACGCGGACCGACAGCGCGGCGCTCGCCGTCGGCGGAATCGCGGCGGCGAGAAGAAGGGCCGCGGCCCATAGCGCGGCAGGACGCATGTTCGCGCGTCGGATTCGGCGGCTCATCGGGCGCCTCGGGCGCCGGCGGCGCGGCCGGTGAGCGGGGCGGGCCGGGGTCGGATCAACGCGCGCCGGGCCCCGTGAGGTGGCGTTCGACCCAGTCGAGGACCCGGGTCGTCAGGTCGCGCACGTTCTCGGGCCTGGAGACGACGTGACCCTCCTTCTTGTAGAGGAGCATCTCGGTTTCCACCCCCTGCTGCTTCAAGGCCGAATACATGAATTCGTAGGCGCTCGGATACGAGCCCCCGTACTCCGTCCCGTCGCCCACGATGAAAAGGGTCGGGATCGTCGCGCCCTTCATTTGATACATGGCGGAGCTCTGGAAGTAGCGCTCCGGGACCTCCCACGGTCTGCCGCGGAACTGCCACATCAGGCTCGTGTTCCCGCCGACGCTGTAGAGGTCGCCGTACGCCCGGTACCAGTCGCCGTCGCCCTCGTACGCCACGGCGGCGCGATACCGATGCGAATGCGTGATGATCCACTCCGTCTCGACGGCGCCGTAGCTGTGGCCGCCGACGACCATCCTCTTCGGATCGGCGATTCCCGCGGCAATCAGCGAATCGACGCCCGTTTCGATGTCGTCGAAGTCCCGCTCCATGAAGTCCTGCTTCTCGCGGCCCGACAGGATCGGGTCCCAGCCGTAGACGCCGCTCGTCCGGAAGTCCGGCGCGAAGACCACGATTCCCTTCGCGGCCCAGATCTGCCGCTCGAGCGGGCCGGCGAACATCATCTGGCCGCCCACGCTGACCCCTCCGACGGGCCCGCCGTGCGGCTCGACGAAGAGCGGATACGCTTTTCCTTCGACGTAGTCCGGAGGGGTCACGAGGATGCCCGCGATCTCCAGGCCGTCCTTGCTCTTCCAGCGGACTTCCCGGCCGGCCCCGAGGACCAGGTCGTCGAACTCCGGCGTGAGGTTCAGGACCTGCCGCGCCTCGCTCCCGTCGGACCGGGCGACGACGAGGCTCTTGCGTCCGTCGACCGATTCTTCGTTCCAGGCGAGTGACCGTCCGTCCGGCGAGACGGTCAGGTTGCGGCGATTCGCGGGCGAGGACGTGACCTGGCGGATCTCCCCCGTCCTCGAAACGGAGAAGACCTGCCGGAACGCGCCCGCGGAGGCGGTGTAGTAGACGCCGCGCCCGTCCGGAGACCAGAGCGGCCTGCCTCTCGTCGCGAGCTTCTTCGTGAGGCTCTGCACCGGCCCGCCCGCCGACGGGACGAGCGCGACCTCGTACAGGTCGGGATAGCGGACGTCGTCGCGGTCGTAGTAGAAGGCGACCTCGGAACCGTTCGGGGAGACCGCACCGTACATCTCCTCCCCGCCCGCATGGACGAGGTCGCGCCGCTGCCCCGTCGCCGTATCGATCGTGATGACGTCGCTCGAGTCCTGCGCCTCCCGATACATCGAGCCCTGGCGGAAGCCATACATGAGGAGGCGCCGCCCGTCCGGGAACCAGGAGAGAGCGGTCAGGCTGGTCGGATATTCGGCGATCTTCCGTTCCGCCGATCGGGCGACGTCCACCAGCCAGATCTCGGACGGAGGGGGGGCGTCCCTGGGCGAGCCGTACACGACGACCGTGCTCGCCGGCGGTCCCTTCTTCTTCGCATCGTCGGGGCGGCGATCCGCCGGCATTTCGAGATTGCGCGAGTCGCAATAGGCGATCGACCGGGAATCGGGAGACCACGCGAAGTTGAATGCCCACCCGCCGAGGCCGTGGGCGTTGCGCGTCAGCGCCCGCCGGTTTGTGCCGTCCGCCGCCATCAGCCAGATCTGGCGCAACGTGCCCTTCCCCTGCATGAAGGCGAGGGTCTTTCCGTCGGGACTCGGGAGCGGATCCGAGCCCGAGCCGCGCGGCGTCGACGTCCCGGAGACCGTGTCGAGGACTTCGATCGTGAACTGCTCCGGGTGCAGGCGATCGGGTCTCGCAAAAACGAGACGGCGGGAGTCGATCCAGGTCGGAGAGAGATTCGCCGCGGAAAACCGGGCGTTTCGGTCGCCGGTCGTGAAGGACAACGCGATCTCCGGGGTCACCGCCCGGCGAACGACCGCCCCCGCGGGCCGCCCGGCGCGGGCGCCGGCCAGGGAAGGCGCGAGAAACATCAGCGCCGCGCCGAGCGCGCTCACGGGACGGAGCGGAGCGAAGCTCACGGGGCTTTCTCCGGCATGTGCTTCTCGACCCAGTCGATCGCCGTCTGCATCAGGAAGCGCCGGTTCGCGAGCTTGGTCGCGCCGTGTCCTTCGTCGGGAAAGGAGATGAGCTTCGTGTCGACGCCGTTGCGCTTCAACATCGAGAAGATGTACTCGTTGGTCATTCCGCCGATCCCGCCGAGTTCCTTGCTTCCGCTGATCAGAAGGGTCGGAGTCTGGATCTCGTGGAGGCGCTGCAGCGGGTCCTCGTCGAAGTACGCCTTCGGGTTCTCGGCTCGCGTGCCCTTGAAGAACCAGACGTTGATCGGCCACTCCCAGTGGCCCGTGTTCTCGCCGGTCGAATCGGCGATCCACGCGTTCGCCCAGCCCTCGTTCGAGATGGCGACGCGGAACCGGCGCGTCGTCGGAAGCAGCACGTTCGCGCGATGCGCCCCCGCGCTCTGTCCGAGGAGCGCGATCCGGTCCGCGTCGATATAGCCGCGGGCGACCATCCAGTCGACCCCGGCCATGATGTCTTTCGTGTCGGCGACGGAAAAGCTCGAGCCCCTCATCTTCTCGATCACTCCCGGTCCGTACGGGGCCGCCGAGCGGTAATCGGGCACGAAGACGACGTACCCGCGGGACGCCCAGAGATGGCGCTCGATCAGGCTCCCGATGATTCCGCCCATGAGATAGAGGCGGCTGCCGGGGCCGCCTCCGTGGACGTCGACCAGCATCGGGTATTTCTTCTTCGGATCGAAGCCCGGAGGACGCACCTCGTATCCCGAGATCTCGAGGCCGTCGAAGCTCGGAAACGACACGAGGCGGAAGTCGCCCAGCACGAAGTCCCGGGTGGGATCGTCGATCGTGACGAGCGTGCGCTGATTTTCCCCGTCCGCGTCGCCGACGCGGAGCAGGACGCGGCCGTAACCGTCATCCGAGAGCGTCGCGATCTTCCGCCCGTCCGGGGAGAGCGAGAAGGCGGAGTAGAACCGGTCGCCCCCCTCGATCATCTTCTCCGACCCGTCGAGCCCCAGGCGGAAGATGCCGTTGTATCCCCGGATGAGGCCGCGCGCGTAGACGGATCGGGAGTCGGGCGCCCACTGCAGCGAGTCGCCGACGTGGAGCCGGGGAGCGAGGCGGCGCTCCTCGCCGGTCTTCGGATCCACGACGACCGCGTGCTGGCGGAAGTCGTAGATCACGTTCTCGGTGTCGTAGGCCGTCGCGACCCAGCGGCCGTCCGGGGAGAAGTTGCTTCGGAGGCCCTGGCTCCCCCCGGCGGTCCGGATGACGTCGCGCATCTTTCCCGTCCGGGGATCGAGCGCGAGGATCGCGGACCAGAGCTTCTTCTCGTTGTACCCCCAGGCATGGACCGCGGAGACGTGCAGCTCCGCGGCGCGCGCGTCCCACACCAGGGATCGGATGTCCGCGTCGACTTTTCCGACGAGGCGGCTCTGTTTGGAGGCAACGTCGAGACGGTAGATCTCCAGGGGGAGCGGCCGGTCGGCGTCCGGATCGAGCTCGACGGCGGTCGGCTCGTCCGGCCCGGGCTTCGGGCGCTCCGGGCGCTTCGGCCGCTGCGTGTAGTAGATCGCCTTGCCGTCCTCGCCGAAGCAGAAGACCTTGGCGTCGCGGTAGGCCTTGTCCATGGACAGATCGAGCTGGGCGACCTGGACGGCGGGTCCCGAGCCGTCGAGGGGCTGTGTCCAGACCCACCCGTCGCGAAGGAAGGCCAGCCGGCCCTTGTCCGGTGAGAGCTGCGCGGCCCCGCCGAAATTCAGTTGAAGACCTTCGATCACCTTCTTCTCTCCGGTCTTCGTCGACAGGATGATCGTCTTCTGGGGCTCGTAGTAATGCCCGACCGTGTAGAGGAGCCGGTCCGAATCCGGAAGCCAGGTCAGCTCGGGGATATCGATGCCCGGACGCTCGGCGACGTCCGCGACCGTCAGCGGCTTCTTCGCGGGCTCGGCGGCGCGAGCCGAGCCAGACCCGGCCGCAAGACCCGCCAGGAGGACGAGGGCCCACGGACTTCGGAAGCCGCCCCGGCGGCCGAGCCGAGCCGTCATTCCGCTCCCCTCTCGCGGTCCCCGGACCGGTCGAACTCCGGGGCGCTCACTGCCCGCCCGTCATCCCGGTCGCCTTCCAGCGGACGCCCGGAGCCTTGGTCGGGTCGACCAGCTGAAAACGCATGACGACGGGATTCGTCACGGCCCCCGGCTCGAGCGCTTCGGCGGTTCCGAGCGCGCCCTTGAAGTCGTAGACCGCTCCTTCCTTCGGCTTCCCGTTGTCCGCGTTCAACGCCGAAGGGGCGTTCTCCGCGTTGCGCTTCTTGTCGTCCTCGCTCTCGTATTTCGGAAAGCCGTAACCCAGGATCTCGAGCCGGATCGGCGGGTAGATCGGCTTGCCCGAGGTGTTCTTCAACCGCATCGGGATCTCGACCTGCTTCGTCGTGGGCTCGAAGCGCGTCGGGTCGAAGATGAACTCGACCTTGTCGTCGATCCGCGTTTCCACCCGGGCCGGCGCGGCGGCGGCGTCTCCCCCGGACGGTTTCTTCGCGGCGGCCTCCTCCTCGTCCTCGCCTCCGCCCTTCGCCGCCGTCCTGTCCGCCGGCACCACGACGCGGATCGCCGACGTGTAGAGCTGGAAGGTGCCGCTGCGAGCGTCCGTCCAGAGCGGATGGAACGCGCCTTCCCGATCGGCGGCGAGACCCATGTAGTCCCCGCCCGATCCCCACCGGCTCGCCGCGGAGAGGAAGGACATGCTGATACTGTCGGGCTCCCCCTTGAACATGAGGGGGGCGATCTGCGAGTTGCCCCGCCCCCCCGGGTCCGAGGGAGCGGACGAGACGAGCACGGGAGGAAGGAACGTGTCCCCGCCGTCGACGGAGGCGGCGAAGTACTCCTCGAAGTGTTTGTTGTCCTTCGAATTCCGGGTGTCGAACCAGGTCACTCCGACGACTCCGTCTTTGTTGACGGCGATCGCGGGCTGGAACTGCTGGGACGTTTTGGGAATCCCGTCGTCGATCGCCCGGAGAGCCGACCACGTCTTCCCGCGGTCCTTCGAGTATGTGAAGTGGATGCGGTAGGAGCCGAGTCGCGAGTCCTCCCAGACGAAGTAGATCCGATCCCGATACTTCGTCGAGTCGGCGTCCGCGGCGAACTTCCCGAAGCCCGAGATGAAGGTTTCCTTGTCGTCGAAGTTGGTCTGCTGCGCAACGACCCTCTGCGGAGCTCCGAAGGTCACGCCTCCGTCCGTCGAGGCCACGGTCCAGAAGGTGGAGTGGAACCCGCGGCCCTTCGACTGCCTCTTTTCCGGCATGAACTGGAAGTCGCCGTAAGGCACGAACAGAGTGCCATCCGAGAGGACGACGGGCGTGACGTCGTTGATGCCGATCGTGCCGCCGCCGTTCGCCGCTTCGACGGGACCGACCCAGCTGCGGCCGTCGTCTTCCGAGCGGAAAACGCCGACCTTGTAGACCGGATAGCCGTACAGGACGCCGATGTAGATGCGGCCGGAGTACTTTCCATGCGACTGGTCCACGATGATCTGCTCGTGGTCGTACGAGTAGCCGAGCTCCATCGCGTCGGACCACTTGAACCCGCCGTCCTGCGAGCGCCAGGCGCGGAGGAATCCGCGCGGGCGGCCCTTCTCGTCCTTCGCGAAGTCCAGGGCGGTGAAGATCGCCGTACCCTGCGGCGTGAAGGCCGTGTACGGATCGCCGCCGCCGTATTCGACCTGCTCGGCGAACTCGCTCGCCCGCCAGGTCATGCCTCCATCGTTCGACGCATACGTGCGGCAGGCCCAGCCGCCGTCCGGACGGATCGCCGTGATCACGCCTCCCAGGAGGCTCTTGGTCCGCTTCGGATTCGCGGAGATGTGGGCCTCGACGTGCGGGACGTCGCCGTCGCGGCTGACCAGGATGTTCGGTCCGATCTCGATGCGCGGAAGGGCGGCGGCCCTGGCCGGCGGGGCCGGCGTCGGGGCCGCGGCGGGAAGCGCCGCGGCGTACGGCCCCACGGCGCCGAGCAGCGCCAGGAGGGAGATCGCGGCGCGCCGGGAGATCGACGACTTCGAATGGATCACAGCGGGAGCGGCGGTTGGGATCACTTCGACTCCTTTTTCTTCTCGATGGAACCGGTGACGACGGACCCGATGTAGAAGTCCGTCTTGACGTTCGAGGAGGCCTTGAGCCTCCAGACCAGGGCGTTTGTGACGGCGTCCGGAGGCAGCGCGTCGAGGTCTCCGAGCGTCTTCGAGTAATCGAAGACCGCTCCGAGACCCGTCTTCCCGTTCGAGGAGTTCAGGATCTCCGGGACGCTCGTCTCGTCCTTCGACTTGACGCGGTACGGATGGACGAGCTCCTTGACCTCGAGGTGGAACGGGGGATAGAGCGTCTCCTTCGAGATGTTCTTGATGCGGACGGGAACGAGGACCTCCCGGGTCTGCGCGTCGAACCGCACCGGGTCGAAAAGCAGCGTCACGAGGTCGGTGAGGGCCGCTTCCGTCCTGTCCGCGGTGGCCGCGGCCGCCGGAGCGGCCTCGAGCGGCACGCGGACCGCGGCGGTGAACAGCTGATAGGTCCCGCTGCGCGCATCGGCCCAGAACGGGTGGAACACCCCGCGCGTGTCGGCGGTCATTCCGATGTAGTCCCCGCCGTCCGGCCACCGCGAGACGCCCGAGATGAAATACGTCGTGAACATCCCCCGGTCCGTCTGGACGATGGGACCCGGCCGGACGTTGCCCGGTCCGAAGGGGCTCGAGCTCTCGCTCGAGAGCCGCTTCTTGGGAAGAAACGTCTCTCCGCCGTCCACGGAGGCGGTGAAGGAGACGTCGAACCGGTCGCGCTTCGGGTGCTCGTCCGTGTCGTAGAAGAAGACGCCCAGGACGCCGTCCGAATTCACCGCGATCATCGGCTGGAACTGCGACGCGTGGGCGGGCGGGGCCGCCTCGACCGGCTTCGGCTTCGCCCACGTCCGGCCGCGGTCGGACGAATACGTCAGCATCAGGCGGAACCGGTCGCTCTCGAGGGCCATCCACGCCGCGTAGATGCGGTCGCGGAACCGTCCGCTCGAGGCATCGACGGCGTAAATCGCACCGCTGATCTGGTCCACGCGGCCGCTCTTCTGCATCCGTCGCATCGTCTCCAGGCCGCCGAAAGGAACGTCCCCGATCTTCCGGGGAGCCGAGAACGTCACGCCGCCGTCCGTAGACGTCGAAAAAACGGCCTTCCAGGACGAGCTCGTCTTGTCGATCGCGTAGTTCGGGTACTCGGACATCGGGATGAAGAGCGTCCCGTCCGACAGCACGAGGAGGTTGTAGGCCGCGAGCCCCGTGTTGTGGCCGCGCGCCACCTCGACCGGTCCGACGAAGCTGCGTCCGTCGTCCGTCGAACGGAAGAGGACGACGCGGCGCCTCATCTGCATGTCCTCCATCTCCCGTGATCCGGGTACGTCCGTCTCGTCCGTCACGTAGACCCGGCCCGCGTACGGCCCCGTCGTCAGGTCGGTCACGAGCATCTCGTGGTCGTGGCCCTTCCCGAGGACGACCGCCTTCCCCCAGGTCCGGCCGCCATCCTCGGACCGGTAGAACTTCATCTCGGGCGAAAGCCCCATGAAATAGGCCGTGCCGCTGATGCCGAACCCGACCTGGGGGTCGCCTCCGCCGTTCTCGAACTCCTCGGGCAGGACGACGTCCTTCCAGGTCGAGCCTCCGTCGAACGACACGTAGGGCTTGTTCGCGGAGCTGCCGTCGGGACGGGTCAGGGTGATCGAGCCGCCGAGGAGGTTCGCGGGGTCCCTGGGGTTGGCGGCGATCATGGTTTCGCAGTGCGCCACGTCGCCGTCGCGCGAGACGAGGATGTTCGGACCGACGACGATGCGCGGCCCCTCGGCCGCCAGTGCCGAGGCCGCGAGCCCCAACGCCGCGGCAAGCGCGATCCGCAAGGTCATGGCCGGTCTCCTTTTCTGGCAGTCTCCGGGGCCCCCGCAGGGGTCGACCCGTTCGGCCGGGCGAGCATCCGCGCCGTGACGTGGATCAGTCCGTAGTGAAACTCCCTGCCTTCCCGGAACGGGCGGAGCTCGCTCAACCGGAACACGATCCGGCGCGAGGGCGTGCTCTTTCCCGGCTCCAGGACGTTGGTCGAACCGAGCGAGTCTCCCGAGGGCTGTCCGAACTTCCACAACGCGCCCGCTCCGACCGCGCCGTTGTCGGAGGCGACGATGTCGGGAACCCCGACGTCCGAGGAGAGGTCGAGCACGCGAGCGGTCAGTGGCAGCGGAACGGGCCGTTTCGAGACGTTCGTCAGCCTCGCGTCCGCCGCGATCGTTCCGTGCACGCGGTCGTGCACGACGTTCGTCAGCTCGAGGCGGACGCTTCCCGTGACGTTCTCGAGCGCGGCGAGCTCCGGCGAACCGTTGCGGACCGCCTGGCCCGCGACGGCGACGACCGCGGTCCACACCTGCGGCAGGCCGGTCCGGTTGTCGACCCAGAACGGATGGAAGTCGCCGCCGGCGTCGACCGCCATGCCGGCGGTGTCCCCGCCGTTGTAGAAGAAGCTGTCGAGCCCGAACTGGATCTCGATTTCTCCGGACTTCGGGTGTGATCCGGGGGACTCGGGCTCGGCCTCGCTCTCCGGAGCCGCGGACGCCGCGCCGCCGCCCGACGCGGAGGCCATGATCGGCCAGCGCGCCAGGTTCGTGTACGCGTTCGGTGCCTCGGACACGCGGACGCTCGGCTCGAACGTCTCGCCGCCGTCGAATGACGCGGCGAACCGAACCTGCCAGCCGAGGTTGTCCGGACTGTCGCGCCGGTCATACCAGGTGACCCCGACGACGCCCGCGCGGTTGACGGCGATCGTCGGATGGAGGTCGTCGACACGCTGCGGCGAATTCGCGGAGGGCCGGTCGTCGCTCACCGTCCGCGGACCGGACCACGTCTTCCCCTTGTCTGTCGAGTGGGAGAGGAGGATCTTCTGCCGACCGGAACGCTGATCCGGCCAGACCGCATACAACCGGTCGGAGAACGCCGCGCTGCCCGGATCGACGGCGAGCCCCCCGATCATGGTCGTCGCCGTCGGCGGCCAGAGCATGTAGAAATCGCTCACCGTCACCGCGGGCTCGAGCGACTCGCCGCCGTCCCGGGAAGCGACGACCTTGAGTGATCCGTTCGGCCGCCCAGGCCGCGGGTCCGCGATGTCGCCTTCCTTCCACTCCTCCGTCCAGTACTCCTTGAGCTCGCCGAAGATTCCCACGAAGGTGCCGTCGGAGAGCACCACTCCGTTCCCGACCCCGAGGACGTAGTTGCGTCCGAGCGCGGAGCGCTTCACCGGGCCGGCGAAGTGCGCCCCGCCGTCCGACGACGTGAAGAGCGAGATGTCGCCGGCCTTGCGATCGCCCTCCATGGCCCGCGCCCATCCCGTCGCGTGGACATAGACCCGGCCGTCGTACTTGCCGCCGGTGTTGTCGACGGTCACGTACTCGCGGTCGAGGCCGTGGAAGCCGTGGAGCGACACCGGATCGCTCCAGCTCTTTCCGCCGTCGGACGAGCGGTACACCGGCGCCTCGTTCTTTCCGTCCGTGGTCGTTCCGAGGGCCACGAAGTACGCCGCGCCGCGCCGGCCCAGAGCGCACGCAGGGTCCCCGCTGAACTTGTACCGGCTCGTATCGAGGATCGGTTCCCAGGTCTCTCCGCGATCCGACGAACGGTAGACGACCGTCGAGATCCGGTTCGAGGTCGAGCTCAACGTCATCGAGCAACCGAGGAGACGGTTGGTGTCCTCGGGATCGGCCGAGACCAGCACCTCGTTGTGCGAAACATCCCCGTGGGCTCGGCTGACGGCCACATTCCGTCCGACCCGGAGGCGCGGCCTCGAGGCGTCTGAGTCCCCCGGTGCGGTCAGCGCCCGCGCCACCGGCGCCCGAGCCGCCGATGCCACGAGAACCGCCGCGACCAGGAAGAGCGCCCGTCGCGTCATCGATCTCCCCCCCCGGCGCTCGACGGGTCGCCGAAGACGACCTCCGTCGTGCCCAGGGGCACGGGCTGCTTCTCGCCCTGGCCGAACCGGCCTCCCGCCGCGGTGACGTCCGGGCTCGTGGCGATCGCGAAGGCTCCGAGGCGCCGCGGCGCTTCCGGGAGTCTCGCCGTCCACGCGTTGGACGGCGCCTTCCAACTCTTCGACGGGCCGCGCTCCTCGGGCAGGTCCGCGAACGAGATCGCGCCGAACCCCGGGTGGGAGAAGAAGTCGACGTAGTCGTAGTCCGTCGCACCGTGGGGGCTCGCATACGCATCCACCACGACCACCCATCGCCCCTCCTTCGGATTCGCCACGGCGACCATTCCCCCCGAGCCGACGTCCGCGGCTTTCGCCGCCGGTCCGCACGGAGCCGGCGGCCGCATCGGCGACCGGTTTCCCTTGTCCTTCTCCTTGCTCTCATCCTTCTCAGCCGCCTTCTCGGCGTCCGTCTTCTGCGGCGCGGTGCAGTCGAGGAGATAAATGTCGAGGTCGGCGACGGAGTCCGCGACCCCGCTCACCCTCGCCATCAACGAGGCCGCCCCCTTCGGCACCTGGATCTCGTAAACCTGCTGCTCGCCCTGAGCGATCGTTGCGCGCTTCTTCGACATGCTGCCCAGGGCGACGGATGTCGCCGCGGCCGAAACCTTCGCGAGACGGTTCACGAGCTCGAGCGAGAAGGGCTGCGAGGTTCCGACGCTCGCCGCGCGAAGCGAGGAGGGAGCCGTGAGGTCGAGGGCCAGCACCGACGCGGTGACGGTCACGGGTGTCGCTTTGAGCGGATTGATCGCCTGGGGGTCGAACCGCCGCGCGATGCCGCTCGTCGCCACGTTGATCTCCCAGACGCCCGGCTGGGGCATCGCGACGGAGCATTGCGGCGGGGACTGAGGCTCGAGCTCGAACGCGCACGGATAGAGGGCGTCCTTGTCGGGACCGATCATCGAAAGAGAAACCGCGGGCGAGGACGCGCCGATCGTCACGGCGTTGGTACCCGGCGGGATGTCGACGAAGACCGGAGCGTCGCCCGGAACCGGCGGGGTGATCTCGGTCTCGATGCGATATCCGTTCGCGGCCGTGAAGCGGTGCGGCACGACGATCGTCGCGAGCACGCGATGGACGTGGCCGGGAACGGACGGATGGTCGATCGTCAGGACGGCGCTGTGCGCTCCCTCCTTGCCGGCGGAGACCTGGATCGGAAGTGCGACGGGCGACTGCAGCGGCAAATCCACGGTCGCCGGGCTCGAGAACGTCCCGTCATTGCCCTGCCAGGAGAGCGAAAAGCTCATCGAGCCGGGCGCCCCGGAAGTCCGCGTGAGCGTGACGGTCCGCTCTTCCTTGCGGCCCGCCGTCCAACCCTCCCGCTCGTAGAGCCCGACTCCCTCCCCGGGGGTCGCGAGCAGGGCCGCGAGCTTGGTCTTGACCGGAGCGCGGCTCACGATTTCCACCCGCGGCGACGCCTGAAGCTTCCGAAGGAGCTCAAACGCGGGACCGACCTGGATGAGGCCGTTTCCCTGCTCGTGGGCCTGCAAGTTCGCGATGAAACGTGCGCTGCCGGTCAGGGCGGCCTTCAGCCTGTCCGCATCGTAAGACACGCCACTCTGCTTCGCCGCGCTGACGACGAGTGCCGCGGCTCCGGCGGCCATGGGCGTCGCCGTCGACGTACCGCCGTCCACCGAGTAGCCGGGTGGGAGCTGGTAGAGACCCTTCTGCCCCGCGCCCTTGCGATAGCCGACTTCCGTTCCCATCTGTCCGCTCGGGGCGAGCAGGTCGGGCTTCAAGGCGCCGTTGCCCGCGGGGCCGTGCGACAGCGCTCCCCAGTGGAGGTTGTCCTCGTGCTCGGGGACGAAGCCGTTGTTGACCCGATAGCTCTCGGCGCTCTGATATCCCCCCACGCTCACGACGCCCCGCGCCAGCCCGTCCTCGGCGACGAAACCGAAGGCGGGAGCGTTGTCGCCGGGCACGAACATCAGCTTCTTGTAGCGCTCGGTCAGCCTCTGCGCGACGAGGCTCATGGGATGCGTCGCGTCGGCCAGCAGGTACGAGATCGACGCGATCGCGACGGACTGCTCCAGAACGATGAGGTCGACCTGAGGGTGCTCGAACGCCGCGATGAGACCTTCGATCAGGCCGTGCTCGTTGCTGACGCCGTAGAACATGGACACGACGCGCGCTCCGGGAGCGACGCCCTGGATTCGCCCGTGCGGCTCCTTGTTTCCGACCACGGACCCCAGGATCGTCGTGGCGTGCTGGTAGATCGCGACGTTGATGGAGACGAACTTGTTGCGCTTGTCGGTCTGGACCGCGAAGGCGACGGTCTCGCGATACGGAGTCGCTGGATCGTCTTTGCCGAAGACGCCGAACTCCGGCCGTTTGGCGTAGTCGGTCAGGGCTTTCTCGTCGGTGAAGTCGAGGTTTCGATTCGTGTCGACCCAGACGTCGCCGGTCGCTTCGTTCCAGAGAACACCAAACTTCCCGTCATCGCCCCTCGGGTTCCCGTTTCGATCGATGTCCTGCTCCATGTAGGCGGCGTTCGAATCCTGGTTGAACTTCCGCTCGTCGAAGAAGCCGATCCGATAGGCGCCGTCGGCGGAGACGCGAAACGTCTTTCCCCCGAAGTCGAGCTTGCGGTGCGCCGAGCGCACCGACGCCTTCATGTCGACCCACTGGGGATTTAAATCCGCGTCGTCGCGGGGATCGGTGACGTTCAGGTAGTCGGCGACCTTCGGGACCGCCTTTCCGGCGAGCGTGTACGCGGTCTGGAACTCCGGGAGCAGGACGTCGAAATTTCCGTCGAGCAGGGCGATCGTCGCGCCGCGCCCGTCCCAGGTGGGATGCGCCGAGCGGAAGCCATCGGCGGCGAGATCGTGGATGGGCGAGTAGGGATGTTCGAGCGGGTACTCGCCGAGCTGCGGGGGCCACGCCGGACGCGCCGGAGCGGGCGGCGGGGCGCTGCCCGCCGGATCCGGCCCCGGCAGCGCGTTTCGACCCGGACCCAGTCGGGAAGGAAGGCTGTCGTCCATGTCGATCGTCGCCGCCTCGACGGCGTCCATCTCGGAGAGCTTCGTCGCGAGATCCGGAGCGATCCGCACGCGGAGGTAGCCCACGGCGTCATTCCGGTAGCGTACGTCGCCTCCCATAGCCGCCGCGCCGCGGGCGACCGCCGCCGCCATTCCGGGGCGGGAAACGAGAAGCACCATCACGCTCTGGCGGCCCTGCGCGCGCACGATCGCCAGGGACTGCCGGCTGTCCTTGAAGAGCTTCGGCCGGCTCACGCCCGTCTTCGAATCCGCAGGACCTGTCCCGGCGAGCCCCGGCACGACTGCCAGATGCGCCAGCGCGACGGCCAGAGCGGCGGACCGCCGGGCGAAGGACGCAGACCTCGTCATCGCTTCTCCTCCCGGGACGCAGAAAGATGCTTCGAGAGGAACTCGAGCATCCGATTCGTCGCGTCGACCGCGTTGACGAAGGACCAGGTGCCCGGGACATGGCCCTCCCCGTCGTAGATCGCGAGCTCGGCGGGCCGCTCCAGCCGCTTCAGCGCGTTGTACATGCGCTCGGCCCCCTCGACCGGGCAGGTCTTGTCGATCTTTCCGTGAATGAGAAGAAGCGGCGTGTGGATCTTGTCCGCCTGGTAATAGGGGGAGTTGGCGAGATAGCGGCGCAGGTCGGCCCACGGATGCGTGCCCATTCGGCCCTGCCCCGTCTCCGACCAGACGAAGTTGAACGTGCTCCCGCCGGCTCCCATGGTGGCGAACGTGCCGGGGAGGTCGTACAGGCCGTCGAGCGCGATCGCCGCCCGAAAGAGATTCGTTTGCGTGATCATCGATGCCGTTCCGTATCCGCCGTAGGACTGGCCCATGATCGCGATGCGGTTGGGATCGGCGATCCCGAGCTCGATCGCGTGATGGACCTGGGGAAGGATCACCTCGGCCATCTCCTGGATCGGATTGCCGCCGCTGCCCTCCGGGCCGAGCGGCACGTCCACGAGGAGCACGGCGTAGCCGCGCGTCGTGAAGATCGCCGCCGGGATCGAGTTGGTCGCTCCACCGCCGTATTCCTGGGCGTTGTCCAGCACCTGCGACCCGCCGTAGAAGTAGACGAGCGTGGGCAGCCGCTCCCCCGGCTTGCGCGCCGCCGGCAGGAAGGCGGCGGTCGTGACGTTCACGAGCTTCCCGTCGTACGCGGGGACGGTCGTGACGAAGGCCTGCATCGGCCCGATCCGGATCCCGTCCAGGCGAGGCTCCGCGTGGCTGATCCGGAAGCGCCCGGCGAATCGGTCGTCGAACCGGTAGTAGTCGCCCGACGTGTCGGTCGATTCGTATCGGGCAATCCACGAGTGGCCGCCGCCCGTCCCGGCGCCGGCGCCTTCGAAGCGCCCGAGTCCCTTCCAGAGCGGCTGGGTCTGGCCCGTCGCGACGTCGACGCGCGCGATGCTGCGCTCGGCGGTCTTCGCATCCCGCAGCAGCACGAAGAAGTGGCCGGGGTCGGGCTGCCAGAGAGTGCCCTCGTCCGCGGAGAGCGCCCCTCCCGAGAATGAAAAGGTCTTCGCGGCGCCTCCGTCGAAGGGCACCAGCGCGAGCGCGCGCGGCGGCACGTGGTAGTAGGTCTTCTTGCCCTCGGCCTCGAGGCCGACGAGGATGCCGCGTCCGTCGCGGGTGAGGAGGAGCGGCTCGTTCGTCAGGGGGCCCAGGTCCGCCGCCAGCGGACGCGGCTCGCGCGACGCGCCATCGACGTCCGCGACCCAGAGCTTCTTGTCTTTCAGGTAGACGATCCGCGAGCCCGGAATCCAGCGGTACGTCGACTCGAAGTATTCGCCGTCCTCGTTGACCTGCACGTCGGGAGCGACCACCCGAACCGGCCCTCCCGCCGCCGGCGCGACGGCGATGTCGTAATAGCTCTCCGAGGCGGTCTCCCCCTTCGTCTTGAAGATGGAGAGGTACGAGATCCACTTGCCGTCGGGAGAGATCCGCATGCAGCTCGGGCGGGGCTCGGTCTCGGCCGGGACGACGACCCGCATCTTCCCGGATGCGACGTCGATCGCCGCGAGCGTGGCGTTGTTCTCCCGGATGAAGTGTTTGAGCATCGCCTCCGGAGTCGCGCCCGGCGCGGCCGCGGCCGCGGGAGGAGCCTCGGCGGCCGTGCGGTAGACGGTGACGGTCGGCTTGTTGGGATCCTTCGGACCCTTGACGGCCTGCCCGGGCTCCGGCTCCGGCGCGTGCAGCTCGACGGGCACGAAGATCTCTTTTCCGTCCGGGCTCCACGCCGCCTCGTCGCCGGGCCACAGCTTGGCCTTGATGCGCGTCTCCGCCACGCGCCGCCCCTGGGACGTCGCGAGATCGTAGACATAGACCTGCGCGACGCCGCCGGCATCGGAGAAATACGCCACGCGCCGGTCGTCGGGAGACCACGAAGGCCTCCAGCAATTCTGCTTCGCCGCGCAGACCGGGCGCTCCTTGCCGGTGGCCGTGTCCGCGACGATCAGGCTCATGCCCACGACGTGTGCGGGAGTTCCGTTGGGCAGGATGCGCGGCTCGGCCTCGAGGTCGGCGCCGGGACTCTTCATCGGCGGGGTGAAGACGCCGTAGGCGAGCCACTTCCCGTCGTGGCTGACCTGGCCTCGCCCCTGGTATCGCTGGATCTCGCGGCGCGAATACGCGATGTCGAGCGGAAGCGCGCCGCCGGGCTCGGCCGCTGTCGTGGCCGCAGGCGTCGCCGCTGCCGGCGCCGCTGCCGGCGCCGCCGCCACGATTCCGAAACACGAGATGCCGAGCGCCGCGAGGCGCAGTCCGAAGCGGAGTCCGATCATCCCTGCCTCCTTGTTTTGAGTGCTTCGGCGCGGACGGGCGTCTTCCGCCGGAGGGAGGGCGCGCGACGTCATCGCGGTCCGCCCGGCGGAGTGGACGGGCGGGAAAGGTCGACGGAAGCCGACCCGAGAGGGACGGAGTCCCCGCCCACTTTCCACGCCTCGAAATCGTTGAAGCTGATCGGACCCGACTGGCGGGCCTGGACCATCCCCTCCCCGACGACGGGGAGCACGGCGGTCAGGAGCCGGTCGGGCGGCGCACCCTCGGCCACCCACACGTGAGCGCGGGACTCCCACGAAGCGCCGACGTCCCGCGCGGCGGGGCCGTCGGCGACGGAGACCGAGCCATACCGCGGGTGGAAGACGAGCTCGCGGTAGAGATACGCGACGCCTCCGCTCGCCGTCCGGGCGGCGTCGACGACGAGCTTCCATTTTCCCGGCGCCGGGTTGTCGAGAGACAGCGCCGTTTCTCCCTCGGGACCGACGCGCGAACGCCGCGGCTCGCAGTTCTTTCCGGTGCAGTCGAAGAGATAGAGGTCTACGTCCGCCTGCGGATCCGACAGCTCGCCGACCTGGAAGACGATGCGGGAGGTTCCCGGCGCGACGTCGAGCTCGTGCACCGTCTGGCCGCGCGCCGGGAGCTTCTCCCGCGTCTCCCGCGTCGCGGCGAGCGGCGTCGACGCCGCTCCGCCTTGAAACGCGCCGAATCGGTTCGTGACGCGGACGCTCAGGTCGCGGACGCCCGGACTGGAGCCCGCGTTGGATGAGGCGGCGGAAGTCGAAGCCACGTCGACGCCGACGAGCGAGGCGCTCAGAGTCACGGGCGTGGCCGGAAGAATCGAAGGCCTTTTCTCGTCGAACGTGAACGCGTCGAAGCGGCTCGCGAGGACGACCATCCACACGCCGGCCATCGGCTGCATGAAGGTCCGGGCCTGGGTCTCGTCCTTTGCCGGGATGTAGATCGTGTCCTCACGGCCGTCCGGCGGATAGACGGTCAGAGGGATCGTCTCCTTCGGCGCCTGGAGCTCGAACCTGACCGCCGCCGCGCCGGGCGGGACCGCGAAGAAGGCGGAGGCCATGCCCGGCCGGTCGACCTGGATCTCTCTCTTGACGGTCCATTTCTCGCCCGCCTCGAAGACCTCGGGCACGACGACCGTGTGGAGCATCCGGCAGACGAATCCCGGCGTGCCGTCGCGCTCGAGCGAGAGAAGGGCGCTGTGGACGCCGGCGCCCGAGGGAGCGATCCCGATCTTCAGCTCGACCGGCTTGCGCAGAGGCAGCGAGACCTCCGAGGCGCTGGTGAACACGCCGCTTTCGTCGCCGACCCACTCGAGGCGAAACGACATCGGCCCGGAGGGACCGGTCGTTCGCGTGAGGACGACCGTCCGGTCTCCCTTCATTCCCGGCCGCCAGCCTTCGCGCTCGAAGATCCCCGGTCCCGAATCCGGAGGCGAGAGCCAGCGCGAAACGACGGTGCGGACGGGCGCGCGGCTCTCAACGACGATCGGAGCCCCTTCCGAGGCGAGCTCCGTCAGGCGCTTCCAGGCCGCGCCGACCTGGATGAGGCCGTTGCCCTGCTTGTACGCCTCGAAGTTCGCGATGCGCCGCGCCGTCGTGGTCACGGCGCGGTGGAGGCGCGCGGGATCGTGCGGAACTCCCGACTGTTTGGCGGCGCTGACCAGGAGCGCGACGGAGCCCGCGGCGACGGGCGTCGCGCAGGACGTTCCGCCGCAGATTCCGTAGCCCGGGGAGAGGCCGAAGACGCCCTTCAGCCCGTCCTCCGCCGGACGGGACGCCGGGCTCGTCGTGAGCACCTCGGACGGTGCGAGGATGTCGGGCTGGAGCTCTCCATTGCCGGCGGGCCCGAAGGAACCGACCCAGTGCAGGTTGTCCTCGCGCGCGACGTGGATCGCCCGCAGCTGCAGGAAGTTCTCGCTCGATTCGTAGGCCCCGACTCCGAAGCCGTACCGGGCCAGCCCGTGCTCCTGGACGGTGTTCAGCCCGAAGGCGTTGTTCGCCGGGGAGAAGAATGGCTTCCCGTACTTCTCGATGAGCCTCGAGCAGATGACCGTGACGGTGAAGCGCCCGTCCGTGATCACGTAAGGCATCGCGACGAAGACGTTCTGCTCGAGAAGCACGGCGTCCACCCGGGGGTCCCGGAACGCGCGGATCATCGACTCGATCTGGCCGTGGGCCGACGAGCCTTCGAAGATCGAAACGAGCCGGGCGCCCGGCGCCACGCCGTTGAACAGTCCGTTCCGGCCGCGGCTCGCGAGCATCGCGCCGGAGACCATCGTGCTGTGCCCGTACATGCCGACGTTGACGCTGACGAAGCGCTGCGCCGGATCGGTCTGGACGGCGAACGGGATCGACTCACGCACCGGCGTCTCCGGATCGTCCGTTCCGAGGAGGCCGGAGTCATAGCGCTCGTGGAAGTCGCGCATCGCCTTCTCGTCGGCGAAGGAGAGATCCTGGTTGGCGTCCACCCAAACCTCGTTCGTCTTCTCGTCCCAGAGCACGCCGATCGGGTGCCCGACGTCCAGAGGACTGCCCGGCCGGTTCATGACCATCCGGAAGTACTCGATGACGTACGCGGGAAACCGGCACGCGTCGAAGACGCCGATGCGAAAGGCGCCTTCCCGCGGCGTCGTCCAGGTCTCCCCCGCGTACTCGACCTTTCGACCCCGGGCGGACACCGACCGTTCCATGGAGACCCACTGGGGGCTGTCGTCCTCCATCGGGTCCTGGCCGTTCACGATGTCGATCACCTTGCGGGTGTCCGTTCCGTCGAGGTTCTTCGCGACCTGGAACTCGGGGAGCAGAAAATCGACGTTGCCGTCGAGCACGGCGACGGTCACGCCCCGGCCGTCGAACGTGGGATGCGCGGCCCGCCACTCGAGCGCGCCGAGGTCCTTCAGGGGCGAGAAGACCGGCCGGAGGGTGAGATTCGGGCGTGGCGGGGGCCAGGTGTCGCCCTCATCGGAGGGGCCGAGCTTCCGGTCGGCGGAGCGCGGCGCGGCCGAGGGCCTCGCCGCGACGGAATCCGGCCGCATCCCGGGCGCCATGTAGGGGGGCGTCGAGTCCGCGACGACGTCGAGGTCGGCGGCGTGCACTCCGCGGAACGCCACGAGCTCCTCCGCCGCGCCGACGGGCACGCGGGCGCGCAGGTAGCCGACTTCGTCCAGGCGGAACTTGACCGTTCCCCCCAGGCGGGCGATCTCGGCCGCGACCGACGCCGTCGCGCCGGGCTCCGCGGCGATCACGAGGGAGACGTCCCGCTGGCCGGCCGCGCGGGCGAGCGCGAGATATCCGCGGCTGTCCTTGAAGAACTCGCGCCGCGACGGGCGATCGACCTGTCCCGGGGCGCCCGTGGCGGCGAGCGCTCCGCGCGCGGCGAGGCAGACCGCCGCGACGGCGGCGAACCCGCGAAGCGCTTTCCGGATCATGGCTTTCCTCCCCGGTGCCTCGCACAATGCCGCTTCATGGCGCCTCACCCCCCGCCAGGACCTTCGCCTGGACCGAGATGAGGCCATCCAGACGATGCCGCTTGTCCAGCCGGAACGGCGCGAGCTCGTTCAGCTGGAACTTCAGCCGCCGCGGCCGCGAGGTCTCGCCGGGCGCGAGGCGGCCGTTCTTCAGGGACGGCGTGAAGTCCCACACGGCCCCGGCGCCGGACAGGCCGTTCTCCGTCTCCACGATCCGCACGACGGCGCTTCCCGAATGCACCGAGACCACGCGCAGGCGAACGGGACCGGTCAAGGGCTTGTCCGACGTGTTCGTGAGCGCGGCGTCGAGCGACACGACGCGGGATGCCGGGTCGTAAGCGGTGTTCGAGAAGTCGACCGCGACGCTCTGCGTCCGATCAAAGAGCTTCGCGAGCTCCTCCGATCCGTTGACGGCGGCGCGCCCGTCGACGCGGACTTCCGCGGTCCAGAGCTGGCCCACGCCGGTGCGGTTGTCGATCCAGATCGGGTGAAAGGCGCCGTCCGCGTCCGCCGCCAGCCCGCCCGTATCGGCCGCCGCGAGGTAGTCGATGTACTGAGGCCCGATCTCCATCTGGATGTTGCCGCCTCGCGCGCGCGGGCGGTGGTGCCCGCCGCCGCTGCTCGACGCCATGATCGGTATCGGCTGCCCTTCCCGGAATTCCTGCGGGGCTTCCGCGACCCGCACGCTCGGGGAAAAAGTGTCTCCGCCGTCCGACGACGCCGCGAACCGGGCGAGCCAGCCACCCACGTTGTCCGAGCTGTCGCGGCGGTCGTACCAGGAAACGCCCACGATCCCGGATTTGTTGACGGCGACGGCGGGGATCGAGTGGTCCCGGCCGCGCTCCCGGTCGCGCGGAGACTGGTCGTCGTTCACGGTCGAGGGCGCGGACCACGACTTGCCCTTGTCGGAGGAATAGGACGAGACGATCTCGCACCGGCCCGAGCGCCGGTCGGGCCACACGGCATACACGCGGTCCTGAAAAGGACCTCCGCTCGTGTCCGCCGCGAGGTAGGGCATGCCCGGCGTCCAGCCGAAGCACTGGTGCCATTCCGAAACGACGACCGCCTTTCCGAATCGCTCGCCGCCATCCTCGGAGCGGAGCAGCTTGATCGAGCCGGCCGCCTTGTCGGATTCGGGGTCGGGCGACAGGTTCTTGCGGTCGTTCCACTCGTAGAACGGCACGAGATACGTCCCGTCCGAGAGGGCGACGCTGTTCCCCGTCCCGAAGGGCATGTGGTCGCCGTCCGAAAAGATCTTCGACGGCGCGCCGAAGGATTTCGCCCCGTCGTCCGAGCGGTACAGCGTGAAGACGATCCTCTCGTCTCCGTCAACCGTCGGGTCTCGAACCGCGTTTCCGTGCAGGTAGACCCGGCCCTTTCGCGCGCCCGCGGTCGCGTCGATCGTCAGGTACTCCCGATCGATGAACGGCAGAACCGTCGGCTCGCTCCAGGTCGCGCCTCCGTCCGGGGACCGGTAGATGAGCGTCTCGTGATCGGCCGCCGATTCGTAGCGCAGGGCGAGCGCCGAAAAGAAGGCGGTCCCGTCCGGCCCGAACTTGCAGTCGGGGTCGCCCACGAAGACCGTGCGCTGGACCTCGAGGGTGGGCGCCCACCGGGCGCCGCCGTCCGTCGAGAGATACACCACGACGTGCCGCGACGCGTCCCGGGCGTCGAAGATCATCGAGCATACGAGGAGACGCCGGGGATCCCGCGGGCTCGCCGCCATGCCGATCTCGTGATGCAGCCGCTCGGCGTTCGCGGCGCTGACGCGGACGTTGCGGCCCACGTGGATGGAGGCCGCGGGACCCGAGGTCTCCGCGGCGGAGGCCGATGCGGCGGCCAGGAAGAGGAGTCCCGCACCGGAGAGCCGGAGAATCTCGGCGCGCACACCGCCGCTCGATCCGCTCCCTCCGGACTCGCGGGAAATTTCCATCAGCGGACTCCTCGGATCCGATCTAAAAGGAATCGCAGGAAGCGAAGCTTTGCGCCCGAAGGCGTCACGAAGCGAGCGGCCGGTCCCGGAGAGCTCGCTCTCGATCGGTGGCGGCCGGAAAAACATCGCGCGGAGGGCCAGGCGGCCCTCCGCGCGAGAAGCACTTCTAGAACGTGAGGCGAAGACCGAGGCGGGTCACCCTGGGCGGCCCGGAGTTGAAGTTCTGCGGCTTGCCGAAGGCGCTCGCGGCGGAGCCGTCCTCATTGCGCTGGTACGTGTACAGACTGTAAGGATCGTTGTTGTAGTAGTCGAACGTCTGGTACCCGGTGTTGGTGACGTTCGTGACACTCACGAGGGCGGTCAGCGTGACGGTCTTGATCGAGAACGACTTGGCGAGCTGGAGATCGAGGAGGCTGGCCGACGGCTGAGTCCGGGCATCCCGGGGCTCGAGCCGCACAGTCGCGTATCCTCCCGTCGGAACATAGCCCGGAATCCGATAGGAGCCCACGGTCGCGCCGTACGGTGTCCCCGAGAGCCAGCGGTAAGAGGCGCCGAGCGAGACGTCGAACGGGAGGTTGTAGTAGCCGTAAACCTTGAACTGGTACTTGTGCACGGCTCCGAGGTCGCCCAGGACGTAGGGGTTTTCGGTGTAGTTCGGGTTGCCGTCCACATAATTGGTGCAAAGCGCGAGCACGGCGCACTCGTTGTTGTCGTGGTTCCCTCTGGTGTGCTCGTACGTGAACGAACTATTGACGCGGAGCTTTTCGATCGGATTGCTCTTCACCTCGACGGTGAGCAGCCGCTGGTGCTGGAACAGGAAGTCGATGTTGCCGAAGAGAGCCTGGTTCGGCTGAGCACCGACGACGTTCCAGAGCGGCGGATGGAGCCCGTTGAATTGATTCGGATCCGATAGGGGCGGCGGGTTTCCGCTGAAGTTGGTCGTGACGGGGAACGCAGCGAACTGAGGATTGTTCGTGTTGAGAAGACCGAGAAAGTTCTTCTCCTCCTTCGCCACGAAGCTCAGCGAGACCGCGGTCCGCGGTCCAATCTGGCGCTCGAGGCTCGCGCTGAATACGTCCGACAGGGGATTCTTGGTCCCGGATTTGACGGGAAGCGACGAAGAGCTGAACACATTGCTGATGTTCTCCGGCCGAATAATCAGATCCTTGAGCGCTTGTGAGTTGGTCGGGTCGATGGGGGCGTCCGAGAAGAGCGTGTAATACGTGATGGGATCGAGCCCGGTCCCCGCGTAAGTCCCCGGCCCGTACGTCGGGATCTTCTCGTAGTACCGGCCCACGGAGAGGTGGGCCACGGTCTTTCCGTCGCCCGTGATGTCGTAGGAGAGACCCAGTCGGGGCGACCAGTTGCTGAATTTCAGCTCGGACTTGCCCGTGTTCTGGTCGATGATGTCGGGATGGTCGTATCGGAGACCGAGGTTGGCCGTGAGCTTCGGTCCCATCCGGATCGTGTCGTTGACGAAACCGCCGGGACGCTTCAGCTGCGACCGGACGTCCGCGTTGTAGCCGACGATCGCCTCCAGGTAGTTCGTCGCGCCGTTGTACGGAAAGATATAGATACTGGCGTTGCCGCTCGTGACGAACTGCGTTCGGTTCTGTCCGTACTCGTACTCGAGGCCCGCCTTGAGCTCGTGGGACGCGCCGAGGAACTTGTCGACGTAGTGCGTGACGGTCCCGATGCCCTCGTAACGGTTGTTCCCCTGCAGCCTCTGGAACCCCGTCGAGTTGTACCTCTTGACACCGACGCGCGCGTCATAGACCTGCGAGACGTCCAGGGGCGCGACCGGAATCCTGTAGTTGTGGCCTCCGACGCTGGCGAATTTCAGCTCGGATGACGTGCTGGAGGACCACACGGACTGCCAGGCCAGAGTCGCGGTGTTCGTGTTCCAGTCCCGCGTGTACCCGATCTCGGGCCCGCAGCAAGGCAGTAAGCCATCTCCGGTCTCCCGGATGGGATCCCGGTTGTACATCCCGAAAATCGTGTTGGACGAGTTGAGCAGGTAGTCCAGACGGAGCTGGTAGCTCTGCCGCTTCTGGTCGTTGTAGATGTAGGGGCTCGGCGCCTGGTTGGGGTCCAGGAACGGGGCCGTTTGCGACCCGTAGACCGCGACGCTCCCAAAAAAGAGGAGCTTTTCGCGGACGATCGGGCCGCCGACGTTGACCGCGCCCTCCCACTTGTCCTTCTGAACGTCCTGCTGCAGGTCCGCGATGCCGCCGGAGTTGTCGGCCGTCAGCTTGTCGCTCGTGTACCAGCCGGAGAGCCCGCCGTGGAACTCGTTCGTCCCCCCTTTGGTCACGATGTTGACGGTGGCGCCCGTGTAGTTGCCGTACTCCGCGGAAGCGCCCGGCCCGACGAGCTGGATCTCCGCGATCGAGTCGTAGTTCGGGTTGACCCAGGTGTTTCCGAACTCGAGGGAGTTCACCGAGACGCCGTTCAGGTTGTAGAGGTTCGTCGCCGCACCGAAGCCGAAGACGTCGTATCCGTCGACGTTTCCACCCGCCCCGTACGCGGATCGGTCCGTCACGGTGGGCGCCGACTCGATCACGTCGATGTAGTTGCGCGTCGTCGGCAGCTGGTCGAGGAGCTTCGTCGTGTAGTTGGTCGTGAGCTGGGGCGACGACTTGTCGATGATCGGCGCTTCGCCGCGAACCGTGACCTCCGCGGAGGTCCGGGACAGCTTGAGGATCATGGGGACGTTCGCCGTCTTGCCGACGTTGACGACGACGCCGAGCTGCTCGGTCCCGAACCCGGCGAGCTCCACCGTCACGGCGTACGAGCCCGGTTTCAGGTTGGAGAAGCGAAACGTGCCGCTGGGGCCCGATGTAACGGTGATGGAACGCTGGATGAGCCCCTCTCCGGTGAGGGTGACGCTGGCTCCCGGCAGCGCCGAACGATCCTCGCTTTGCACCGAACCCTCTATCTCGCCGAACGTCTTCACGTCTCCGTAGACGATGGACGCCGCGCCGAGAACGAGGGCGAAGAACAGACTCGCGCGCTGCCGCATGACCTTACCCCTTTCAGTGACCACTTCAGCAACCCAAAAAAATCGCGGCCAGGCCGCGGAGGACGAATCCGGAATCGGGAGAGCCGTCGGAACGGTCCATCCGCCGCAATTTCTCCGCGGGCGGCCGAGACCGCTGAATCGGAGCGCGCGGCGGACAGGCACTGATCATCTGCGAGTAGTGGTGAATGGGCGCAGCATATACGAGGAGCCGCGAGGCTCGTCAAGGACTTTGTTCGCGCACCCGAAAAATGGGCGCGGTGCGGAACCGGCGTCCGATCCCGGGTCAATTTCGAGACCCTGCAGCCGGATGTCGCTCGCCGGCCGTCCCGTTATCGCGACGCGGGTCGCCCGGAGACGGTTCGAGAGCGAACCGCCGCGCGCCGGGCCGCCCTGGGCTGGCGCGCGCGAACAGTCCGCGACAAGGACTCGCGGAAGCGGCCCTTCAATCCGCGGATGAAAACGGCGAAGTGCGCCTCCATCGCGAGGTGTGCGGCGCCCGGATCGCGGTTCTCGATGGCGGCCAGGACGCGAACGTGATCGGGATACGAGGACCGACCGATGATCAGGTCGGCCTCCGTCCAGAGATCATGAACGGTCTTGTTCCAGCTCCAGATCATCTCGCACGCGCTCTTGAGATAGCGGTTGTCGGCCGCCCGCGCGACGAGCTCGTGAAACTCGAGGCCCTGAACTTTTCCGCGGGACGCGGATCGCAGACGGCATCGCTGCTCGCTCAGGGCCTTTCGCATGCGGTCGAGCTGTTGAGGGGTCGCGTGCTCCGCCGCGAGCGCCGCGAGGCGCGATTCCACGCAGCAGAGAGCCTCGAGAACCAGCAGGATCTCGGCCTGCGTCGTCGGTTTCGTCTCGCGCAGCGCCGCATCGGCCCAGCTGCGGAGGCGTTCCTTGTGGTGAAGGTCCTTCAGGTGATGGCGGCCGGCGGGCGTGAGGACGCGCCCTTTGTTGCTGACGCGCGCGGTCAGGCCCCGGTGATCGAGCAGCCTGAGGACTCGTCCGACCGTGGCCTGGCTCGTTCCCAGCTCGAGGTCCTGGAGGTGGAGCAGCAGGCTGCCCGAGCCGATCCCGTCGGCGCTGACCGCGATCTTGTCGAGGATTTCGTATTCGAGATCGGGTGTCATTCCGGGGGAAGCTCGCGTTTCAATCGGCGTCCGAGGGACGGGCGAGGGTGGCGGCCTGCCCCTCTGGAACGGGGGGGCCCGGAGGCCGTCGGGACGTCGGCCGGCCGCTTCGCAGGGACGGGCCGGCTGATCCGGCGAGCCGGCCGCCGCCGGCGGCCTTCGGTTTCTTTCCCGACCCGAAATGCCGGCGGACGCTCTGCGTGAAGATCTCGTAATGCGCCCGCATCGCGCGCTCCGCCCGCGCCGGATCACGCCGAGAGATCGCCTGGAATACATGGAGATGGTCGGGGAACGAGTAACGCCCCGTCAGCGGATAGGCGTGGGCCCAGAGCTTGCGCAAATCGTGGTTTCCGCTCCAGATCATGTTGACCGCGCTCTCCAGGAACTTGTTTCGAGCCGCCTTGGCCATGAGGGCGTGAAAGCTCAGCCCCTGCTCGCGGCCGAGCGACATCGTATTCAATTTCTTTTCGTGAAGGTCGAGGATCCGGCCCATCGCGGACAGATCGCGTCCGGTCGCGCGCACGGCGGCGAGCCGGGCCAGGTGCCCCTCGAGATACGCGAGGGCGTCCAGGGCTTCCGTGTAATCCGTCTGCGTTCCGGGGCGCGTGTCCGCGATGATCTTCTCCAGCCAGTAGCGCATGTCCTCCCACTGGCGGATGTCGGAGAGATGGCGTTTTCCCGCGGCGGTGAGGACCCGCCCCTGATTGCTCACGCGGATCGTGATCCCGCGCCGGTCGAGATCGTGGAGCGCGCGTCCGATCGTCGCTTGACTGACCTGGAAGTTCTGATCGCGCAGGTGGAGATAGAGCGTGCCCGACCCGACCTTCCCGGTCGAGGCCGCGAGGGCTTCGAGAATCCGGTATTCGAGTTCCGCGCCGTTGAGCCCGATCACACGGCCACCCTTTCGAGCTGTGTCTTCGCCGGACCGGCGGAGATTTTCACGGTTGTTTTCTGACCGGTGAGTGTACGCCCAGGAGGCGGGATACCGGCAGGCCCGAAAGATTCGCGCGGACCGGCGGGTGAATTCGCGATCGGGAATCACCGGCTCCGAGCCGCGAAGTCGAGCCATCCCGAGGACCCGGCGTCGGCGATTGCAGGGATCCCGAGCCCAGCGGCTCTGCCAGGCCGTTCGCGGATCGCCCGGGGGCAATTTCGTTCCCAACACGACCGCCTGGTCCAGATGAATGATCCAGACACCTTGCGATCCATCGTTCGCGAATCCCCCAGGAATCTGTGCCTTTACGGTGATATCGCCGTCCTTTCCAGTTGGCGGGAGATTCGGACTCAGGTTTCCTCGAGAAGGCCGGGATGGATATCGTCCCCCGATTACCCCCCGATCCCGGTCGTTTTGGACGGACCGATTCGGTTTTTTCAAAGAAAGGAAACAGACCATGAGGCGACGGAACCGTTCTCTCGGAGCGGCTTCTTCTCTTGGGCGCCGTGGGACTCGCTTCCCGGGCGCTGGCGGCGAATTTCACCGACACGACGACGGCCGACTCGGGGGCGGGGAGTTTCCGGCAGGCGATCCTGAATGCTGAGGCGGCGCCCGGCTCCTGATGATGGGCGTCGCGCTCGCGTCGGTGTTCTTCATCCGGAGGAGCTGACCCGCCCCCGGACCAGACGGTACCCGGCGCCCACGCGGACGGGCAGTCGCGGCTCGCTGGCGCACTTGTTGTACAAGGGGGCGTGACCAAGCCGCGCACCGCCCGCGGGAGGAAAAAACCCGGGCTCGTGCGGCGCTTCTTCTCGGCGCTCGGGCCCGGTCTCATCACCGGCGCCGCCGACGACGATCCCTCCGGCGTCGCCACCTACTCGATCACCGGCGCGCAGCTCGGCACCTCTCTCCTCTGGACGGCGATCGTCACGTGGCCGCTCATGGCGACCGTCCAGATGATGTGCGCGCGGATCGGGATGGTCACGGGCGAAGGCCTCGCCGGCGCGATGTCGAAGAAGTTTCCCCGGTGGTTCCTGGCCGGTGTCTCCGTCGCGCTCCTGATCGCCAACACGGTCAACATCGCGGCCGATCTCGCGGGTATGTCGGATGCGGCGGAGATGCTGACGGGCTGGAATTCGCACGCGTTCGTCCTGATCTTCGGGATCGGGATCGCCTGGGCGACGATCCGACTGCGCTACTACCAGCTCGCGAACATCCTCAAGTGGCTCGCGCTCATCCTGTTCGCGTACATCGTCACGGCGCTCTCGGTGGGGCCGAAATGGAGCGAGGTCGCGCGGGCGGCCTTCGTCCCGGAGCTGCCGGCCAGCCGCGCCGCCTGGGGCGCCCTCGTCGCGATCCTCGGAACGACGATCAGCCCCTACCTCTTTTTCTGGCAGGCCGCGCAGGAAGTCGAGGAGGAAAAGTCGAAGGGCCGCCGGATGCTCGTCGAGCGGGTGGGGGCGACGCGACGCGAGATCGTCGATCGGCGGCTGGACGTGGGCGTGGGGACGTTCTTCTCGAACCTGGTCATGTTCTTCATCATCCTGACGACGGCGCTGACGCTGCATCGCCACGGCGTCACCCACATCGAGACGTCCCGGCAGGCCGCGGAGGCCCTGACGCCGCTCGTCGGCCCTTACGCCACGCTCCTCTACACCGTTGGCCTCCTCGGAGTCGGGCTCCTCGCGATCCCGACCCTCGCCGGTTCGGCCGCGTACGCGTTCGCGGAGACGTTCCGGTGGTCCGCGGGGCTCGACCAGAAGCTCGGCAGCGCCCGCTATTTTTACGGAGTCGTCATCTTCTCGACCGCCGCGGGCGTGGCGCTCGATTTCACGAACGTCAACGCGATCCAGGCCCTCTTCTGGAGCGCGATCGTCAACGGGATCCTCGCGCCGGTCCTCCTCGTCGCGATCCTGCTGGTCGCGTCGGACCGCCAGGTCATGCGCGGGCAGCCAAGCTCTCTCTGGAGCCGGAGTGTCGTCGGGCTGACGGCAGCCGTCATGACTCTCGCCGCCGTCGGCATGTTCGTGTTCTGAGGCCGTCAGGGAAAAGGATGGCGTATGAGCTGGCCTCGGCTCTGAGGCCGTCGGGCCGTTGAGCCGTTTTTCTGATCACATGATGACGGGGGTGGAGGAGCCATGACGGACGCCGAGCTGCCGCACGTTCTGAAGCTGGAGCACCAGGAGCTCCACGAAGAGATCTGGAAGGCGACGAAGGTTCCCGGGGAAACCGGCCAGGCGGCGAGAGCCGTCGTTCGAGTGCTTCTCCCGCACGTCCTGAAGGAGGAGGAGTACGGCATCCCGCCCCTCTCTCTTCTGCCTCGGCTGCCACGGGGATTTGACGCCCGACATGGCGTGGGTCATCCCGCGGGCCGAGAAGCTGAAGGCCGAGCTGCCGCGCATGTTCCAGGATCACGCGCTCATCGTCGCCGCGCTCCAGACGCTCCTGAAGGCCGCGACGAAGGAGGGCCACCCGGGTTTCGCCGGGTTCGCGCAAAAGCTCATCCTCCACGCGCAGATGGAGGAGGAAGTGCTCTACCCGGCCTCGATCCTCGTCGGGGAGTATCTTAGGTGGAAGCTCGGGTCTCCGGCCACGGAGGGAGCACCGGACCGGGAGACAGAGGAGGATCAGTGAAAGTCCAGGATTGCATGACGTCGCCCGCCCACTCCTGCACGCCCGCCGCGAACCTCGTCACGGCGGCGATGATCATGTGGGACTACAAGGTCGGAGCCCTGCCCGTCGTCGACTCGGAAGGCCACCCGGTCGGAATGATCACCGACCGCGACGTCTGCATGGCGGCGGCGCGAAAGGGAAGGTTCGCGGCGGACATCTCCGTGCGCGAGACCATGAGCCCGAATCCCTTCACGATCCAGCCGGGCGACGATCTCGAGAAGGCCCTCGACACCATGGCTGCCCGGCAGGTGCGGCGGCTTCCCGTCGTGGACGCGGGCAACCACCTCGTCGGGATCCTCTCCGTCAACGACGCGGCCGCGGCGGCGGAGTCGGGAGCGCGCGACTTTCGCGGGCGGCCGGAGGTCTTCGCTCACATCGTCGCGACCCTTCGGAAGATCGCGACGCCGTCGGCGACCCCGGGCGGCACGGCCGCGGAGGCGGAGGACGCGGGCCCCGTCCGTTAGACCGGACCTGCCAGCGCGCGAAACAACGAGGCGAGATGCAAGGCGACACGGAGGCTTGAGCCGGATGGACGACCCCGGGGACGGATCGAGCGCTTTCGGTCGGAGTGAGCCGGAGGGCACGTCGGAGTATCGGCGTGTCGGAAAGGCCCGTTTCGTCGCCGCCGCGTGGGGCGGCTTGTTTACGTCGATCCTCGCCGCCCTGGTCGTGATCGGTTCGCGCCGGCTCGCGCATTTCGACGCCGCGCTCGTCGGGTACACCTTCGCGACGCTCTTCGCGACGTTCGGAATCACCTACCGCTACGCCATGTGGCTCCAGCGGCCCCCGACACGCAAGTACTGGGTTCGCGGCTGGCAGGCCTTCTTCACACCGAAATACCTCGCGCGGAACGTCGTGCAATGGTTCGCGCGGGTGGTCGGAGAGTTCGCGGCCAACGGCTTCATTTTCCGGCGGGGCACCGCGCGCGGGCTCGCGCACATCCTCATCATGTGGGGCTGCATCCTCGCCGGCGCGATCACGTTCCCGCTGGTATTCGGCTGGATCCACTTCGAGACCGTTCCCGGGGACCTGCAAAGCTACAGGACGTACGTCTTCGGTTTCGCGACCAGCTCGTTTCGGATCCACTCGGCCGTGGCGGTGCTCATCTTCCACGGCCTCGTGTGGTCGGCGCTGATGGTCATCGCCGGAGTGATGCTCGCGATGCGGAGGCGGATGCGGGACGGCGGGGCCGCCGCACTTCAGAGGTTCACGGAGGATTTCCTGCCGCTCATCCTCCTCTTCGCGATCAGTATCACCGGGCTTCTCCTGACCGCGAGCTACACGTGGATGAAGGGGTACGGCTACGAATTCCTGGCCCTGCTCCATGCCGTCACGGTGATCTTCACGCTCCTGTGGCTCCCGTTCGGGAAGTTCTTCCACATCTTCCAGCGGCCCGCGCAGCTCGGTGTCGGGTTCTACAAGGAGGTCTCCGCCCTCGAGGCCATGGCCCGCTGCGGGCGCTGCGACCGCGAATACGCGCCGCTCGCCCAGGTCGAGGACCTGATCGACGTCGAGCGGGAGCTCGGGTACCGCTACGAGATGCCGCCCGCCACGGGCGTGGACCACTATCAGCGCATCTGCCCGGCCTGTCGGCGGGCGATGCTCGGCCTGGCCCAGGGCGGGCTCTGGGAAGCGGCGAGATAACCATGGCGATCCTTCCGAGGCCCGAAGAGATCCTCGGCGCCGCGTACGGGCCTCACCTGAACCGGATGGAGGGCCTGCGCCTCGACACGGGCGTAGAGCCCGACCGCATCGTGAACACCCACTGCTGCTTCTGCGGACAGCAGTGCGGAATTCAGCTGAAGGTCAAGGACAACACGGTCATCGGCTTCGAGCCGAGGTACGACTTTCCCTTCAACCGCGGGATGCTCTGTCCCAAGGGCGTGAAGCGCTACCTCCAGGGGGCCCACCCGGACCGACTCACGACGGCGCTCCGGCGCGATCCGGACGCCGAGACCGGTTTCAGTCCGATCGGATACGAGGACGCCATCGCGCGCACCGCCGCGGAGATCGCGCGCATCCAGTCCGCCTACGGGCCGGACGCGATGGGGGTCTTGAGCGGCGCGAGCCTCACGACCGAGAAGTCGTACCTGATGGGGAAATTCGCGCGGGTGTGCCTCAAGACCCGCTACATCGACTACAACGGCCGGCTCTGCATGGTGAGCGCGGGCGCCGCGAACAAGAAGGCATTCGGCATCGACCGCTCCGCGAATCCCTGGGACGACATCGTGAAGTCGGATGTCGTCCTGATCGCAGGTTCCAATACTGCCGAGTGCTCCCCGATCACCGTCGACTACGTGTGGCGGGCCCGCGAGAATGGCGGGAAGGTCATCGTGGTGGATCCCCGCATCACGCCCATCGCGCGGACCGCCGACGTCTTCCTGCCCGTGAAGCCGGGGCGGGACGTCATCCTGTTCAACGGAATCCTGAACCTGATGATCGAGAACGACTGGCTCGACCACGACTTCATCGAGAGCCACACGGTCGGCTTCGAGGCCGTTGCCGAGCACGCCCGTCAGTGGACTCCCGCCCGGACCGCCGAGGCAACCGGGATCGCGGAGAAATCGATCCGTCAGGCCGCGGAAATCTGGGGCATGGCGAAGACGAGCTTTCTCATGCACGCCCGCGGGATCGAGCACCACACGCACGGGGTCGAGAACTGCCTCTCCACGATCAACATCGTGCTGGCCTCCGGCCGCATCGGCCGGCCCTACTGCGGATACGGGACCGTCGTCGGCCAGGGCAACGGACAGGGCGGGCGCGAGCACGGCCAGAAGGCGGACCAGCTCCCCGGTTGGCGGGACATCTCGAACCCCGAGCACCGCGAGTACATCGCGGGCGTCTGGGGTGTCGCGCCCGGAGACATCCCCCAGGCGGGGGTCGACTGCTACGAAATGATGCGCAAGATCGACGCGGGCGAGATCAAGGGACTGCTCTCGATCTGCTTCAACCCGAAAGTCTCGCTGCCGGACAACGCCTTCGTGACCCGCGCGCTCGAGAAGCTCGAGTTCTTCGCCTGCATCGATTTCTTCCTGAGCGAGACGGCGCAGCACGCGGACATCGTCCTGCCCGGCTCCCTGCACGAGGAGGACGAGGGAGTCGTCGCGCAGGTCGAAGGCCGGGTCATCAAGATCAACAAGGCGGTCGACCCGCCCGGCGAGGCGAAGCAGGACTGGCGGATCATCCAGGACGTCGCGGCGGCTCTCGAGCGGCCGCACGGCTTCACGTTCGAGAGCCCTCGCGAGATCTTCGACGAGTTGCGCGTCGCCTCGAAGGGCGGCGTCGCGGATTACTTCGGGATCACCTACGAGAAGATCGAGGCCAGCGACGGAATCTGCTGGCCCTGCCCGTCGGAGGACCACCCCGGCACCCCGCGGCTCTTCGAGCGCGGATCCTGGAACCCCATCGCGCGCGGCGCGGGGCCCTTCTACTTTTCCGACGGAAAGGCGCGCTTCCAGGTCGCCGCGTATCGCCCTCCGGCGGAGGACGTGGATGCGGACTACCCCGTCATCCTGACGACCGGACGGGTGATCAGCCAGTTCCTCTCGGGAACGCAGACGCGCCGCATCGGTCCGCTCGTCGATCAGTATCCGGAACCCCTGATCGAGATGCACCCCCGCCTCGCGGCGCGCTACGGGATCGCGGACGGTGACTGGACAACCGTCGAGTCCCGGCGCGGCGCTCTGACCCTGAAGGCCCAGGTGGTCACGACCATCCGGCCCGACACGATCTTCATCCCGTACCACTGGCCGGGGCGGCAGTCCGCCAACCAGCTCACGATCGCGGCCCAGGACCCCGTCTCGAAGATCCCCGAGTACAAGGTCTGCGCGGTCCGGCTGCGCAAGGCCCCACGTCCCGACGGACGGACGCTCCTGCCGGTCCGCAACGACCCCTTCGCGCCGGCCTCCGGACCGCCGGGCCCGGTCCACCGGGGGAAGTGACGTGTCGCGCGCCGGCCCCATGGAGTTCTTCGTCGATCCCAACCGCTGCATCGGCTGCCAGTCCTGCGTGGCCGCCTGCAGCGAGTGCGACACTCACCGCGGCTCCTCGATGATCCACCTCGAGTACGTGCGCCGCCCGATCTCGATCCAGACCGTGCCGGTCATCTGCATGCACTGCGACTCGCCCACCTGCGCGGAGGTGTGCCCCGCCGACGCCATCAAGCGCACGGGCGACGGCGTCGTGCAGACGGCGCGAAAGCCGCGCTGCATCGCGTGCAACAACTGCGTGCTGGCCTGCCCGTTCGGGGTGCCGAAGATGCAGGCCGAGTTCTCGCTGATGATGAAGTGCGACATGTGCTACGACCGGACCTCGGCCGGCTTGAAGCCGATGTGCGCGTCGGTATGCCCGAGCGGCGCGCTCACTTTCGGAACGAGGGAGGAGATCGAGCGGCAGCGGCCCCGCTCCCGGCCGGTCAACACCTTCCAGTTCGGCTCCCAGTTGATTACGACGAAGGTCCACATGATGGTGCCGCGCGACGAGCTCGTGCAGCACATCGACGTCACAGGGTCGCTCCACGACGAACCGGTGAATCCCGCGACGATCCTCGACAACGTCTTCGACGGGATGGACGCATGAGCTCCCGGCCCCCCGATCAACTGTCGGTTCCGCCGGACGGACGGCCGTACCACGAGCAGCCGCAATGGCGGAATGACTTCCCGATCGACTGGCCGCAGGACGAGCTCGTCTCCCGCCGCGACTTTGCGAAGTTCCTCGTGCTCACGAGCTTCGCGTTCGTCGTCGGCCAGGCGTGGATCGCGGCGCAGAACTTCATCCGCCGCCGCCGCGGCCGCCCGCCCGTCCGCCGGATCGCCGATGTGAATGCCGTCTCGATTGGAGGCGCGATGACGTTCGCGTATCCCGAGCCGCAGGACGCCTGCCTCCTCGTTCGCACCGCGGAGAACCGGTTCTTCGCCTACAGCCAGAAATGCACACACCTGAGCTGCGCCGTGACTCCCCGCGTCTCCGAAAGCTGCCTCCACTGCCCGTGTCACAACGGGTTCTTCGACCTCGAAACGGGAACTCCGACGGCCGGACCTCCGCGCCGCCCGCTTCCGCGGATCACGCTTCGGATCCAGGACGGCTCGCTTTATGCCACCGGCATCGAGGTACGCGCGTGAAGCGGTCACTTTCCCGCCAGCAGAAGCTCACGATCGTCAACGGGATCCTCGCGATCGTCGGGGTGATCACGCTGCTCCAGCTGTGGCTCTTGAGCGCCACGATGAACGCATTTCTCGGCGGCGGGTCCGGCGTCATCATCCCCGCCGGAATCGCGAGCGTCGCGTGCCTCCTGCTGAATCTGGGGCTGCTCTGGAACCTCTACCGGCTGGAACGCCCGTGACCGGGCCGCGGATGGAGGCCATCCGCACCTTGCATCCTGCCTACTTCGCGCTCGTCATGGCGACGGGCATCGTATCCATCGCCGCCCACCTCCTGGGGATGGCAACGGTCGCGGTCGCGCTGCTCATCGTCAACGCCGTGGCCTTTCCCGCGCTGTGGCTGATGACCGCCATCCGCATCGCGCGTTTTCCGAGGGACGTCCTGGCCGACCTCACCGATCACCAGCGGGGCGTCGGCTTCTTCACGGCGGTCGCCGCGACGAGCGTCTTCGGGTCGCAGCTCATGATCCTTCTCGGAGCATGGACCGCCGCGATGGCCCTCTGGGTGATGACGCTCCTGCTGTGGATGGTCCTCGTCTACACCGTTTTCACAGCGCTGACGGTCAAGGCGGCCAAGCCGACGCTCGATAAGGGGATCAGCGGCGGATGGCTCGTCGCGGTCGTCGCGACGGAATCGGTCTCGACGCTCGCGTCCCTCCTGGCGCCCGCGCTCGGCTCCGGCCGGGAGGCCTTCCTCTTCTCGAGCCTCGCCTTCTGGCTGGCCGGAGGGATGCTCTACATCTGGCTCATCTCCCTGATCTTCTACCGCTACACGTTCTTCCAATTCTCCCCGTCCGACCTGATGCCTCCCTACTGGATCAACATGGGAGCGATGGCGATCTCGACGCTCGCCGGAACCCTTCTCCTCGCCAACGGCGGGGCTTCGCCTCTCCTGCATCGCCTCGAGCCGTTTACGCTCGGCTTGACCCTCTTCTTCTGGGCGACCGCCACGTGGTGGATCCCCATGCTCCTGATCCTTGGCTTCTGGCGGCACGTGACGAGGAGATTTCCGCTTTCCTACAACCCTCTCTACTGGGGCGCGGTCTTCCCGCTCGGCATGTACTCGGTCTGCACGTACCGGCTCGCGTCAGCGGCGGGAGCGCCCTTCCTTCTCTGGATCCCGAGGGTCGGGGTGTTCGTGGCCCTCGCCGCGTGGACGCTCACCTTCGCCGGACTCGTCCGCGCCCTCCTGCGGCCCGGTGCATCCCGGGCCTGACTCTTACGGGCGGACCGGCAGAGTCGACTCGAATCGCGGGGCGGGGTCGGCTTTCAATGGCGGCGGCGCGGAAGAAGCGGGCGGCACTCCCCGCATCGTCCGCATGAGATTGAAGGTGAAGAACAGGAGCGCGAGGACGACGGGGATCCCCATGGAGGCGCCGATCCGATAGAAGACCGGGCGAAATGCGGCGGGGTACTGGAGGAGCCGCAGGGCCGTGCCGA
>JBDTOO010000012.1:0-72793 GCA_039933215.1 Acidobacteriota bacterium
GGTTCATTTCGACGATGCGGCCCGGTCCCCGCCCCGGGAGGTGGTAGATGTCGCCCGGCCGGAAACGCAGCCAGCGCTCGACGCGGCCGGCGGCGCCCGCGGGGTCCGTCGCTCCGACGATCGGGTTCTTGGCCAGGACGGCGGCGAGCGCGGGGTGACCCGCGAAGCGCTGCTTCAACGCCGCGTCGAGCTCTCCGCGGATCGCCTCGTCGGTGGGAGCCATGCGGGCGATCTCCTCGAGCACCCGGAGCCGGCCCTCGGCGTCGCCGCGGCGGATCCGGTCGTCGGCGAGGAGGCGCAGCCATCCGACGGCCCCGACCGGGTTCCCCTTCTTCTTGGCTGAGGCCGCGATCGCGAAGAAAACGGGCAGTTCCACGGGCTCCGTCTCCATCAGACGGATCCACTGGTCCTCGACCTCCGGGAACTTCTTCTGCTCGACGAGGAGGGTGATTTCGTGGGGGACGATGGTTTCGGTGTTCGGCACGGAGGGGGAGATACTAACGCGGAGAGGCCCCGGGATGTCCGCCGGCGCACAAGTTCGGCCTGAAAATTCCTCGGGATGCCTCGTTTCCGGGGCGGCGGAAGACCGATCCGGGCGGTTTCGCTGCCTTCGGCGGGTCAGGCGGCCGGGGTGGCCGCGGCCTCGGCGGCTTCCAGGGCCCGCCGCCTCCGCCCGAACCAGAAGCCGTGGATCGTGCGGATCGGACCGTTGGCGAAATAGATCCAGCCGCCCCACCCGGCCGCCTTCGGACCGAAGATCAGCGTGATCGCGATCGACAGGACTCCCACGAGGCCCGTGAGCAGCGCCGCCCAGAGCCGGGAGCGGGTGTCGAAGGTCTCGATCTCCGAAAGCCCGAGATCTTGCCTCCGGCGGTACGCGTGGAGGTAGAGGAGCGCGAACACGGCGAAGACCGCGACATAGCCGGCCCCGAAGATCAGGAGCAGTCTCTCGTTGTCTCCGGGCCCGATCGCCGGCTCGAAAATGCCGTCCGGATGGCGCACTCCGGTCGGGAAGTGGAGGACCGCGGAGACGAGCTCCGTGAACACGAACTTGAGCGGATAGACGTAGAAGAGGACGACGAAGATGAGCGCCCCGTTCAGCCAGACGACGGTCGTGTCGTCCAGGCCGTACCTCCGGGAGTAGATGTAGTGCTCGTACCAGATCGTGAAGAGCAGCGCGAAGCAGATCGCGAAGGCGAAGAAGCCCCGCATGGCGACCGAGAGCTCCGTGAACGTCCGCGGAACCTCGAGGGACACCACGAGAAGGGTCACGGCGAAGGCGAACACGGCGTCCGTGAACCCCTCGAGCCGGGAGACCTCGCCGCCCCGCCAGCGGAAGGCGCGCTCCGAACCGACGGAACGTCCGGCGAGGTGCTTCCGAAGGGTGCGGGTCACGCGACGCGCATTCTAGCGATCCGCGCGGCGCCGTCCGCGGACGGGAAAAGGAGCTGAGAGTCGCGCGCGGAGCGCGTCAGATCATCACCTCGTCGACGTAACACCAGCGCCAGTCTTCGCCGGGCTCGAAGGACTGCACGATCGCATGCTTCGTGGCCCGAAAGTGCTTCGTCGCATGCCGGTTCGGCGACGAATCGCAACAGCCGACGTGGCCGCACGTCAGGCACAAGCGCAGGTGAACCCACTCCGCGCCGATCTTCAGGCAGTCTTCGCAGCCCTTCGCGCTCGGCGTGACCTCGCGGATCTCCTTCAGATGCGGATCGATCATTCGCCCCTCCAGTTGGCGTCGTCCTTCATACCAGAGACAGGTGGCAGGTGTCAGGTGACAGGTGACGGCAGCACCAAAGCTCTGCGGCTCTGCTGTCACCTGTCACCTGTCTCCTGTCACCCGAGACCGGGGTCCGGCTTTCCGTAGAGCGCGCGGAATCACACGCGTTATGCTGCCGCGCGTGACGAATCGCATCTTCGCGGCCGTCGTCGCCGCCTCCTTCCTCGTCGGATGCGCGGCTTCGGCCCCGCCTCGGACCGGCCCTCCCGTCGAGACCGGGACCTTCCGCGCCGCGGACTTGGTCGAGCTCGTCCGCCTCGAGCCCGCGATCCACCTCGACATCCGCTACGCCACCGCGCACAATTTCGCCAAGCGCGCGGTCTACCGCGAGGCCCGCGCGTTTCTGCAGCGCCCGGCCGCGGAAGCGCTCGTCCGCGTTCACCGCGCCCTGGCCGCACAGGGTTACGGGATCGTTGTCTTCGACGGCTACCGGCCGTGGTCGATCACGAAGCTCTTCTGGGAGATCGTTACGCAGGCGGACCGGGATCGCGGGTTCGTCGCCAACCCCGCAAAAGGCTCGAAGCACAACCGCGGGTGCGCGGTCGATCTCTCCCTTTACGATCTCTCGACCGGCGCCGAGTCCGAAATGCCGAGCCGGTACGACGAGTTTTCCGACCGCGCGTCTCCGAAATTCGCGGGCGGCCCTCCAGACCTCCTCGCCCGCCGCGACCTCCTGAGAGGCGCGATGGAGAAGGAGGGCTTCGAGGTCGACCCCGGCGAGTGGTGGCACTACAACTACAAAGACTGGAAGCAGTACCCGATCCTGGACATCCCCTTCGACCAGATCCAGGAGGGAGGCTAGGGGTCAGGCACGCATTTCGCCATTATCCAGTCACCGCCGCCGCCTCAGGAAGCTCCCTCCACCCCGGCCTCCCCGAGCCATTTCCGCCGAACCCGTCCATCGCTGCGGGAGCCGCGGTCGCGGGGGCGACCGCGAAGGCGACGAAGTAAGATCACCGGTTCCATGAGCGCCGAACGACCGACCGCCCGATCGATGGAGTCCCGCGCGGAGGCTCTCAAGGAGGCCCTGGCCGAGCGGATTCTCATCCTCGACGGGGCCACGGGGACGTGGATCCAGTCGCAGAACCTGTCGGCGGCCGACTTCGGCGGCGACGAGCTCGAGGGGTGCAACGAGAACCTGGTGAGGACCCGGCCCGACGTCGTGCGGGCGCTGCACACGGCGTATTTCGAGGCGGGCGCGGACATGGTTGAGACCGACACGTTCGGCGCGACCCCTCTGGTCCTCGCGGAGTACGGCCTCGCGGACGAGGCCTTCGAGATCAACCGCCGGGCCGCCGAGATCGCGCGCGAGGCGGCGGCCGATTTCTCGACGCCGGAGCGGCCGCGCTTCGTCGCGGGATCCATGGGCCCGACGACGCGGTCCGTCACGGTGACGGGCGGTGTGACCTTCGAGGAGCTCATCCACCACTACCGCGTCCAGGCCGCGGGTCTGCTCGCGGGAGGCGCCGACGTCCTCTTGATCGAGACCGCCCAGGACACCCGGAATCTCAAGGCCGCGCTGATCGGCTCGCAGGAAGCGTTCACAGAAACCGGGTGGAGCGTTCCCATCATGGCTTCGGTGACCATCGAGCCGATGGGGACGATGCTCGCCGGCCAGTCGATCGACGCCCTCTACACGTCGATGATGAACGCGCCGCTCCTCTCGATCGGGCTGAATTGCGCGACGGGTCCGGAGTTCATGACGGACCATCTGCGCACGCTCTCCGGGCTCGCGCACACCTTCGTGTCCTGCTATCCGAACGCGGGCCTTCCCGACGTGGATGGGAACTACTCCGAGTCGCCCAGGATGCTGGCGGAGCGGCTCGGCCGTTTCATGGAAGAGGGGTGGGTCAACGTCGTCGGCGGCTGCTGCGGCACGACACCGGCGCACACCCGCGCGCTCGTCGAAGCGGCGCGTGGGAAGAAGCCGCGCCGGATCCCGATCCACGGCAAGAGCCTCGTGTCGGGGATCGAGGCGCTGGAGATCGACGTCGACAACCGGCCCGTGCTCGTCGGCGAACGCACGAACGTGCTCGGAAGCCGCCGCTTCAAGAAGCTGATCGCGGAGGGCCAGTTCGAGGCCGCCGCCGAGATCGCGCGCTCCCAGGTCAAGAACGGCGCGCAGATCATCGACGTCTGTCTTCAGGACCCCGACCGCGACGAGGCCGCGGACGTCGACCGCTTCCTCGAGCGGGTCACGAAGATGGTGAAGGTCCCTCTCATGATCGACTCGACGGACGCCAAGGTCCTCGAGCTCGGGCTGAAGTGGAGCCAGGGCAAGTCCATCCTGAACTCGATCAACCTGGAGGATGGCGAAGAGCGGTTCCGGTCCGTGGTGCCGATGGCCCAGAAGTACGGGGCCGCTTACGTCGTGGGGACGATCGACGAAGACCCGGAGCACGGGATGGGCGTGACGCGGCAGAGGAAGCTCGAGATCGCCCGACGCAGCTACACGCTCCTGACCGAGAAGTACGAAGTCCGCCCCGAGGACATCTACTTCGACCCGCTGGTCTTCCCCTGCGGAACCGGGGACGAGAAATATGTCGGCAGCGCCGAGGAGACGATCGAGGGGATCCGCCTCATCAAGGCGGAGTTCCCTGAGTCGAAGACGATCCTGGGGATTTCGAACGTCAGCTTCGGACTGCCCGAGGCCGGCCGCGAGGTCCTGAATTCCGTCTTCCTTTACCACTGCGTCAAGGCGGGGCTCGATCTCGCCATCGTCAACAGCGAGCGCATCGTCCGCTACCCCTCCATCCCCGAGGAGGAGCGGCAGCTCTCCGAGGACCTCCTCTTCACGCGCGGGGAGGACCCGCTCGGAGCGTTCGCCGCATATTTCAAGGCGAAGGGCTCCGCGCCGCGCGTCGCCGTGGCGCGAGGAGGGACCCCTCTGGAGCGCCTGCCGCGATACATCGTCGACGGGTCGAAGGAAGGGCTGATCGACGACCTCGAAGCGGTCCGCACCGAAGGCATGATCCCGCTCGACATCATCAACGGACCCCTGATGGACGGCATGCGCGAAGTCGGGCGCCTGTTCAACGCGAACGAGCTCATCGTCGCCGAAGTCCTCCAGTCGGCGGAATCGATGAAGGCCTCCGTCAACCATCTCGAGAAGTTCATGGAGAAGACGACCGAGTCGCGGAAGGGTAAGATCCTCCTCGCGACGGTGAAGGGCGACGTCCACGACATCGGGAAGAACCTCGTCGAGATCATCCTGTCGAACAACGGCTACGAGGTCATCAATCTCGGCATCAAGGTCCCGCCGGAGCGGCTCGTAGCGGCCCACGAGGAGCACCGGCCCGACCTGATCGGCCTCTCGGGCCTCCTCGTGAAGAGCGCCCAGCAGATGGTGACGACGGCCCAGGACCTCACGGCGCGCGGCGTGACGACGCCTCTGCTCGTCGGCGGGGCGGCGCTCTCCCAGAAGTTCACCGACCAGCGCATCGGACCGGCCTACGCGGGCCTCGCGGTCTACGCCGTCGACGCGATGCGCGGACTCGCGCTCGCCGACCGCATCCTGTCCGGCGAAGGGGCCCGGACCGAGCTCGCCGCGGAAGCGGACGCGCGCCGCGCCGTGACGGCCGGACTTTCGGCGGAGACCGCCGCAGAGAGCCCGCTCTCCGCGCCCGCCGTGCGCAGCACCGAGGTCTCCGTCGCCGAGGCGCTCCCGGCGCCGGACCACGACCTCCACGTCCTCGAGCCCGACATCCGCGAGGTGTGGAGCTTCGTCAATCCGCACATGCTTTACGCCAAGCACCTCGGCCTGCGGGGAAGCTTCCGGAAGCTCAAGGAAGCGGCCGACCCGCGTCTGGCCGAGCTCGAGGCGGTGATCGCGAAGGTCGAGGCCGCGGGATGGATCCGCGCGCGGGCGATGTACCGGTTCTTCGACGCGTCGTCCGACGGCAACGCGATCCGCCTCTCCCTCGATGGGAACGAGCAGGCCGTGCTCCATTTTCCGCGGCAGGTCGCGGGCGAGCGGCTGTCGCTCGCCGACTTCGTGCGCCCGGCCGAGGCCGGCGGCCTCCCCGACAGCGTGGCGCTTCTCCTGACCACGGCGGGTGAGGGCGTCCGCGCGCGCGCCGAGAGCCTGAAGAACGAGGGGGAATACCTCCTCTGCCACTCCCTGCAGGCTCTGGCCGTCGAGACCGCGGAAGCGGCGGCGGAGTGGCTGCACGCGGATCTGCGCGCGCGGTGGGGATTCCCGGACGATCCTTCGGTCACGATGACCGATCGGTTCCAGGCGCGCTACCGCGGCAAGCGGTACAGCCCCGGATATCCGGCGTGGCCCGAGATCGGCGACCAGTCGACGATCTTCCGGCTCCTGCCCGGCGAGAAGATCGGCGTCGAGCTGACCGAGGGATCGATGATGGATCCCGAGGCGTCCGTGTCCGCCATCGTGCTCCACCACCCGCAGGCGCGCTACTTCGCCGTCTAAGGGCCGGACGGCCAGCACGTGTCCGAGTCATGTCTGCGGCGCTGCCTTTGAGCGTATTCGGGCGCGCGTGGGGTGCGCGCGTCCGAATACGACGCGGCGTCCTTTCCGCGCGGCGCGCGGGGCGCCGCTAGAATCCCGCGAGCCGGGCGATGAGTTTCCGCGTGGAGATCGCGATCTCGGAATCCCGGAGGCTCCAGAGGACGCCGGGGTCCTTGTCCAGGAGCTCGTTGAATCCGCTCGGGTGGATCTCCGCGCCGAGAAACTGGACGTAGACGGACCAGGCGAGCAGGATCCGGAAAACCGTCCGGCCTGCGCGCGAGCTCTCCTCCCACCAGAACGCGGCGAGGACCGTCAGGAACGGAGTCAGCTCGATCAGGAACCTGTAGCCGAACGAGTGGCCCGCCCACCACGTCGTCCAGAAGGCGTAGAGGCCGATCGTGGCGGCGCAGCCGCTCGCCATGGCGATCGTGAGCGCGCGGCGGTCGCGTGAGCGGAGGCCCCGGAGGATCCCCGGAATCGCGAACAGAAGAAACGGGCTGAAGACGAGGAGCCCCCGCGACGGGCTCACGAGAAGGCCCGCGAGACCGGGCAGCGGCTTTCCGGAGAAGTTCGAGACTTCGGGAAACGGGTTCCAGAATCCGGAGGACCAGGGCGTTCCGAGATACGCGGCGCAGTACCCCACGTGGAGAGCCGCCGGGATCGCGGCGCCGAGCGCCATCCGGAGGAGCCGGCCGGGACGACGCCAGGCGAAGGCCGCCGCGAGAGGCGCCGCGAGAAGGAGGGCCGACGGCCGGCAGAGCACCGCGAGAGCCATGGCCGCTCCGGCCCACCCCGCACCTTTTCCGTTCCGGCGGCACACGAGCCAGAGCCCCGCCGAAAGGAAGAGAGTCGCCGGGCCGTGCTGCCACAGGCCGCGGCTCGCGACGCTCCACACGCACGTTCCGAAGGCGTAGGCGAAGGCGAACCGGATCGCCGCCGCCCGCGTCGTCTTGAGCTCCAGGAGGGCGAGGTACACGCAGAGCACCGAGAGCGCGGCGATCGCGCTCGCCGTCAGCAGGGAGAGAAGCTCCTGCCGCTCGAGGATCGGCACGCCGAGCGCGCGCGCGGCGGCGTACGCCGGGACGTTCAGGATGCCCGGCAGGATCGGGTAGATCGACACGACGCGCGGCCCGAACCGGTGGAACCAGTAGGGGAGCGGCTCACCCGGCTTCACGAATTCGTTGAAGTCGAGGTTTCCCGACTCGAGGATCGAGATCGGCAGGAGCTCCGCGGGGCGGGTGTCGCCGCTGCCGACGGAGTGCAGGCCCGCGAGGTAGGCGAGAAACGGGATCGCGAAGACGGAAAGGAGAAGAAGCCGGCCGGCGGCGCGGGGCGTTCGTTCCGTCGGGGCGGCGGAGCTCAAGGCTTCATCCTCTCCCGGCCGACCGGCCGACCGGCGCGCCCGAGGTTCCGCGCAACCTTTCCCGCCGCGCCGGTGTTGACAGCCGGATGCCGAACTTCCGTGCGATCCACTTGCGGGATGCCACTTTTGTTGACGATTCGTCTCGGTTACTGTTTAATGGCGGAATGATCGACGCCATCGACGCGTCTATTCTGACGATTCTTCAGGAGAATTCGCGGACGTCCAACGCGGAGATCGCCCGCCAGGTCGGTCTCGCGGCCTCCGCCGTTTTCGAGCGGATCCGCAAGCTCGAGGACCGGAAGGTCATCCGGGGATATCGCGCGGAGATCGATCCGAAGGCGCTCGATGTCCCGCAGCTCGCCTTCATCTTCATCCGCTCGAATGACCGGCCGGGCGGCGTCGACACCGCCGCGAAGCTCGCCGAGATACCGGAGATCCTGGAGCTGCACCACGTCGCGGGAGAGGACTGCTTCCTCGCGAAGGTGCGCGCGCGGGATTCCGAAGCGCTCCTGCGTCTCCTGCGGGACCGGTTGAGCCTCATCCCGACGATCACTTCGACGCGCACGACGATCGTCCTCGAGTCCGTCAAGGAGACGACGGCGCTGCCCATCCCGGCCGGCGCGCCGGAGGGGGCAGAGGTGGTCCGTGGCTGAGCCGGCGCGCGCCGCGCGCACCGACTCGGGAGTCCTGCTCGCGCCCGCTCCCCCGCAGGCGCAGCTCGTGGCGGGGTTCGCCGCGGTGTACATCCTGTGGGGCTCGACTTATCTCGCGATCCGTTTCGCGGTGGAGTCCTTCCCTCCCTTCGTCATGGCGGGCACCCGCCACCTGACCGCGGGGCTCCTGCTCTTCGCGTGGCTGCGCTTCCGGGGGACGCCTCTTCCGGAGCGCCGTCACTGGCGCTCCGCCGCGATCATCGGAGCGCTTCTCCTCCTCGGCGGCAACGGTCTCGTCTCGTGGGCCGAGCAGCGCGTGCCCTCGGGCCTCGCCGCGCTCATCGTGGCGTCCGTCCCCATCTGGATGGCGATCGTGCAGGGCATTCAGAAGCGGCGCCGGCCTTCCGGCCCCGTCATCGCCGGTCTGCTCATCGGCCTGGGCGGACTCGTCCTTCTGGTGATGCCCGGGCGCTTCGGCGGCGGCCACGTGGATCCACTCGGCGCCGCTGCGCTCCTCTTCGCCGCTCTCTCGTGGGTGATCGGATCGCTCTACTCGCGGCGCGCGGCGCTCCCGACCTCGACGCTCCTCGCGATCTCCATGGAGATGATCGCGGGAGGCGCCATCCTGTGGCTCTTCGGGCTCGCCGTCGGCGAGGGGGCGCGGATCCATCTCTCGGACTTCACGTTGCGGGCGACGCTGTCGCTCGGCTATTTGATCGTGTTCGGCTCGCTCATCGGATTCTCGGCCTATATCTGGCTGCTCAAGGTGACCACCCCGGCCCGGGTGACGACCTACGCGTACGTCAATCCGATCGTCGCGGTCCTGCTCGGCTGGGCGTTTGCGGAAGAGGCGCTCACGCTGCGGATCGGGATCGCGGCGGCGGCGATCGTGGGAGCGGTCGCGCTCATCATCCGGTACGGAGGAGAGAGCGCGCCCCGCCGGCCGTCGCCGGCCGCTTCTCCCGCGCCCGCACCGAAGGGGGAAGCGTGACGCCCGGGTTGGAAGCGGCGGCCCGGCTCGCCGTGCTCCTCGACCTGTTCGACGAGGCCTACGACCGCGCCGCGTGGCACGGCCCGAATCTCCTCGGCTCCGTCCGGCGGGTCTCCGCCGCCGACGCCTCCTGGAAACCGGGGAAGGACCGGCACAGCGTCCACGAGCTCGTCCTCCATGCCGCGTACTGGAAGTACGTCGTGAGGCGGAGGCTGACGGGGGAGAAGCGCGGTTCCTTCCCGCTGAAGGGGAGCAACTACTTCGAGACTCCGGCGCGGCTCTCGGACGAGGCGTGGCGCCAGTCCCGGGAGCTCCTCGCCTCGCAGCATCGGGCGCTGCGCGCCGTTGTCGCCGCGTTTCCGCCGGAGCGCCTCGCGCAGAAGACGCCCGGCAGCCGGTACTCGAACGAGAGGACGATCCTGGGCGCCGCCGCCCACGACATCTACCATGCCGGGCAGATCCAGCTCGTAAAGGCGCTGCGGCGCGGGAAGGGAAAGGCGCGATGACGTCTGACGACCGGTACCCGATCGGGCCCTTTCGGATGGAGGGCGACCGGCTCGCCGCCGACGAGCGCGCCCGATCCCTCGCGCAGATCGCGGAGGCGCCCGCCCGGCTGCGGGAAGCGGTCGCGGGCTTCTCGGAGGCGCAGCTCGACACGCCCTACCGCGAGGGAGGCTGGACCGTGCGGCAGGTCGTGCACCACGTCCCCGACAGCCACATCAACGCCTACACGCGGTTCAAGCTCGCCCTGACCGAGCCGGAGCCGGTCATCCGCACGTACGAAGAGGGGGAGTGGGCGAAACTCGACGACGCGCGGACGGCGCCCGTCGGGATCTCGCTCGATCTCTTAGACGCCCTGCATGCGCGGTGGATGCGGCTGCTCACCTCGCTCGGCCCCTCCGACTTCGAGCGGCGGTTCCGGCACCCGGAGTCGGGCCCGGCGCCGCTCGACCGGCTCGTCGCTCTCTACGCGTGGCACGGACGCCACCACGTGGAGCACATCGCGTCGCTCGCGCGGCGCCGCGGGTGGAGATGACCGGGCGGATCCTGGACCTCTCGCACGCGATCGAAGACGGGATGATCACCTATCCGGGGCTCCCCGTCCCGCGGATTGGCGAACATCTCTCCCGCGAGGCCTCGAAGGCGAAGTACGCCGCGGGCACGACCTTCGCGATCTCTTCGATCGAGCTCGTCGGCAATACCGGCACGTACATCGACGCGCCGCTCCACCGCTTCGCCGAGGGCGCCGACCTCGCCTCCCTTCCTCTCGAGCGCATCGCCGGCGTCCCGGGCGCGGCGATCGACGCGCGGTCCGCCGGACGGGCGATCGGGCCGGAGGCCTTTTCCGGCATCGAGGTCGCGGGGCGCGCGATCCTGTTCTCGACGGGCTGGGACGCGCACTGGCGGACTCCCCGGTACGGCGCCGGGGAGCATCCGTACCTCACGCGGGCGGCGGCGGAGGCGCTGGTCCGCGGAGGCGCGGCGCTCGTGGGCATCGACTCGCTGAACATCGACGACGCGTCCGACGGGCAGCGGCCGGCGCACACGGCGCTCCTGCGCGCGGGGATCCCGATCCTGGAGCACCTCTGCCGGCTGTCGGAGCTGCCGCCGTCGGGCTTCCGCGTGCACGCGGTCCCGGCTCCCTGGCGCGGCGTGACGAGCTTTCCCGTGCGGGCCTACGCGATGCTGCCGGACGAGTCCGCATGAAAGCGGGGTGACGGATGACCGGTAATGGGTTTCAGCAGGTTGGGGCTGCCGTCACCTGTCACCTGTCACCCTTCACCCGTCCATGATGAAGAGTTTCTTGGGTCGCCGGTCCGGTCTCGCGGAATCGGTCTAAACTGGCCTTCCGCCGTCGTGGCGGACGGCATGACACCGAACCACCCTCCCTCCTCGCGAAGCCCCTCCCGGTCCGGGACGTCCCTCCTGGTGCTCGCCGTCGCGGCCGTTCTCGCGCTGGCGATCCGGGCGCGGCCGGAGCCTCCGTCCGAGCCGGACCGCCCGCTCGCCGTCGGGGCGCCGGACATCGCGCTGCAGCTGGTCACCGGCGGCCTCTCGGGTATCACGTCGCTCGTCAGCGCCCCCGGCGACAGCCGGATCTTCATCACCGAGCAGGGGGGCCGGGTCCGCATCTGGGACGGGACGCAGCTCCTGGCCGCGTCGTTTTTGGACGTCAGCGGGCTGATCACTCCCAACCGCGGCAGCGAGCAGGGCCTGCTCTGCGTCGTCTTCCACCCGCAGTTCGCGTCGAACGGGTTCTTCTTCATTAACTACACCGACGCCACCGGCTCGACCGTCGTGGCGCGCTACCATGCGCAGCCCTCCGCGAACGTCGCCGACGCGGGCGGGGTGAAGCTCCTGACGATCACGCAGCCGTTCGCGAACCACAACGGCGGCGAGCTCCAGTTCGGGCCGGACGGGTTTCTTTACATCGGCATGGGAGACGGCGGCTCCGGCGACGACCCGATGTGCAACGCGCAGAATGACCTGTCGCTCCTCGGCAAGCTGCTCCGCGTCGACGTCGATCAGAACGTCAGCACGGCGCCGTTCTACGGGATCCCGCCGACCAACCCGACCCTTTCCGGCGTGCAGAACGAGATCTGGGCGAAGGGACTTCGGAACCCGTGGCGGTTCTCCTTTGACCGGACAACCGGCGACCTCTGGATCGGCGACGTCGGCCAGAGCGCGCGCGAGGAGGTCGACTTCCACGCCGCGGGCACGGCCGGCGGGAAGAATTACGGCTGGAAAGTGATGGAGGGGAGCATCTGCGGAAACGGCGGCTTAAACGGCTGCCCGACTGGGGCCTCCGCGCCGCCGCCCTGCAACTCGCCCGCGTACACCGGGCCGGTCTTCGAATACACCCACGGCGCCGGATGCTCGATTACCGGCGGATACGTGTACCGGGGCACGCTCATGCCCGCATTCGTCGGGTCGTATTTCTACGGGGACTATTGCACCCGGACCATCTGGGCAAATGCCGGCGTGCTGAGCCCCAGCCCCGCGAACATCACGACGTTCGGAGAGGACGCGGCGGGCGAGCTCTACGTCGGGACGCCCTCGAGCTTCTACCGCATCCTGCAGGCCGGAGCCGCCACGCCGACGCCGAGCGCGACGCGGACCGTTACGACGACTCCGACCCGCACGCGCACGCGGACCGTGACGCCGACCGCCATGACCCGCACGCCGACGCCGACCATCACGCCGATCCGCCCGCATCGGCGCCGGCCGACGCCGCGGGTGCTGAACCGCGCTCCGGTCTGACCGGCCCGTTCAGTCGATCCGCTCGTAGACCACGAGCGGGCTCTCGAGGCCTTCGGTCTCGGAGGCCGGCCCCCAGCGCATCGCGATGGCGTCTCCCCGCGGCACGCCGATGCCCACGACCCGGTAGTGGTTCCGGTACTCCCCCCACCAGCGGAAGATGTCGTCGTGCGATTCGGGGCGCCGGAGCCAGGACGTCGGGGCCCCGATCCAGACAGCGTGGCGGGGCCTCGCGCGCGCGATCTCGCCCGCCATCCGCCGCTGCATCGCGAGGGCGAACGGCTGGGGCTCCATCAGGGCATAGGTGTAGATGAACCCGGTCGCGGAGCGGCGGCGGGCGTAGAAGAAGATCTGCGGCTCGGAGCCGAGCACGGCCACGCGGTCCGTGGCCGCGGAATGCTCGCGGATGTAGCGGGAGACCTCGACGCTCTCGACGAACGGGTTCGGGCCGTAGCAGAGACGGCTGATCTCCTCCGGTCCGAGCCGGAAGAGGTAGTCGCGCTCTCCCCACAGGGCGGTCGCGAGGCTCGCGCCCAGGACGATCCCCGCGGCGGCGAGGCCGAGCGCCGGGGTCCCCCGGCGCGACACGGCCGCGCGCAGGTTCTCGACGGCGACGCCGGCGAGCAGGGCGGCCGCAGGCAGCAGGAGGATGAAGTAGTGGCTGCGAAAAAGGAGCCCCGGGCAGATCGCCAGGAAGGACAACCCTGCGAGCGAGAGGATCTGCGGGGTCTGCTCGCGCGCGGCCGGGCCGCGGGAGAGGGTGGCGAGCCCGACGGCCGCGAGCGCCCAGAGAAGCGGCGCCGCCGCGACGATCGCTCGCGCCTGTGTTCCGAAGAGCGCGAAGCCGGTCGCGATGTCGACCTGGCCCACGTAATGCCGGGCGTAGCGGAACGTCCAGAAAAAGAATGAGGGGAACGCTCCGGCGCCCCAGAGCCAGAGGCACACCAGCGCGAACGGCGCCGCGGCGCCGGCGGCCAAGAGAAGCAGGCGCCGCACGGCGCGAAGCGGGAGGAGCGGGCGCTCCGCCCGCTCGGCGAGGAGAAGCCAGACGGCGCCGAGGGCGACGAACGCCGCCCCGTGCTGCTTCATCACGTACGACAAGCCCAGCAGTACACCGGCGAGAACGAGGAGGCCGTTCCGGCGCCGCCGGAGAGCGGCATCCAGAACGAGGAGGCCGCCCAATGCCGGCAGCAGGAGGAAGTGCTCGGAGTTGGCCGAGAAGCCGAGCACGGACGCGCTCAGCGACAGGAAGGCGAAGGCGGCCGCGGCCGCGACGGCCACCGTGCGCCCGGCGAGGCGGAGCCCGAGAAGAAAGACCATCAGGATCGCCGCGGCGTTGAACGCGATGGCGCCCCCGTGGATGGCCCGGACCGTCTCGCCCAGAAGACCCATCGCGACCGCGTAGGCGACGTACACGCCCGGGTTCTTCATGTTGAACGCTTCGACGTAGGGCGGGACGCCCTGCAGAAGGAGCTGCCCCGCGTAGGCGTACTCGCCCTCGTCGCGCTCCAGCGGAATGTCGAGCAGGCGGAGGCGGACGGCGACGGAGCCGGCCACGATCAGGGCGAGCAGCAGCCACGCGGCCTGCGTCCGTGAGCGGCGGTCCGCATCCGGGGCGGGATCTGTCACTCGAGTTTGAACGTTCTCTCCCAAACTCCGCTCGAGGTAGACCGCCGCGAACCTGGCGTCCCTCGAGGCGGCCGAGCTCAGTTTCCGGGATACCGCCTCGAGCTGGACTTACGGGGTCAGGCCTGCAAATCTGCAAGTTCGCAGATCCGCCGCTCGAGCCTGGTCAGCTCCTGCCTCGCTTCCGAAGATTCGGTGATCCGACGTTCCAGCGAGAGTACTCCATGGAGGAGGCCGGAATGCTCCCGGTGGAAGAGGCGGGCGAACTCCGTAACAGGAATTCCGAAAACCGCCCGACCCAGATAGGCAGCGGCGATCCGCGCCTTTGAGAAAGATCTCCGCTGTCCGCGGCGACAGAGATCCTCAAAGCTCAGCGCGTAGAGGGGCGCGACGCAGCGGCCCACCCGCTCAGCCGTCCAGCCGATCCGCGGCTGAACTCCGCGACTCGACGGCGGCAAGACTTTGCGGGCGAACACGTCGCTTCCTTTGACTACGCGTTCTACGGCGGCGAGGCTCCCGTAGTCCGAGCTGGATCGACTGTCCATCAAGCGCCGATAAGCGGCAACGGCCGCCGGGCGATTCGGGCCGAGCATTTGCAGAACAGAATCCAGGTCAAGCCAGCTCGGGCCCCGGCCCGCGCGGAAATACCGATCGCTCGACCAGGCGTACAACTCCGACTTTGTGACCATCCCGGCACGCACCGGATTCTCGTGGATGTAGCGCAGCAGGGCCATCAAGTACTCCTCGCGGTCAACCAAATAGGACTTGAATCGTCCCTGGAACAGGTGGCCGACGCGCCGATGCCGCCGGTTGAACCACTGCGTGTACGAGAACTGAAGCCCGTGCATGATCCGGGACAGCCGTACCTCGCCTTCCTCGATCGCGAGGTGGATGTGGTTGCTCATGAGGCAGTAGGCGTAGAGGGAAAACTGGAACCTGGATCGATATCGGTCGAGCCGGTCGAGATACTCCTGCCGGTCCCGCTCGTCGCGGAAGACCGCCTTTCGCTCGTTGCCTCGGGCAATCACGTGATGGACCGCTCCACGCCCCTGGAGCCTCGGCGGCCGGGCGATAGCGCACCTCCCCGTATTCGGCGTCCTGCTGAACCCAGATTGTCGCGAGCCAGACCATCTTGCAGACTTGCAGGCCTGACCCCGGGTCAGAAGTCCGACGCGGTCAGAGGGGCGTCGGCTCTTTCCCACGCGGCGGCGAAATCTCGGCGGGCGGCGGCTTCGCCTTCGGAGACGCCCTGGGCTTTCAGCGCTTCCGCCAGGCCGATCAGGGACCAGCCGTTTTTCGGGTTTCGCTCCAGGTCTTCGCGGTAGACGCGCTCGGCGTCCTTCGCTCGGCCGTCGGCGAGCAGCACGGCTCCGAGCGTCTGGCGGACCGGGTAGTACCAGTCGGGCGGCTCGGCATAGTGGAGGCGGTCCTCGGCGGCCACGGCCTCGGCGAGGATCTTCGCGGCGCCCCCGCGGTCGCCCGCGGCGGCGGCGATGCGGCCGCCGAGGACCTTCGAGGCGATCGCCAGGAGGTCGTGCGCGGAGTTCAGGCTCTCCATCGCGTCCGCTGGGATGCCCTGCGCGATGCGGTCGAGCTCCCGCAGCTCCGAACGCGCGCCCTCGGCGTCTCCCTTCCCGGTGCGAGCGACGCCGCGGACGTAATGCCACATGGCGGTCGCGAAGGGGAAGTCCTCCGGCGGCGCCGGCTCCCGCAGAGCCTCGTCCCAGCGGCCGAAGCGCGCGAGGGTCGAGCCCGGGTAGGTCAGGAGGATGTCGAACCCCGGCATCGCGCGGAGCATCTCGACCGGAGCCGCGGCGACGCATCCCCGCGCCGCCTCGAGCGACTCGGCGGCGCGGCCCTGGAGCATCGCGGTCGCCCAGAGGAACTGGTGGTTGTGCGCGACGTACATTCCGTAGATAGGGGACGGCCGTCCCTTAGCCGCGTAGGCCGTGTCGGCGGCGATCGCGCGGCGGTTCGCGGCCGACGCCTCCTCGTATCGGCCGGTGCGGATGTAGATGTGCGACGGCATGTGCACGACGTGCCCGGCTCCCGGCATCATCGCTTCGAGCCGCTTCGCGGATGCGGCGGCCCGCCCCGGCGTCTTCGACGCTTCGACGGCGTGGATGTAGTAATGGTTCGCTCCCGGGTGCCCGGGATCCTTCGCGAGCACGCGCTCGAGCGTGCGCACGATCTCGAGCGTCCCCGGCTGCGGCTGGCCGTCGAGCGTCCAGTGGTCCCACGGGCGCAGGTCCATGAGCGATTCCGCGAACAGGGCCTGCACGTCGAGGTCGCGCGGAAACCGACGCGCCACCCCGCGCATCGCGTCCGCGTAAGCGGTGTCGAGCCGCTTCTGCGCGCCGGCATCCGACGCCGGCGGGCTCGAATACCTCTTCCGCAGCGCCGCGATCAATGCGCGCTCAACCGGGCTCGCCTTCGGCGCCAGGGCCACCGCGGCCCGGACCGCCTCGTCCGCCGCCGCCGCGCGCTCCGCGATCGCCGGAAGGTTGATGTTCGGCCCGAGCGTGAGCCCCACGCCCCAGAAACAGATCGCGCACGCGGGATCGGCGCGGGCGGCTTCCTCGAAGGCGAGCTTCGCCTCGTCGTGGTTGAACGCGTAGACGAGCCGGAGTCCCTGGTCGAAGTACCGCCGCGCGCGCTCCGACTTCGACGAGATGGCGCGGTGATGCTTTCCGAGGTCGTCGAAGAGCGCCGGCGCCTTCGGGGCGGGCTCGACGCCGGCAGCGGCTCCGCCCCCCTGCGCGAACAGCGCGGCGGACGCGAAAACCGACACGAGAGGCAGAAAGAATGCGGGCCGCACCCGGGAGGGGTTTCGAGTCATGGTTCCTCCGCGCTTTGAGGCGTCGCGCGGATTCTACGGATGCCGCGCGCGGACGTCGAGCCCGCTCTCGCCTCAGCCGCTGCGGGCGGCGGCGCCCGGCCCTCCCGTCCCGAAGAAGAGGAAGGACGCCGCGGAGAGGGCCGCCAGGAGCACGCCGTACGCGGCCCCGACCCCGGTCTCCTGCATGCGGAGACTCGACAGGATCTCGATCGAGATCGGGCGTGTGTCGAAGGTGTAGAGGACGATCGACACGACGAAGTCGCCGAGAGACGTGATGAAGGCGATCGAAGCTCCGGCCGCGAGCGCGGGGCGCAGGAGCGGCAGCACGACCCGCCGGAACCGGCGGGCCCGGCCGGCGCCCAGAGACGCCGCGGCCTCTTCCAGCGCCGGATCGAGCTGACGCAGACCGGCGAACGCGGCGCGACCCGTCAGCGGCAGATTCCGGACGAGGTAGGCGAGCGGCAGGATGAGAGCGGTGCCGACGAGAATGAACCGCCCCGCCCATGGAGCGCGGACGGAGAACGTCGTCGCGAGAGCGACGGCGAAGACCGTCCCGGGAAGCGCCCAGGGGATCGCCACGAGATTCTCGAGCGCGCCGGCGAGGCGTCCCTTCCCGCGCACGGCGGTCCAGGCCGCGGCGAGGCCCAGCGCGAGCGCGGCGGCCGTGGAAGCGGTGGACATCCACAGCGAGTTGCCGATCGGGCGCAGGCGCTCCGGCTCGGAGAAAACGGACGCCCAGTTCGCGCCCGAGAGCACCGGCGGGAGAAGCTCCGTCGTCCACGAGCCCGGCGGGACGAACGAGACGAGCAGCAGCATCGCGTGGGGGAGAAGCAGGATCGCCGCGAAGAGCCACCCCCACACGGCCACGAGCCCGCCGCGGCGCAGGCGCCGGCGCGTCGGTGCTGTTCCGCGCACGGCGCCCGACACGTCCTTGCGCTTCTCGGCGCGCTGCAGGAGGACGAGTCCGCCGAGCGCGATCGCCGCGAGCGCGACGGTCTCGACCATCGCGGCTTCCACGTCGCCGTTCAACCGCGAGAAGACGATCTGCGTGGTCATGACCCGGAACGTGCCGCCGATCAGGTACGGGGCGGAGAAGGACGACAGCGACGTCATGAACGTCAGGAGCGCGGCACCGGCGAGGACGGGGCGGAGCAGCGGCAGGGTGACCCGGCGCAGGATCCGCAGGCGCCCGGCGCCGAGCGCCGAGGCGGCCTCGTAGTACGCCGCGTCGAGCCGCGCGAGGCCGGCCCGCGTGAACAGGTAGAAGTACACGAACATCGTGTACGCGTGCACCAGAAGGATCGCGGCGGGGCCCGAGAGCCGCCACGGGGGCTCGGAGGAGCGCGTCGCGAGCTGGACGGCCCGCGCCACCACCCCGCTCTCCCCGTAGAGAAAGAGGAACGCGAGGACTCCCACGAGCGGCGGCAGCACCACGGGAAGCGCGATGAGCGTGCCGAGCACGCGACGGCCGGGGAAATCGGCCGTCTCGAAGAGGAACGCGAGCGGGATGCCGATCGCCGCGGAGAGACCGACCGTCGCGAGCGAGATCCAGACGCTCGCCCACAGGGCACCCCATTCGTCCGTTCGCCGCGCGAAGTCGAGAACGTGGCGGAGGTTCCAGTGAGGCGCGCCGAGCGCCTCCGCGAGCGTCAGGAGGAGGGGGTAGCCGACGAGCCAGGCGAGGAGGAGGGCGAGAAGCGCCGCCTGGATCTTCCGCGTCACGTCTCTTTCTCCTTCGGGTACGCGCGCGGGGCGGGACCGTCCGGCGCGGGCGCGACGACGACGGCGTCCCCGGGCCGGGCGGCGTCGGGCCGCGCGAGGACTTCCGCCTCGGCGTCTCCCGCGAGACGCACCCCGAAGTACGCGCTGTGTCCCGCGTAGCGGCGCTCGAGGACCTCGCCCGGTATCGCGCCCGCCGTGCCGGCCGAAACGAAGCGCAGAGATTCCGGGCGGACCACGACGTCGACCGGCTCCTGCGGATGGAGCGCCGCGTCTCCGGCCACGGCGTCCCACACGGCGCCGGAAGGGAAAGTCACGGAGCCCGCCCCGCGGCCGCCGCCCCAGGCGGCCGGCAGGATGCTCGATCGCCCGATGAACGCGGCCACGAACCGCGTCGCGGGCTCTTCGTAAAGCGTCTCCGGCGAGGCGACCTGCTCGAGGCGGCCGCGTGAGAGGACGGCGACGCGGTCGCCGAGGTCGAACGCCTCCTCCTGCTCGTGCGTGACGAAGAGCGTCGTGATGCCCACCTTGCGGATGATCCGCTTGAGCTCGCGGCGCGTGCGGTCGCGCAGCGTGGGATCGAGGTTCGACAGCGGCTCGTCGAGAAGCAGCACGCGCGGCCGCGGCGCGAGCGCGCGCGCGAGGGCGACGCGCTGCTGCTGCCCCCCGGAGAGCGACGGCACGCGCCGCTCCTCGAACCCCGTGAGGTCGACGGCAGACAGCGCCTCCGACACGCGCTCTTTCTCGGCGGCGTCCGAGAGTCTTTCCCCCGAGAGCCCGAAGCCGACGTTCTCGCCGACCGTCATGTGCGGGAAGAGCGCGTAGTGCTGGAACACCATCCCGAACCGCCGCCGCTCGGGCGCGAGGCGGGTGACGTCCTCGCCTTCCACGCGGATCGTCCCGGCGTCCGGCGTCTCGAAACCGGCGACGAGGCGGAGCACCGTCGTCTTGCCGCTGCCGGACGGGCCGAGGAGCGCGACGATCTCGCTCCGGTCGATCGCGAGCGAAACGTCCCGGGTCGCCTCGAAGTCCCCGAACTTCTTGCGCAGCCCGTCGAGGGTGAGGTACGCCGGCATTCGGGCGGGATTATGGTCCGTCCGGAGAGCGGCAGTCGCCGGGGCGTCTCCGCTATGATTCGCGCGAGTTTCCCATGGAGGGCACCGCCCTGGCACCGGTTTTCGCGTTCTCCGTTCTCGCCCTGACGGTCGGGCTCTCCCTGGCGCGCCCCCGGGTCGGGCGGTTCCGCATCCGCCACGCGGAGGCCGGGGCCATCGGGGCGCTGCTGACGGTGATCCTGGGAGTCGCGCCTCCCGGGATTCTCCTCGTCGCCGCGAAGCTCCTCGCGCGGCCCGTCGTCACGATCGTCAGCCTGATGATCATCACCCTGGTCGCCGACCGATCCGGCCTCTTCGCGCGCCTCGCCGTCACGCTGGCGCGCGCCGCGCGCGGAAGCGGGCGGAGGCTCTTCGCGCTGCTCTTCCTGACCGGCACCCTCGTCGGGACGGTCTTCACGAACGACGCGGCGGTCTTGATCTTCACTCCGCTCGTCTTCCACCTGGTCGAGAGGCTGAGCGCCGGAAAATGGACGCGCGAGCAGAAGCTTCCGTTTTACTTTGCCGTCCTCTACGTCGCGAACCTGGTCGGCGCTCTCGTCATCGCGAACCCGATCAACATCGTGGTCTCGAGCCTCTTCAAGATCGGATTCGTCGAGTACGCGCGCTGGATGGCTCTTCCCGCGCTCGTCAGCGTCCTCGTCTCTTTCGCCGGCCTCTGGATCTTCTTCGGCCATGCCATCCCGAGGCGCTTCGAACAGGAGGCGGGTGCCTCACGGAAGGACCCGCAGTGGCGCTTCCAGCTCGTCTGCTCCGGGGTGCTCCTCGTGACGCTCGCCGGCCTGTTCTCGGAGGGCTGGACCGGGATCCCGACGTGGGCGATCGCCGTCGGGGGAGCCCTGCTGCTTCTCCTCGTTCAGTTCTTATTTTCCCGCCGCGGGGTGGTCCCCGTCCTCCGGGGCGTCGGCTGGGACGTCCTGATCTTTCTGACCGGGATGTTCATCGTCGGCCTCGGACTGCGCCAGGCGGGATTGACGGGGATGATCGGGGACCTCCTCCACCGGCTGTCCGGCGGCGACCTCGCGCGGATGCGGCTGTCGTCCGGCGTCGTCGCGGCGGTCTCGTCCGCGATCATCAACAACCACCCCACGGCCGACAACATGGCGTGGGCGATCCGGGCAATCCCCGTCGGGGACTTCGACCAGAAGCTGCTCGCGTTCGCGGCCCTGGTCGGAGGGGATCTCGGCCCGAAGATGCTTCCCATCGGGTCCCTCGCCGCCATGATGTGGTTCCGCATCCTCCGGTCGGAGGGCGTCGAGATCCCCTACTCCCTCTACATCCGGGTCGGAGTTCCCGTCACGCTCGCCGCCGTCGTGCTGTCGCTTCTGACCCTGAACCTGGAGTGCTACCTGGTCCGTTAAACAGGTGACAGGTGACAGGTGACGGGTGACACGTGACGGGTGACGGGGAGACCTCCTCTCCCGAGCCTCCGGAGGCCTACTTGCCGGCGTGCAGGTGGAATTCGAGCGAGCAGGTCGGGTCGACGCGGTACTCCTTGGCGTCGCCCGAGAGCACCGTGACCTTGTAGGTTCCGTCCTCCGGGAGATTTCCCGTGCCGAGGTCGAACTTCCAGTGGGCCTCCTGGTCGAAGACGAAGTGGTTGCCTTTGCCGTAGTCGCGAACTTCCAGGCCCCCGGACTTGTCGACCTCTTTGCCCCCCTCGGGCGCGTACACGACGTGGATCGTGGGCGCCGCCTTCACGACGCCGTCGTCGGCGAACTTCCCGTCGGCGGCGACGAGCTTGGCCCGGAGCGGCAGGACGCGCCCGCGCCCGATCTCGACCGTCGGCCGGTTCATGGGCTCGTCGAATCCCTGGCAGCGATAGGTCGGAGGGTCCGGGGGAGACGCCAGGGCGGCCCGCGCCGGGAGGCAGGCCAGAGCAGCCAGCGCGGCGGAACCGAAGGCGGCGGCGAAGCGCGAGGAAAGACGGTGCATGAGATTCTCCTTCCAAGTACGAACGCGGGGGATTGTAAGGCGGTCCGCCCCGGGATGCGCCGGCGCTTTCGGGATGGTAGGATGCGCCGGAAAATTCCAGGATTCACGATCGCCCTCCGGCCGCGCCGGATCGGGCCGGCGAGAGCGGAGGAGGCGAGCATGTCGAGTTCCGCTGGGGTTTTGCCCGGGGCCGTATCCGCCGGCGACGGAGCCGTCGAGCTCCCGGTCGTCACGCTTCCGCGCGCCCCCGCCGCGGCGCTCCTCTGGTCGAGGGCGGTCAACATCGCCACGGTCCTGGTCACGCTCTACACCCTCGACCGGCTGACGGTGCTGTTCTCGGACTTCTGGCTCCTCGAGAGCCTCGGCTTGAAGCGCGTTTTCTGGACGAACTTTACGATGGGCGCGCAGCTCTACGTGGCCGCGTTCCTCCTCTTCGCGTTCGCCATCGCGCTTCCGGCGTTCGTACACCCCGTCTCCCGGCCCGCCCGCCGTCTCGTCGTCAAGTGCGCGTTTCTGGTCGCGTCCGTGGCGGCCTACATGGCCGCGATGAACTACACGGAGTTTCTGCTCGGCGGTCGCGGATTCGATTTCGGCAAGACCGACCCGATCTTCCACCGGGACATCGGCTTCTATGCGTTCGACCTGCCGAACGTGTGGATCGCGTGGAAGTACGTCACCTGGGCGGTCGTGCTCCTTCTTTTCTTTTCGGTCGCGTGCGCCAATGCCGCGGGGGGGCGCCTGGCAGCGCTCGGCGGCGGCAACCGCCTGACCTCCCGGCTCTCTCTCTCCGCGACGCGCCTGACGCGCATCGCGGTCCTGATCCTGGGGCTCCTCGCCGCCTTCGGGATGTGGCTGACGCGGTACGGCCTTCTCTGGCGCGACAACGCCGCGTCCTCGATCAAGACCGGCGCGCAATACGTGGACGTGACGGGCCTCTTCTCGAACCTGAACTACATCTGGGTGACGACGTTCGTCCTCGTGGGCGTCGCGGTGTCCCTGATGGCCCTGCTCCGTCTGATGCACGCGCGCCGGGCGAGCCCGGCCCCGGAGGCATGGGCCGTGCGTTTTCGCTCGGTCGGGAAGATTTTCCTCCTCCTGATCGCCCTCGATTTCGCCTTCAAGAGCGCCGTCGTCGTGCGCAACTGGATCTTCGTCAAGCCGAACGAGCCCGTGATCCAGCTTCCGTACATCGCGCGGCACGTCGACGCCACGCGCGAGGGCTACGGGCTCGACAAGGTCAAGGAAGTGGATTTCCTGCCGAACCGGCCGGGAGACCCCGTACCCACCGCCGAGTCGCTCCTCGCGAGCCCGACGTTGAAAAACGCGCCGCTCTGGCCCGGCTTCGTGAGCTATCTCGAGCGGTGGCTCGACCGCCAGCACTCGCAGCGCATCCTGCAGACGCAGGGCAGCGCGATGGTTTACGGCCCGACGCTCGAGGTCTTCCAGCAGCAGCAGAAGCTGCGGACCTACTACAACTTCTTGAACGTCGACAACGTCCGCTACAAGATCGACGGAGAAGAGCGGATGTTCGTGTCGAGCGTGCGGGAGACACCGCTGTTCGAGCCGGTCCCGTGGCTCGCCTACTGGGGTCAGCGGTTCATGATGTTCACGCACGGGTACGGCCTCGTGATGGCGCCCGCCGGCGAGGTCGGACAGAGGGGCGACCCGGTCTACTCCGTCTACGACATCCCGCCGAAGGAGTCGCACCCCTCGCTGAAGCTCGCCGAGCCCCGCGTCTACTACGGCGAGGGCGCCGCGACGATGGCGTTCTCCAACGTGAACCAGATGAAGGAGCTCGACTACCCGACGGACCAGGACCGCGCCCAGATCTTCCTGCCGGAGACGGAGAAGACGGGCGTCAACATCGACTCGATCTGGAAACGGATCGTGTTCGGGTGGCGCAGCGGCAAGTTCTTCGAACTCGTGTTCTCGGACCTGATCAAGGACAACACGCGCGTTCACTATTTCCGCACGCCGATCGAACGGCTGGAGCGCATCGCGCCGTTTCTTTTCTATGACTCGAATCCCTACGCGGTGAACGTCGACGGCCGCATCGTCTGGATCGTCAACGGCATGACGACGACCGACCGCTATCCCTACAGCCTGCCGGAAGAGCTCGGAGACAAGTCGGACGAGCGATCGCCGTTTCCGAGGCCGGAGCGGAGGGTCAACTACATCGAAGACTCGGTCAAGGCGACGGTCGACGCCGCCACCGGCCAGGTGCGCTTCTACAAGATCTCGGACGATCCCGTCGTGCGGGCATGGTCGAAGATCTATCCGGATCTCTTCACCGCCGGCACGGCGATGCCGGAGGGCGTCAAGGCGCAGATGACCTACCCGATCCAGCTGCTCCACGTGCAGTTCGACGACCTCTACATCTACTACCACATGAAAGAGCCCATGTACTTCTTCAACCAGGAAGACATGTGGGACGACGCCGACGAAGTGCTGGGACCGATCCTGGACACCGGCAAGGCCGTGACGTTTTCCATGGAGCCGTTTCAGTGCCTGCTCGAGACCGGAAACGGGGTGCTGCCCGCGGCGAACCCGCGGGTCCAGTACTCCTCCGTGATGGTCTTCACGCCGGAAAAGGCCCTGAACCTCCGCGGGATCCCGCTCGTCTACCAGGACGCGCCGGACTACGGGAAGATCACCGTCCTCCAGATTCCCAAGGGCCAGTACGTGGTCGGGCCCGAGCAGGCCGACGCCGCGATCGACCAGGAGCCCTTCATCTCGCAGAACTTCTCGTGGTGGAACCGGCGGGGAATGGAGGTCATCCGCGGGCACACGACGCTCCTGATGATCGGCAAGGAGGTTCTCTACGTCGAGCCGATCTTCCTGCGATCGCAGCAGAACCACCTCCCGCAGATGAAGAAGGTCATCGTGGTGATGCGCGGCAAGCCGTTCATGGCAGATTCGCTCGAGGGCGCCGTCCGGGCCGCCGTCGCGTGGCATACCCACCCGCAGAAGACGGAAAGCTGAGAGGACAAGCATGGAAGTCGAACAGGTCACCCCCGGCGTCCCCGTCTCGACCGACGCGCTGCTGCGCGAAGGAGAGGAGCATCGCAAGATCGACCGGATCTGGTCGTACACCTTCTCCTACCTCTTCGGCGCCCTGCTTCTGGGCTCGCTCATCTATTTTTCGGGCGTCTGGAACTTCCTGGCGAACACGCGGCTTCTCTCCGTTCTGATCAACATGGGGATCGTCAGCTACAACGACGCGCAGCAGGGCTTCATCAAGGGCGTGCCGGACCTCAAGTACTTCCTGAAGTCGCAGGACCCCGTGAAGTGGGGGTTAGTCGAGCTCTCGGCGCTCATCTTCCTGTTCTTCTGGCTCATCAAGGCGCTTCAGTTCCACGGCCTCGCGCGGTTCTGCGGGGTCAAGGGCACCTTCACGCAGCACGCCCGCGCCTATCTCGAGGGCGTGGGGATCAACCGCCTGGTGCCGTTCAACATGGGCAACACCTGGATGGCGCGGATGCTCGCCGGCCAGGGCGCGCCGCTCAACTCCCTGGCGCAGGCGATTTTCCTGACGGAGCTTTTCGTCGTCTTCGAGATCATCGTCTACGCCGCCTATGGCCCGTTCGCGCTCGGGTGGTCGGTCTGGCTCGCGCAGATCTTCTGGTCGCTCGTGATCCTCGGAGTCTGCTGGGCGATCGCGCGCCCGAGCCGCGCGTTCCCGGACCGATCGATCCTCCAGGGCTCGTGGACGGAGACGCGGACGATGATCCGTGCCCTCGCCCGCCACCCGCGTCAGCTCGCCGGTTTCTGCCTCCTTTCGCTCATCGCCTTCGGTCTCGAGGACATCGCCGCCTACGTGATCGCCATGGCGTTCACGTCGACACACGTGATCCTGAACGTGAACTTTTCGGTCCTGCTCATGGCGATCGTCGGAGGCTACATTGCGCGCCTGATCCCCCTGGCGCCGGGCGGCATCGGGCAGTACGAGTGGGGCTTCGCCGCCGGCCTCTATCTCGGCGGCGTGGGATTCCCCGAGTGCGTCACGATCGGGATCCTCGACAACCTGATCCGATACATATCCGGCTCCCTGCTTCTCGCGTGGGTCTACATCCTCCGCGTCGACTACTCCTTTGAGGTCTTGAAGCGCGTCGACCCGAAGACGCCAAACGTGTGACGGCGTCCGGATGAGCCCGCCCCGGTCGGTGGCCACGCGGCCGCGGGCGTTCGCCGGGACGGGCGGGGCGGCCGCCCTGGCCGCCCTGGCCGCCCTGGCCGGTGGGTGCGGGAGCGGCCGTCCGGAGACGCCCCCGCCACCGACGCCGTCCGCATCACAGAGCCCGACGATTTCGCAGGCCGTGTGGATGAACGGCCGTCCGTTCCCGGAGCGTCCGGTTTTTTCGAGCGAGCTCGCTCCTCCCGCGCGGATCCTCCACGTCTCCGCCCGCGCCGCGGCCGCCGGTGACGGCAGCGCCGCCCGGCCGTGGAAGGACCTCGAATCCGCGTTGCGTTCGCTCGCGCCCGGGGACAGGCTCGTCGTCGCGGAGGGGAAGTATCCGGCAGGAATCCGGATCGACGGCCGCTGCTCGATGGGCACCGAGACCGCCCCGATCCAGGTGGTTTTCGAGAAAGCGGTCTTCGAGCCTTCCGGCGCTTCGGCGGCCCTCACCGTCGCCCGGGCGCACTGGCGGTTCGAAGGGCTCGCCGCTGATCTCGGCGACGCGGCCGCTCCGGCGTTCGTCGCGGAGGGCCCGGAGGCGCGGGGCATCACGCTCGATCGCGCGCGGATCTCCGACGGAAGCGGCCCCGGCATCCGGATCGGCGCCGGGGCGTCGCGCGTGACCATCGCGAACTCGGTTCTTTCCTCCTCGCGCCGGCACCGCTTTCCCACGGAGGGATCCGGCATCGAGATCGCGGACGGAACGCGGGACATCGTCGTGATCGCGAGCTTCATCTCGAATCGCCCCGACGGCGCCATCCGGGTCGGGGGCGCCGCGGCCGAGGCCCCGCCGCTGGAACCGCCCCGGCGGATCACACTGTCGGGGAACACGCTTCTCGACAGCCACGCGCCCGCGATCCGGATCGTCCGGGCGTCGGGTCTCGAGATCTCCTCGAACACGATCTCGCGTTCCGGATCCGTCGCTCTTCCCGGCGGCCGGGCCATCGTCATCGAATGGGCGGCCGACGCCACGGTGAAGGAAAACCACCTCTCCAACGCGTCCCTCGGCGTCCAGATCGGATGGGGGGAACCCGGCGGTCCGGGGTTTTCCCGCCCGGCGGACGTCCTGGTCGCGCGGAACTTTTTCGAGAGCCCGGCGGCTCCGGACTCGGCCGGGATCGACGTCGAGTCGGGAGTGAACGTCCGGCTGTGCAACAACGTCTTCCATGACGTGGCCGACGCGATTCTCCTCTTCGGGTCCCCGCCCCGCACGGAAGCGCTGACGGTCGCCAACAATCTCGTCCTCGGCGTGACGACCGCCTTTCGCATGGACGATCCCGCCTGCGCGAAGTGGTTCGACCGCAACGTGTTCAGCCCTCGCGGGACATCCGCCGAGGTCGAGGTGAGCGGCAAGTCGATGGACCTCGCAAAATTTCTCGGCGGGAGCCGGATGCCGGAGACGCGCCTCGTACCCACGGCCCGCATGATCCACAAGGACCTCGGCCGAATCGAAGGGATCGCCACGAAAGACGCCGGCGTCCCCGTCCGCGGCCTGACGTTTCTCGGAGCGGCTCCGGATCTGGGAGTTTTCGAGCGGTAGCTCGATGGGAGGTTTTGTGCGCCGAATGATCGCCTGTCTCTTTCTCGGAGTCGCGGGATGCGCCGTCCACAACGGGCCAGCCGGCGGGCCGGCGTCCCCGGCGCCCACGCCGACGCCCGGTCCGGCCGCCGTCCGCGCGGTCGAAAATCCTCCCGACGTCCGCGCGCGGATGCCGCTGCGCCCTACGCCGCCTCAGCCCGAGTCCCGGTTTCCGCCCCCGCAGCAGTCGGAAGCGGACGAGAAGCGGGCCGCGAACGATCCCAGGGAGCCGGAGCTTCTGACCGTCGAGACGGCCGTCTTCCTGGATGGCCGCCCCTTCCCGGAGAAGACCCCGTACGACCCGAAGTTTCCCGAGGCGCGGCGCCTCCGCTACGTCGCGGTCGACGCGGTGCGCGGCGGCAACGGCTCGTTCGAGAAACCCTGGAACGACCTGCAGCAGGCTCTCTGCGGTCTCGAGCCGGGGGACCGCCTGGTTCTCGCCTCCGGAATCTACGCGGGCTCGTTCAAGGTCGCCGGCCCCTGCCGCGCGGGAACCGCGGAGGCTCCCATCCAGGTCTTCTCCCGGCACGCCTTTCTCAAACCCTCCGGCGCGGGAGACGTGCTGACGGTGCAGAAGCCGCACTGGCAGTTCTGGGAGGTCCAGATCGCGCTCCTCGACTCCGAATCCGCGGGGTTCGTCACCTCCGGGCCGGAGGCTCACGACATCGCGCTCGACCAGAGTCACGTCTACGAGGGAAAGGGGCCCGCCGTGCGGCTGGAGGCGGGCAGCTCGCGCGTGACGCTCTCCAACTGCCACATCCACCAGTCGACCGGCGTCCGGGTGGACGCGGGCACTTCGGACGTCACGCTGATCGGCAACCACATCCACCACAACCGGGCGGCCTCGATCACCGTCGGAGAGGGCGGCTCGGCGGAGCCCGCCAGCGGGATCACGATCACCGCCAACCGGCTTCACAACGACCGGGGGCCGGGCCTCTCGCTTTTCCACTGCGCGCGGGTGCGCGCCACGCGGAACAAGTTCTCGAACTACCGTGCGGAAGAGGATCGGGGAGGCGAGGCCGTCTGGATCGGCCCCGGCGCGGACGACGTACGGCTGGAGGAGAACACGATTCTCGAGGCATCGATCGGGATCCGCGTCGCCGCTCCAGTGAAGAACGCTTCCGCCTCCGAAATCGCGATCCTGCGCAACTATTTCGACAACCGCCTGACGGACGACGCCGTGGCCCTCGTGGTCGAGGGAGGTCGGGGCATCCTGTTCGCCCACGACGTCGTCGATCGTTACTCAGAGGGCTTCCGGGTCGGGCCGGGCGGGGCGGGCGGACTCTCCGTGGTGAACAGCCTGTTCGTCGAGCCGGCGACCGCGTTCGAGGTGCCGGCGGCCGGCTCCCTCGCCCGCATCGAGGGCGTCGTCTTCGGCGGGGCGGGCGGGGCCCGCGGCATGGTGGGAGGGCGTCCCGTGGACGCGAAAGTGTTTCCCAGGGGCGCACGCGTCGTGCCCCGGGTCGAGCTCGTCGGGCGGGATCTGGGGAAAATCACGGGGTTCTCGCCGGTCGACGCCGGGAGCCTCATTCCGGGCGCACTTTTCCAGGGGTCGGCCCCGGACATCGGCATCGCCGAGCGTTGAAGGAACGAGTTCTGGCATTGAGGGGGTGAGTTTCGTTAAAGTAGGCGTCAAATCGAGCCCGTCACGTCGGACTCGAGCCTTCCCGCGCGGTTCCAATCTCGGTTGGGTGGTCGCTCCGTTTTGAGGAGGCGTCAATGCGAATGTTCCGGAATTCCCGCCGAAATCTCTTGTGGATCCCTGCCGCGCTTCTCCTGGCGGCCCTCTTCGCGAGCTCCTCCGTCCGGGCGCAGGGGCGCGGGCCTCGAGGGGAGAAGAACCCGTCTTCGAGGGCCCTCACCGACAAGGACAAGGCCGAGCGGAAGACGCTCCTCCAGGCGTGGAGACAGACCCGTCGCACGCGCGCCAGCCGGGGGATTCAGTCGGCAGAGGTGTTCGGCGGTTCCGCGTCGATCGGGCGCCCGTCGCTAGAGATCAACGATGCGGGGACCGTCCTCTACACGAAGCAGTTCGCGGGCTCCGCGTGCGAGCCCGACCCCGGCGCGCCGTCTCACTGGCATCCCTCTACTGTCTACGCCGCGAATGACGTCGCGGATCCCGTGACGGGCGGCGGCGGTCTCGACTTCCGAGCGACCAACGCGGGGACGAGCGGCGCGACGGAGCCGATCTGGCCGTTGGTCTTCGGGGCAACGATCGTCGACGGGACCATCACGTGGCAGGCGACGGACAGGAACTGGACGGCGAATCGAACGCTTCCGGTGGGAGCCGTCGTCCGGCCCAACGTCTCGACCTTCGGCTTCAACTTCCAGGTGACGGTGGCGGGCACGACCGGAGCGACCCAGCCGGCATGGCCGACGACGATTGGCGCAACCGTCGTGGACAACACGGTGACCTGGAAAGCCATCGGGTATTTCCCGGGAAGTTTCCGCGGCTGCGATCCGATGCAGCTCGTCTCGCGGGCGTCCGGCGGCGTGGAAACGGTGCTCGCCACGGAAGGGCAGCTCCTCGGCGGCGCAGGCGCTCAGATGAGCGGCTGGGCGGAGTTCTACGCCCTGAACAACGTGGGGCAGGCGGCGTTCCGAACGGTCGTGGAAGGGCGGCTCACGGATGACGACGAGAGCGGCTCCGGGATCTTCACGGCAGGCCCCGGGGCCGGGACGATCGCCGAGGTCGCGGCATCGAACACGCTCGTCGCGGGCCGCTTCGCCTGCGGCTTCAACGCGATGGTCGGCTCCAACGACGCCGGCCAGGTGCTCTTCGATGCGTTGATCTCCACGACTCCCACATGGACGGCGAGCACGGCTTACGGAGCAGGCGTGCGGGCGGCTCCGACCGTCCGAACCGGCATCGAATTCCAGGTCCAGGTTGCGGGCACGAGCGGCGCCGTCGAACCGGTCTGGCCGACGACGGTCGGCACGACCGTCGTCGACGGCACGGTCACGTGGATTTCGATCCGGGGGCGCTGCAACGAGGACGCCCACGGCGTAACGCGGTTCACGTCCGGAACCGGAAATCAGCTTCTCATGGCGGTGGGAACCGACGTCGGGGGCGGCACGACCGTCGTCGGCTTCGGCAACGACAGTTTCAATTTCGTCACGGGAATCTGCTCCGGGTGCGCGTACGAAAATATCGACGGTTTTCTGAACGCGTCGGGCCACGCATCGGCCGCCGTCCGCCTCTCGACTGGCGACACCGCGGCGTACCTGCTGACCGGCCCGCTCACGTTCACGCAGGTCGCGCGTACCGGCGGGGCCGGTCCCGGCGGCGCGTTCGGCAGGATTTTCCCGCGAACCGAGTTGAACGCCTCGGACCAGGTGCTCTTCGTCGCGGCGGTCGGGGGTGTCAACAAGATGATCCGCTGGACGCCGCCTTCGACCTTCACGGTTGTGGCGAGCGTCGGCGACGACATCGGTACGCGCAGCGGCGGCGCCGCGTCGGGAGTGACGATCACGAACCTCGGCTTCTACGGCGACATCAACGGTCCGGGCAACGTCGCGTTCCAGGCCACGACGTCGACCGGCCCCAACGCCTATTACTTCTGGGACGGCACGACCGGCCTCATCACTGAGATCGCCCGCGAAGGAGCGACTTTTCCGGCGACGCTCGCGTCCGAGATGCTCACGCTGAACGACTCGAACGTGGCCGCGTTCACGGCCGGCGCCGACACCCCGGAAAGCACCGAGGAGTCCTCGGAGCTCGACGAAACGGCGTTCTTCTTCTGGACGAAGCTCGGAGGAGCGACGAAGCTCATCCAGAACGGCGACGTCATCGGAGGCCTCACCGTCTCCTCCGTCAATGCTCAGCACCCCTCCTTCCGTCAGCGCCAGCTGAACTCGGCCGGCTGTTCGGCGGTTCAATATTTCGTCGGTGGCGTCACCGGAGGGGCCACCGAAGACCGGGACGAAGGGTCGGGTCCGTCTCCCTATTTCCCCGGCGTCGCGCCGGGCGGCCAGCTGCTGGTGGGCTGCGCCGGGATCGTACCGGTCTCTCCGACGCCGACTCTTCCCGCCCCGACGGTGACCCCGACGCGCACGACGACTCCGGGCGGCGGAGCGAACGGGCCGGGCGCGGCCGGAGTTCCGACGCTCTCCGGCGGCGTGCTGGCTCTCTTCGGAATCGGTCTCGCCGCAATGGCTCTCCTGCTCATCCGGAGACGCTTCTAGCCGATTCGCTTCCGCTGCGGCTCGAAACGACGCGGGCGCCACGGCGCCCGCGTTTTTGTTCGTCGTCCGGCTGGAGCGGTCGGGAGGCTCGGCGCGCAGGCGGCCGCTCCTCGTCCATTTCTTCAACATCTCCTAGCTTCGAAAGCTTGTCGTCGTTAGACTACGCGTCAAACGGATCGGGCATCCTTTGCGGTCTCGGACCCCGAAACCTTTCCCTTGTGGTTTCCATCCCCGTGTTGTGGTCGCTCCGATTTGAGGAGGCGTCATGCGAATGGACCGGGGTTCTCGGCGAAACGTCCTGTGGATCGCGGCCGTGCTTCTTCTCACGGCCGTATTCGTGAGCTCGTCGTTGCGGGCGCAGGGGCGCGGACACGCACCCGGGCGCGCCAGCGATCGAAACCCCTCGTCGAAGGTCTTCAGCGACAAGGACAAGGCGGAGCGCAAGACGCTCCTGGAGGCGTGGAAGCAGGGCCGCCGCGCGCACCGGGGAGGAAAGGGCAGTGAGTCGCAACGGGTGTTCGGCGGATCGCCGTCGATCGGCCGCCCGTCGCTCGAGATCAACAATGCGGGGACCGTGCTCTACACGAAGCAGTTCGCGGGCTCGGCCTGCGAGCCCGACGCCGGCGGAGTGTCCAACTGGCGTCCTTCCACCGTCTATGCCGCGAATGACGTCGCCGATCCCTTGACGGGTGGCGGCGGTTTCGAGTTCCGAGCGACCAACGCGGGGACGAGCGGCGCGACGGAGCCGGTCTGGCCGGTCGTCTTCGGGACGACGATCGTCGACGGGACGATCACGTGGCAGGCGACGGACAGGAGCTGGACGGCAGCCCGGACTCTTCCGGTCGGCGCCGTCGTACGACCCACCTTCTCGACCTTCGGCTTCAACTTTCAGGTGACCCAGGCGGGCACGACCGGAGGGACCGAGCCGAAATGGCCGACCACGATCGGCGCGACCGTCGCGGACAACACGGTGATCTGGAAAGCGATCGCGTATTTCCCGGGAAACTTCGCGGGTTGCGATCCGATGCAGCTCGTGCTGCGGGCTTCGGGCGGAGCGGAGACCGTGCTCGCGTCCGAGGGACAGTTCATCGGCGGCGCCGGTGCGCAAATGGGGGGTTGGGCCGAGTTCTACGCCCTGAACAACAACGGCCAGGCGGCGTTCCGAACGGTCGTCGAGGGGCGCCTCACCGAGGACGACGAGAGCGGATCCGGGATCTTCACGGCGGGCCCCGCGGCCGGAACCTTGACCGAGAGAGCGGCGTCCAACACTCTCGTCGCGGGCCGGTTCGCCTGCGGATTCGGGGCGATGGTCGGCACCAACGACGCCGGGCAGGTGCTCTTCGACGCCTACGTTTCAACGACCCCGCCGTGGACGGCGAGCACCGCGTTCCCGGTGAATACGCGCGTGAGACCGACCGTCCCCGCCGGCCTCGAGTTCGTCGTCCAGAATGCCGGCACGAGCGGTGCGATCGAGCCCGTCTGGCCGACGACCGTCAATACGACCGTCCTCGACGGCACGATCACATGGATTGCTACCAGACAGCGTTGCGACGAGGACGCCCATGGGATGACGCGGTTCACACCCGGACCGGGCAACGAGCTGCTGATGGCCGTGGGGACCGACGTTGGAGGCGGGACGACCGTCGTGGGGTTCGGCAACGACAACCTGAATCTCCTGACGGGTTCGTGCCTCGGCTGCGAGTACGAAAACATCGACGGTTTCCTGAACCCCTCGGGGCATGCCTCCGCCGCCGTCCGGCTTTCGAACGGGGACACCGCGGCATACCTCCTCACGGGATCGCTGGCGTTCACTCAGATCGCCCGAACGGGCGGCGCCGGACCGGGGGGGACATTCGGACGGATCTTCTCGCGAACCACGCTGAACGCCTCCGACCAGGTGCTCTTCCTGGCGGCGGTGGGCGGGGTCAACAAGATGATCCGCTGGACGCCGCCTTCGACGTTCGTGGTCGTGGCGAGCGTCGGCGACGACATCGGCGTTCGCAGCGGCGGCGCCGCGACGGGAACGCTGATCGCGAATCTGGGCTTCTACGGCGACATCAATGCTCCGGGCAATGCGGTTTTCCAGGCCGCCCTGTCATCCGGTCCCAACGCGTACTATTTCTGGGACGGCGCGACGGGCCTGATCACCGAGGTCGCCCGCGAGGGGGCCTTCCCGGCGACTCTGGCTTCCGAGATGATCACCCTGAACGACTCGAATGTGGCCGCCTTCACGACCGGCGCCGACACGCCGGAGGACACGGAACTGTCGTCGGAGCTCGACGAGGATGGGCTGTATCTCTGGACGAAGGTCGGCGGCGCGGCGAAGCTCATCCAGAACGGCGACAACATCGGCGGCCAGATCGTCTCTTCGGTCAACGCCCAGCACCCGTCGTTCCGCCAGCGCCAGCTGAACTCGCAGGGCTGCGCCGCTGTGCAGTATTTCGTGGCCGGCGTCACGGGCGGGGCCACGGAGGACCGGGACGAGGGCTCCGGACCCGCAGGGTATTCCCCGGGCGTCGCGCCGGGCGGCCAGCTTCTGGTCAGCTGCGGCGGGATCGTGCCCGTGAGTCCGACTCCCACCGTCACGGTGCCCGGACCGACCGCGACGGTGACTCCGCTGGGCGGGCCCGTGGGACCGGGGCCCCAGGGCGTGCCGACGCTCTCGGGCGGCGTGCTGGCCCTCTTCGGGATCGGGCTCGCGGCGATGGCGCTGCTGCTCATCCGGAGGCGCTTCTAGGCCGATTCGCTTCCGCTGCGGCTCGAAACGACGCGGGCGCCACGGCGCCCGCGTTATTTTCTTCGGAAGCTCGAGCGGCCGGGTGCGGTCGGCCGGATCAAACGAAGAGAAAGACCGCGACGAGCCGGCGGAGCGCGCGGGACCGGGTCGCTCGTCGTCGTCTTCGTCCTCGAAGCGGGCGCGCGATCCCCGTCAGCGATTCCCCTTTCCACGGACTTCCCTGTCCCAGGTCGCCATCCACGCCGACCCCTCCCGCTCGAGCCGTTCCCAGTCGAGCTTCGCGGGGACGAGGCGCTGTTCGACGTCGCGCGCCCACGCGGGCAGGTCGCCGGCGGGGATGTCCGTGCGCGCAGGCAGCCGGTAGGCGCGGTCCGCCGCGAGGCGCTGGGCTTCGACGCTCCCGACCCACTCGATGAACGCCCGGGCCTCCGCGGGGTGCTTCGCGCCTTTCACGAGCCCGATGGCGTCGTCGATGACGGGAGTACCGCTCGACGGGAGGACCCAGCCGAGCTCCCGGCTGTGCTTCGTCTCGAGGAGCACGTCGGGAAGATCCCAGACGGTGACGAGCCCTTCGCGCCGCGCGATCCGCTGGACGAGGACCGAGGCGTTCATCTCGTACGACCGGGTCTGAGCGTCGAGCCGGCGGAGCCACGCGAACCCCTCCGCGGTCGAGCCCGTCTTCTCGATCGACCGCGAGAGGATCAGCCCGAAGATCGCGCGCATCGTTCCGGATGCGAGCGGGTACCGGATGATGATCTTCCCCTTCCAACGGGGATCGAGGAGGTCGTCCCAGTCCTTCGGAGCTTCCGCCGGCGGGATGGCGCCCGAGTTGTAGACGATCACGGCGGGCGTGCGGTAGGCGCCGTAGTAGAGGCCGCGCGGCTCACGGGCTTCGGGCGGAATCGCCGCCGCCCAGGTCGGGCGGCAGGCCTCGAGGAGGTCCTCGCGCGCGCCGCGGAAGAAGATCGTGTCGGGGCCTCCGAACCAGACGTCCGCCTGCGGGTTCGCCTTCTCCGAGCGCACGCGGTCGTAGACCTCCTGCGAGCCCATGTCGAGCCATCGCACGTCGATGTTCGGGTGCGCCTTCTCGTACGTGTGCTCGAGGAGAGACAGCAGATCCCTCCCGTGCGGCGAGTAGAGGACGACCGGCGTGCGGTGGTCCGACCGGCACGCCGCGAGGGCCAGGAGTGCGGTGAGTGTCGCGGGGAAGAGGGCGAGAAGGAGCCGCCCGCGAGACGGGGCGCCGGACGCCGCTTTAACGGGCATCCGGCCTCCACGCCAGGATGTTCGCGAACAGCCGGTACGCGCCCGGGACCCCCGCGGTCAGCTGCCGGAAGAAGGCGAGGCCGGTGTAGACGTAGCGACCCTTGCCCACCCCGGCGACGAGGAGCGCGCCCTTCTTCTCCTCGTCTCCCGGATCCGCCATGCCGAGGAGGGGCGTGTAGGCCGGCGCCCACTCGTGCGCGAAGTAGAGGCCGCGTTCCTGCACCCAGCCCTCCCAGTCGGCCGCGCCGATCGGGTTCGGACTGCGGAAGATCGGATGTTCCGGCGCGAGGATCCGGACGGGCGCGGTCTCGTCGGTCACGCGGTCGGCCGGGCGGCCGATCTCCAGCTTCTCCGGCGCGAAGCCCCGCTCGACGAAGGTGTACTGCTGGTACTGCACGACGAGGAGACCACCCGCGCGGACCCAGTCGAGCAGGCGCGGGTTGGCGTTGCCCAGGGCCGGTTCCGTCTCGTAGGCGCGCGAGCCGATGACGATGGTGGCGTAGCCTGAGAGATCTCCGCGCTCGAGCTCCGCCGCGGACAGGAGCCGGAGGGGCACCCCGACCGCCATCAGCGCCTCCGGGACCCGGTCCGACGCGCCGCGCACGTACCCGACGGACCCGAGTGCCGGAAGCCTCAGGTCGATCGCCGCCAGAGAGACGACGCCGTCGGCCGGGTAGGGCGTCGGGCGGATGTGCTCGTAGTCGAGGATCCGGATGCTCCCGGAGAAGCGCTCTCCGGAATCGAGCACCGCGGAGACGGGGATCTCGAATCGGCCGGGACGCGGGCCCCCGGGCGGCGGTGAGAGGGCGACCTCGACGACCGCGCGGTCGCCCTTCTTCGCGAGCGAGAACGGCACGGGCGTGCTCTTCCATCCGGCCGGGGCCGCGGCCTCGACGCGGCCCGCGAGAGAGCCCGCCGCGTTCGACGAGACGGTCACGGCGAATCGCGGCGGCGCGGCGCCCGCGCGCGTCGGCTGCACGATCAGCCGGGGGTCGACGGCGACCTCCACCCGCGGCACCGCGCGCACCCCGCGACGGATCTCCCCGTATTCCTCGTCGCGGATCCGGAGGGTGACCTCGCGCGCGAGTGTGACCCTGGAGGAGCCGATCCGGACGACGACGCTCGCGGAGAGCGGCGGAGGCGCGAAGGGCTCTCCCCGGATTTCCGCGGGGACACCGGTCCAGTCGTACATGGCGCCCCGCATCGGAAGCCGGAGGAAGTAGGGGACGGTCGGCAGGGCATCCGCGGGCGCCGCCGCCGTCAGCTTCCACTCCGCGAGCGCTCCCGCGGCGAGAGGCTTTCCGGCCGCGGGAGCGGCGACCGTCCACCCCGCGGGGCTCACCAGCGCCGCGCTCTCGACCTCGACGGCCTCCCGTCCCGCGTCGGCGGCCTGGACAGTCACCTGCACGGATTCCCCGGGCGAGACCGTCTCCACGTCCGCGAGCGCGTCGACCACGACCCCGGCCGACACCGCGAGCGCCGTTTCCGCGGCGCGGATCTTCTCGTCGAGCGTTGCGGCCGCGTCGGCGCCCGCGGCGCTGTCCGGCGAGACGAGGCCGCGGCACGCGCGCAGCTCCGCGAGGATCGTCGCGAGCGAAGGCGCGGCCGCCGCGAGTTCCGCGGACGAGAGACGCGTCCGGATCTCGCCGGCGAGCGCCGCGACGCGCGAGAGCCTCGCCGCGACGTCCTTCCGGCGGGTCGGGTCCGCGACGCCCGCCGCCAGCGCGCCGAGATCCGACGCCGTTCCCGCGAAGAGGTCCGGTGCGTCGCGCCCGCCGCCTCCCTCGATCCAGCCGACGCGGGCCTCGTTCGGTCCGATCAGCTGGAGCGCCCCGGTGCCCTGCGACCGGTGAAGGCTCCGGCTCGCCACCGCGATCTGCTGAAAGGAGCGGCCGTTCAGGGGCTCCAGGCCTCCCGTCGGCAGGATCATGGTGGTCTTCTCCCGGTCGAGGAAACGGGTCGTCTGGTAGAGCGCCGCCGGCTGCCAGGGCCGCAGCCCCTCTTTCGCGAGAGCGGGGAACGCCGCCGGATCTCCGGCGAGATGGAAGGCTTCGCGGGCCACGATCGCGGAGGCCTGGTGCTGCCCGTGCCCGTCGCGGACCGTCCCGGAGAAGATCGCCACGACGACCTGGGGCCGGAACCGCCGGATCACCCGCACGGCGTCCTCGAGAAGGGCGTCTTTTGGCCAGAGCCGGAGGGTCTCGTCCAGGGAACGCGTGAATCCGAAGTCGTAGGCCCTCGTGAAGAACTGACGGGCGCCGTCCAGCCGCCGGGCGGCGTTCAGCTCCTCGGTGCGGATCAGCCCGAGGCCGATGCCGAGCTCGTCCCCGATGAGGTTCTGGCCGCCGTCGCCCCTCGTCAGCGAGAGATACGCGGCCTCGCCCCCCATCCCGCGGGACACGAGAGTGAGAAGGGCCGTGTCCTCGTCGTCGGGGTGGGCCGCGATGATGAGGAGCCGCCGGTTCGTGGCGAGCTTGCGCAGAAGCGGGTCGAGGGCGTCGATGCCGCCGGCGGACGGCGGAGCCAGCATCGTGCCCGGAGGGCCCGACGCGAAGAGGGAGGCGCAGCAGAGAAGGAGCCACGCGGCGAGAGCGCCGGCTGCAGAGAACTGTTTTCGTTTCACGGGGCGCAGTCTATGACGGCGGACGCGCGGCGGCCGGAAAGCGTGCCTCGCGGAGAGGCGCGCCGCGAGGCGTGCGCCCCGCGGACGCTACCGCTTCTTCAGCCGGGAACGGACGATCGGTGCGGAGGCCGCCGCGAGGGCGCCGAGGATCGCGGCGAGGTACTGGGCGCGCCGCTTCGGGTCCATGCTCTTCCACTCACGGGTGAGCCGGTCGAGCGTGCTCTTCGACGCGGCGCCGGCCTGGCCGAACGCGCGACGGGCCGACGCGACGCCGCCTTCCGATGCGGCCGCGAGGCTCGCGCCGGCCTGGCTCGCCTTCTGCGAGAAGGTCCGCAGGAGTCCTTCGACGCCGCCGGGCGCGACCGTGCGACGGCGAGCGGCGGGTTTCTTCGTGGCGGGGGCGGGCTTGCGGCGCGCGGGGGCGGCGGAGGCGGCGGGGGAGCTGCCGGCGCCGGCCGCGCGCTTCGCGGCGGGTTTGCGGCGCGCCTTCGGGCGCGGGGGAGCAGGGGTCTCATCCATCTTCTCGTCCATTTCATCACCTCGGCGGTCGGCGTGAACTCTCGACTCGATCTCCGACTCTCGACTCCGTCAGCTCTCGCGGGCGGCGGCGAACACGGGCTTGATGTCGACGGGGATGTCCTTCAAGCCGCCGTTGACCCGCTCGATCTCGGCGTTCGACTTTCCGTACTTTTCCAGGAGACGCTTGGCCCGCTCGAAGTCGCCGGTCGCCTCGATCATCAGGAGCTCCTCCGCGAGCGACCGGACGGCTTCCCGGAACTTCTCCGGCTTCGCCAGGAAGCGCCCGTCGGCGGAGGGGACGATGGCACCCTTCTCCCGGAACCAGTTCCACTGGACGGCCGTCCCGCCGCCGTGGGCCTCTTCGAGTCCGAAGCGCATCGACCGGAACATGAGCCCGGTGTACGTGGCCGCGAGCGACTCCTCGTCGAACGTGGTCAGCCATTTCTTGTCCAGCGCGAGGAAGATGTTCCACAGGCCGACCACGTCCGCCTTGCACTCCTCGATCGTCGAGTAGGTGTTCTTCAAGAGCAGCCGCGCCTCGATCCGGCGGCCGTCGGGGCCCGTGATGACCCCTGGCCCGAGACCGTGCGAGAGCTCGTGGAAGAGCGTGTGGTTGAAGTAAGGGTCGAACGCGATGCGCCCCGCCTGCCGGGCGTCCAGCACCCGCTCCCCGACGGGCCGGCCGCTCTGGCGGAACTTCGCCTCCATGACGTTCTTGAGGAGGACCTTCTTCGAGCCCTTCGCCTCGCGGACCCGCTCGTCGTTCGGCAGGTTGAAGGCGGAGGTCTGGACTCCCCGCCGCGCGTCGCCCGCCGTGAACGCTTCCTGGACCACGCGAATCGGGGATTCGAACTTGCGGTTGAAGTTCTTGTGCGCGTCCGGAAGGGGCAGGTTGCGCTCCATGTCGGGCAGGTGCTGCGCGTAAACCGCGAGATGCGCGCTCTCGGCCTTGTCGCGAACCGTGACGAACGATTCGAACGACGCCTTGTAGTTGAAGAGCCCGTCTTCGTAGACCTCGTAGGGGCCGATGGCGATCTCGATGTCGGAATCGAGGTCCATCCAGGCGACGTCGGAAGCGAAATAGTCGTCCGTCAGGAACGCTTCGGCGCGCTTCTGCAGGAACGTCCGCAGCGAGGCGTTGCCGGTGCGCGCGGCGGCATCGCGAAGCTTCCCGGCCGCGCGGCCGAGCGCCGCGGCGTATTCCTTCGAGTAGGGCACGGCGACCAGGCGGTTCCCGTCGCGCCGGATCACCGTGAAGAGCCCCTGGAAGGCGTCCTTGTCGGCCGGGTGGGCGGCGATCCACGCCTCGAACTCTTCTCTGGTCATGTCCAGGGGATAGAACCCGGCGCCCTTCGGCTTGGAGCGGCTCCCGATGAACGGCTCGTCGCCCTTCAGGCGGTCCCAGGGCCCGCGCTGGATCTCGAAGTACTCGAACGCCGGGACCGACCGCGGAGTGTGCTCGACGACGAGGCGCGCGACGCGCTCCCGCATCGCCGGAACTTCCTCGGCGACCTGGCGGTCGAAGATCCCGTCGAGCTCTTTGGAGGCCTGGATCAGGAGCTGCAGGACCGCCGTCTCGCGCTCGTCGAGCAGGGACCGGTCGTAATCGATCTTCGTAGCGGGAAACTGGCGGACACGTTCCGCGACGTCCGGGGCGACGGTGAGCGCGTCCGCGGCCGGCGCGGCGGAAGCGGCGGCCGGCGCCGGCGCGGGGGTGTCCGATGCGGCGGGCTTCGTCACGGACGATGTCCCGCAGGCCCCCGCGAACGCGGCGGCGAGACCCAGAATCGCGAGGCGGGCAGCATTCCTGTCCATGGCGGCGAATCTAGCATTCTTTCTGCGGCATAGGTTTAGCATGCGTCTGGCCGTGCTGCCCATCCGCCGGGAAGAGGCTCTCGAGTGGTTCCGCCGGAACCGGCGCCGGTCCGCGGAGCTTTTCTCCCTGATTCCGGACCGGGCGTGGCTCGACCGCCCGATCGCGCTCCGCAATCCGATCGGTTTCTACGAAGGCCATCTGCCGGCTTTCAACCTGTTGACGCTCTGGATCCGCGCGCTCAAAGAGCCGGGCCTCGACGCGGAGCTCGAGAAGATCTTCGAGCGGGGGATCGATCCCGACGTGGCGCCCGATCCGGGCCGCGACGCGGAGGCGTGGCCTTCGCGCGAGCGCACCGTCCGGTTCGCCGGGCGCGCGGACGCCTTAGTCGAGCTCGCCATCCTCGAGCGGCCGCTCGAGCGCGCCGACAATCCTCTTCTGTGGCGCGGCCAGGCGCTCTACACGATGCTCGAGCACGAGCCGATGCACCACGAGACGCTCCACTACATGTGGCGGCGGCTTCCCTATGATCGCAAGCTGGCGCACGACGGCGTCCCCGCGCCCGTCACGGGAGACGCGCCGCCGCCGGAGCGCATGGTGCCCGTGCCGGCCGGTTCCGCGACGCTCGGCGCCGCGCCCGACGAGATCCCATTTGGCTGGGACAACGAGTTCCCCCGGCACGCGGTCGAGGTGCCGGAGTTCTCGATCGGCGAGCACGACGTGACGAACGCCGCGTTTCTCGAATTCATCGAAGCCGGGGGCTACGGACGCGAGGACCTGTGGAGCCCGGAAGGATGGGAATGGGTCCGGTCGGAGGGCGTTTCCGCCCCGCCTTTCTGGGTCGCGGGAAAGCGCGGATGGGAGTGGCTCGGGATGTTCGACCGGATCCCGCTGCCGCCCGCCTGGCCCGCCTGGGTCAGTCAGGCGGAGGCGGCGGCCTTCGCCCGCTGGCGCGGCGCGCGGCTCCCGTCCGAGCCGGAGTATCACCGCGCCGCGTTCGGCGAGCCGTCCGGCCGGGAGCGCGCCTTCCCGTGGGGCGAGGACCCTGCGGACGCGACCCGCGGCAACTTCGACTTCCGGCACTGGGAGCCGGTCCCCGTCGGATCCTTCCCGGCGGGCGCGAGCGCCTGGGGCATCCACGACCTCGTCGGGAACGGATGGGAGTGGACCTCGACCGTCTTCGGCGGCTTCCCGGGCTTCGAGCCCATGGCGTCCTATCCGCAGTACTCCGCGGACTTCTTCGACGGCAAACACTACGTGATGAAGGGCGCTTCGCCTGTGACCGCGCGGGAGCTCGTCCGGAGAAGCTTCCGCAACTGGTTCCGGCCGACCTACCCCCACGTTTATGCGGCGTTCCGCCTCGCGGCGGACGGCCGCCCATGAGGCACCGATGACCCTTCCGACGAGCCTAGACGCTCCGCCGGCGGAGTTCGTGCGCGACTTCGCCCTCGACGTGCGGCGCGACCTGGCGCTCACGCCGAAGCAGCTCCAGTCGAAATACCTCTACGACGGACTCGGCTCGACCCTCTTCGAGGCGATCTGCCGCCTCCCCTGGTACCGCATCACGCGGGCGGAGGGGCGGCTGCTGTCCCGCTTCGCGCCGCAGATCGTGAGCTCATTCTCCGATCCCCTGACTCTGGTCGAGCTCGGGTGCGGGAGTGGGGGGAAGATCGCGATGCTCGCGGAGGCGCTCCGGAACCGTCCCCGGCGCGTCTCCGTGCACCTGATCGACATCTCCCCCGTCGCGCTCGAGCTGTCGGAGCGCGCCCTGGGCGGGCTGCAGCACGTCTCGGTCGTCGGCCACCGCGCGACGTACGAGCAGGGGCTGCGTCATGCGGCGACGCAGCGGGTCGGCGACAGCGCGATGCTGCTTCTCTTCCTCGGCTCGAACATCGGGAACTTCGACCCTCCCGCGGCGCACGAGTTTCTTTCCGGCATCCGGGAGTCCCTGCGGCCCGGGGACGCGCTCCTCCTCGGCGCCGACCTCATGAAGCCCGAGGAGGATCTCCTGCTCGCTTACGACGATCCGCTCGGCGTCACCGCGGCCTTCAACAAGAACCTCCTCGTCCGGATGAACTCCGAGCTCCTCGCGGATTTCGACCTCGAGGGGTTTCGCCACCGCGCCGTGTGGAGCCCGTACGAATCCCGCGTGGAGATGCGGCTCGTTTCCGTTCGGCCGCAGAGAGTCACGATCCCGCGCTCGGAATGCACGGTCTCCTTCGGGCAGGACGAGTTCATCTGGACGGAGAGCTCCTACAAGTACACGCCGGAGCAGGTCATCGAGCTCGGGCGGAAGGCGCGGTTCCGTTCCCTGGACCAGTGGATCGACGGACGGGCCGGCTTCGCGCTGACCCTCTTCGCGGCCGACTGAATCGCGGACGGGCCGGACGGCCGGCCGCCGGCCTCCGGCCCCGCCCGAAGGCTCCGTATATTGTTTCGCTGTCCGGCCGGTGCCGGCCGATTCGATTCGCCCGCACGGCGCACGCCGGCCGCGCGGACATCCAAGGAGGTTTCCTCTTGAAGTTCGCCGCCACTCTCCTCGCCGGATGCCTTCTCGCCGCGGCGCCGGCAGCCGCCCAGGAACGCGTCGATCTCGACGCCGTGACGCGAATCCGGCTCGAAGGCCTCCACCATTCGCAGGTCATGGAGACCGCGAGCGGTCTGGTCGACGGGATCGGGCCACGGCTGACCGGGTCCCCGAAGATGAAAGAGGCGAACGAGTGGACGCGACGAAAACTCGAGGAGTTCGGCCTGGTCAACGCCCACCTCGAAAGCTGGGGACCCTTCGGCCGCGGCTGGACCTACGAGGAGTCGTCGGTTCGCATGGTCCGGCCCGACTCCGCCCAGCTCCTGGCGATTCCCGAGGCGTGGACCCCGGGAACGAAGGGCCCCGTCACCGGCTCCGCCGTTCACTTGAAGGCCGGATCCAAAGAAGAGCTCGAGCCTTACCGCGGCAAGCTCGCCGGCAAGATCGTCTTCTTCGGCGACGCCCGCGAGGTCAAGCCGCACGAGAAGGCGGAATCGACCCGCTACGACGCGAAGGAGCTCGACGAGCTCGAGCGGTTCGACATCTCGGAGACGCCCCGCTACAACCGCGAGGAATTCCGCAAGCGCCGCGCTCTGCGAAAGATCGTCGACAAGTTCGTCGCGGAGGAGAAGGCCCTGGCGATCGTCGTGCCCGGCCGCCTGGACGCCGGCATCCTCGGCGTGCAGGGCTCGGGCACCTGGAAGAAAGGAGACCCCGTCGGGATCCCCGACGTCGCGATGGCTCTCGAGCACTTCGGCCGGATCGTTCGCCTCCTCGATCGCAAGGAGGAAGTGACGCTCGAGCTCGACGTCCGTGCCCGTCTGATCGAGGATGATCTTCTCCAGTACAACACGATCGCGGAGATCCCCGGCAGCGACAAGAAGGGCGAGGTCGTCATGCTCGGCGCCCACCTCGACTCCTGGCACGCCGGGACCGGAGCGACGGACAACGGGGCCGGAGTCGTCGCCACGATGGAAGCCGTCCGGATCCTGAAGGCGATCGGAGCGCATCCGCGCCGGACGATCCGCATCGCCCTCTGGAGCGGCGAGGAGCAGGGCCTCTTCGGATCGCAGGCCTACGTCGCACAGCATTTCGCCGCGCGCACCGACCCTCCGCCCGCGAACGCGTCCGACGAGACGCCGTCGTACATGCGCCCTCTGACCGCTCCGCTTTCGCTGAAGCCCGAGCACGCTTCTCTCTCCGCGTACTTCAACATGGACAACGGGACCGGCCGGATCCGCGGGATCTACGCCGAGGAGAATGCCGCCGCCGCGCCGATCTTTCAGGCATGGCTCGCGCCGCTCCAGGATCTCGGCGCGACGACGGTGACCATGCGCCACACGGGGGGCACGGACCACGTGTCCTTCGACCGGGTCGGGCTTCCCGGCTTTCAGTTCATCCAGGACGAGGTCGAGTACGACACCGTCACACATCACACGAACCAGGACGTCTACGAACGGCTGCAGCGCGATGACCTCATGCAGGCATCGGTCGTGATCGCGAGCTTCGTGTACGACGCGGCGATGCGCGATGCCCTCCTGCCGAGAAAGCCGATGCCGAAACCGAAGGCGGCCGAGCCGGCCGAGAAGGGGCCGCTGGCCAAGCCGGTGGCCCGGGTCGATAATCTCCGCGTCCCGCGCCTTCTGGGCCGGGCGCATGCGCCCGAGGCGCCGAAAGGATGAATCCGATGCGGTCTCTCGCCCTTCTGCTTCTGTTCGCCCTCCCCGCCGCGCCCGCCGGGGCGGCGCCTCCCGCGGCGGCCGGCGCCGCGTCGGTCACGCCGGCCGAGAAGGCCGCGGCGGGCGCGATCACGCCGGCCGTCATCCGCGCCCATACGAAGTTCCTCGCTTCCGACCTCCTCGAAGGGCGCGGTCCCTCGACCCGCGGCGACCGGCTGGCGCTCGAGTACGTGGCGAGCCAGATGGAGGCTCTGGGGCTCGAGCCCGGCGCGCCGGGAGGCGGGTGGATCCAGAAGGTGCCGCTCGTCGCGATCACCCCGAAGGTGCCGGAGGAGATGACCTTCTCGGGCGCGGCCGGCAACCAGGCGAGCTTCCGATACCGGGAAGACTTCATGGCGTTTCCCGGGATCCAGAAACCCGAAGCGTCCGTCTCGAACGCGGAAGTCGTCTTCGTCGGGTACGGCATCGTCGCGCCGGAGTTCGGCTGGGACGACTACAAGGACGTCGACGTCCGGGGAAAGATCATCCTGATGATGAACAACGACCCGGAGGACGATCCCAGGGTCTTTGCCGGCAAGACGCGGCTCTGGTACGGGCGATGGGACTACAAGTACGAGCAGGCGGCGAAGAAGGGGGCGGCGGGCGCGATCATCATCCACACGACGCCCTCCGCCGGGTACGACTGGAACGTGATCCAGTCTTCCTGGGCCGGCGAGAAGTACGAGCTTCCGGACGAGGGAGCGCCGCGCGTAACGCTCAAGGGCTGGACGACCGACGCGGCGTCGAAGAAGATCGCGGCGCTCGGCGGTCAGGATCTCGACCGCCTCCGCGCGGCCGCGCAGCGCAAGGATTTCCGGCCCGTCCCCCTCGGCGTGCGCCTCTCCTTCGCGCTGTCGAGCACGGTCCGAAGCGTCGAGAGCGGCAACGCGCTCGGCCGGATCCCCGGCAGCGATCCCTCTCTTTCGAAGGAGATCGTTCTCTACACCGCGCATCACGATCATCTCGGCCGGAAAGACGAAGGGGCGAAGCCCGGTGAGGACGTGATCTACAACGGCGCGCGGGACAACGCGTCCGGCGTCGCCGCAATGCTCGCGATCGCCGGCGCCTACCAGCACCTCCCGCGCGCGCCGCGCCGGTCGATCGTGTTCGCCTCCGTCACCGCCGAGGAGCAGGGCCTCCTCGGCTCGGAATATCTCGCCCGGCACCCTCCCGTGCCGGCCGGCGCCATCGCCGCGAACGTGAACATCGACGAGGTCAACATCTGGGGGCGCACGAAGGACGTTTCGATGATCGGGCTCGGCAAATCGAGCCTGGACGGGACGATCCGCGAGATCCTCGCCATGCAGGGTCGCACCGTGAAGGCGGATCCGTTTCCCGACAAGGGGCATTTCTACCGCTCCGATCAGTTCAATCTCGCCAAGGTCGGCGTGCCGGCGGCGTACTTCGACCCGGGCACGGACTTCGTGGGCAAGCCGTCGGGCTGGGGAGCGGAGCAGATCGACCAGTACGAGAAGAAGGACTACCATCAGCCCTCGGACGAGTACCGCGACTCGTGGGACCTGTCCGGCGCCGTGGAAGACCTCCAGCTCGACTTCTACCTCGGCCTCCGCGTCGCCAACGCCGACGCCGCCCCGCGCTGGAACCCGGGCGACGAATTCGAGGCGGCGCGCCGCAAAGCCCTGGCCGGTCCGGCTCGATGAGCACCCGGCGTTCGTTCCTCCGGGGCGCGGGACTCGCTACAGGCGCCGCCCTGCTCGCGGGCGCGGCCCCGAAGCCCTCCGCTTCGCCGTCGGCGCCCGCCGTCCTGCCGATGGTGAAGCCCCCGGCCCTGAAGGCCGGCGACACCGTCGGCCTCGTGGCGCCCTCTTCGTACATCTTCGATCTCTGGCGCATCGACGACGCCGTCGCGCGGCTCGGCGCGCTCGGATTGAAGACGAAGCTGGGGCGCAACGCGAAAGCGCGCCACGGCTACATGGCTGGGACCGTCCGGGAGCGCGTCGACGACCTGCACGCGATGTTCTCCGATCCGTCGGTCGCGGCGGTCTTCTGCCTGGGAGGCGGGTACGGGACGGAGCGGCTGCTCGACTCGCTCGACTACGCGCTGATCCGGCGGAACCCCAAGATCCTCCTCGGCTACTCCGACATCACGGGCCTCCATCTCGCGATCAACAAGATGGCGGGCGTCGTCACCTTTCACGGTCCCGTCGCGATGGCCTCCCTTCCGGCCTGGACCCTCGAATATTTCAAGAAGGCGATCTTCAATCCCGAGCCGATCGGCGAGCTCGGCAATCCGCCGGAGGACGATCCGCTCGCTCCGGTCTATCCCCGGCACACGGTCGCCCCGGGGAAGGCGCGGGGCGCGATCACGGGTGGCAACCTCACGCTCATCTCCACGATGATGGGTACGCCTTACGAGATCGACACGCGCGGCAAGATCCTCTTCATGGAGGACACGGGCGAGGCGCCCTACCGCATCGACCGCATGCTGGTGCAGTTGAAGCTCGCGGGCAAGCTCGACGAGGTCGCGGGGATCGTCTGGGGCACCTGCACCGATTGCACGCCGGCGCTCTCGAGCTTCGAGGTGAATCTTTCGATCTCCGATCTCGTCGACGAGCTCCTGGGCAACCTCGGCAAGCCCGTGCTCGCCGGCCTCGTCTTCGGTCATACGAAGCAGAAGGTCACTCTGCCCTTCGGCGTCACGGCCGAGATGGACGCGGGCGCGAAGACGGTCTCGATCGTGGAGTCCGCGACCGTCGCCAGCCGGTAGCGGGGTGAGAGGTCAGAGGGGAGAGGTCAGAGATGAGTCGAACGGGGTGAGACGGGGCGCCGCCCCGCCCCGCCCCGCTCACCTCTGACCCTGACTCCTCTCTCCTCCTCAGAAGTCGACGCGTGCGGCGAACTGCAGTGTGCGGGGCACCGTGTAGACGCCGTTGGCGATCCCGAACGTGGAGGAGGGCGTCTGCCCCGTGCCCCACGTGAAGTTCGTCACGAACCGGTTGGTGTTGTTCGCGCAGTTGAAGCACTCCGCGATCGCGGTCAACCCGACCGGCCCGAGTGTGAACGTCTTCGCGACGCGAAAGTCGAGCTGCATGAAGTTCGGCTGCCGGAACTGATTGCGAGACTGGTGCACACCGCCGATGGTCGGGCGGTCATTGAAGAAGCCGTCCTTGTTCTCGTCCGCTCCGGTCGTCGCCGTGTAGGGAGAGCCCGTGCTCCACCGATACGTGCCCGACAGTCCGATGCCCCACCAGGGCGTGTTCCAGTTCGCATTGACGCCGACCCTCCAGCGCTGGTCGCGGTTCGCCCAGCTGTAGCTGTTGTCGATGTTGTGGAGGTCTTCCGCCTGGGCACCGGCGAAGTTGCGCTCGTTCGAGTCGTTGTCCTTGTCCTCCGACCAGGTCGCGCCCACGAAGAACTGGAGGTCCTGCGTGAAGCGATGCTGGAGGTTGAGGGTCACGGCCTCGTACTTCGAGCGCGCGTCGGTTGTGTACGTCGAGATACGCCCGTAAAAGGAGTTTGGCCGCGTCGAGGAGTAGCGGGGCTGACCGTTCACCGTCGAGACCGAGCCGTCCAGCACGAGGTTGGGGTCGTTCAACCGCTCGAGGTTCTTCGCCTCGGCATAGGTTCCCTCGATGCCGACGATCGTGTTCGTGATGATCTCCCGATCGACGCCGAGCGTGATGCGGTTCGTCACCGGGTCCGTGTAGTCTGTCGCGGTCGTGAAGACGCCGAGCCGGGAGGGCGTCGGAACCGCCTGGAAGTTGATCGGCGCGACCTGGTTCGGGTTGAACGCGTCGCCCCAGCCCGGAGCCAGGGGATCGGTCGGCGGGGTCGTCGCGGTCGCGTTGATCGTGTACTGCGTTCCCGTCAGTCCGTTCGCGGTCAGGAGCTGGGCGAAGAGAATTCCGGGCGTGCGCGCCCAGAAACGACCTGCCGAGAGCCGGATGGCCGTCTTGGGGTCCGGGGCGTAGCTGAAGCCGACGCGCGGCGACCACTTGTTGTTCTGGTCCGGGATCTGGCCGTCCAGCGCGAACTGGCCGTTGGCCAGGACGTGCTCCGAGTTCAAGATCGGATTGTCCGGATTGTCGAGCCTCTCGTAACGAACGCCGGCGGAGACCGTGAACTTAGAAGACAGGAACCACTGGTCCTGGGCGAAGAAGGCGAGCTCCTTCTGGGAGAACGCCGCGGTTCCCGCCTCGTCGGCGGTCCGGCCGTTCAATCCGCCGAACTGGAAGAACTGCGTCCATTTGCCCGCGAGGAGGGCCGGGAGATTGTTGCCCGCGAACACGTAGACACCACGCCAGTTGCCCTTGAAAATCTGGCTGATCGACGTCTTGTTGTATTCGGCGCCCCCCTTGATGACGTGATTCTTGATGAGATAGGTCGCGACGTCGCCGATGGAGGAGCGCTCGGCGGTCGACGTGATCGGAAGGAAGCTCGTGCTGCCGAGGCTGAAACTGCCGTAGCGGATCTCGGGAAAATCCGTCCCGACCGGCGCCCGCGGCGTCTGCTCGACGACGTATTGCCCGTTCAGGTCGTTCAAGAGGGCCGAGCCCCACTGGCTGTTCCAGGATCCGACGTAAGCGTGCGATTGCAGGCCCTCGATCCCGTTGTGTCCGCTCGTCTGGCTCTGCGAGGAGGATGTGCCGTGGTCGCCCTCGTACTGCGCGTAGTTCAAACGCCCCATCAGGCGCTGCGACGAGGAAAGCTGGTAGTCGACCCTCCCGAAGATGACGCGCCCGTCCTGCGTTTGGACGTAGGTCGGGTCCGAGGCGAGATTCGGGTACTGGTTGGAGATCGCCGGGTCGAGGAGGACCCCGTTGACGGGGATTCCGACGTCCTGCTTCTGCTGGTCGTACGAACCGAAAAAGAAGAGCTGATCGCGCAGGATCGGCCCTCCGACGGAAAAGCCGTACTGCTTCTTTTTCTGGTCCGGCGCCTCGCGCCCGTTCGAGAGACGCGCGACGGTGCTGTGTGGCTGGATGTAGTAGAAGCCGGAGCCGTGGAAATCATTGGTCCCGCTCTTGGTGATGACGCTGATCACGCCGCCGCCGGACGGCCCGTACTCGACCGACGCGCCGTTGCGGATCACCGAGATTTCCTTGACGGACTCCTGGGAGATCGCGAGAGGCGCGCGACCCTCCGCTGACCCGAACGTCCCGCCGAAGAAGCCGTTGTCGAAGTCCATGCCGTCGACGGTCGTGTTCGTGTTGATGCCGCGCTGTCCGGAGACCAGCGTCGTTCCCCGGCTCTCGGGGTCCTTGCGCGTCTCGGGCGTGAGGAGGACGAGGTCCTGGAAGTTGCGGCCGTTGACGGGCAACTGCTTGACCTGCTCGGTCTGGATCGTCGTCGAGGCCGTCGTGTTCGTGGTCTCGACCGTGAGCTCCGTCGTGGTGACTGTGATCGATTCGGTGACCGTACTCAATGGCATCCGGAAGTCGATCGTCGGGACGACCCCGATGTCGAGGCGGATATCTGGACGGCTTCCCGTCTTGAATCCCTCGAGGGTCGCCGTGAGCGTGTAGCGGCCGGGGGGGAGGTTGATCACCACGAAGGCGCCCTTGCTGTCCGTCGTGGTCGTCTTCGTCAGCCCCGTCTCCTGATTCTTCGCCTCGACGCTCGCTCCGGGCAGCGCGCTGCCGTCGCTCGCGCTCACCACCCCGGAGATGCGCCCGGTCGTCACGTCCGTCTGCGCGACTGCGGCCGGCGCGAGCGCGAACGCTGCGACGAGCGCGAGTCCCCATGATGCCCGCCACCCGCCAGACGCGATTCCCCTCATCGAGACCTCCTTCTCTGAGAATGGACGGCAAGAGTGTCTGTCGTCATCGAGTGACGCCGAGAAATTGACATGAAGTCGTCGAGAAGAAAAGAGCCCCGTTGTTGCGGCTGCAACCACCGTGTTTCGAGGGAGATGCCGTCGTCTGATAGGGCCAGAACCGAGTTTGCACAAATTCCGGTGCAGAGTCACGAGAGGTCTTGACGTCCTTCCGGATGTGCTCTATTGTACTAGTTGAATATGACAACGACGGAGACGTCCCGGCTGTTCCGGCTCGACACCTCCTCGGGGGTGCCGTTCTACCGCCAGGTCATCGACCAGGTCCTTCTCGCCGTGGCCGACGGGCGTCTCGGCCCCGGCGTCCAGCTGCCGACCGTCCGCCAGCTCGCCGTCGACCTTTCGGTGAACTTGAACACCGTCGCGAAGGCATACCGGGAGATGGAGATTCGCGGCATCGTCGACACGCAGCAGGGGACGGGGACCTTCGTCGCCACGCGGCGGGCCGAGCGGCGCAGCGCCGAGCGCCGCAAGGCCCTGGACGGCCTGGTCGACCGTTTCGTCTCGCTCGCCGCGTCGAGCGGCTTTTCTCTCGACGAGCTCGCCGAAGCGCTCACGGAGCGCGCGGAGAAAATGGACAGGAGGTAGATCGATGGTTCCCTTCATCATCCCCGGGGGCGGTGCGGGACGGAGATCGCGGGAGGAGAAGGGCGACGCGTCCGAGCGCCGCCAGAAGGCCCGCGAGACGGGCGCGGACGCCCGCCGATTCGTCAACCCGGTCAGCGTCACCGCCATGATCCTGATCGACGTCGTCGGCTTCGGAATCGCGATCGCGATCGACCGCGTTCCCGGCACGCCTCTCGTCCTCCTGGGTTCCACGCTCGCAGGACTGATCGCCCTCTTCTCGATCAAGGTCGCCCGGCAGTGGGAGCGCGCGGTGGTGCTCCGGTTCGGCCGGTTCGTGGGACTGAAGGGGCCCGGTCTCTTCGGCATCGTTCCGATCGTCGACACCGTCTCGCACCTGATCGACCAGCGCGTTCGCGTGACGGACGTGAGCGCCGAGTCCGCGCTGACGCGGGACACCGTTCCCGTCAATGTCGACGCCATCGTCTTCTGGACGGTCTGGGACGCCCAGAAGTCCGTCCTCGAGGTCTCCGACTACATGGACGCCGTCATGATGTCCGCCCAAACGGCGCTGCGGGAAGCCATCGGGCGCCACCAGCTCGCGGAGATGATCACGGAGCGGGAGCAGCTCGGCAAGGAGCTCCAGAAGATCCTCGACGAGAAGACGAACCCCTGGGGAATCACGGTGCACTCGGTCGAGATCCGCGACGTGAAGATCCCCCAGGAGCTCGAGGACGCGATGAGCCGGCAGGCGCAGGCGGAACGGGAGCGCCAGGCCCGAATCATCCTCGGCACCGCGGAGACGGAGATCGCGGAGCGCTTCGTCAAGGCGGGGGAGGCCTACGCCGACAAGCCGGTCGCGCTCCACCTGCGCGCGATGAACATGCTGTACGAGGCGATCAAGGAAAAGGGCTCGATGGTCATCGTCCCGTCGTCCGCCGTCGAGACGATGGGGCTCGGCGGCCTCGCCGGGATGGCCGCGCTCGGCCGGCAAGCGCCGGAGCCGCCCCCCGCGGCCGGCACGATCCCGATCCCCCCGCGCGCCTGAGGACGTCCTCTCTCTCCTTCTCTCTCCGCCTGGTGCGGGGAAGAGAAGGATGAGGGGGCGGACGGCTGCGGCTGCTGGCCGATCCTGCGAACGGTAGACTTCCTCCCGGTGCACGAGCGTTCGTCGACCAGCGCGCGGAGCCCGGTCTTCGCGGCGATCCTCCTGGCGTCCGCGGCGGCCTGCGCCACCGCCACGCGGTCCGCGCCCGCCCCGCTTTCTCTCTCCTCTCTCTCTCTCGACGAGAAGATCGGCCAGCTCTTCGTCTACGCGTCGACCGGTCGATTCATGAACGAGGAGTCCCCCGAGTACCGCGAGCTCCTCCACCAGGTCCGCGACAACCACGTCGGCGGAGTGATGTGGTTTCTCTCGTCGGGTGTTTACGAGACCGCGTTCCTGAACCGCAAGCTGCAGGCCGCCGCGCGCACGCCGCTCCTCGTGGCGGCGGACCTCGAGGCGGGGATCGGCATGCGGTTCCAGGACACAACATACTGGCCGTGGCCCATGGCCATCGCCGCGACGGGCGATCCGGCTCTCGCCGAGAGCGAGGGAAGGATCGTGGCGGAGGAAGCGCGGGCGCTCGGCCTGAACCAGATCTACGCGCCGGTGGCCGACGTCAACGTGAACCCCCGCAACCCGGCGATCAACGTCCGGAGCTTCGGCGAGGACCCCCGGGAGGTCGGCCGGTTCGTCGCGGCTTTCGTCCGCGGCGTGCAGGGCGGGGGAGTGCTGGCGACCGTGAAGCACTTCCCCGGCCACGGCGGCACGCCGAGCGACTCGCATCGCTCGCTGCCGGTCCTGGAGAGGACCTCAGCCGAGCTCGACGCCGTGGAGCTCGTTCCCTTTCGCGCCGCGATCGAGGCGGGCGTCGGATCCGTGATGACCGCGCACCTGTCCGTGCCGAGCCTCGACCCGTCGCCCGCGCCGCCGCGGCCGGGCGGCGCCCTGGAGAACCCCTACACGCGCGATGTGGTCGAGGTCACGGCGAACGCAACGGTGCCGGCGAGCCTTTCGGAGCTCATCACCGGCGGCCTGCTCCGGAGACGACTCGGCTTCCGCGGACTGGTCGTCACCGACGCGGTGGACATGGGGGGCATCGTCGACCACTTCGACGCGGGGGAAGCGGCCGTGCGCGCGATCCTCGCCGGCGCCGACCAGGTGCTGAAGTCCCCCGACGTCGGCGCCGCGGTCGCGGGAGTCCGCCGGGCGGTCGAGAGCGGACGGATCCCGCTCGCGGCCGTCGACGCCGCCGTGGCGCGCGTGCTCGCGGCCAAGGCTCGCTTTCCGGCGGCGGACGCGGATCCGGAGCGGATCTTCCGCGTGGTAGACCGGCCGGACCATCGCGCCGTCGCCGAGGAGATCGCCCGCCGTTCGCTGACGCTCGTCCGCCGGGATCCCGCCGCGTGGCCGATTCACCGGGAGAGCCGCGTCGCGCACGTCGTCGTCACGGACCAGCCCCGGCTGTCGGAGGATCTGACCGGGGAGCTGCGGCGAAGGCTCTCGCACCCGCCCGCCGCGTTCCTGCTCGACCCGCTCTCGACCGCCGCGGACGTCGAGACGACGCTGGCCGGCGCGGCGCAGTCGGAAACCGTGCTGATCTCGATCTTCGCGCGGTTCCAGAGCGGCAGGGGCTCGATCGGCATCCCGGACGGGGCGCGCGCCGCGGTCGAGCGGATCCTGGCCGGCCCGGTCCCCACGGTCGTCGTCGTATTCGGAAGCCCGTATCTCCTGTCCGACTTTCCCGGCGTCCGCTCGGCGCTCGTCGCCTGGGGGAGCCAGGCCGAGGCGCAGTCGGCCGCGGCGCGGGCCGTCTTCGGCGAGGCGGCCGTCGGAGGAAGGCTGCCCGTGACGATTCCGGGGATCGCCGACCGGGGCGCCGGGATCCCGGTGGAGGCCGCGCCGCGATGAAGCTCTCGGCGATCGACTTCGCGATCCTGGCGGGCTACTTCGCGCTCGTCCTGACGCTCGGGCTCTTCTTCGCGCGCCGCGCGAAGAGGTCGATGCTCGACTACTTCCTCTCGAACCGTTCGATGCCGTGGTGGCTCGCCGGCACCGCCATGGTCGCGACGACATTCTCCGCGGACACCCCCCTGGCGGTGACCGAGATGGTCGCGAAGAACGGCGTCGCCGGCAACTGGCTCTGGTGGTCGATGCTGCCGTCCGGGATGCTCACCGTTTTCTTCTTCGCGCGCCTGTGGCGCCGCGCGGCGGTCGTGACGGACGTCGAGCTGACGGAGCTGCGCTATTCCGGCCGGCCAGCGGCGTTTCTTCGCGGGTTCCGCGCCGGGTACATGGGCCTCCTGGTCAACATGCTCGTCATGGGGTGGGTGAACCTCGGCATGTCGAAGGTGATCGCGGGGACGCTCGGCATCTCGCGGTGGCCGGCTCTCTCCGTCTGTCTCTTCCTCACCTTCATTTACACCGTGGTCTCCGGGTACTGGGGCGTGGCGGCGAACCACGGAGTGCAGTACCTCTTCGAGATGGGCGGAGCGATCGTCCTCGCCGTCGTCTCCGTCGGAGCGGTCGGCGGAATCGAGGCGCTGAAGCTGCGCGTCGGCGCCGCCCATCCGGCGGGGTCTCCCGCGGGAACGACGTTCGGCTCCGCGGATGCCATTCTTTCCCTCTGGCCCGTGGGACGGGATCCCTCCTGGGCTCTCCCCGTGATCTCTTTCGCCGGGCTCCTCGCCCTGAACTGGTGGGCATCGTGGTATCCCGGCGCGGAGCCGGGCGGCGGCGGCTACGTCGCCCAGAACATGCTCGCCTGCAAGGACGAGTGGAACAGCCGCTCGGCGGCGCTCTTCTTCAACGTGGCGCACTACGCGCTGCGCAGCTGGCCCTGGGTCGTCACCGCGCTCTGTTCGCTCGCCATCTACGGCGGGTCGGTGAAGAACGCGGCGGGCGTCGAAGACCCGGGGCTGAACTACGTCCGAATGATGGTCGACTACCTGCCCGCAGGCTTGCGCGGGCTGATGCTCGCGTCGTTCGCGGCCGCCTACACGTCCACGCAGGCCACGCAAATGAACTGGGGCTCGAGCTACCTCATGAACGACCTCTACCGACGCTTCATCCGGCGCGACGCCTCGGAGCGGCACTACGTGATGGCCTCGCGCATCGCGACCTTCTTCACGCTGGTGCTTTCGATCATCGTGACGATCTTCATGGACCAGATCAGCAAGGTGTGGGAGCTGCTGCTGACCCTCGGCGCCGGCACCGGGCTCGTGTACATCCTCCGGTGGTACTGGTGGCGGATCAATGCCTGGTCGGAAGTCTCCGCGATGGCGTCCGCGCTCGTGACCTCGGTCGGGCTGCGGATGGCGGGGTCCCGGGTCCCGGCGCTCGATCCGGCGCGGCCGGAGGGCTTCGCCCTGAACCTGATCCTGACCACGATTGTGACGACGGGCGTCTGGGTCGCCGTCACCTTCGCGACTCGTCCCGAGTCGAATGCCACGCTCGAGGCGTTCTACCGGAAGGTCCGTCCGGCCGGGAACGGATGGGCGCCGTTCGCGCGCTCGACGGGGATCGCTCCGCCCCCGGGCGAGATCGGCCGCAGCTTCCTGTTCTGGCTCCTCGGGATCTGCGTCGTGTACTCGATCATGTTCGCCGCGGGCGGCGTGATCTTCCACCGGCCGCGGCAGGCGCTGGCCTTCGGAATCCTTCTCGCCGTCTCCGGATCGCTCCTGGTGCGCGGCCTCGCGCGGGAGAAGGAGCCGGGCAAGGCGTGATCGCGGCGCTGCTTCTCGCGGCGGCCTCCATGGCGGCCCACCGGCCCGCCCCGGCTCGGCTCGCCCGCGTCGCCGCGGTCGTCGAGGAGGCGATCGCCGCGCACGAGCTGCCGGGGGCGGTCGTCCTCGTCGGCCGCGGGTCGCGGACGGAGCTGCGGCAGGCATTCGGCTCGCGCGCGGTCGCGCCCGCAACGGAGCCGATGACGGTGGAAACGATCTTCGACGTGGCCTCCCTCACGAAGGTCGTCGCGACGGCGCCGTCCGTGATGATCCTGGTCGAGGAGGGGAGGATCCGCCTGGCGGATCCCGTCACGCGCTACATCCCGGAGTTCGCGCCGGCCGGAGGCGACCGCGCGAAGGTGACCGTCGAGCAGCTCCTCCTCCACCGGGCGGGATTTCCTCCCGACGACCCGCTCGAGCTCTACACGGGCTCCCGCGACGAGATCTTCGCCCGCAAGTTCGCGCAACCGCTGACGTCGAAGCCGGGTTCCGAGTTCGTCTACTCCGACGTCGGTTTCGAGGTGCTGGGCGAGATCGTGCGCCGGGTCGCCGGGGAGGGCCTCGATCGATTCTCGGAGAGGCGGATCTTCCGGCCTCTCGGGATGAGGGACACGGGCTTCCGGCCCGCCGGGGCGGCACCGTCCGACGCCGCGCGGATCGCCCCCACGGAGCGGCGCGAAGACCGCTGGATGCGCGGGGAGGTGCACGATCCGCGCGCCTGGGCGGTCGGCGGGGTCGCGGGGCACGCGGGCCTATTCTCGACGGCCGACGATCTCGCCCGGTTCTGCCGGATGATCCTCGCGGGCGGCGCTCTCGGGCCCGTCCGCGTCCTCTCGCCGCTCTCGGTCGAGGCCCTGACACGCCCGCGCTACTTTCCCGACGGGAACGTCCGCGCTCTCGGCTTCGACGTCGACACCGCGTTCTCGAGCAACCGCGGCGATCTCTTTCCCCCGGGTTCCTTCGGGCACACCGGCTTCACGGGGACGAGCGTGTGGCTGGACCCGACCTCCGGCGCCTTCGTCGTGTTTCTCTCGAATCGCGTGCACCCGGAGGGAAAGGGAAACGTCGTCCGCATCCGGTCTCTCGTCGCCAGCATCGCGGCGGCCGGCATCGACACGCGCGCGGCCGCTCGGAAGCCGGCGGCTCCGCTGCTTCCGCCGGCGCGGGTGGTGCGGTCGGGGGTCGACATGCTGGTCGAGGAGGCTTTCCGGCCGCTCGCCGGCCGGCGCGTCGGGCTCCTCACGAACCCGACGGGTCTGGCACGCGATGGAAGGCCGACGGCGGTGGTGCTCTCCTCCCCGGAGGCGAAGAAGGCCGGAGTCACGCTCGTCCGTCTCTTCTCGCCCGAGCACGGCTTCCGCGCCGAGGCCGACGCGGCCGTCGCGGACGGGACCGATTCCACGACGGGCCGCCCGATCGTCTCCCTCTACGGGGAGAGCCAGCGGCCCACGCGGGAGGCGCTCTCGGATCTCGACGCGGTGGTCATCGACCTCCAGGACGTCGGGACGCGCTTCTACACCTACGTGACGACCGCCGCCTTCCTCCTCGAAGAGGCCGCGAAGGCGAAGATTTCAGTCGTCGTGCTCGACCGGCCGGATCCCGTGACCGGAACGGCCGTGGACGGCCCGCTCGCCGACCGCGACAGGCTGTCGTTCACGGCGTACCACGACATCCCGATCCAGTACGGGATGACGCCGGGCGAGCTCTTGCGCCTCTTCGACGCCGAAAAGCATCTCGGCGCGCGGATCGAGGTCGTGCGGATGCGCGGCTGGTCGCGCGACCTCTGGTACGACGAGACCGGCCTCGAATGGGTGAACCCCTCTCCCAACATGCGCTCGCTCGCGGCTGCGGCGCTCTATCCGGGCATCGGAATGCTGGAGACGACGAACGTGTCCGTCGGAAGAGGCACGGAAACCCCGTTCGAGGTCCTCGGCGCCCCGTGGATCGACGCCTCGCGGCTCGCCGCCTACCTCTCGGGCCGGCGGATCGCCGGAGTCCGGTTCTCGCCCGTCCACTTCACGCCGGCGTCGTCGGTCCACGCGGGCGCGCGCTGCGGCGGCGTGCGGATCGACGTCACGGACCGCGCCGCGCTCCGCGCCGTGTCGCTCGGGATCGAGATCGCCTGCGCCCTGCGCGCCCTCTTTCCGGCGGACTGGGACCGCAGCGGGCTGGGCGTCTTGATCGCGAACGCGAACACCATCGCGCGCATCGAGCGCGGCGAGGCGCCGGAAGCCATCGCGGCGTCGTGGGCGCCGGGCCTCGCCCGGTTTCGCGAGCGCCGCGCGAAGTGGCTGATTTACCCCGACCCGGACCCGGCCGCGTATCCCGACCGGCACGCAGCCAGGCCGGGGGTCACACCCTGACGGCCGCCGCACACGATGCGGCAACCCTCGGCCGCTCGCTCGCCGCTCTCGATCTCGGCTGGCTCTCGCTGCGCGAGACCCTCCACCCGGCCGGCTTCCGCATCGCGCCGCACAGCCACGAGAACGCGACCGTCAATTTCCTGATCGAGGGCGGCTTCGAGGAGGCCCTGGGCGCCCGGTCCTGGGACGTCCGGAGGTCGCTCGTGATCGGAAAACCGCCGGGCGAGCCGCACGCCAACGCGTACGGTGCCGCGGGCGCGCGCTGCCTCTTGGTCGAGCTCAAGGGCGAGCCCTCGTTCGGGCTGCCCGCCCTGTTCACGGAGCCGGTCGTCTTCGAGAGCGAGCTCGCGACGGCGGCGAGCCTCGGTCTGGAGCGGGAGCTGCGCCTCGCGGATCCCGCGACGCCGCTGGTGGCGGAAGGGATCTTCTTCGAGCTCATGGCCTCCCTCGAGATTCCGTCGCGGCTCTCGTCCGCCCGACCGGGCTGGCTCGACCGCGCGATCGCGCTCATCGAAGACCGCCTCTTCGAGCCGCTCTCGGTCGCGGAGATCGCGCGGGAGGCGGGCGTCCATCCCGTGCATCTCGCCCGGGAGTTTCGCCGCCACCTCCACCTCTCCCCGGGCGAGCTCGTGCGGCTCCAGCGGCTCGCCTGGGCGCGGGATCGCCTCCGGCGATCGAGTCTTCCGGTCGCCGCCATCGCGGCCGCGGCGGGCTTCTCCGACCAGAGTCATCTGACCCGCCGTTTCCGGGCGCGCTACGGAATCTCCCCATCGGTTTACCGCCGCCGGACCGCGACACCCGAAACGTTTCAACCGTTCTAGACCTCCGGGGACCCCCGGAGCAGGATCGCCCGGACGGATCGCCCGTCGCGAAGCTCTCCTGGAGGACCCCATGGCCCGATTTCCCGTTGCCCTCAGACGTCCGAGCGGGCTTCTCTTCGCCGCCCTCCTCGCGGGAGCCGCCGCGGGAGCCGATCCGGCCGCGGCGCAGACCGTCACCGATTTCGCCATCCCGACGCCGGCGAGCGGCGCCTCCGCGATCGCGGCCGGCCCCGACGGCAATCTCTGGTTTACGGAGGGCGCCGCGAACCGCATCGGGCGCGTGACGCCGGGGGGCGTCTTCACCGAATTTCCGTTGCCCGCGGCAGGGTCGTTTCCGACCTCGATCGCCCGCGGCGCGGACGGAAACCTCTGGTTCACGGAAAACGGCGCGAACCGGATCGGCCGCATCACGACCTCCGGAGTCGTCACCGAGTTTCCGATCCCGAGCGCCTTCGCGGCCGGCGGGCCGAGCGAGATCACGGCGGGGCCGGACGGCGCCCTCTGGTTCACGGAGACGGACGGCGCAGCGGGCGGCCGGATCCGGCGCGTCACGACGGCGGGTCAGTTCACGCTCTTCGCTCCTCCGAACCCCTCGCAGTCTCCGCACCAGATCGTCGCGGGACCCGACGGCAGCCTCTGGTTCTCGATGCCTTTTTCCGGCCGGGTCGGCCGCGCGACGACGGGGGGCGTCGTCTCCGAGTTCCCGATCTCGACGCCCGGCAGCGACTCGCTGGCGCTCGCGGCGGGTCCCGACGGCGCGGTCTGGATCGCCGAGCATCTGGCGGCGGGCGACAGGCTCGGCCGCGTTGCCCCGGACGGCGGGATCGCCGATGTCCCGATTCCGCCCGTGGCGGGCGCGATCCGGGGAATGACGGCGGGTCCGGATGGGGCGCTCTGGCTGACGGAGTTCGACGCGGGGAAGATCGCGCGCGCGACGACGTCAGGAGCGGTGATGGAATTTCCTCTCCCGGCCGGGAGCCAGCCGTCGGGGATCACCGCGGGCCCGGACGGCGCGATCTGGTTCGTCGAGGCGGCCGCCAACCGGATCGGCCGCATCACGACGGGCCCGACAGGGCCGTGCGCTCCGGATCCCCGGGCGCTCTGCCTCTCCGGAGGCCGGTTCCGGGTCGTGGCCGAGTGGAGGTCGAGCACGGCGTCGGGAGCGGGCGACGCCGTGCGGCTCACGGACGACTCCGGCTACTTCTGGTTTTTCTCCGCGAACAACATCGAGATGGTCGTGAAGACGTTGAACGGCTGCGGACTGAACAGCCGTTTCTGGGTCTTCGCGGGGGGCCTCACGAATGTGGAGGTCACTCTGACGGTCACGGATCTTCACGCGGGCGCGACGAGGCGGTACGTGAACCCGCTCGGCACGGCCTTCCTGCCGCTTCAGGACACCTCGGCGTTCGCGACGTGTCCCTGAGAGCGGGCGTCATTTCCTGCCTCCGGCGACCTGCCCATGGTTCAGGAGCGCGACGAGGAGGACGCCTCCGATGACGTTGCCGAGGACGGCCGGCACGAGAAAGCCCCCGAGCATCTCCGTCCACGGGGCGTCGCCCGAGAAGGCGCGGTAGAAGGCCTCGACGGCACCCGCCACCGAATGGCAGAAACCGAACGCCGAGATCGGAGCGGTCGTCAACCAGATGAGGACGACCTGCGCGGCGGTGGAATGCGTCGAGGCAACGAGCCACGCCATGAGCGCGACGAGCCAACCCGCGAAGATCGCCCTGTAAAGAATGAGGAAGAAGCCCCCCCCGGTGGCTTGCCTCGCGATCTCGAGGAGCGGTGTTGCCATCGCCTGTTCGAGCATCGGGGTCCGTGCGATCGCCCACGCGAAGAGTGTGGCGCCGGCCATGTTGCCCGCTAAGACGACGCCCCAGAGCGCCAGAACTTTTCGCAGCGTCTTCCCGGACGGATCTCGAAGGAGGGGAATGACGGGCTCCAGGGTGTTTTCGGTGAAGAGCTGCTGGCGGGCCAGGACCACGAAGATGAATCCCAGTGGGTAGCCCATGGCGTGGGCGGCCGGGCGCAGGGGCTCGGGGGCCAGAAGTCCGAGAAACCCCGCCGCGAGAAAGCTGAACCCGATCGTCATGCCGGCGGCGATCGCGGACCACAGGAGTGCCGGCGCGGGCCGCTCGAGCTCCTCGACCGCGGCGGACGAAACATTTTCGTAGATCTCGTCCGCCGAAAGCCTCGTTCCGGCCGAGCCGGAGGCCGAGGCATTTCGCTCTGAGGCGGGGACCCGCCGGGAAGGCATGCCGCGAGACAAGCAAGGGACCTGCCGACTCGAGGCCGACCTCGCTGTGACGCTCCGCCCTCGCGGGCTTACCGGTCGAGGTAGGTGTAGCCCGGGAAGACGGCCTCGAACTCCTTGTAGATCCGCTGGACCTCGTCTTTCTTCAGCGGACGGCCGGAGACGCGGCGGAGCTGCTTGTTGATGGAGTCGAGGATCTCGGTGCGGTCGTAGTTCATGTACTCGAGGACCCTCTCGCTCGACTCCCCGGGCAGGACGTCCTCGACGCGCGCTCGACCTTCGTCGTCGACGGTGACGAGGACCTCGTGCGCCTCCCCGAACAGGTTGTGCAGGTCCCCGAGGACGTCCTGGTAGGCGCCCATCAGGCAGAAGGCGAGGTAGTAGGGCTCGCCCTGCCGGAACGTGTGGAGAGGCAGCGTCTCCTTGATGTCCCGCAGGTCGATGAACTTGTCGATCTTCCCGTCGGAGTCGCAGGTGATGTCGGCGAGGGTCCCGACTTCCGTCGGCTTCTCGGTCAGGCGGTGGATGGGGAGGATCGGAAAGAGCTGGTCGATGGCCCAGGAGTCGGGAAGCGACTGGAAGACGGAGAAGTTCATGACATAGGTGTCCGCGAGCATCTTCTCCATGTCCTCGAACTCTTCCGGGATCTCCTTCAGCGTCTTCAAGTCGCGGTGGATACGCTCGCAGATCTGCCAGAAGAGGACCTCGCCCTTGGAGCGGTCCTCGAGGGAGAGGTGGCCGAGGTTGAAGAGCGTGAAGAGCTCTTCCTTGTACTGGAGCGCGTCGTGGTAGCTCTCGCGAAGGTTCTTGGCGTTCGTGGAAGCCAGGATTCCGGCGAGCTCCTGGATGACAGGTGCGTCGGAGGATGTCACCCGCACGCGCCGGCCCTGCTCGATCCGGTCGGCCACGTCGAGCACGTTCGTCACGAGGACGGAATGGAACGCCGTGACGGCGCGCCCCGATTCGGTGACGAGAGTCGGGACTGGAACGCCTTCTTCCTCGCAGATCTGCTTGATCGTGTAGACGACGTCGTTCGCGTATTCCTGCACGGAGTAGTTCATCGACGACTCGAACGCGGTCTTCGAGCCGTCGTAATCGACGCCGAGGCCTCCGCCCAGGTTCAGGTACTGGATGGGGACGCCCATCGCGCGGAGCTTCCCGTAAACACGCCCGGCCTCGCGGATCGCGTTCTTGATCTTGCGGATGTCCGTGATCTGCGAGCCGATATGGAAGTGGAGCATGACCATCGAATCCAGCATCCGGCGCGTTTTGAGGATCCGGACCGCCTCGAGCATCTCCGGCGTCGTGAGCCCGAACTTCGCCGCCTCGCCTCCCGACTTCGCCCACTTTCCGGAGCCTCGGGCGTAGAGCTTCGCGCGCATGCCTAGCAGGGGGCGGACGCCGCGGGACTTCGCGACCGACAGGATGCGGTCGAGCTCCGAGACCTTCTCGAGAATGAGGACGACCTTCTTCTTCATGCGGACGGCGTTCAGCGCCATTCCGATGAAGGCGTCGTCCTTGTAGCCGTTGCATGTGATGAGGCACTCGGGGCCGAGGTCCGCGGCGATGGCGGCGAGGAGCTCCGGCTTGGACCCCGCCTCGAGGCCGTAGTTGTACGGCCGGCCCGCCTCGATGATCTGCTGGACCACGACGCGTTTCTGGTTGACCTTGATCGGGAAGACGCCCCGGAAGACGCTCCCGTAGTCGAACTCGTCGATCGCCCGCGCGAAGGCTTCGTTCAGGCTCTGCACGGCGGCGGAGAGGATCTGCGGGAATCGAATGACCATCGGCGTCGTGATGCCGCGCAGCGCGACGTCGTCGACGATCTGCTTCAGAGCCACGCCGCGGTTCGCCTCCCGGGTCGGCCGCACGATGAGCTCGCCGTCGTCGGAAACGTGGAAGAAACCCTTTCCCCAGTTCGGGATCCCGTAGAGCGCCGAGGCGTCCTCGAAGCGATGCTCGCGGATCCGCGCGCGGGAAGCCTCGGATGTGGAGCGGCGGACCGTTTTGGGACTGGCCATCGACGGCGATGCTAGCTCAAACGCGGGAGCGGGCCCGCCGGACGCCCGCGGGACTCCGGTGAAGCCGCCGAAGAAAAGACGCCCATCGCTTCGTCAGCGCCTCTGGTTTCCCATGTGGTCGCGGGCGATCTCGTCTCGGGGCCACGGCGCTTCTCTGTGAAAAAGGCCCGCTCGGAAGCGGGCCGGATGGAATTCATCGAACGGCTGTCAGCGCTTCAGATCCTTGCCGAAGTCTTCGATCGCGTCGCCCACTTTTCGCCGGGCTTTCCCGAGTCCCTCCTGAAGGGCTCCGCCGGCCCGGTCATCCGCGCCTTCGCTCTCGAGGTCCTTGTTCCCCGTGAGGGTTCCGGCGGCTTCCTTGATGCGGCCCTTGATATTGTCCTTGCGTCCTTCGATTTCGTCGCGGTTCATGTTGGCTCCTTCCTCGCTTCGGAATTTGCACTTTCCGTGCCGCCATCCGGCCTCGAACGGATGCGGACGTCGCGCTGAGGATTGGGGATCTCGATGGCCCTGCGCGAGAGCTCCTCCCAGATCTCGAAGTTCATACCGCTCACGAAGGACGGGCGCCGGTGGAGCATTCCTTCCGTCCAGCAGAGGAGCTCGAAGTCGAGGGTGTATTCTCCGAAACCCGCGAAGAAGACGGCGGGCGGCGGCTCGGCGAGGATTCCCGGAACGCGCGCCGCCGCGGCGAGCAGCGCCTCTTCGACCTCCCGCGGACGGCTGTTCGTCGCGACGCCGACCGGAGCGCGAAACCGGATCCGGTTGCTCCGATAGCTCCAGTTCGTGACCGTCTCGGTGATGAACTTCGAGTTCGGGATGATCAGGTAGACCTCGTCGTTCGTCCGGATGACGGTCGAGCGCGTACGGATCTCGACGACGTCCCCGTTCGCCTTGTCGATCTCGATGCGATCGCCGACCATGATGGGGCGCTCGAGCAGCACGATGATCCCCGCGAAGAAATTCTTCACGACGTCCTGCAGGCCGAATCCGATGCCGACGCCCACGGCCGCTCCGAACGCCGCGAGGCTCGTCGCGTTGATGCCCAGCGTATTCAAGGCGAGCATCGCCCCGGCGAACCAGATCAGGTACGACAGCACGCGGCCGACGGAGTAGCGCGCGCCGACGGCAAGGTGAGTTCTCCCGAGGAGCCGCTCCGCCACCAGCTTGCGGGCGAGACGCGCCGCGATCCAGGTCGCGGCGAAGATCGCGAGCGAGATCAGGACGCTCGACATTGTCACGTCGGCGCCGCCGAGGCGAAAGAGGCGAAAGCTCAGGATCTGACTCACCGTCGGGAACCAGTGCAGGTTCGGTGCCGGAGCCGCCCCGGAGCCCGCGTTTTACTTCCCGAGCAGCTCCAGGGCCGCCGTCGTGAGAGTCTGGACGCCGGTTCGGATCGTGGGCCCGCGATCGGGAGCCCATTCGGACGAATGGAGGCCGGGCATCGGCGTGCCCGCCTTCACGGCCGCTTCGAACCGTTCGGGGTTCACGCCCCCAACCCAGAGGATCGCCGCCGGCACGCCCTCCCGGCCGTACCACGAAAAGTCCTCGCCGGCCATGACCGCATCGGGCACGACGACGTTGCCGGCGCCGAAGCGGTCCTTCAGCGCTCCCGTCAGGCGCTCGGTCAGAGCCGGATCGTTGTAGGTCGCCGGGTCTCCCAGCGAGATCCGGACCTTCGGCTCCTTCGGAGCCCCCGCGGCGGCGGCCTCCGCCTTCGCGATGCGCTCGATCGCCGCATGCAGACGCTTTCGCACTTCCTCCTTGTAGGAGCGTACGGTGAGCTGCAGCCGCACCTCGTCGGGGATGATGTTGTGCTTCGTGCCGCCGTGGATCGAGCCGACGGTGACGACGGCCGGATCGAACGGGCTCTCCTCCCGGGAGACGATCGTCTGCAGCGCGACGACGATGCGGGCGGCGATCACGATGGGATCGACCGTCTTGTGCGGATACGCCCCGTGTCCCCCGCGCCCGTACACGGTGATGTCGGCCGAGTCGACGTTGGCGAACGTGAAGCCGGGCCTCGCGCCGATCTTTCCCGCCGGCAGGTCGGGACTGTCGTGGATCGCGACGATGAAATCCGGCCGCGGAAAGCGCGTGAAGAGGCCGGCGTCCAGCATCGTCCTCGCGCCGCTGCCCTTCTCTTCGTCCGGCTGGCCGATCATGACGAGCGTTCCCTTCCAGCGGTCCTTCGCCTTCGCGAGAAGCGTCGCGGCGCCCACCCACGAGGTCATGTGGATGTCGTGGCCGCAGGCGTGCATCACCGACACGGTGTTCCCCGAGTCGTCCTTCGTCGTCACCCGGCTGGCGTACGGGAGCCCGGTGCGCTCTTCGATGGGCAGAGCATCGAGGTCGGTGCGGAGCGCGACGGTTGGACCCGCACCGTTCTTCATGACGCCGACCACGCCGTGTCCCCCGATCTCGGTGGTCACCGCGAAGCCGAGCGCCCGGAGGCGCTCCGCCATCTTCGCCGCGGTCTTCACCTCGTGCTGGGACAGCTCCGGGTTGCGATGGAGGTCGAGATAGAGCGCGTCGAGATCGGGGTAAATGGCCTCGACGTCCGCGTCCGCGGGTCTCGGTTTTTCGGCCAGCGCGAACGGGGCCGCGGCGCACACGGAGAGGACGGCGGCGAGAATGGGCGGGCCCTGCCTCATGGCTTCCCCAGCAGCTCGAGCGCCGCGGTCGTCAGGCTCGCCGTCCCGAGACGCAGGGTGATCGGCCGGTTCGGGGCGAACTCGGAGGAGTGAAGCGACGGGAGAGGCGTGCCGTTCTTCTTCGAGGCGTCGTACCGGGCCGGCTCGACGGCTCCCAGGTTGTACTGGAGCGAAGGGATGCCCGCGCGCCCGAATTCCGAGAAGTCCTCGCCGCCCATCGTCGGCTCGCCCTGGATCACGTTGTCCTTGCCGAACTCCCGCTCGAAGACTCCCGCGATCCGGCGGGTGAGCGCGGGGTCGTTTTTCATCGCCGGCGTCCCCTCGCTCACGGTCACCGCGGGCGCCTTTTCGGCGCCGGCCGCGGCGGCCTCCGCCTTCGCGATCCTCTCGATTCCGGCGAGGAGGCGCTTGCGGACCTCGTCCTTGTAGGAGCGCACGGTGATCTGCAGCTTCGCCTCGTCCGGGATGATGTTGTGCTTCGTGCCCGCGTGGAAGGATCCCACCGTCACCACCGCGGGGTCGAGCGGGTTGTTCTCGCGGGCGACGAGCGTCTGCAGCGAGACCACGATGCGCGAGGCGATCACGACCGGATCGATCGTCGTGTGCGGGTACGCGCCGTGGCCCCCGCGCCCGAAGACGGTGATGTCGACCGAGTCCACGTTCGCGTTCGCGTAGCCCGGGACCCAGGCGAGCTTTCCGGCGGGCAGGATGGCGCTGTCGTGGAGGCTGATCGCGAAGTCGGGCCGGGGGAATCGGGTGAAGAGACCGTCGTCCAGCATCCCCTTCGCGCCGCTCCCACGCTCCTCGGCGGGCTGGCCGATCACGACGAGGGTGCCTCGCCAAAGGCCTTTCGCGCGGGAGAGCAGGGTCGCGGCGCCGATGAGAGACGTCATGTGAACGTCGTGACCGCACGCGTGCATGACGTGCACCGTGGCGCCGGACTCGTCCGTCGCCGTGACCTTGCTCGCGTAGGGGAGGTTCGTGCGCTCCTGGATGGGGAGTGCATCCATGTCCTCGCGGATCAGCACCGTCGGGCCCGCGCCGTTTGCGAGGACCCCGACGACGCCCGTGCCACCGACTTTCTCGGTCACCTTGAAGCCGAGGGGCCTCAGGAGGGACGCGAGCTTCGCCGCGGTCTTCTCCTCGTGGCGCGAGAGCTCGGGAGTCTGGTGGAAGTCCAGGTAGAGCCTTTCGAGCTCCGGGTAGAGAGCCTCGAGCGGCGCCAGAGCCGGGTTCGAAGCGGACGCGGGGGCGTCGGGCGGCGGATCGGCGCCGGCGGACAGACCCGAGGCGTGAAGGCCGAAGACGGCAACGGCGACGGCGAAGGCGAAGGGTGAGGCGAACCGTCGGCGCATGGAGCCTCCTCGGTCGGGCCGCTCGGTTCGCGAGGCGGCGTTTTCTGGCGCGGGATGGGAGATCGCGGCGGATCTCATTTCTCGCCTTTCATGAAGCAGCCCTCGGGCGCGCGGTGGCTTGAAGGCCGAACCGATCGGTTCGGCTTTCACCCCTTCGACCGGCGATTCTAGATGACATCGCGGAAGCACTCGGGGACACTCTTCGACATGGCCGACTCGACCGAGGCGAACGCGCCGACGCCGCGCGGCTCCGCCACATCCCTGCGGATGCGATGGGTCGTCCTCCTCTACTTCGCGGAAGGATTCCCCTACGGCGTCTATCTCGAGGTCTGGACGGTCTACTTCCGCGCCCACGGGGTGTCGCTCAAGGCGATCGGGCTCATCTCGCTTCTGGGGCTCCCCTGGACGCTCAAGTTTCTCTGGGCGCCCCTGGTCGACCGCTACGGGGACCGGCGCCGATGGATCGCGGGATGTCTCGTCGTCATGGGGGGGCTCCTCGCGATCCACCCGCTGTTCGACCCCGCGCACCCCGGTCTGCCGCTCTGGATCGTCCTGTTTCTCTTCACGCTCGCCTCGGCGACCCAGGACATCGCCATCGACGCGCACACGATCGCCTTCGTGCCGAAGGAGGAGGTCGGAACCGCGAACGGCATTCGCGTCTCCGCTTACCGCGTCGCCATGATCGTGAGCGGAGGTGGGATCGTCTTCGGCGCGGGCCGGCTCGGCTGGCCGCCGTTGTGGATCGTCGCCGGGGCGCTCCTGGTCGTGCTCGCCGCCGTCGTCCTCCGCGCTCCGGCGGGGACGGTGGCGCCGGCGCGAGATAAGAACTTCCTGAAACCCCTCGTCGACTGGGCCTCCCGTCCCGGTTCGGCGGCGGCGATCGCCTTTCTCCTCCTCTACAAGCTGGGCGACCAGGCGATCACGCCGATGATCAAGCCGTTCTGGGTCGACCGGGGTCTGTCGCTCGCCGAGATCGGACTCGTCTCGACGTCGGCCGGTATCGCCTTCACGGTACTGGGGGCATTGGTCGGCGGGTGGCTGACCAGCCGCTGGGGACTGCTGCGAGCCCTCTTCGTACTGGGAATCGCGCAGGTCCTCCCGAACCTCGGCTACGGCGCCGTGGCGGCGCTCGACGGGGGCCGCTACGCGATCTACGCGGTGTCCGTGCTCGAGTCCTTCGGCCAGGGCCTCGGAACCGCCTGCTTCCTGACGTTCATGATGCGGCTCTGCGACCGCCGGCACGCCGCGACCCAGTACGCGCTCATCTCGGCCCTGTTCGCGTTGACGCGCCACATCTCGGGGGCTGCCAGCGGATTCGCCGCGGCGCGGTTCGGCTACGCTCTCTTCTTCGGGTACACGTTTCTCCTCGCGGCGCCGGGGCTCGCGCTCATCCCCTTTCTGAAGGTCCGGCTCGCGGAGGCCGATCGGACGCGGGAAGAAGAGGCGGCGGCCGATATGTCGGGCGCGCAGCGTTCCTGACCGGAGCGCCGTGCTAGCCTCGCCGCCCAACCGGAGCTCGGAGGCATGCGACACGTTCTCGGGATCGACGCCGGCGGCACGAAGACGCGCGCGCTCCTCGCCGACGAGAGCGGCCGCGTTCTCGCCGCCGCGGACGGGTCCGGCGCGAACCTGCGGACCCACGGAGAGCTCGAGGTCGAAAAGGTCCTTCACGCGCTGACCGAGAAGACGGAAGGGGAGGCGGGGCAGCGCGCCGACGCGATCGCGCTCGGAATCGCCGGCGCGGATCGCCCAGACGATCACGAAGTCCTCCGAGCCATCCTGCGGCGCATCGGGTTCCGGGACCGCGTCGTGGTGACGAACGACGCCCGGATCGCCTTCGTCGCCGGATCGCCGGGCCGGGTCGGCCTCGCGATCGTGTGCGGCACGGGCTCGATCGCGTGGGGCCGCAACGGGGACGGAGAGATCGCGCGCGCCGGAGGGTGGGGGTGGCACGTCGGCGACGAGGGCTCCGGATTCTGGATCGGAGAGCGGGCCATCCGCGCGGCGCTCCGCGGCTCGGACGGGCGCGGCGCGCCGACGTCTCTCGCCGGCGCGCTCCTCGCGCACTTCTCCCTCGGCCGGATGGACGAGCTCGTTCGCCGCGTCTACGACCGCGAGTATCCGCGGCACGAGGTCGCGCGCTTCGCGGTTCGCGTCTCCGAAGAGGCGCGGTCGGGAGACGCCGTGGCCGCGGAAATCCTGTCGGACGCCGCCTCGGAGCTCGCGCTCGCCGCCGGGAGCGTCGAGCGGCGGCTCCGGCTCGCCGGGGGCCCCTACGACGTCGTGCTGTCCGGCGGGACGTTCCGCGCGCTTCCGGATCTCGAGTCGGCCGTCGGCCGCGCGGTCGGCCTTCCCGGCGCGCGGGTGCGCCGCCTGGACGCGGAGCCGGCCGCCGGCGCCGTGGCCCTGGCGATCGAGGCCCTCGGAGCGCACGCGTGAAGCGGCTCATCGTCAATGCCGACGACTTCGGGCGGACGGCCGGCATCAACGACGGGACGCTCGAGGCCCACCGCCGCGGCATCGTGACGTCGGCGACCGTGATGATCCTGGAGCGCGCCGCCGCGGAAGGAATCCGAGGAGCGCGGAGGGCCGCCCCCCGCCTCTCGCTCGGTCTTCACTGCGTGCTGACGGGCGGCGGAACGCCGGCCTCGCATCGGGACTCGCTGCCGACCCTCGCGCCTTCCGGACGGTTCGTGCGCCACGCCGCCGATCTGCCTTCGGAGATCGATCCCGACGAGGTCCGCCGCGAGCTTTCCGCGCAGATCGCTCTCTTCGAGGAGGCCGCGGGAAGGCCCCCGACGCACCTCGATTCCCACCACCACTTGGCGCTCCATCCGGCGGTCGAGCCGGTGTTCGGCGCCATCGCAAGGGAGCGCCACCTTCCCGTGCGCGCCTCGAGCGCGGCGGCGCGGACGGCTCTTCGAGGAATGGGGCTGCGCGTTCCGGACGCTTTCTTCGACGGCTTCTACGCCGAGGGCGCGACCGCGGAGAATCTGCGCCGGATCGTCGCGTCGCTCGCCGAGGGGACCTCCGAGCTGATGTGCCATCCGGGCCATCCCGACGCCGAGCTTCTCGCCGGAAGCTCGTACTCTCGCGAGAGGGGACGGGAGATCGAGATCCTCTGCGACCCGGCCGTTCGAACGCTGCTCGATGCCGAAGGCGTCGAGCTCTCGGCGTTTCCCTCCCTGTGAGCCGGAAGGGCTCCGCACCGGAGATCCGAGTCTTCGGGAGCGGTAGAGAGGTCGCGTGCGAGGCGGCGGCGCTTCTCGCCGCGATGCTGCGCCGCCGCCTCGCGACGACGCTCGTCCTCGCTTCCGGAAAGACGATGATGCCCGTGTATCGCGAGCTCGTCCGGCTGCACCGCGCCGGACGGGCGCCCTTTCGCCGGGCAGACGCGTTCGTCCTGGATGAGCTCGCCGTGCCGGCGGGGGATCCGAGGAGCTTTCGGTCCTTCATGGACGACCGGCTCTTTTCGCGGGTCGACATCGATCCCCGGCGGATCCACGCCCTGCGCGGCGACGCGCCGGACCCGGAGCGCGAATGCGCCCGGTTCGAGCGGGAGCTGAGGCGGGCGGGGCCGGCGGACCTCGCGATCGCCGGCATCGGAAGAAACGGGCACGTGGCGTATCTCGAGCCCGGGGCGTCTCTCGCGCCGAGGACCTCGGTGGTGCGCCTGTCGGACGCGACGCGGCGGTCTCTGCGCGACGACGGGATGCGTCCCGTCCCGCGGGAAGCGCTCACCATGGGGATCGAGACGATTCTCGCCGCGCGCCGGATCCTCCTGGTCGCGACGGGCCGCGCGAAAGCCCGCGCGCTCGCGAGCGCGCTGGAGGGGAAGGTCGGCGCCCGGTGCCCGGCCTCCTACCTGTCGCTGCACCCGGCGCTCACCGTCCTCGCGGACGGCGCCGCCGCGAGGGGCCTTGACCGCCTGACGTCGGCGCGAGAAGTGAGCCCGATCAGCCGGCGAGCGCCCCGCTCTCGGCGGTGAAGTCGTCGCGGGACTGGCTCGACTCCCACACCAGGTCGCGGATGCGGGACCAGGTCCTGTCCCACGACATCGTCGAGAGGAGATGGTCGGCGCGGGCGATCCGCTCCGCGGACGGTTCCGCGAGGCTGGCCTCGACCGCGGCGACGAAATCGTCCACCGTGTCGGCGATTCGCGCGAGCCCCAGCTGCCCGTAGGGCCGGACGACGTCTCGGATCGACGTCGAAACGACGGGCTTCCCCGCGGCGAGGTACTCGGGAGTCTTCGTCGGGCTGATGAACTTCGTGGAGTCGTTGCGCGCGAAGGGAAGAAGAGCGACGTCCCAGCCCGCGATATAGGAGGGGAGCTCCTCGTAGGACTTCTTGCCGAGCCGGTGGATGTTCGCCGCGGCGGGAAACGCGCCCGGATCGATCTTGCAAGTCGGTCCCAGGAAAATGAGCTGCCAGTCCGGCCGCGCCAGGGCAACGCCGCGAACGAGGTCGAGGTCCATCCGCTCGTCGATCACTCCGAAGAAACCAAGCCTCGGAGAGGGAATGACCTCCTGATCCGCCGGAGTCTTCGACGACCGTCGCGCCTTCGCGAAATGGGAGACGTCGACGCTGCTCGGGAACGCGTGGACGTTCGGGTGAAGATCCTGCTTCGCCTCGTAGAGGCTCTGGCCGCCGGTCAGCACGAGGTCGGCCCGGACCAACAGCTCGGCCTCTCGGTCCTTCAGGGCCCGCGGGGCTCCGGCGAAAGCGGCGAGCTCGTCCATGCAGTCGTAGACGATCGAGACGGGCTGCAGGTGCCGCGCGAACGCGAGGGCCATCGGGGTGTAGAACCAGAGGACGAAACGGCGGATCGCGTAGCGGCGGATCAAATCGTCCAGCAGCTCCTTCTGGATCCCCGCCTGCTCGTCGGGGGCGAGGCCTTCCGGAAGGCGGGGAACGACCACGTGGACGCCGTTCTCGCGCAGCGTCACCGACAGCGATGGTGGCCCGCTCGTCCACTCCGGTTCCTCGACGTAGAAGACTCGGGACTCGCGGGCGAACCGCGTCAGGAGGTGTTGAGGCCGCTGGAAGACGAAGTCCCATCGCAGATGAGAGAGGCAGACGATGTCCGGGCGCGGCGAGACGTCCTCGGAACGTCGCGCGACCGCGCGGCGGGGACCGATCGAAGAAACGGCAGCCCGCGCCGTCTGGCGTCGCGGGGAGGGTTGAATTCGGTTTTCCATGGACGGCCTCATTTCAAGAAGCATGCCGGTCGTCGCCCTTGGGATCGCTGCGCGATCGTCGGGCTCCCGCATCGCGAACCTCCTCCGCGCGGAATCGCGCGGAGACTATTC